>JBNKKI010000188.1:0-4995 GCA_050291745.1 Gammaproteobacteria bacterium | reverse complement strand
AAAGGAGAATCGATGCGAAAAATAATGAATAAAATGACTGATTCCGATCACTGATACTGCTATTATCAGGCTCTTCGCGTTAGGCCTTCAGGTGATCGAATAAAACCGGAATGGGTGATCGGATTCGCCGGAATATGCAAGCGCTGAGTTTTCACACTTCTCTATCGGCACAGCAGCAGAAGGATGGGTTGCCTTTGGGGTATTGTCTGAGCTAAGTTGATAGGCCAGGACGGCAGTGAAAGCGGGCGGATTCAACCGGAAATCCAGAGGATTGAATAAATTGAGGCCGGATAGACGGATGATTCAGTCATATCCAAGCTCCAGTTTTCTGCCTTGATATACAGGGGTGATAGCTGTTATTCATCTTATACTTGCATTATTAGCTTTTTTAGAGCGTTTTTTTAGAAAAATCAAAAAATTTGTATACCTGAAAGGAGTATAAGTCCAGAACTCAGGAGGTTTTTCCAGTTGAGTTACCACTTCCTCAGCGAAAGCCAAAAATTCCCACTTTTCCTTAGGAAATAAGGATCTGATTTCTTGCTCATCAAAATAATGATGAGGCACACCATCTTCTTTTGTTCCCTCTATTAAAATGTTTTCGGTTCAATAGCTTTTCCTTTACCATACATGTCGGCCTTATCCGATTTAAGAATCGCAAGAAAAAGTCCGTCATCAACCAATTGAGTATAAATCATATCAACAGTACTCTTTATTTTATCTGAGGTGTTATGATTTAATGTATTCCAACTAAAAATACCTTGAAATTTTTCATTCCATGGACATTCTTCCATAGAGGATATTTCTACATTGGCACTTAATGACAATTGGCTTAACCAATTTTTTGTCAACTCAATCGCTTGTAGGGAGTTATCTGAACAAAACATATTAAACCCCATTCTAGAAAGTGCAACAGAATGCCCGCCTCCCCCGCAACCTATATCCCACACTTTAATATCTTTTGCTTTTTCTGTATTAAACCGCTCTTCAAGCTGAAAAGCATATTTGAGCACATCAGCTTCCGGTATTCTCTCGATATTTGCTTCATCTTCAAAAAGTTTATTCCAATTAGCCATCTGCCTAAACCCCAAGGTAATTATCAATTTAAAGTATTTCTATCAAGCACAGAAACTCCATGATTTACCAGTAAAGCTATCATTTAAGCGCAACTCTGGTACTTTAATCACCTCTGGAGGTGAGATGGTAGAGTGCATCGGGGAATTCTAATCGCAAGGGCCTGGACATGGATAAACACTATCAGATTGATAGGATAAAAGCTAGACCTGACCCCTATCGCTCTCCTGAACTCTGAAAGCTTTGATAAGTAATTGTTCCAGAAGAATTTTTCCTTTTCGGTTTGGTTCATTGACAACTCCTTTGTCGGTCGATTAGTATACAGAAAACGTAGGATAGAATACCGAAATAGAAGGAATCCGTCTAGTACCTGATAATTCGGATTCCTTCTAATAAACTGTTAAGAATCCACGGAGAGCATGTGCAATTATCGGCTGAAGTTATTGACTACATTGAATCCGAAATTGGACTTAATTTGCCTAATGATGTACGAAATAAGTACCTGGAGACAAATGGGTTTATAGGTCCAACAAATGTTCAATTGCTCTTTAGCTACAATGAAGACCCCTCTTTAGATATTATTAAGTTCAATAAGTTTTTACAGTCTGAAGAATGGCTTCCTGAAAATCTTAAGGAATTGGTCGTTGTTGGTATAGATGGTGTAGGCGGTAATATCGGATACGATCATAGAATTAACAAGGGTGTGCTGTGGTATCCAGTCGAAGGAGAACACTACGATCTGGTAGAGAATTCTGTGAGTGACGTTTGGGAAGCAGTTATTAAATTATATGAAGAAGATTCTTAACAAGTGGCTCAAAACGGACTCGCGGCACCATAGTGCCGCTCACGTTACCAAAGGCGGTACGAGCCGCTTAGCCGAGCGTTAGTATTATTGCTTAATTAACCTGGAGCTAGAAGCGTATGATAAATTTTGAAAAAGGAAATAAGTAGGATGACTTTATTTCCTCGAATATTCTCATATTTCCTAATTTTATTCCTACCCATCCTCACTTATGCCACCTCTGATCACGCTGTTACATTTCATATAGCAGATAGTAAGCCTTTAAATAACTCTGTCGAGTTAATTCATGAGAGTCGAAAGCTGTACTTGAATGAAGAAAGTTTATTTAAAGAGGGTGATATAGAAAGGGCAGAGTTAACTTTTAGTGATGGATTTGGTGTTAATATATATTTAACTGAAAAAGCATCCAAGAATATCAGTTACCAAACAAGGAAACATATTGGTAAGAAGCTAGTAACAGTCCTCAATTCGAATGTGATTCATGCTGCCACAATTGCTGGTGAAATTAAGGCTGGGAAACTTCAGTATAAAGATCTTGACTCGTTAGAAAATGCAAAGAAATTAGTTGAAGGAGTACTAAATAAACCGCAGTTTTGGAATCGAATTGAACGACAAAGTTTTACATTTGAACTACCGCCCGCATGGGAATTAAGTGACGGGGTTGAAGATCGAAAAAGCGGTCTTTTTACTTTCTCTTCAACGGAATACCTGATTTCGGTATCAATTTGGCTTGATCCAAAGGATAGGAGTAAACCTCCGTTGCAGCTAAGCAAAACTTTAGAAATGTTAGAAAACTATGGTGCCAAGGTATTGGACAGTAAAGTTAGTGACTCTAAACGCCACAGCGCAGTGCAGACCATTGTGTATTATGACGAGCATACTTCAAAATATCGAATTATTGAGGTAATTCATAATGGAGAATATTCTGCGTTAATTGGTTTGACTGCAAGTAATCAAGATGAGATAAGTGAGATGAACCATCTTTCTGACTACCTTGTTTGGAACTGAATACGTATAACTATTCTTTGGAATTGGCATGTCGTTCTAAACTAACAAGTAATTGTTGTTCAAGCCCGCTAAAAACCGCTATCGCGGCGGGCTTCGGACTCGTAACCTCGCCGCAAAATAAAGGCGTTAAGCTTCAGAAAATAGTAAGGCTATGAATAATGATCTGGACAAAAAAATTGAAAGTATTCTAGTTGGAGCAATGGCTGATTTTGTATTGCATTTATCTAAAAGACTGAGTTAATAGGTAACCATAAAAGTAATATTATGAGTGACGATAAATTCTATATTATCAATAGCAGAATAGGTGCAATAGATGGAATGATGTTGGGCTGCATGCCTGATTTGCCTGAGGATGATGAAGACGATTGGATGTTTGGCCAACCGTTTACGGTAGAGCCAGAACAGCCAATCTTTGTATCTATTCAGGAAGGTGAAGAAAATTGTACGCGTCTTGACTTCTTTAAAAACCCTCCAATTGCGAGCAATGCATTTTTTGATGCTTTAGTTGAAGCTGGTGTTGACAATATTATAACTTATGACGCAGTGCTAAGGAGTCGAACTGACCCATCGTTCACCATTGAGGGCTACAAAGCCATAAACATTATTGGGCTAGTTAAAGCAGCGGGGCCTGGCACCGTATACTTAACAGATTCCCGCATTGGCGATGCCAGTATGAAAAATGTCGAATTAGAGCCCCGATCTATTAAAGGCCTGTATATGTTTCGTCTGGCTGAAAGTATGCGAACGATCGTAGTTCATGAAAAGGTCAAGCAGCATTTAGAAGCTAAAGGTTTCAAAGGTTTAGAATTCACCGACCCAGGTGATGCGCTAATTTTGTAGTGCCTTTTAACGCGTGCCCCGGTTAATTTAAAAACTCTTACCTCTGAGAGTCTCGGTGCGTCTTACTTTTCGAACAAACAGTCAAAAGCGAAATTGGCGTACTTTGAACTCCTAAATCCATAACTCTACGGATATATTAAAATCGATGAGAGTCGTTCGAACCATCAGCGTCCCGAAATTCGCAACCGGTTATATGTTTACTTTCAATTAGAGTAAAAGAGGTCAGAGACGAATGGCATTTACTTAAGCCAAGTAGAAAGGGTGTCTTGATGCTTTAGTAAGTACCATTCGGCTGTGCCCCTTTAAACGATAGCAGATGAATAGATATCACTTATTACAAACGAAATCTTCTGGCGCATATATGCGGTAACCTGTTGTTTTGTTGGCTTCCAATGCTTGTTTCAATTCGTCGCTAATCACTACCATAGGTAAAAACTCTGCGAAACGAACTCAAATGGGGCCAGTTAGAAAGCGGTTTTTTGCAGGTGCGCTGCGAGTCTTGTCGTGCCGAGCACCTAGTCGCCTTCAGCTGCAAACGAAGGGGCTTCTGTCCTAGTTGTGGCGCGCGGCGAATGGCCGAGAGCGCGGCCTTGCTGGTTGATGAAATAGTGCCCAGGCAGCCATGCGCCAGTCGGTGTTGAGCTTCCTGTTCCCCTTACGCTTTCTGTTTGCCCGCCAGACCGAGATCATGGGGCGGGACTGGGTATCGTCCAGCGCGTGATTACCGCGCATTTGCTCAAAAAGGCAGCCTATACACACCACACGGCCAGGACGTGTGCCGTCACCCTGACCCAGAAATTTGGCTCGGTGCTGAAGCAAGGACACAAGGTGTTTACGTTACTGACCATCTCGGTCAGGGAAGAGGATGACTGGTTTGCTCAGGTGGCGAAAGTGGCTGGGTTTGGCCTGCTCATCAGTGATGTTTCTATACTTGTCACCATCGATCTTATCAAAATCAAATGTTAGTCTGTTGCTACTATCTCTGTGTTCATTCATATTCAGTCTTTAGATTCATAACGCCAGGCTCTTCAGTGCAAATGAGATGGCGTGTATTGCGTCCGAGTTGATTTGCATTGTTATGAGACTTAATGTGGTGTACTTAATATTGTACATACACATTTTGGAGTTACCATGTGCATATTCCGGCGAATCCGATCACCCATTCCGGTTTTATTCGATCACCTGAAGGCCTAACGCGAAGAGCCTGATAATAGCAGTATCAGTGATCGGAATCAGTCATTTTATTCATTATTTTTCGCATCGATTCTCCTTTG
>JBNKKI010000187.1:0-15204 GCA_050291745.1 Gammaproteobacteria bacterium | reverse complement strand
AATCCCGCTACGAACTGAATTGTACGTTTGAGGCGGCGTATCTCTTCGTTGTAACTCCTTGGAATAGCTCGCTATTCCGCGTCGTTACGCCTTGATCTACACCACCTCAAATGCACAATCAGCTCGTCCAACTGCGGATTCTAGGTTCAACTGTTTTTTCCAGGTTCAATGCTTTACAGTTAAGATTGAACTGGGTTTATGATTACCAGTTTAACGCCGGCATGATTGTGGCGTTTTCATTTGAAAAGGGATACAGCAGGCGTGAAGCACTACTCAGTGACTTTGAGGATGAAACTGCTGTGATTGAATTGCCTGAAAATAACTTTATTTATGCCTATCCGGGTATTCTTGCTTTATGGTCATTCTAAATGGATGCATTGCTGAAAATGCTTTAGTTTTGTTTGCGCTGATTATCTGTGTTTAAACGTCTGTCAACTGTCATTCTTCGTGCAGGACCATCATAGAATGTATTGTTATCTGTTTTACGTTGATCAAAGTTTACTCTTCTGTCTGGCACTGGCGCCCGGTCATTTTCAGTAATTTCGGCTTTTCTGTCTGACATGATAATAAATCCTTTTGAGTTAGTGATTGGATTAATGTACCAGTAGAATTATATGTAATCTATATGTTATTTATATAAATATTTCATATTTTAACCTGGATTTCGCGGTTGACCTCTATTGGGAACGGTCAACCGCAGAATTCAGGTTTAATTATGTAATTCGATACTTTGTAGAATTATCTCTACTCAGTTATTGAAATTAATTTTTCACGTAATATTTATGAAAAATTTATGAAACAATCAGTTGAATGAAAGTTTAAATTATTATTTTGAGTAATAATTTGCTTTTTAAATGTATTTTGCGGTTATTTAAATATGAATAAATTCATGGATTATTTGCAGTAATTAGGATAATTTAATTGAATGGTTACATATTTAAATAATTTTATAGTTTTCTTAATATTTTTAATAAAGCCTGTTTGGTCCTGGTAAAGCAACCTTCTGTCAAATAAGTTGTACTATTTTTATTGATCGTTCTATGCTCAAGATAGAGCTAAATTTCAGCGTACAGGAAATGGATTAAATGATTTTTCTAAACAAAAACTGGAAGGTCATAAAATTTTTTCTGGCTAAGTTTTGTTTATTATTTTTACTTACGATGTCAATCGGAAGTGCGCAGGCCGAACCATTTACAAAATTAGCAGATGAACTGATTGTTGCTATTCCCGAATATTACCCTCCTTATTATATATTGGATGAAGATCAGAACCCCGCAGGTTTTGCTATTGATGTCTTTGAAGCAGTTGCCTTAAGAGCTGGTATAAAGTATCGCTATGATATTCAAAAAAACTGGTCTGTTATATGCGAAGCTCTCTATAACGGTGAAGTTGATATAGTGCCAACGCTCGGTTTAACGGCTGAAAGGCAGAAACTAGCTCTATTTACATCAGCTGTAGAAACCTTCCCGGTTTCGATTTTTGTTAGAACCAGTAATATCTATATTAAAAATTTAGAAGATTTAGATAATAAAGTGGTGGCGGTGGTACAGGATGAATGTGGTTATAAAGCTCTGGATCATAGAGAAGAAGTGGTACTGGCTACTTATAATAATTTTGATACAGCCTTTCAATCTCTAATTAGCGGACAGGTGGATGCAATGATATATTCACAAACGGTGATGGAGAAAATAATTATAGAGTATGATTTAAACGATAAAATCACCACTATTTTACCCCCACTTATGGAAGTGAAAAGAGGCATGGGCGTGCGCAAAAGCGCTCCGCAACTGAGAGAGAAACTGGAAATAGCTTTACAGGCATTTTTGATTTCTGATGATTATAAAAAAATCTATCAAAAATGGTTTGTAGTAGAAAAACCTTTCTGGAATGTTGAAAAAGTATTCTGGTCAATGGTTTTAATATTAATTCTTGTTATTGTGGTTTTCGTGGTTTTCAGGCATCGTGAATTAATGCTTTTGAATGCTTCATTACAACAGCAGATAGATGAGGCAACATTACAGCTCAGTCAGAGCAATGATTATCTCAGAGATTT
This sequence comes from Gammaproteobacteria bacterium, assembly GCA_050291745.1. GTDB lineage: Bacteria > Pseudomonadota > Gammaproteobacteria > JACNJF01. The sequence continues at coordinate 13,151 of JBNKKI010000187.1, read as the reverse complement.
AACTATTACCGATACTTTGACGGGCATTACCAATCGAAGGGCTTTTGAAAATAGTTTGCAGGAGTTTATGAGCCGGGCTCACAGGTACGGTAATAATTTTTCCATGTTGATTTTTGATATTGATGATTTTAAGCGATTGAATGATCAATATGGGCATGATATGGGTGACAGGGTTTTGGTGGATCTGGTGGATCGCATAAGAGAAATTGTAAGAGATGTCGATGTGCTAAGCCGTTGGGGTGGAGAAGAATTTACTATTCTGATGATGCAGACAGAAAAAGAAGGCGCATTACGCATGGCTGAAAGGTGTCGCCATGCTGTAGCTGATACGCTTTTCGATGAAGTCGGACCAGTGACTATTAGTCTTGGGGTTACCTGTTATCAGGAAGGTGATAATGAACGAAGGTTTTTCAAGCGTGCCGATGATGCACTCTATCAGGCAAAGGCTGAGGGAAAAAATAGAGTCGTGTGGATTGGTGATAAGTGTAGAGCTTAAATTTTAGCTAGATAATATAAGGAACTTCTAATCAATCAGCATTAATCAGCGATTCCTTAAGTTGATTTAATTTCTGAGAATTAAAAAAATATTTATGATAATCATTTTTGCTTTGTTGTTGAGGCAGGGTATTAGTATTTTTTACAGAGTTGATTTTTAAGCCTCAGGTGCAAGTTGATTTTGTAATGATGATAAAAATTAAGAATAATCCTGGAATCAGCAGTTGGACGAGTTGATTGTGCGTTTGAGGTGGTGTAGATCAAGGCGTTACAACGAAGAGAGCCGCCTCAAACCTGCAATTCAGTTCGTAGCGGGATGCACCGATTGGGTGATTATACACATCAACTGTCATGGTTTATGAAACACTGGGTTAACCTCTATTGCGAGCGGTCAACTGCGGAATCCAGGATAATATGTTCTCTTATTAATTTTTCAATTTGTAATAAATAAATATCAGCGTATTATTTTGCCACCAAAAATAAATAATAAATGGAGAGAATATGAGGTTTAGTACATTATTTAGGAGAACACTGATTTCAAGTCTCGTGACATCAGTATTTATCCCATCTCTAAGCAGTGCCTCCGGTTTTGCTTTAATAGAAACAAACGCACGTGGTCAGGGGAATGCATATGCTGGTGCAGCAGCGCATACACCCGATGCTTCGACCATTTTTTTTAACCCTGCAGGCATGATGAACCTTAACGACGACCAACTGGTTGTTGCATCACATTTAATTGTGCCTACTTCATCCTTTAAAAATGATGGGTCGACCTCTGCACCTTTAGTGGGTGGATCGCCTTTAACCGGTGATGATAATGATGGAGGGTTTAATGCCATTGTACCTAATTTATACTGGGTTGCCGGCATAGATGAAAAAACCAAATTTGGTCTGGGTGTTTATGCACCTTTTGGTTTAGCAACCAAGTATGATGATGACTGGGTTGGCCGCTATCATGGCGTAATTTCAGATCTTCAAATCATTAATTTTAACCCGAGTTTTGCTTATCAAGTTGATGATCAGCTTTCTATTGGAGGTGGTCTTGATATTATGTTTGGTGCTGTTGAATTAAGCAGTGCTGTTGATTTCGGGGCAATCTGTGTCGCTTCATTTAATGCTGAAACCTGTGCCGGCCTGGGAGCCTTACCTCAGCAGGCTGATGGCTATGCGCATCTTGAAGGTGATAATTTTGATAGTATTTCTATCGGGTTTAATCTGGGGTTATTGTACCAGATTTCCGATCAGACTAATTTGGGTATGACTTATCGTTCAGAAGTTGATATGGATATTAAAGGTGATGCAGATTATACCGTTCCTTCAGCAGCATCTTTTGTATATGCCAGTAATGCTTTTATTGATACCGGTCTGAGTGCAACCGTATCACTTCCCTCCAGTATCTCTATCAGCCTGTCTCACCAGGTTGATAAATTCACGTATCTTGCTGATATTACCTGGACCGGTTGGAGTTCTTTTCAGGAACTCAGGGTTAGTTACGATAATGCTAATCAACCTGATACCGTAACGACTGAAAACTGGAATGATGTTATGCGTTATTCATTTGGTGCTGACTACCAGTATTCAAATGAAATGGTTTTACGAGCTGGTGTAGCTTTGGATGAATCACCAGTGCCCAGTGCAGAACGAAGAACACCACGCTTACCTGGCTCTGATCGCACCTGGTTATCTTTTGGTGCCAGTTATAAAGTAGATAATGATATTTCTGTAGATTTTGGTTATACACATCTAACCATGGCCGATGCCCCCGTCAACAATGAATACGAAAGCGGGATACCGACTCTGGCAGCCACTGTTTCAGGTGAGTATGATGCGGCAATTGACATTTTCAGTGTTCAATTGAACTGGAATTATTAGGAGGATTGATTGATGAAAATGACAAAAATAATTATTACACTTGCCGCAGCTATGATCATATCGGCCTGTGAATCTGAGCCGGATACGAATTTACAGGATTCTATAGTTGAAACAACACCTTCGACTGATGGAGCTGTTAATCCTTCGGCAAAGTTTGATCCATCTAACAGTATTATCCCTTTTCCTAATAACCTGTTATTTGGCGGTAGTGAAGATGGCACTATCAATGTACCAGGGATTGATGAAACTAATCTTGCAGATCCGCAGGTTGCTTTGAGTGCACTTGATGGTTTTTCTACTGTATCCCCGATGTCAGCTGGTTTTAGTACTACGATAGATGCGGAATCAATTAATCCTGATTCAGTGAAAATCTATGATGTAACGCTATCAGGCACTGGTGGAGCGGTTGTCGCGGTTAATGAAGAACTAAGCTTTGGTGTGGACTTTGTGGCGACCTTATCTTCTGTTGATTCTTCTCAATCGACATTAGCGATTTTACCGCTGAAACCACTTGATGAAAAAACTTCTTACATGGTTGTCATAACAGATGATTTGAAAACAAGTGATGGTACAGCATTCGGGCCTTCTATTACTTATCGTTTAATTAAAACCTTGACTGAATCCCTGACTGCGGAAGGTGCCGTTTTGCCGGGTGCTTTACGATCAATAACCGATGAAGATTTGGCAAAATTTGAAGGGATTCGTCAGATAGTCAATATCAGTGAAGGTACAGTAGCAGCCTATGACGCAGATATTGAAACATCTGATATTATTTTAAGCTGGAGTTTTACAACCCAGTCTATTGGTGATGTACTGGAACAGGTCAGGGAAGATATTCATGAAGGAGACGTACCTGCTTCTGTGCTTGTAGACAGTCAGATTGATTCTGCATTAACCGGTATGGAAGGTTATCCCGGAGCAGATATATTTGTTGGAACACTGGATGTACCCTATTATTTAACTGCAGCAAGTAGCGTAAATGATCCAACACCTTTAGCCAGTTTCTGGAAGGGAGAAGGTGGAAGTAAGCTATCACGATATAATACAGCTGCTAAATTAACCTCTACTCAATCTATACCGCTGATGGCATCGATCCCCAAAACAACCATGCCTGATGATGGTTATCCAGTTGTGATATTCCAGCATGGTATTACCTCTAACCGGGCAACTATGCTGGCACTGGCAGATGCTTTTGCAAAAGCAGGAATGGCTGTATTGGCTATTGATATGCCAATGCATGGTTTAACTGGAAATGAAACAGATGGCACTGAAGGTTTTTATCAGGCAGCCGGAGCAAGTGAACGTACTTTCGATCTGGATCTGGTAACACAGGATCCACTAACCGGTGATATTACTGCGGCTGGACCGGATGGTGTTACAGATACGTCAGGACGACATTTTATCAACCTGTCTAATTTGCAGAATACGCGTGATAATCTTCGCCAGGCTGTTTCTGATCTGTTTACATTAACTTATGCTGTTCAGGGTATGACAGCTGGAACTAGTACTTTTGACGCTTCCAGAATTTATTTTCTCGGTCATTCTCTAGGTGCCATAGTCGGTACTACATTTGTGGCACTGGAAGAAAATGTTAGAGATGCTGTTATGGCCTTTGGTGGGGGTAGCGTGGCAAAAATTCTGGATGGTTCAGCGGCTTTTTCACCTTCAATTGTGAGTGGTCTGGCTACCTTAGGTGTTAATAAAGGAACAGCTGACTATGAATCATTTATGGCAGTGACTCAAACTGTCATGGATACTGCTGATCCGATTAACTATGCTGAAAAAGCGGCAGAAGGTCGGGGCTTACTTTATTTTGAAATAGTGGGCGGGAGTACTTCTCCTTCTGATCTGGTTGTGCCAAACACAGTACCTGATAGTAATGATTCCGGTAATACTGTACCCGCACCGCTGGCTGGAACAGAGCCTGTCATAAAGTTGATGGGATTAGAGCAGGTAAGTACAGATACGACTGGAGAGGATTTGCTTCACAGCGTGAAATTTTTGGTTGGTAATCATAGTTCCCTGTTAAGTGCAGCAGCAGATTCGTTTAATTCAGCTGACACAAATGCTGCGGTAAGAGCAGAAATTCAGGGAATTGCTGCAACATTCCTGGCGACTGACGGTGCGATGGTTAACATCACTGATGATACCTTAATACAGGTTCCGCCTCAGTAAACTTAAATATCAGAAGTATTGATACTAAACTGTAGCCTCTCAATCTGAGAGGCTATTTTTTTGCACATGGATGTGCTTATGCTGCGGGCGCATGGATGCGCAGGAGCAGTATTTGCTTCTGATGATGGAGCGCTTGTTGAAATTTTCCGACCCCATTGAACATTGAATTGATTGTACTCGTAACGAACCGGATAATTTTTTCTTAACAGGTCAAATTCAATGGCCATTTCCTGTTGAGAGAGAGTGGATAATTTAAGCATCCTCTGATGATCGCTATGTACTTGATAATGAGATGCAAAAAGTTGTGTCCAGATTTTATTTTGTTCTACTTCAGTTAACTGTATGTCTTTTTGTGGAGGTAAATAATCCTGCATATCCCAGTTTGAATTTAGCTTAAAAAATTGACTGGCTGCTGCCAGAATCATCTGTGTTCCGCGTAATTTACCCTCAACACTGTAACCGGCTATGTGTGGTGTTGCGTAATCAACCTGTTTCAGCAAGGTTTGATTGACTCTCGGTTCACCTTCCCAGGTATCTAAAAAAATTGTCATATCCTGTCTTTCATTTAATAATTCAGATAATGCACTGTTATCAACTACTGGACCTCTGGCTGCATTAAATAAAATAGTATTTTTATTTAATTGATTAAGCCTTTCTTTATTTATAAGGTGGTAAGTCGGATGATCTCCATCATGAGTAAGAGGTACATGACAGGTAATAAAATTACATTCACTAAGAATGGTTTGCAGGGAAACATAATCAGCCGATTTATCTCCTGCAGCCTGTAATGGAGGGTCGTTAATCAGTGTTTTTATTCCAAGGATTTCGAGTTTTTGTCTGACTCTTGATCCGACATTTCCATTACCAATAATACCTGCGGTTAATGTAAAAGGATCAAAGCCTTTTTTTTGAGATAATTCAAACAGAGCATTAATCATATATTCGGAAGCAGACTCTGCATTACAACCGGGTGCATTCGCAAATCCAATGTTATTCTGCTGCAAATAATCCAGATCTATATGGTCTGTACCAATAGTTGCGGATGCGACAAATTTAATACCAGTATTTTGCAAAAGCTGTTTATTGACCTTTGTAACTGAGCGTACTAACAGACAATCACAATGCTTTAAATCTGAGTTTTGCATTTGTCGACCAGCTAAGGTAGTTACTTTACCCAAAGCAGCGAAAGCTTCTTTCGCATAAGGGATGTTTTCGTCAGCAATTATTTTCATTTTAATGCTCTAATTATTTAATTTTTTCAACGAAATGATTTGTACAGAATAAACATGATGTTATTGATTGAGGATAAATATCTGAATTTCTAACAGCAAAATCGTTGAATCAGGCTTTCTAATAGTTTAACTGTAGGTTTTATCTGGTCCATAGGTAAAAACTCATCAGGCTGATGAGCCTGTTTAATTGAGCCTGGCCCCATTACAATAGTTTCACAGCCCATTTTATTATAAAAGGGGGCCTCAGTGCCAAAGGCTACTGAGGTACTTTGTTTTTCTGTTAAATCTTCAAGGTACTGGTTTAATTGACTATGTACATCGGTATACATTGCAGGAATACCCATCAGTAAGCTTGTAAAGCTGACCTGTTGTTCTCTTGATGAGGCTACCTGTCTGGCCAGTTTACGAATGTTTTCGCTTAACTCTTCAATATTCATATCGGGTAGAAATCTTAAATCAATATGAAGTTCACATTCTCCACAAATTCGATTTGGATTATCTCCGCCATGTATATGCCCCAGATTGAGAGTCGGTGTGGAAACTTCAAAAGCAGTGTTTTTAAATTGTTGTTGAAGCTGAGCCCGGTAAACTAATAGTTTCTGGATATATTCATGCATAGCTTCAAGGGCGCTATTACCGAGTGAAGGATCACTGGAATGACCGGATAGACCGGTAAAATGAATTGACTCCATTAAAATGCCTTTATGCTCACGCACCGGCGTTAAGTCGGTTGGCTCACCTATCACGCAATATTTACCCAGGTTTTTTCCGTTTTCAGCGAGTAATCGCGCACCGGACATTGTAGTTTCTTCATCGGCCGTTGCTATTATGGTTAATGGGTGAATAAACTGTTCAGGTTTAAAACTTTGACTTGCAGCAATGGCCATCGCAATAAAGCTTTTCATGTCGCAACTACCCAGTCCATATAAACGATTTTCACGCTGTGTTAATTTAAATGGATCGGATTGCCACATTGCATCGTCAAAAGGGACTGTATCGGTATGACCTGAAAAAATTAATCCGTCAGAACCCTGTCCAAGGGTTGCTATAAGATTAAACTTGTTTGGACTCACCTGCTGTTTTTCAATACTAAAACCTGAAGTTAAAAGCCAGTTGGCTAACAGGTCTATAACGGGTTCATTACTCATGTCCAGTTCTGCCTGAACACAGCTGACCGATGGAGTCGCAATAAGTTGCGACACCATATTGATTAAATCCGGAGAGGCTTTTGCCATTAAATAAATGTTCTCATTATTTGTTGTTGTGCGGTCAATTAATTATCCAGCAAAGCAAAAACTGTTCAGCGTATTTAAGTCTACATAATCCTAGAAAAATCAGTTGAATCATGAAAATCTACGTAACACCTTAATGTAGCTGATAAAATCAAAAGCACAGTCTTCACCAATCAGTTGACGACGGTGCTTTTGATATTTCGGCAATTGCTCCTGTATTGCTCTAACTACAGCCATCCCTGGCTTAGACCAGGCACATCAATCTGTTACACATCTTTTTCACGCTCAACTGATTTTTCTAGGATAATCAAAACCTTCAGCGCATTGAAAGATCTGTAGTCCTGTTAATAACACACAAATTTGAGGTGAGAATTAACCGGTATCGGGCTTTTAACCTGGATAATCAGTGAAGATTAAGCAAAGCGTTTATTAGTTGCAAGTAGCCAACGAGATTTATTATGTATATTTATTAAGAATAACTCGATCGAGGATATGTTATTTATTTTTACGGCTTCTTTTAGGTCTCGTCGGGTGGTGGGATATAGATGGTATTATCTGTTCATACGGAAATTGTTTTAAATTACCTTTACTGATCAAAACCGCAGTTTCAATCAATTTGTAAATATCTTTAATTTCTGTATCAGGCTGGTTTGGGAGCTCAGGATCCAGGCCGAGCAATGCTCCTTTCTGTACCTGGATTTCCTTATTGTGAGGTAACAGGTTGCCAACTATATCGGTTAAATGTAAAGCGAACCGTGCTTTACGACGGCTCTCAGTTAAAAAAATCAGACAATTCTTCTGGCTGTTGATGTCTGTGCAGCGTATACCTTCACGCTCAGCCAGATTGAACTTTTCATGGTATCTGCAGCTACAGGAAAGTGTCAGAATAGTTTTCTCAAATACACATTTTTGACTATTCAATCCTTCATAAGCCTTTCTGTATTCAGGCTCATCCATACAAACTGACAGTTTGAATTGCCGGATTCATAGAATTATTTTTCCCATTCCTGAATAATTTGTTCTTCACGTTTTTCCTGAAGCTTATCTTCCGCATCGAGTTCAGAGTCGGCAAATATGATTTTATACAGTCCTGTATCATCTTCAGCTTTGTTAATTCGCAGTTGACTGACTTCTTTTTTAGCTTCTTTATAACTGTCGAAACGTTCAATTTTTTTTAATTTTTTGATCATGCTACCCGGTAGTTGATCAATTTTATAAATATAGTAATGTGACATAAATGTTAATACCTGAGTAAATTACTGCGGTATTGTACATGAGCTTGGCCGTAATTTAAATACATGCAGGTGCCAAAGAATTGTAATCTGGTATTCGGTTTCTGAATCGTTTTCCAGATCAATTGCACTTTCAATTGCGCTTGAGTAGAGCCAATATCTTTTGCATCCACACAGTGCATGGTCGATTAGCCTTTGCAATCATCTCTTATAATGTTACATTTGAGCTAGTAGTAGTGTTTAGCAACTATTACAGTCTAATTTTAAGAATTTAATATCTGAGGGGATATTCATGAAAAAACTAACTTCAACGATTATGTTGACTTCAATTTTAGCAGTTGCTGCCAATACGGCATCTGCTGAAACACTTGATTCTGTGAAAAGCAAAGGTTTTGTTCAGTGTGGTGTGAGTACAGGTTTACCTGGATTCTCAAATGCTGATGCATCAGGTAGCTGGAAAGGACTGGACGTTGATGTTTGTCGAGCAGTTGCTGCTGCAACATTAGGAGATGCCTCAAAAGTTAAATACACACCTTTAACTGCCAAAGAACGCTTTACAGCTCTTCAGTCTGGTGAAATTGACATGCTTTCTCGTAACACCACCTGGACACTGACTCGTGATGCTTCACTGGGATTAAACTTTGCAGGTGTTAATTATTATGATGGTCAGGGTTTCATGGTTTCTAAAGACCTGGGTGTTAAAAGTGCACTGGAACTTGATGGCGCGGCAGTTTGTATTCAGGCTGGTACCACTACAGAATTAAACCTGGCGGATTACTTCCGTGAAAACGGTATGAAATACAAATCAGTAACTTATGATACTTCAGATGCAACTATCAAAGGTTTTGAAGCTGGTCGTTGTGACATGCTTTCATCTGATCAGTCTCAGCTTTATGCACTGCGCATTAAACTGAAAAACCCTGAAGCAGCAATTGTATTGCCAGAAGTTATTTCTAAAGAGCCTTTAGGACCTGTTGTACGTCAGGGTGATGATCAATGGTTTAACATTGTTAAGTGGTCTCTGATGGCGATGGTTAATGCTGAAGAATTAGGTATTACTTCAAGTAATGCTGACAAAATGAAAAATAGTACGAATCCTTCTATCCAGCGTTTCATGGATGGTCAGGGTGAAAAATTAGGGCTTGGCGATGACTGGGCTTACAATATTGTTAAGCAGGTTGGTAACTACAGTGAAGCATTTGAACGTAATGTTGGAATGGGTTCTCCGCTTAAAATCTCTCGAGGCTTGAATGCCCTGTGGAGTAAAGGTGGACTACAATACGCTCCACCAATTCGTTAATCTGGAAAATAAAAAGGGACATGTAACCATGTCCCTTTTTTAAATTCAGGATGAACTATATACCGTGGACGCAGTGTGTTGCAAAACGGTTAATGTTCGGGATGTACTGTATGCCGTAAGCACAGGATGCATTTGGGACGGCGAATTTCTATTCAGAATTAAATGTAGTATGTGAAAGTTGTTGCAGAATAATTTTGAATGGATATACGTAGCGAGTATTTGATTATCTCACTTTTAATAATAAAACTATCCACTTACGGAGCGAAGCATGTCTGATCATGATTCGGAATTAACACCTTCAAAACCAGCAATCTGGAATGATCCAAAATTCAGGGCGCTATTTTTTCAAACTGTACTGGTTATTGCGCTTGGTTATTTTGTTTATACCATCGTCAATAATACCTTGATCAATATGGAATCCCGAGGGATTTCTACCGGCTTTGCTTTTCTCAGTGAACCCGCTGGTTTTGGAATACTGCAAAGCCTGATTGAGTATGATGAATCACACACCTATGGTCGAACTTTTTTCGTTGGCCTGCTTAATACCATGCTGGTTGCTGGCTTAGGTATCTTTTTTGCAACCATTCTCGGATTTATTATGGGTGTAGCGCGCCTATCCAGTAACTGGATAGTCGCTAAAGTGGCTACTTTATATATCGAAATATTCCGTAATATTCCCTTATTGTTACAGATTTTTTTCTGGTATTTTGCTGTTCTTGGCGCTCTGCCCGGGGTTAGGCAGAGTATGTCTTTAGGAGCAGGCATTGAATTTAATAATCGGGGATTGTATTTACCAGCGCCAGTGCCGGAAGATGGCTTTGCTATAGTTGGGTGGCTGTTTTTTCTTGGTATTATTGGTTCATTTTTTTTAGCTCGCTGGGCGAGTAAACGTCAGGAAAATACAGGGCAGCAATTTCCTGTATTTTTTTCATCTCTTGGTTTAATCATCGGTTTACCATTAGTCGTTTTTTTAATAATGGGGTCACCACTCAGCTGGGATATGCCGACATTAAAAGGTTTTAATTTCCAGGGCGGTGTTTCGATAATACCTGAACTATTGGCACTTTTATTAGCCCTGACTATTTATACCGGGACTTTCATCGCTGAAACAGTACGTGCTGGTATCAATGCTGTTAGCCATGGGCAGACAGAAGCATCTATGGCGCTTGGTCTTAGTCGTGGCAGGACTATGCGACTGATAATAATACCTCAGGCTATGCGCGTTATTATTCCTCCTTTAACCAGTCAATATCTGAACCTGGCCAAGAACTCCTCGTTGGCAACTGCGGTTGGTTATCCCGATATCGTTGCTGTATTTATGGGAACGACATTGAATCAGACTGGACAGGCCGTAGAAATCACTATGATGACAATGGCCGTTTATCTAACCATCAGTCTGGTTATTTCCATATTTATGAACTGGTTTAACAAAAGAATGGCTCTGGTTGAGCGATAGGAGGAGATGAGCATGACGACTGAATCAAAAACATATGAGCTTGGACAACATCCTGATATGGATCCTCCTATTAGTACTACCGGCTTTGTTGGCTGGTTAAGGAAGAATCTATTTTCCAGTTATCTGAATAGTTTGTTGACCCTGTTTGTTTTTTATCTGATATTTTTATATATACCGCCTTTAATTAAATGGATATTTATTGATGCTGTGTGGACTGGAGATTCTCGAGAAGTTTGTGATGTGGATGGGGTTGGTGCCTGTTGGGCTTTTATCAATAGCCGTTTCTCACAATTCATGTATGGGTTTTATCCAGATGAATTATTATGGCGTCCGAATCTTGCAGGACTATTGTTAATTGGTTTAATAATTCCGCTTTTTATCAAGTCATTTAAATTTAAATGGTTTCTGGGTGGTTTTATTCTGATTATTTACCCTTTTATCGCTTATATGCTGATTCATGGCGGGTATTTCGGCTTAGATATTGTCGAAACTAATAAATGGGGCGGGTTGATGTTAACCCTTATTCTGTCTGGTGTTGGTATTGTTGCTTCCCTGCCTATTGGTATTGTGCTTGCTTTGGGGCGTCGTTCTGAAATGCCTATTGTTAAATCGCTTTCAGTTGTGTATATCGAATTCTGGCGGGGGGTTCCATTAATTACAGTACTATTTATGTCATCAGTCATGTTACCTCTGTTTTTACCGGAAGGAAGTGACTTTGATAAATTACTACGAGCCATGATAGGAATAATTATGTTCCAATCTGCTTATATGGCTGAAGTCGTTCGGGGTGGCTTACAGGCGATACCTAAAGGGCAATACGAAGCAGCGTCAGCATTAGGCTTAAGTTACTGGAAAAGCATGGGGTTAATTATACTTCCTCAGGCTTTAAAACTGGTTATTCCGGGTATAGTAAATACATTTATCGCATTATTTAAAGATACCACACTGGTATTAATCATCGGGCTTTTCGATTTACTGGCAATTATTCAACAGGCTAACTCTGATTCGGCCTGGCTTGGCTTTGATACTGAAGGTTATGTATTTGCTGCCAGCATTTTCTGGATGTTCTGTTTTAGTATGTCCAGATACAGTATTGCCCTAGAAGCTAAATTACACACAGGTCACAAAAGGTAGTTACCATGACAAATGATATAAATTCAGATCAGCAACACGTCATTGAAATGAATGCTGTACATAAATGGTATGGTAGTTTTCATGTGCTTAAAGATGTTAACCTGAAAGTAGGTAAAGGTGAGCGTATTGTTATATGCGGTCCATCTGGTTCAGGTAAATCGACTGCAATTCGTTGTATTAATCACCTGGAAGAGCATCAGAAAGGTCAAATCATTGTAGATGGCACCGAGTTAACAGGAGACTTGAAACACATCGAAAAAATCCGTCAGGAAGTGGGTATGGTGTTTCAGCATTTTAATCTGTTTCCTCACCTGACCATCCTTGAAAATCTGGTTCTGGCACCAATTTGGGTCAAGAAAATGCCACGAAAGGAAGCGGAAGAAATTGGCATGAAGTATCTAGAGCGTGTGAAAATTCCTGAGCAGGCGAATAAATACCCCGGTCAGCTTTCGGGTGGTCAACAACAGCGTGTGGCGATAGCACGAAGTCTGTGTATGAATCCTAAAGTCATGTTATTTGATGAGCCAACTTCTGCACTCGATCCAGAAATGATTTCTGAAGTTCTTGATGTTATGGTTGAGCTGGCTGAAGAAGGCATGACTATGATCTGCGTGACCCATGAAATGGGTTTTGCCAAGAAAGTAGCCAATCGCGTTATTTTTATGGATGCTGGTCAGATAATTGAGCAGAATGATCCTCGCGAATTTTTCGATAATCCGCAACACGAAAGAACTCAATTATTTTTAAGCCAAATTATTCAGCATTAATTTTTAGCTTTATTCAATATAAATAAATTACCTCTCATTCAGGTTCATGTATTGGGTCTGTCTTGAGAGGAATGTCTCCTGGTGAGATGATTATTCAGGCTGTCTGTTCAACCTGGAATCCGCAGTTGGACGAGCTGATTGTGCATTTGAGGTGGTGTAGATCAAGGCGTAACGACGCGGAATAGCGAGCTATTCCAAGGAGTTACAACGAAGAGATACGCCGCCTCAAACGTACAATTCAGTTCGTAGCGGGATT
>JBNKKI010000186.1:0-3332 GCA_050291745.1 Gammaproteobacteria bacterium | reverse complement strand
AACATATTTATGCCTAGACAAAATGATTCCCTGAAGTGCTAGCCTCCAGAGTATCGCGGGTTAGCAAAGCCAGAGCCATCATATATGCTCTACACATATAACCGGAGGCTAGCATGAGTAAAGATACACTAATTTTCATTGGTCTGGATACCCATAAAGAATTTTCTAAAGCGGCTTATACGGACGATAACACTGGGTCCACCTGCCATCACTATCCTGGAAAAATCAATTGAGCATGAAAAAGATGCGTAACAGATTGATGTGCCTGGTCAAATCAAAAACACCGTAGTCACCTGATTGGTGGAGAGTATGTTTTTGATTTTATCAGCTACATTAAGGTGTTACGTTGACTTTCATGATTCAACTGATTTTTCCAAGATTAAGGCAAGATTAAAACGACTAAACCAGCATTAGTCAAGCTGGTACGTCAGTTTGAGAGTAAATATCCATCAGCAACGCTGCATTTCGTCTATGAAGCTGGCCCTTGCGGCTACTGGGTCTATCGATTACTGACCAGTTTGGGTCACTGTTGCTACGTGGTTGCTCCCTCGTTAATTCCCAAAAAAACCAGGGATAAAGTTAAACCTGGATTCCGCAGTTTATAGATGGACTCTGCTCTGAAATAGGGGCAGAGTCTTTTTTTGATTAAACTTGACAAAGGGAATCATACCAACGCCGCGCTCAGGGGAAAAACGGAGTGGAGCTAATTTTTGGTAACGTGAGCGCAGCGAGCCACAAATTAGTGGAGCGTAGTTTTTCCCTGAGCGCCTTGTTAACCATGGCCATGATCGACTCCACACGTACAGCAATCCCCATATTCATCACTTATAACGTTGCCTTTGCATTCACTATCTTCGCAATCGTCTCTTGTTACTGGGTGAGAGTCACGACACACAAAGCAATACAAGTAGGTTGATTCAGGAGTGTTTGGCCTCAAAACCGCATAGCGCGGCTCAATCATTTTGAAGTCGCTACTTTCATTTTTGCATTTTGGGCAAATGTAAATTCGTTGTTTTTTGTCGATACCGAAAAACTTTTTAACCTGTGCAGGTTTTAGTAATGAGAATACTATAAATAACTCCCAAGCTAACTGAGCCTCCATGCCATCCGGTGAAAATAAAAGAGAAGCTGGAGATTCAGATAAAAATTTTCGCGTGTTTCAATCCAATTTTCATCTGGAATTAAGAAGTCGTGCATTTCTAGAATTTTTGTGACAACCTCAAGGGCGGAAACCTTGAGATTTTTATCCACCGTATGCATCACGCGGTTTCTATGTTTTCTTAGCGAATCAAATTTACCAATAAACTCATCAGATAGCTTCTCATTGGAAAATAGATTATGGGTCTTAACTAAATCCTGAGCATCTATGGTTCTAAAGTTTGAGAAGCTTGTCTGTTCTTCTGCTGTTGCCTTCGGCCAATCTGATGGAGAACCAACAATAAGGAGGTAAGGGCTAATTTTAACAATTTTACCCTTTATAATTAATTCAACGCCTTGCTGAGTAATTGCGAGAGCCGTTTGTATTCTTTGCTTTGCCGCCTTCCAAAACTCTTCTGCATCCTCTTTAACATCAACCCCGTATTCACCAGCTTCATCAAATAGCTTTAGAAACGATACGACGATATCCCAAGCAAAATCGAACTGAGCTTTCCCTGCCGAAATAAAATCTTCTGATGTTGGAATATCTTTAATCAATTGCTCAATCCTTATATTTACCAACGCCAAGTTAAACGGCGCGCGTTAGCGCGTCCGAGCGAGGAACGAGCGTTGTTGAACTTTTTGTTAGGCTGATTATCGGGCTAATATCTTCGTCTAAGAAATTTTTCCATTCAAATACGCGCAGGGTGTTTGATGTCGTAGAGAAAGAAAGAATGTATTTGGCACCAACCAAATCGCCGAATTTAACAAATACCTGCCTTTCGATTCTCGAAAAGCCTCTGCGGTAATAAGCCTCGCCTTCGATTCTTGTCACAGTTTTGTTATTTCGCCCCGTCCACTCCCCGCTCTCGTAAGGGAATAGTATGGCTAAACACTCTTTCTCTATATCGAGATTTCGCTTACCAGTTTCTTTTAGTAACTGACCGAATATTTTGTTGATAGTATTTGGAGAGTCTTCTGAGTGGTGTGATTTTGCTTCTATATGTAATTTTTTGACTTGAATGTTTGTCCATTTATCGGACTTCAAAAATAAAGCCACATCTGCATTATGGTTATCATCGCCCCCAAAGTGGGAATTATCAAGGTCGATTAAATGTTGATCGATCAGAAATCTCCCAAAACTGTCTATCAAATCGGATTCTGATATTTTCATAGGGACGATTCCTTTTTAAGTCTAACGCCGTTATATTGCGCATTTTTGTTGGTGCTTAGTTTTTTTAAGTGCCAACAAAAATGTCGGCAATGATAACATTGTTAGATAATATCCTTTAGATTGAAGATTTTTCTGATAATTGATCACAATAAGACTCCCCAGTTCCCAGGCGCAGGATAAGTGTCCAATACTTTGTAAGTATATTGATTATTCACTCGCATTCCAAAAACAAGTGCACGACTGTATGCTCCAACAAAAGCTCCCCCGTATCGAAGATCATTAGCTCGACCAGCGGAAACAGATAATCTCCGGATCGCCGATTGACGATCCCCTATTATTTTCTCCTCGGTCTCTGTTCTTCCTGCAGAACTGAATCCGGCTGAGTGAGCAGTATGTAAAACTAGATATGGAGTAACACTAAACCTGCAACCCGACAATGTTGTTGTCATAAAAAATATGTCCCTCTTGGAATATTCAAATGCCGCCCTTGCACCTACTGTTGCTACTCCGTTTTTCCAAGGCAACCAATAGACTTCCGCTACATCAGGCCCGTAATCTTCCGTGGCCTGCAGAGAGTAGCCATTTGCCCCGTAGGCAAGTGGCTGTGCTTTTACACGAATTATGCCACGGTTGCTGGAGCGCCCATCTAACTCAGCTTGTAAATAAGGACCAATGAGGTTAATTTGACCTAAAGTATTAGCGCCAGTTTGCACTCTTTTCAATTTCTTCCAAAATGATTTCATATGAGTTCTCGTATCATACAATTGATAATTAACGAACAATTTTTGGCTTTTCACACCACTAAGAATACGCAGTTCCTAAGAGCGATCTAACGCTTGCAATCACTGGGAAATTTAAGCTGAGTAACAAAGTGAAGTAGCTTAAATTTTTCCATGTGGATTGGCCTTGTTGGACGAAGCCGCTATCGCGGAGAAAGTGACTTCATCATAAATAAGTTTAACCTCTCTACCACTTATAGCGTTTAGACAGTAAGTTGTAGTCTCTTTCAACAAACGAGGTT
>JBNKKI010000185.1:0-5615 GCA_050291745.1 Gammaproteobacteria bacterium | reverse complement strand
AGCCAGGGATGGCTGTAGTTAGAGCAATGCAGGAGCAATTGCCGGCAAATCAAAAACACCGTAGTCACCTGATTGGTGAAGAGTGTGTTTTTGATTTTATCAGCTGCATTAAGCTGTTACGTAGACTTTCATGATTCAACTGATTTTTCCAGGATAATAACACTTGATTAAACAAACCTTCATATCAATGGCTGAGTCAATGTTAAAAATCAATTTAAGATTAACCTGGATACTTATTCTCTTGCTTTCAGCCTGTAATCAATCAGATAAAAGCCCGCCAGAAGTCAAGCTGAATCTGGATCAGGAAACCGTTAACTACAATGGTACTGTCAACATATCCTGGAAAGCCACTGCTGTTGATTATTGTATCGCTTCAGGCGACTGGAACGGCAACATCAAGGCTTCCGGCTCCAAAACACCGGGACCACTGACTCATGACAGTTTTTTCATATTGAACTGTTATCATGCCGGTGAAGAGATCAGCGATTCAGTTTTAGTAAAAGTTACCCCTCCAAAAATCCCTGAAGTTAAGCTGCATGCCAGCCCATTAAGTATCGGTTTTCGGGATTCGACAACAATCACCTGGTCAAGCAAACATATTAAAGACTGCATGGCAGCCGGTGACTGGTCAGGCAAAAAAGAACCCAATGGATCCCTCAAGATAGACAAACTTGAAACAAACAGTGAATTCAGCCTAATTTGTAATGGTCCTGAAGGAAAAATCAGCAAAACTGTCAGCATTAATGTCGCTGAAGATGGAATCAAAGTTCCACGAGTCAATCTGACGGCAACGCCTTCTACAGTATCTTATAATGGTTCAACAATGCTGAGCTGGAATACTGTGGATGCAGACATCTGCAAGGCCACTGGAGACTGGTTTGGTAGTAAAGCCCGAAGCGGCACACAAACAATCAATCAACTCAATACAAACAGACATTATATTCTATCTTGCATTATTGCCGGCGGTGGAGGTGGTGAAGGCGTTGATACCGCTGAAGTTAGCGTCCGTCCTGCACCACTACCTGTCGTGACACTCACAGCCACCCCGACCGAGCTTGCCCCCAATAGTAATACCACCCTTCAATGGTCGAGTTCACATGCGCGCAGCTGTATCGCAATGGGCGACTGGTCCGGTACAAAAAGCACTTCCGGAACACTAACGATCAGCGGCTTAACAAAGGATAGTAAGTTCAGTCTTAAATGTACCGGAATCAGTGGCCTAGGCACAGACACAGTCACTGTAACGCTGATTAAAGATAACAGATAATCAGCTTACTCTCTGCTCCACCTCAGGCGGAGAAAATAGTTTCCCTATCGATCTTGTTATTAAAGACGGGATTGTATTTCCAGCATGTGTGAGCATATGAAAAACAGATTATAAGGGGACAAAGTAGAACCTGATAATAATCGGGACTTTATTGAACCTGTATTCCGCTACGAATTGAATTGCAGGTTTGAGGCGGCATATCTCTTCGTTGTAACGCCTTGATCTACACCACCTCAAACGCACAATCAACTCGTCCAACTGCGGATTCTGGGTAGAAAAGATAAAAAATCAGAATTCCGTTATTCTTCAATCAGTAAAATTCAACAAATTTACCTGTTGCGGTAAAAATACCCGATCAATATCACTCAACTCATTTCCAGCATATACATTAACTACCGCCTGATAAACCTGAGGTTCCAGAATTATACCCGAATATAAGTAAGCAGGCCGACCTTTCTTCAGAAAAATACTGAACTCTTTGATATCCTCTAAATTGGGAAGGAACTGCGGTAAATAGGCCGGGTCCAGTTGCTGAAAGTAAAAACCTTTGCCCTGACTTTTGTGGAAATCACTGAAAGTTGAATACCAATCAAAGTAAGCTTCCGACTCGATTGCTGCAGCAACGTGAAAAAGCAGTACCGACTGTCCCGCATGATAAGCTTCATAAACACCAGCAGGGGCCATCGAAACAGCTGTTCCCTTTTCAGCGTATGCACAAGAACCAGTTCCAACGATACAAAATAGAAAAAGCGTAATACGCAGCATTATCCAGCTTCCTGATTCAGGGACGTGAGAAACTCCTGCGAGCCAGTTCAACCTGCTTGCGAAAAACACAGCCCTCAACATGATCGTTAATCAACCCCATAGCCTGCATAAAAGCAAATGCTGTGGTTGGCCCGACAAACTTCCATCCCATCTTTTTCAAAGCTTTCGATAGTGCAATAGATTCCTCTGAAGTAGAAACAGTTTGTGGTTCAGTAAGACTTTCTGCTTTCGGTTCGTAGCGCCAGAAAAAGCTTGCCAGTGAACCCTCCTGTTTGACCAGTTGCTGCGCGCATCTGGCATTATTAATGACTGCCTCTATCTTGCCTCGATGACGAATAATGCCTTCATCTTTAAGCAGGCGCTCGACATCGCGCTCAGTAAATTTCGCCATTACATTAAAATCAAAATGATGAAATGCAGCACGAAAATTTTCACGTTTATTCAGGATGGTCCGCCAGCTCAGGCCGGATTGAAAACTTTCCAGACAGAGCTTTTCAAATAAACGTTGATCACTGTCTACTGGAAATCCCCACTCAGTATCATGGTAGTCGAGAAACTCTGGAGCTGCACCAGACCAGCTACATCGCGGTTTTTTATCCGGACCAATAAATACGTTTGTCATGTTCTCGCTCTCTTTATGTTATTCAATAAGGAATTTCAGGCGTTCATCTGCCTGCTTAGGAGTTATCTCTAATATTTCTGCTTTGACGATATCTTCTTTTACAAAAGGATCTTCACTAACAAGATTTTGCAAGTCTTCAATATTATCTGTATGCGCCAGCATAGCACCACCCAACCCGGGTTGAAGACTACCGACCATAAGAAAAACCTGCTCATCAAATCCGCGTTGAATCCATTCATTATGAGCAGCCATAAAGTCACTGGCTTTACTTTTGTTATCAGAAAACTTTAATAAAACGATAAACATAGACTCTGTCTCCAAATAAAATTTCAGCAAGAGGTTTCAATTTGTGGATATTGATCAAGCCATTCATTCAGGCACTTAACCTCCTGCTTGATGAATTTTTCATCCTGGAACGCACTGGCGAGAGTGGCAATTCCCTGACTACGTGCCAGCAGATGCATGGCGAGGTTATTAGCCTCTGATTTATATCCCAATTGCTTAAACTGACGTCTTAACCAGGTTTTAAAAAGAGTAAAAATTTGATTAGCATCATCCTGGGCAGCATGGTTTAACTTGGTCAATTCTGTTGTTAGAGTACCAACCGGGCAACCGAAGCGTTTAATATTGGCCCGATTCATGATCAGGATATTGATAAAGCTGCGAATGCGATCAGCCGGGGTTTCACCTGATAACGCCCATTGCTTCAGCATGGCCTGAGTATTTGACAGCCTAAGCTGAATCACAGAATCCAGAATTTCATCTTTGGTTTTGAAATGGTAATAAAAATTACCGCGCGAAATTCCCACTACATCGGCAATATGGGCGAAAGAAGTATGCTCAAATCCATTTTGATAAAACAGATTATCGGCAGCCTTAATGATTTGATCTCGTTTCGAAATATCGTTCAACACATTACCTTTGAGTACTATAGGACAGATGTCCTACATAGATTAGGTCAATTGTCCTATCTTGTCAAGAAAGGAGGATTATAAAATATGAAATGAGCGTCAAATACTCGAATTATTCATAGTCACTTGATGAGAATTATTATTAAAAAGTTACCTGGGGTCGGACCTGGATAAGCCACTGTTTACAAAAATATTTCTTCCTAATGCTGTAGTTTATTCAGGCTTAAACCATCCATTTGAGTATCAAAATCTTCCATGTAACGCCCGGAGTTTCTCAAAACACATGCTTTTCGTCTATGACTACTTTAATCAGTTCCAATAGTAACTCCGCACAAAAAACGATTTCCCAGGTTAAAGCCGGTACCCCGTAAAACTGTCCCTTTAAGATGAAATTAGTAGATTTAAATGAGCAATAAACTCAAAAAATCAAAGAGCTACATAAGATCGACCCAGTTAATAAAAATATTTGTTCGGGTGCCGTATCTTCGCTTTCCTTTTGGATACGCCCTTTCTGTTCTACTTTTCAGAGCAGTTAGTAGCAGCTACAGGTGCATGGGCTATAGGCTTGAAATAACAGGACGGTTAATTTGAATTAAAAAGGAGCAAAGTGAAAATAAAAATCAGTGATCTAGAATCAACCGGGCAGGTGAAATTAAATAAACTACTCGAACCTGACCATAATTAGAGGTAGAAATGCTGGCCAATAAGCTTCCTTACTCTAGTATTTTCATCAACATCCCTACAAACTGAATGTCTCAGTTAAGTTTTCTTTCAACCTGGTTTTGAAAATTGTTCAACAACACTTTGCAAACTGGCAATTGCCCCCTCTGCAGTTTGCTCATATTGCACTCGTATAATCGCTCCATCGACAGCTAAGGCTATTGCTGCAGCTTTCATTTGTTTATCGGTTGATTGAGGAATCAAGTCCGCGATCAGCTCAGTCATATCCTGCTTATGCTCGCAAGTGATAGCGGCAACTTTTGGCGCTATAGAGCCGAGTTCAGACACGCTGTTTATAAAGGCACAACCTCGAAATATCGGGTCTGAAAACCATTCTTTTAACGCTGGCACCAATGATTCCAGTCCTTTCCCATGTCTGAGCAGCGCATCACGAAACCAGGCAATCCAAAGCTCATGACGATATTTTAGAAATTCTTCAATCAAATCATTCTTACTCGGAAAGTAACGGTAGAACGTTTTCTTGGCAACGCTGGAATCGGCAATGATCCGGTCGATCCCGGTAGCTCGGATACCATCGCGGTAAAACAAATCGTGAGCCGTTTGCAGAATGCGCTCTTTGGGGGGGAGCTGAGGATCAGTAGCTTGTGAGATTAAATTTGTCATCCACTAATTGTAGACAAGTCTGTCTACTTTGGCTAGTATCTATGGTAGACAGAGTTATCTACCTATTTCAATTATGAGGAAAGTCAATGAATACAAAACCACCATTACCACCGTTTAATCGGGAAACTGCTACAGAGAAGGTACGTTTAGCTGAAGACGCATGGAATAGCTGTGACCCGGAGAGGGTGAGCCTTGTTTATACGGAGGACACTATCTGGCGTAATCGTTCGGAGTTTCCAAAGGGTCGGGAACAGGTAAAGGAGTTTCTTGTACAGAAATGGTCGAGAGAACTTGAATACAGACTCATAAAAGAACTGTGGGCTTTTAATGACAATCGTCTTGCTGTCCGGTTTGCCTATGAGTTTCATGATGATACTGGACAGTGGTATCGCGCTTATGGAAATGAAAACTGGGAGTTCAACGAGCATGGACTAATGATGCGCCGCTTCGCAAGTATCAATGACCTGGCAATAAAAGAATCCGAAAGAAAATTTCACTGGTCACCTGGTCGACGCCCGGATGATCATCCGGGCCTAAGCGAGCTAGGCTTGTAATTCCTGTTTAACCTGGATTCCGCAGTTGACCGTTCGCAATAGAGGTTAACTGCGGATTCCAGGTTCACCTGAGCTATTTGCCTAACAGGCTTTTTAGCTTGTCTTCAGCCTTTTGCTTTTGCTGCTGTTTTTTCGCATCGGCTTTGGCTTTC
>JBNKKI010000184.1:0-11379 GCA_050291745.1 Gammaproteobacteria bacterium | reverse complement strand
CAATAGAGCTTAACCCACTGTTTCATATACGATTACAGTTGATGTGTATAATCACCCAATCGGTGAATTCCGCTACGAACTGAATTGCACGTTTGAGGCGGCGTATCTCTTCGTTGTAACTCCTTGGAATAGCTCGCTATTTCGCGTCCTTACGCCTTGATCTACACCACCTCAAACGCACAATCAGCTCGTCGAACTGCGGATTCCAGGTTCAAATAACCGCAAAATCTGGCTCAAAATTTCTTTCCCCGGCTTAACCCTGGATGCCTAGAAATAGAATTTTCTACGGATTGAAAAGCTGGTTTCGAAAATATTATATTTGTAACCATTCTGTGTTACTTCAGGTGTGTAACTACCGATAATAAATAACCAGTTTTTTCTTTCGTATTCCAGCATCAATCCATACGAATAGGTAAATTTATTGATATCAAAACTGTGATAATTATAGTTATAGTTTTCGTAGATGAAGATATCTCCTTTAGCTTTAACAATACCTAAGCCGAGTCCAGCTCCTAATCTTAAAGCCTGGTTTGGATTATCCCCAAAAAACTCATAATAAATGACAGGCATAGCATAAAAATAATAGCCTTCAGCCGATGTTCCTGCATCAACATCAATAATAACATTATTGTCATTGACCTGTTGTGTAGACATATCTATCCGATCCAGATTAAAGGATATCTTATAGGCTAAAGTACCATTGTTATTAAGAGTTTTTGAAGCACTATCCAGGCTTAAATGAGGTAAAACTTTAAAATCATCTTTCAGTATTCCTATCGGCTCAACACCTACATCAGGATCATATACATCGAGAGTAGCCTGTCTAAAATTCAATCCCAGAACTAAACTCCACTTATCTTCTGCAAAACTATCAATTGAAATCAATGATAAAAAGACCAGGGCTGTTATTTTTAGTATTTTCATTTTTTTCTCTACTTTATTGCTGCTTCCATTTGATTTGATATTATTTTGTTATAGACGGTTTGTAAAATAGTACTGCTGTGAGGGAGAACAATCCTTGATTAAGTGACTTTTTGAAGCTCATTGAGCAGGGCAGTTGATATTGTGTGTGCCGGATAAAGCTGTGGTTGCATATCCAGTCAAATGTCATTTGATAAAATGACACAATGCCTTGCAGTATCTTTTCTACAGATTGATGCTGATTAAAGCTAAATATATTTTCAACATTAAAAGAAAAAGTCTGTGCTGGAATCGATATTTCCTTTTTTGTCATATGGATTACACTCCCTGTCAAAAATGCCACGCTTATAAAATGCCTCTTTTTAGAGTATTTTTTGTTAAAAAGCAAGATGGGCACAGAAATTTAAGGCCGGATGTTAACATATCACATCAACTGTAATAGTTGATGAAACAGTGAGTTAACCTCTATTGCGAGCGGTCAACTGCGGAATCCAGGATCATAGAGAGATAAAGAAAAATTATCTGCCTGGTTCACGACGTTTCGGTTTCAAAATATTTTTGTTGTCGATATTGTCCCGGGGAGACACCCTCATGTTTTTTAAAAAAACGGGAAAAATAGGAAGGATCTTTATAACCCAGCGTATAAGCAATGCTATCCAGTGGAAGTTGCGTATAAATAAGGCGTCTTTTGATCTCTATTAGTAAACGGTTTTGAATAATAGCTTTAGCACTGATGCCTGTTAGTTCACCACACAGACGATTAAGACTTGAAGTGGAAGTATTTAAAGACTTTGCATATTGCTGCACGGTCCAGTGTTGAAGGTGCTTTTCCTCCAGTAACTGTTTGAATTGATTAACCAGTTGTTGGCGAGAATGATGACTTTTCTGTTCAGTATTGGGATGATTTTCCAGTTGTCGGGTCAAATTAATCAATAGCATCTGAATCAGGCAATTGAGCATTTGTTGCTGGTTATGCTGGGCAAGTTTTAACTCCTGACTAATACTTTCGAATGAATGCGTTAGTTGCTTAAAAAGTACATCTTCATAGTTTAATTGAATACGATAAGGTTGTGCTAATAGCTGATTAAAATAACGTTGAATCTGAGGTTCATGACCTTCCAGTAAGCTATCCACTATCGTTAAAACTTTACCTTTTGTATCAGCAGGGAAGCAAAAACCATGAACCGTACCTGGCGGAACAGTGATTATCCAGAATCCATTTAATTTATGGCTTTGTTCGTCTAAACAAAGCTCTACAGAGCCATTATCGATAAATAGTAGCTGAAATAATTTACCATGACGGTGAGGTTTTATTTTCCAGTCATGTTTCTGACTACGATCTGCTATATCCTCAATATGCACAAATTCCGGCTGTGGCTGATTGTTATCATCGCCATATAAAGCAAACCCGGGAATTACATTTTGCTCGTTTTTATTCATATCACTCTCGAACTCTGTGCTTTAAAAGTACCAGTATCTGGAAGATAAGTGAATTCTTTTTGCGTCTTAAATCGTTCATTCTTTAAAAAAGTAAATATATTAACCAAATACCAGTGTTGTTAAGCCGGTTAAACAATAAATATTCTGGAGATCAGTATGACGAGTTTTAATTTATATTCACCTGAGTTCGATGCCAATCCTTTTGATAGTTATAAGGATTTACGTGATAACCATCCCTGTTACTGGAGTGAAGAAGCTCAGAAATGGGTGTTGACTCGTTATGATGATGTTTTTAATGCATTAAATGACTGGCAAACTTATTCTTCAGCGAAAGGGAATCTGGTTGATGAATTCCCCGGACGAGCCGGAAATACACTGGGTTCAATGGATCCCCCTAAGCACGATCAATTACGATCAGTTGTACAGGCTGTATTTGCCAAACGTAACTTAAATCATCTGGTCGAACCTATTCAGCAGATCACCAAAAAGATTATCGAAGAAAAAATTGCTGATAAAAAGACATTTGATTTTGCGGATGATTTTGCTTCTGAAATTACTTTTAATGTACTGGTCGCATTACTGGGGCTGCCAGCTGATAACCCTGAAGAAGTTAAGCGTAATGCTTTATTGATGGTGCAAACAGATCCAGAAACAAAGCAAAAAGGGGTAGAGCATCTGGCTGCTTTTGAATGGATGCAGAATTATTCTCAGGAAGTCATTTCAGCTCGCGCAGCCAACCCTGGAGATGACCTGATTAGTCAGTTGATTACTGCTGAAGTTGATGGTTATAAACTGGATTTGATTCAGGTGCAGACAACAGTAACAACTTTAATTATGGCTGGAATAGAATCTCTTTCTGGATTTCTTAAGATGTTTGGCAAAAATCTGGCTGAATTTCCTGAGCAGCGTAAGAAAGTGGTTGAAGATCTTTCTCTACTACCGAATGCGATTGAAGAGTCCATGCGCTTTAATAGTTCTGCACAACGCTTCCGTCGTTGCCTGACAAAAGATGTCAGTTTACATGGTGAAACCATGAAAGCAGGTGATTTCGTGATATTGGCCTATGGTGCCGCAAATCGGGATGAGCGTAAATTTCCTGATCCTGATAACTATGATGTAACTCGTAAAGCTAAGGCTCATCTGGGTATGGGTGGCGGTGTACATCTTTGTCTGGGTAACTCTATAGCACGGCTGGCGATAAAAACTTCTATGGAAATTTTCCTGCAAGCCATTCCTGAATTCTCATTAGTTGAAACTGATGATAAGCTAGAATGGCTGGCCTCTTCAAATTTTCGTAGTCCCAGGAAATTATTGATGGTTCGAGGCTAATTAGATTAACTAAAAGTGAGTATTAAAAAATGGTAACAGTGACTTATATAGAGGCAGATGGCGAATCAACCGAGATTGATGTACAGGATGGCTGGACGCTAATGCAGGCTGCAGTGGCAAATGGTGTAGACGGTATTGAAGGTGAATGTGGTGGTTCCTGCTGCTGTGCTACCTGCCATTGTTATGTCGATGATGAATATCTTCATAAGCTGCCGGATGCTAATGAAACTGAACTGGAAATGCTGGAAGAAGTTGTGTCCGAACGTAAGCCAAACAGTCGTCTGGCCTGTCAGATTAAGGTTACTGCTGAAGTGGATGGCATGGTAGTTCATCTACCTGAGGCGCAAAGCTAATGACTGCACCGGTGGTGATTGTAGGTGCCGGACAGGGAGGTTTACAGGCAGCTGAAAGTTTGCGTAATGGTAAATATGAAGGTCCTATATTGATGTTAGGAGATGAGCCTCATGCACCCTACAATCGACCACCTTTGAGTAAAGCTTTTTTACTTGGTGAATATAAGCAGGAGCAATTAACCATACGACAGCCTGCTGTTTTTGAAAAAAAGGCTATCCAGCTGAGAAAAGGAGTCCGAGTAACCGAAGTAGATACGGTTAACAAAACAGTCAGCTTACAGGATGGTGAACTTATCAGCTATAGCAAATTAATTATAGCAACAGGTTCACGTGCTCGAATTCCAGCACTTGAACAGGTGACTGCACAGGGCGTGCACAGCCTGCGTAGTCTGGATGATACGCTATCGATAGCTGCTCAAATGGATTCAGTTAAAAATCTGGTTGTGGTGGGTGGTGGATTTATCGGTCTGGAAATGGCGGCCGTTGCGATCAAGCTTGGCAAAAAAGTCACTGTGATCGAATTTGCTGATCGTTTGATGTCTCGTGTTGTGTCACCAATGATTTCAGAATATTTTAAAACCCTGCATGAAAACCACGGTTGTGAAATTCTGCTTAATTCAGCCGTAAGTGAAGTAGTGACTGAATCTGCTAAGCTTACTGCTGTAAAGTTAAGCAATGGTGAGCAGATTGCTGCAGATATGGTAGTGCTAGGTGTCGGTGTGCTTCCTAATCAGGAGCTTGCACAAACGGCAGGTATAGGCTGTGATGGTGGCATTATTATCGATAATTCAGGTTGTACCAGTGTTCCCGATATCTATGCCTTAGGTGATTGCACTGCGCAAAAAATGACGGATGGTAGTTTGCGCAGACTGGAGTCAGTGCAGAATGCGGTGGAAATGGCTAAATCTGTTGCTGCTCATATTTTAGGTAATCCTAAACCGTTTGTTGCTTTTCCCTGGTTCTGGTCTGATCAGTATCAAATTAAATTACAGATGGTTGGTTTATCTTCAGGCTATGATGAAGCCGTTATCAGAGGAGAGGAGGCTAGCGACAGCTTTTCCTGGTTTTATTTTAAACAGGGGCAATTAATTGCTATCGACAGTATTAACAGTCCGGCAGATCATATGGCAGGAAGAAAATTGTTAAATGGTCAGAATAATCTGACCAGCAAGCAGGCTGCTGATAGTGAATTTAATCTTAAGGAAGCGCTGATCAGTTAATCTCAGATTATTTTTCACCACAAAAAAATCATAAATTGACCTGGGTATCTTTAATCTTAAGACATTCTGCTGTTATAAAGTTCTTCACGATACAGCTTAACCTCTATCGCGAGCGGTCAACTGCGGAATCTAGGTTGAAACTAAGGGTGCGCGATGCCGGTTTTCTACTCTACCTCAGCTTTTTTGTTGAACAATTTACATCACATATATTATCCTAAAAAATCAGTTGAATTATGAAAGTCTACGTAACACCTTAAAGCATCTGATAAAATCAATTTGTTACGCATCTTTTTTTACGCTCAATTGATTTTTCCAGGATTATTATTGATTTTTGCTAATACCTCTATCTCAATTCTCTTTCCTTTTGCAATATTTGTGTTGCTCTTAAGAGATAAGATAAAGACAGGGATCAACTCACGGATCACCTGATCCTTATCTTTTTCAGAGCTGTAGTTGATTATTATGCGATTTTTAAAAAAGAAAAACTTTAACCCGGAACATCTGAAATCACTCGTAGGCAGTGAGATATTTTGGGTTATCAAGAACTGAACAAGGTAAAGATATGGCAAATTTTGGAATTGATTTAGGTACCACAAACTCGCTGATTGCAGTGTTTGAGGGAGACAGTGCAATAATAGTGGAAAACTCGCTGGGCGAGAAATTAACACCTTCAGTGGTGGGTCTGGATGAAGATGGCAATGTTGTGGTAGGCCGGGTTGCATTACAACGACTGATTTCTCACCCGGATAAAACGGTTTCAATATTTAAGCCGCATACTGGTAGCGGGCGTCAATTTTATCTGGGGGATAAAAAATTTAGCGTTGAAGAGCTGTCGGCGCTGGTGCTCAGGCAACTTAAGCAGGATGCTGAAAACGCTTTCGGAGAAGGTTCTATCGAGCATTGTGTAATCAGTGTGCCCGCATATTTCACCAATTCTCAGCGTAACTCGGTTAAAAATGCTGCAGCTATTGCGGGGTTGCCAGTGGAAAAAATCATTTCCGAACCGACGGCTGCAGCATTGGCTTATGGCATGCACAGGTGGAATCACGAGCTTCAATTTCTGGTACTTGATCTGGGCGGAGGCACCTTTGATGTGTCATTGATGGAGTATTTTGAAGGCGTATTTAATATTCGCGCCAGTGCGGGTGATGGTCATCTAGGTGGGGAAGACTTTTCTAACCGCATTGTCGATTCCTTTTTGCAGATGCAAGGTATCAAACGCACGGACCTTAACGCCCAGGAGTATCAGTCTTTACGCAGTCAATGTGAGAACTTAAAGCGCCAGCTCAGCAGTCGGGATACGGTGACGCATGATATTAAGATTAAAGAGCGTGATTACCGGTTTGGACTTAACAATGAAATGTTCGCAGACATGTGCCAGGATCTGATGAGCAAGATTAAAGATCCGATTGTACGTGTGCTGAAAGATACCCATACACGTCTGTATGAAATCAATCAAATTGTGCTGGTGGGCGGCTCTAGCCGGATGCAGATATTTAATAATCTCGTGAATGAGTATTTCCCGGATTCTGAAATCTATATGCACGAACCTGATACTGCAATCGCACTTGGGGCATGCCTTCAGGCAGAAATGGATGCGGGAGGAGACAGTGTTGCAGAATATGTAGTGACAGATGTCACGCCCTTTACGCTAGGTATTGACGTGCATAGCTCTGAACTGAAAAAAAATGTCTATCTGCCCATTATAGAACGTAATTCACCGGTGCCTATTTCCAAGCGTACCCAGGTGTATAAAATGAGCCCATCTCAAAGCACTATTGGTATAGATGTATTTCAGGGTGAAAGCCTGAATCCGCAAAACAATATACGTCTGGGTTCAGTCGAGGTGCCGACGCCGTGGCCGGATACCAAACAGGCGGTGGATGTACAGTTCACTTATGACGATAACGGTATAATCCATGTTGACGTGTCGGTAGAAAAGCTCGGCATACACCAGTCGATTATTATCAAAAATAAATCAATAGTATTATCTGATTCTGAAATTGAAGCACAAAAGTTGCGTATACAGGAGTTGAAAATCCTGCCCGCTGAGAAAGCAGAAAATCGCTTGATTCTGGCTAAACTCGAACGTTTATACGAAGAGTTTATTGGAGCCGACCGCGACCTGGTTTACGACGTGCTCAGACGCTTTTATGCTGCGCTGAATAGTGACGATCAAATGACTATTCATCGCGAGCGTATCGCAGCAGAAAATTATCTGGCCCAGTTTCGTTTTGGAGAGTAAATCCTATGCCCGAACTTGCTGATTTTCAGAATGAGCTAAATTTGCTCGGCCTGACGCTTGATGACGAGATTAATCTGGCAGGCGTTAAACGAGCTTATGCCAAACGATTAAAAGAGATTAAACAAGCTCAGGACCCGGAAGGATTCCAGGCTCTGAACCAGGCATTTAAACGTCTCAGTGCTGGCTTACGAGAGATTGCCAATACTGAAGAGGCAAAGAGTACATCCGCTGATACGAAGGCGGTTGGCGTTGAGAAATTTTTCAATGACATTAGATTTGAGGAAAAAAATCAAAGTCCATTAGAGCAGGGGGGCGCAGAAACAGAGCAGAATGAAATTGCGCTCCATCAGGAAAGTGAGCTGATAGACAATATTCAGCAAGATGCGCCTCCTCTGATTGAGATGGGTGGCGAATCAGAAATAGATAGTGCTATAGATCCAGAGTCGCGTTTAGAGCAGCTTTCGATCCTGAAAGATTTAAAAATCGAACTGGAAGATCTGGATTATGCTTTCTCCGAAGAGGGCGAGCTTTCACTCAAAAATTCAATCGAAAAGAAACAGCGCAACCTGCGTATCGTGCTGGATATCATAGAGGAAATGCGTCGCCTGTTTGACAATCCTCATACGCGCTATGCTAACGCAGTCTGGTACTCTGTTTTTAACCCACTTTCAACTGCAAACTTCGATGAAGATGAAGCGATGCAGGCCATCACAGGAATCACACAGTTTCTGCGTTCACAAAAGTTTATTACTAACTATATACTGGATCGCCTTATCCATAACATACCTGAAGTATTAAATATTTCTACCTGGCAAAAAGAGTACCGGAGTGATTTTGTACGCTCTATATTCGGTTACCATGATAAAGACAGTTTGCAGGAACTTTATATCAAGAATCATCTAATAGAGCGGGAGTGGACATTTCCCGATCCAAAAGTGTTTGAGTTTTTGTGGCAGGATATTACCCGCATGCAGACTGAGCAACTGGAATCGGTTTCAGGTATGGGCATAGAAGCCGAGGTGCTGTGTCTGTACATGGAGCTGGATTATATTGCCAGTGAAAAAAGAAAGGCAATTGCCTGGCCTGTTGTAGCACTTCTTATCCATAAACAGAGCCTGCTATCACATTCGGATCTACTGGCTTCTTTCTGGCTCATGCAGCTCAAGCTCATGAACGAAGATGAGGATTGCGATCAACTGTTGTCCGCACTGACCACTAAAAGTCCTGCGCTTGGCGAGCGGTTGAAAACCCGGATACACACAGCTTTTGCACGCCCCATTGAACGCAAGCTACGCTCACTCAAGATTGAGAATATCGCTGACTTTCCATTCTATGCGCAGATCTGTATCCATAATTCGATGGTGAATGAGAAAACCATTGAGTGGGCAGAAATATTAAAGTCATTCTGCGCAGAAGTTCAACAGATTGAGGAAAGTAATCTTTGGCCCGGACTCTATTCCTTTGCTGAACAATCTATGGTTTGGCAGGCTGATAAATCGAAGAAAGATTTACCTCCGCCAGAAAAGGCAGAGTTGCCATGGTCGCAGTCTCAACTGCTGGGAAAAGTTTTGCTCGCTGTCCATCTACAGGATAAAAAACTGCTACGTCAATATTTGCCCGATTATTTGCAAGGTAAATTCGATAAAAAACTGCTACTGGATGTACTGGAAACTCAGTGGTTCGGATTAAAGTTAACAAGTGATTTTGCTAATTTTCTTTCATCGACGCTGGTTTTAAGTCTGGAGGCGGAAGAGATATCATTATGTTCATTTGCATTTCACGAAGAGTTGATATTTAGTATGGGATTTGTGCGTGAAGAGGATTTCAAGCTGTTGATGGAGAGAGTAAAGGACGATCTTATCGTGGAAAAAAAACGTCTGGAAGTGAAATACAAGATAATGAGTTTTGCCGACGAATCAGAGTTGAAACCGTACCTGAATCAACAATTGAATGACCCCGCGTGCACAATTTATCTAGCCGGGCGTTTTTACCACAGTAAAGAGAAAGCCAGGGCGAGAGCGCTTGTTGATTCACAGGGAAAAACTATAACGCTCAGGCCTTCTGATTATCATTATTTTCAAACTAATCAAAGCGTATTGGGAGCGGAATTATTTGACTCCATCCGGCTTGATATCAGACAAGCTTTGGAGTTTTAGAATTTGTTATTACTTCATTACTTCTAGTTTGTTACTTTCCTGTTAAAAATTGCAAATTTATAAAATACGCAATCTTCATATATCACTTATAAGCATCAACTGTAATGGTTTATGAAACAGTGGGTTAACCTCTATTGCGAGCGGTCAACTGCGGAATCCAGGTTCAAACAAAGACACATGACTTGCATTCGGTTTTGCCCATTCATGTCAAAGATCAGCAAGATACCAGACAATATCCTCTTCATTAGTTTCTGAAGGAATCAGGATATCATCGGCCAATCTCTTTTTCCCATCATTACCTAAATAATAAACATTCCATTAGCACTTACGACTTCAATTATCCTTCCGTAAACAATCAGTTTCATATCCGATTTTTTCTAAGGGACAGGCTCACCGGAATTTTGCAGTGCGTAGCAGAGTAAAATATCCGAGTGTAGCTTATTGTTGTTAGGCAAAGCTGCTCTCGTCGAAGAAGAAATGATCCTGTTCGATACTCGATAGTAAGCCATCAATTTTGAAGTGCTGTTATCGTGGAGAGTGTGATAAATAGTCAAGACCTAATCCCTTTTAAACAATTGTATGAATGCTATATAAGCGAATTAACTCTGCGAGGTAAAAGTAAAAAACATCGAGTTTTGTTATGTGTTGAACTTCCTTACCAGACACTTTCAACAAACAATCCTTCTTGTTTGATTCTAAAAGTTTCACTTTCATACTCAAATGTGAGAACAAGGTCAACAATTTTTCCTTCCAGACTACCCGGTCCCCTTAGAAATGCCATTTCTATAGCATCCTCTGGTAATACATTTATTTCTCCATCTATTCCTGCTTTCCACAGAGCGTTTCCATTTTCAAGAATATAAAGATTTATTTTGGATATGTTGCTATCTGGTTTCAGCCCTGCAAGAGAGTGTAAATTAACATTTGCTATAAATGAGCCTCTACATGATTTTTTGGGTTCATTAGAGTCGATGATTTGTGGCATACGATTAACCCAAAGATGTGAATCTAAATAGGTTGTAAGCTCTCCATATTGTATTTGTTCATTTATTGTTCCTTTCAATGAACTTGTGTCTATGTTTTCTGTTTGCCCGCAGTCTACCTGAACAATATCTTCAGATTCAGCACATCCATAGAGTAATAAGAAAGCACAACACATTAATATTAAATTCTTCAATTTTTCTCTCCTTATGAAAATATAATGTCCAGCCCCAAAGCTGAGCGCCACGGCTCTCACCGAAGCGGCACCAACAGTGCTGCGAGTCCTTTGGTGCCATTGTTATAATCGCTTATGTACAAGTTGTTGCCTCAGACCCTTGAAGCTGGTAGGTTTTCGATTTTTTCGATTTATGAAAATTAACGCTTTAGACGAATAAAAGCAAGGGTTTCTTTTCGTAAGTTGGTTCTCTTTAACCTGGAAACATCAATTGAACGTGAAAAAGATGCGTAACAGATTGATGTGCCTGATCTAAGCCAGGGATGACTGTCGTTAGAGCAATGCATGAGCAATTGCCGGGAAATCAAAAACACCGTAGTCAGCTGATTGGTGAAGAGTGTGTCTCTCGTTCCCATGCTCGTAACCGATAATTAATCACACGTTGACAGTCTAAGCGACTTTATCTAAAGGCCGAATTTTTTTCAGTCAGATTCCAGGGGAGAAATTGATCGAGTTTCTCCACATCATAATGTCGTTCCAGTTTGGGCAACTCAGTTAA
>JBNKKI010000183.1:0-33526 GCA_050291745.1 Gammaproteobacteria bacterium | reverse complement strand
TCAGCCACTCGGACAACTCTCCAGTTCTTTAAACATGTTGCTTCCGTTACAGTTTCTTCAGCTTTTTAGCTAAAGGAGCACGCGTGCTCGTTATGAAATATGTCCTATATTTCACCCTTCGGGAAGCTCCTTCGTCGCTTTCTACAAACTTGCATAAAACAAAGCCTGATCAGCTATAGCTACCTGCTTCTGATTAAGTCCATGGAAGGACTTAATAAAATCGTTCCTGATGTTTTTGTCAACCACGGACTCGACACGTCCTGTGTCTCGGTGCTATCGCACCATCTCCTTCGTCGATGCCCAAATCTGTTCCTGACAGATTTGTCGGACAACTCTCCAGTTCTTTAAAACATGTTGCTTCCATTTAAGGCTCTTCAGTTTTACTGCTAAAGAAGCAATCATGCTCGTTAATTTCAGCTGGCGAAGACTACCTTATGACTGCCTGAGTATCAATGCCTGTTGCCCGTTTTATTTCGTTTTATGCCGATTTATTTTGACTATGAGTGATATAGAAATATTTTCACTAATGTTTGCTGCGGATTTGTTAAGATCCATATTTTTATTTTCGGGCAAACCATGCTAATCGTTGTTTCACCAGCTAAGACTCTTGATTATGAATCAGCTCTTCCTACTACTGATTTCTCTAAACCAGATTTTCTTAAACAATCTCAATTATTGATTAACCGTTTGAAAGATTTTTCTGCTCTGGATTTGTCTGAACTCATGCATATCAGTACTAAAATAGCCGATTTGAATGTCGAGCGTAATCATCAATGGAAAACACCTTTTACTGCTAAAAATGCCCGCCCAGCTGTATTTGCTTTTAAAGGCGATGTTTATACTGGGCTGGATGCCTATACGATGACGGATAAAAACCTGGCTTTTGCTCAACAACATTTTCGTATGTTATCTGGACTTTATGGTTTACTCAGACCTCTCGATTTAATGCAGCCTTATCGCCTTGAAATGGGCTCTAAACTGGATACCAGCTTTGGTAAAAATCTGTATGAATTCTGGGATATGCAAATCACCGATGCCATTAATAAACAACTTAAAGCTATAAATTCAGATACTTTGATTAACCTGGCGTCCAATGAGTATTTTAAAGCGGTAAAACCCAAAAAGATTAAAGGTACTATAATTACCCCTGTTTTTAAGGATTATAAAAACGGTGAATATAAAATGATCGGGTTCTATGCTAAAAAAGCTCGTGGCCTAATGAGCCGATATATCATTGATCATGAATTGACAGATATTGAAGATATTAAAAATTTTGATCGTGAAGGTTATGAGTTTAAACCTGCTCTATCAGAGGGTAATAACTGGGTTTTTACCAGACGTTTATAAGATCCATGGCGAATTTTATATAGCAATGTAACAATATCTATTATTCTATAAATCATATCAGTTCTGATGATTCTGCTTTATTACAGGATTTACCTTTTAACACACAAGCTGTTGATTCATCTGATATCGCTTCATTTTTCTGTCAATATTACTAACTTCCAGCCCCCTGCTCTATTCCGCCACAGCGCGTCAACTGTCATGGTTTATGAATCAGTGGGTTAAGCTCTATTGCGAGTGGTCAACTGCGGAATCCAGATTAAATTACTTAATGTTAAAAATTTTGTAAAAAGTTGTGAATAAAAACTAAGTTTGACTCAACATTTTAATTTATGATGCATTAAATTTTATGCAAATTGGGATCGAATGGTAGACCTGTCACCTAGAGCACACAAAATACAGATTATTGCAGGTAGTCTTGCTGCCATTGTATTTTTTATTGTGCTTATAGGACTACCCTATTATTTAAACCCCCAGCTAAATCAGTTAGAAACTATTCAGAAACAGGGGTATTTAAGAGTCTTAACTCTCAATGCTGCTTCTACCTATTATCAGGATGCCAATGGTTCAAATGGTTTTGAATACCAACTGGCAAAATTATTTGCTGACTACATTGGTGTGAAACTCAAAATTGTGGTGGTTGAACAGTTTTCTGATTTATACCCGGAGTTAATATTTGGAAGTGGTGATTTAATTGCTGCTGGTGTTTCCAATGAGGATGGTGTTAATCCAGCCATTATAGATTACGGACCAAGTTATCATACAGTTACTCAGCAGTTACTTTATCGAAAAGGTTTACAGGATCGACCTAAGAAAATTGAAGATTTACAAAATGGAATACTGGAAGTAGTCGATGGCACCAGTCAATTAGCATTGTTAACTAAACTGAAAAAAAAATACCCTGAATTAAGCTGGCATACTAATAAAGATATTGCGACTGAAGAATTAATCGAACTGGTTGATGATGGCCTGGTAGATTATATGTTGGCGGATTCCCATGAAATTGCCTTACAACGACGTTTTTACCCCGAATTACGAGTTGCATTTGAGCTGGGCAGTACAAAACAGTTGCGCTGGGCAGTTAAAAGTTCTGATGATAGAAGCCTGATTAAGAAAATAAATAATTTTTTTGAAATTATTAAGAAAGACGGTCGACTGGATCAATTAATTCATCGATATTACAGCCATGTCGCTAAATTTAACTATTCAGATATCCAGACTTTTACACAGCATGTCAAAGAACGTTTACCGAAATATCGTGAATTATTTGAAAAAGAAGCAAAAGCTCAAGGTATGGACTGGCGCTTATTAGCGGCAATTGGTTATCAGGAATCACTATGGAATGAAAAAGCGAAATCACCAACCGGAGTACGTGGCTTAATGATGCTGACTCTGGATACAGCCAAACATGTCAAAATCAAAAATCGGCTAAATCCTGCTGAAAGTATTAAAGGTGGCGCAATTTATTTTAAGAAAGTGTTAAAAAAGATACCTGAGCGCATTCAACAACCGGATAGAACCTGGTTTGCTCTGGCTTCTTATAATGTAGGATTCGGTCATCTGGAAGATGCCAGAAAAATTACGCAAAACCGTCATGGTGATCCGGATAAATGGATCGATTTAAAAAAGAGTCTGCCACTACTAAGTAGAAAAAAATGGTACAAAAATACCAAGAATGGCTATGCCCGGGGTAATGAACCTGTTAAATACGTCGAAAATATCCGCAAATATTATGACTTACTGAAGTGGATGGATATTAAACAGGATGCTGAATCTAATTCTGAGCCAGTCGAAGAACCGAATATTCATTTATCCATCTCACCCAGTTTATAGCAGGTAACTTATAGTGATTCTGCCAGGTTAGAGGAGTTCTATTAGCCCTGGTCTGAGTTTTTGTTGAGGGGCAGACATGCTCCCCCTCAACAGAAAAAGTAGCAGAAATTATTTGATAATTCGATATTCAGCTGAACGCGCATGTGCGGTTAAACCTTCTCCATGTGCCAGTACTGAAGCAACTTTACCCAGTTCTGAAGCTCCTTCAG
The DNA here is from genome assembly GCA_050291745.1 of Gammaproteobacteria bacterium. Classification (GTDB taxonomy): domain Bacteria; phylum Pseudomonadota; class Gammaproteobacteria; genus JACNJF01. The sequence continues at coordinate 30,140 of JBNKKI010000183.1, read as the reverse complement.
CAGAGCATCCAATTAAACTGGATCTCTTTTGAAAATCATAAACACCCAGTGGAGATGAAAAACGGGCTGTACGGGAAGTCGGTAAAACATGATTCGGCCCGGCACAATAATCACCCAGAGCTTCTGCAGTATATCGTCCCATGAAAATAGCACCTGCATGATGAATAGATTGAGCTACTTCCGCTGCATTGTCTAAAGAAAGTTCCAGATGTTCCGGCGCAATATAATTTGCGACTTCAATCGCTTCCTGTATATCCTGAACATGAATTAATGCACCGCGCGAACTTAGAGAAGAATGAATAATCGCTTTACGTGGCATTTCTTCCAGTAATTTATCAATGCTTTGCTTAACCTGCTTAAGAAATTCAGCATCAGGAGAAACCAGAATAGATTGCGCATCTTCATCGTGTTCAGCCTGAGAAAATAAATCCATCGCTATCCAGTCAGGATTTGTCTTACCATCACAGACAACCAGTATTTCCGAAGGACCTGCAACCATATCAATACCCACTGCGCCAAATACCATACGCTTGGCTGTAGCAACATAGATATTTCCCGGCCCCACTATCTTATCAACCTGCGGAATAGTTTCAGTACCATAAGCCAGTGCTGCGACAGCCTGTGCACCACCGATCGTATATACTTTGTCTACTCCTGATATATGTGCCGCAGCCAACACCAGATCATTCACTAAACCATTAGGGGTAGGAACCACCATGATTAATTCTTTAACACCAGCCACTTTGGCTGGTATCGCATTCATTAAAACTGAAGATGGATAGGCAGCCTTGCCACCAGGTACATATAGACCCGCTCTATCCAGAGGAGTAACTTTCTGACCAAGCACAGTACCGTCTTCTTCGGTATATTCCCAGGAAGTCATTTTCTGCTTTTCGGCATAGCGAGTTATTCTTTGCTGAGCAGTTTTCAGCGCTATTTTCTGATCTTCAGGCAAACCATTGAAAGCTTCTTCCAGAGATGAAGCTGGCATTTCAAGTTCAGACATATCAGAGACATGCAAACCATCAAATCGAGTCGTGAAATCTATGACCGCAGAATCTCCATGATGACGAACACTGGCTAGAATTTCACTCACTGTACTAAAGACCTGTTCATCAGAAACTGATTCCCAGGCAAGTAACTGTTTCATATCTGACCAGAAATTTTCATCGCTGCTCGATAGTTGCTTGATTTCTATATTCATGCTTTTTATATCACTCAGAAATTTATTAGGGCATTTTTACCGATTTTTCAATTTTTTCAATAACCTGTTTGATCGCTTTATTTTTCATTTTTAATGAAGCTCTGTTAATGATTAATCTTGATGTAATCTGCATGATAAAATCCATCGGTACCAGACCATTGGCTTTTAGAGTATTTCCAGTATCAACCAGATCGACAATCATGTCTGACAGGCCAACAATAGGTGCTAATTCCATCGATCCATAAAGTTTAATCAATTCTACCTGACGTCCCAATTGCATGAAATACTGTCTAGTTATACCAGTATATTTAGTCGCTACTTTAAGCCTGCCTTTTGGTAATGGTTTATCCGCAAACCCTGCGGTCATTAATCTGCAGGGAGCTATATGCAAATCAACCCATTCATAAAGGCCTTCTCCTCCATGCTCCAGCAATACATCTTTGCCTGCAATACCCATATCTGCTGCACCATATTGTACGTAAGTGGGTACATCGGCTGAGCGGATTAATACCAGATCAATATTATCGTGATTGGTTTCAAAGATAAGTTTTCGACTTTTTTCCAGATCATCGACAGGTGTTATTCCTGCACGCTCCAGAAGTGGAAGTGTTTCTTTCAGAATTCGACCTTTGGCTAAAGCTATTGTGATTTTATCTGACATTTTGTATAAATTTGAATATCTGCAGTTTGTTGAGTGTAAGCGACAAGTTCAGGTATTAATCGGTAGTTCGACGAATACGAGCGCCCAGGCAGGATAATTTTTCTTCTATGTGATCATAACCACGATCAATATGATAAATACGTTCGACAATAGTTTCACCTTCAGCAACTAATCCAGCCAGGATAAGGCTTGCTGATGCACGCAAATCAGTCGCCATCACAGGTGCGCCATTCAGGTTTTGCACACCTTCAATAATGGCTGTATTGCCTTCAAGGTGGATTTTAGCGCCCATTCTGACAATTTCCTGGATATGCATAAAACGATTTTCAAATACTGTTTCAGTCACTGAACCTGTTCCAGAGGCTACTGCATTTAAAGCACAGAACTGGGCTTGCATATCTGTTGGAAATGCAGGATAAGGTGCTGTTCGGATATTCACTGCTTTCGGTTTGCGACCTTCCATATCCAGTTCTATCCAGTCTTCTCCCGTATCTATAATTGCACCAGCTTCTTCCAGCTTGGCTAATACCGCATCCAGTAAACCTGGATCTGTATCTTTAACCAGAACTTTACCACCGGTAATAGCAGCAGCGACCAGATATGTCCCCGTTTCAATACGATCCGGTAAAACCTTATAATCACATCCCTTCAGGTTCTCTACACCCTGGATAACCAGAGTATCACTACCTGCTCCCTGAATTTTTCCTCCCATGGCATTGATAAAATTGGCTAAATCAACAACTTCAGGTTCTCTTGCCGCATTTTCTATCACACTTTCTCCATCTGCAAGAGCCGCTGCCATCATTAAATTCTCAGTACCTGTAACAGAAACCTGATCCATGATGATTCGAGCACCTTTCAAGCGCTTACATTTGGCCCGTATATAACCTTCTTCAACCTTTATTTCAGCACCCATCGCTTCCAGACCCATCAAATGCAAGTTGACAGGACGAGCACCTATCGCACAACCACCAGGCAAACTAACTTCTGCGGTACCATACTTTGCCAGTAAAGGGCCTAGTACCAGAATAGAAGCACGCATGGTTTTGACTAATTCGTAAGGCGCGAAGGTATTTTTCAGACTACTGGGATCAACCTCTATACTCATTTTTTCGCCAATGGTTATTTGTACACCCATTCGACCCAGTAATTCCATGGTCGTGGTTACATCATGTAAGTGAGGTACATTTCTGACAATAACAGGTCCATCAGCAAGTAAAGTTCCCGCCAATATGGGTAAGACAGCATTTTTAGAACCGGATGCGCGAATGCTACCGGATAACGGGATACCGCCACTAATAATCAGTTTATTCATACTTTACAGCCTGGAAAAAATCGTATAATCAATAACAACCCTGTTCACGAACAGAGCAGAGAAACGGCGCATTGTAACAGAAGCAATTGCTAATATGTTATCTCAGGTTTAAAGGAGTTCCTAAGATTTTTCCAGAAGCATATCTTCAAGCTGGCTTAAACGGGCAATTTTTAATAAAGTTGGTGGGACATAAATAAAAGAAATTGTTTTTTTATTCTTTAAAGCATTGCGTTGTAATTCTATTAACAGGGCAAGAGCACTACTATCTACTTTGGTGACCTGAGTAAAGTCTATTACCCATTTAGGAAGAGATTTACATTCTTTTGTAAATCTCTTTAATGCTTCCATCACTGTCTTACTGGTTAATTCACCTTTCACCCGAATATACTGATTACTCTTATCGAAAGAGATTTCAACACTCATGCTATTTGCTCTCTTCCTTATTTTTATCCTGAAGTTTTTTAATCAGGCTTTCGACATCTTTTGTTTTAATTTCCCTGGCAAAAGTAGAACGATAATTAGTAACCAGACTGATGCTATCAATGTTCAGATCATAAACTTTCCACTGACCTTCAGATTCATACATATCGTAATTGATCGGTATTGGAAAACCACCTTTTTGATCAATTTCTGTACGAATAGTCACTTCGCCTTTTTCAAGTTTGCCGCGCATAGGTAAAAAAAGTATTTTCTGATCATTATATTCCAGTAAAGCTTTGGCATAAGTCCTTACTAACAGGTCGCGAAATGCCGTTACCAGCCTGTCTTTTTGATCATTATTCACTTTACGTTTATAACGACCCAAAGCTAAATTGGTCATTTTGACAAAATCGAAATGCTTGAGGATTTTTTTATCAACCATTGCATATAATTTAGATGGATCAGCCGCATATTCATCTTTATGTGATTTGATGGTATTTAAAACATCATCGGCTGTTTGTCTGATTAATGACTGGGGTGCAGAATCTTCAGCCCACAAAGGTTGTGCCAGAAAGCCTGTTAACAACAATAATAATACTAATACTTGCGATTTAATTTTCATTCGTAAACTCCGCTTACACTATTTAATTTGGCAACGTGATTATTGTAATCATTTACTTTTTTTAGATATTCAGCATAAGCCAGAACATAGGCTTGCATAGCCGTTAAAATAGTTTCAGCATCTTCCAGTCCTGCTTCAAAATCAGTATATCCTGCAATCATCCATCGACGAGCTGATTTAGCACTATTTTTCATAGCCTGTAATGATTCATATTTTGACTGCACATAATGATATTGTTCAGCAACCTGGAACGGAATCCCTTTTTGAGCGAACGATGCTTTATGTAGTAATGCATCCAGTTCAGCCTGTTCCTGCGCTACTCTGGCTGGTTGCGCATCAGCTTCCCATTGCCATCTCATACCAATCAGGGGGGAAACTGCTACATGATTAAATGGATCATAAATATGTGGGTTATCAAGTCTGTCACGATTCGGTGAATAGGCTGCTGAGCCAGCAATGCCAGCAAAAATGACAGGGTTTGCACTAGACCGTTTCGCTTTAACAAGGGCTCTTCTTGCGGCCAGGCCAGCTTCTACCTGTTTAAATTCAGCTCTATTTTTAAGTGCTAATTCTGTCCATTCTTCAAGAGTCTTAGAAGGTAAAGGCACTGCAGTCAATCTACTATCTTCCAGCTCCAGCTGCTCATCACTATCCAGTCCTACTAATAGTTTAAGACCTTCTTTTGCAATGGCCTCAAGTGCTGAAGTTTCTGCCAGTATACTTTCCACCAGACCAACGCCTGCTTCAAGTGCATATTGATCGGTTAATTTTACTTTGCCATTATCTTCATCCATCCATTCCTGCACCAGATGCAGTGCAGACTGTAGCCTTTTAAGAGTATCTTCCAGCAAATACCGACCATCTCTTGCAGCCAGAAAACCGTGATAAGCCTTAACAACATCCAGTTTTATGGCTTCTTTTTGTAAGGTAATATCCTGCTGCTTCACCACAATATTATTTCGTGCAGCTTCTTCGTAGCCTTCCAGTTGACCAAAGGTTGTTAAAGGCTTGATAATACTGAAGGTAAATGTCCCCCATAAAGAAAAACCATTTTCAAAATCATAGGTATCATCTCGCGGTTCACAATCAGTAGAACATGTTGTTTCGCCATCTGTATAAAAACCACCATCTACACCAGTAGTAATAGCCAGATAAGAGTCAATCGAGAATCTTAAACCACCAGTACCTTTAGCTTCCTGTAATAATGCTTCCGCCTTTCGAACAAATGCTTTTTTCTCGTCAATTCTAGGATCTGCAGCCATGGCCATTTCTATAGCCTGATCTAAATTCAGAGTAGTAACTGCTGAAGCCGGTATAGACAGCATACAAAATAAAAGTATCAGCAACAAATTCTTCATGACTTATCCTTTAATTGTTTTCCGAAGATTTACTGAATAAAAATTGACCAATTAACTGTTCCAGAACCATAGCTGACTGGGTATGGGAAATTTCAGATTGATTTTCCAGCAATTTTTCATCTCCACCCGGCTCCAGACCAATATATTGTTCTCCAAGTAAACCGGAAGTAAAAATACTGGCTATCGTATCGCGCGGAAACTGACTGAATTTTTCATCGATATTCATTTCAACAACCGCTTCAAAAGTACTTGAATCATAATCTATTCTGGAAACCTGACCGACTTTAACACCCGATACCTTGACAGCGGATTTCACTTTGAGTCCACCAATATTTTCAAACCGTGCAGTTACCTGGTATGAACCATCATTGGTAAAACTGCTTAAATTACTTGCTTGCATCGCAAGCATAAACAAAGCAGCCAATCCAATTCCGACAAAAATTCCTACACTAATTTCGATACTTCGAAACATTTCATTTCCTCATTGATACATAATTGCGGTTAACACAAAATCCATCGCCAGCACTGCCAACGAAGAATGCACAACAGTGCGGGTTGTCGCACTAGCCACACCCTCTGAAGTTGGAATACAGTCATAACCTTCAAAAACTGCAATCCAGCTGATAATAAGACCAAAAACAAAACTTTTTATAATGCCATTCAGAACATCATCATAAAAATCAACTTTGGCCTGAATCTGGGACCAGAAGGCACCAGAATCAACACCCAGTAAGTCTACTCCCACGCTATACGCGCCGAGAATACCTACTGCACTAAAAATACCAGCCAACAGGGGCATGGAAATAAAACCGGCTAAAAAACGGGGTGCGATGATGCGATGAACCGGGTCAACCGCCATCATTTCAAGTCCGGATAATTGCTCTGTCGCTTTCATCAAACCTATTTCTGCTGTCAGTGCAGAGCCTGCTCGTCCGGCAAATAATAATGCCGCAACAACAGGACCCAGCTCACGAACCAGTGACAAATCCACCAGCATACCCAATGTATCCGTCGCCCCAAAAGTACTCAATGTATAATACAACTGTAGAGCCAGTACCATCCCTACAAATAATCCTGCAATAAGTGTAATAAAGAGGGTCTGAACGCCAACTGAATAAATTTGATAAACCACTAACTTGAAACGCAAAAATAACTGTGGAATACCAGCTAGAATTTTACTCAGGAAAATAGAACCACGCCCAAGTCGGGCCAGGAAATTAATAATAGCTTTCATCGAATATCCTGTAAAAGCTGCTGTTCAATACTATCGCCGGGATAGTGAAACGGTACCGGCCCATCAGCCTGCCCTTCAACAAATTGACGAACCCAGGGTGAGTCAGAGTGTTTAATTTCATCTGTGGTTCCGGCAGCGACTACTTTACCCTGCGAAATTATTTTCACATCGTCAGCTATAGACAGGGTTTCTTCAACGTCATGAGACACCACGATACTGGTTAACTTTAAAGCATGATTGGTATCACGAATAAGCTTCACCAGAACGCCTAAAGAGATCGGATCCTGCCCGGTAAAAGGTTCATCATACATAATCATCATGGGGTCCAGGGCCAGTGCTCTTGCCAGAGCTACACGACGAGACATACCACCTGATAGCTCAGATGGCATTAAATGATGGGCTGAACTTAAACCAACAGCCTGCAATTTAATTAAAACCATGCTTTTGATCAGGGAGTCACTAAGATTGGTATGTTCACGTAGTGGATAAGCGATATTTTCAAATACACTCAGGTCGGTCAATAAAGCACCTGACTGAAATAACATACCCATTTTCTGGCGTAATTTATATAAATCAGCACGTTTTAACTGATGCACATTTAAGCCATCGACAAGTACTTCTCCTGCTTCAGGCTTTAATTGACCACCGATCAATTTTAATAAAGTAGTTTTACCTGTTCCACTGGGCCCCATCACTGCGGTGATACGACCAGCGTGAATATCCATATCAATCCCATCAAAAATTTTACTTTGACCGCGACTAAAATGCAGGTTTCGAATTTGTATCAGTGCCTGTTCCATAATTTAAAAGCAAAAAAAGTTGGGCGAGTCTAACAATTTAACTGGCTAAACTCCACGCCAGATTAACCGATTTATCGCCATTTTTAGATTAATACCCCATTAACTCGACTAATATTCGAAGATCGCTAATTGTAGAATATCGTGCAGTCTTTCCATCTATCCAGAGAGTTAGCTCTTGTTGACCATTATTTTCCAGCCAAAGTTCAATCCATTGACGATAAATTCGTTTATCATCAATATCAGGCAATAAAGCAATGGCTGATGACTCGATTTTATTATCCGGTGTCCAGATCGATAATCTACTCAAAATTTGGCTGGAATCAATCATATCAGCCCTGGTTAATACAGATTGGTAAGCATTATTTTTTAGCCAGTTTTGCTGTTCGGATGGTTCCACTATTAAATAATCAATCTCCATAGCAGTCTGCTCAAGCAGTGTTGACAATGCTTTCAATTGTGACAACTCATTCAATTCAAACGATAACTGAAATTCTTCAGGTAAATCTTCTACCCATTCCAGCAATAGCGCTTCATTGAAAGTGTTACATAAACTGATGCAAACGCTTGAAAATTCATTTGCAAAAAATGACAGTTTCCATTCCTCAGGCAGATCATCAGGATAAAAGCCACTGATTGAGGGAAATTCTGTCCAGTCGTATAAGCCGACACGAATAGTTTTATTCATAAAATGTATTGAATTTGATAAAGCGCTTGTCTCAAAACTATGATATTTGCAAAGATTTTACTGGAAAAAACAGGGCCAAATCGTTAGTGTTCGCATCCTGATTAACTACTCCCTAATATTATGGCAGATCTCACCAGTCAAAACAGCTTTACTTACGAGGAACTTATCGATTGCGGCAATGGTAAGATTTTTGGAGAAGGTAACGCATTACTCCCTCTCCCTCCCATGTTAATGTTTGATCGCATTATCAGCATCACAGAAGACGGTGGGAAATATGATAAAGGCTATATAGAAGCTGAGATGGATGTAAAACCAGATCAATGGTTTTTTGACTGCCACTTCAAAACCGATCCTGTGATGCCAGGATGCCTGGGTCTGGATGCCATGTGGCAACTGGTTGGTTTTTATCTGGGCTGGAAAGGTGGCCCGGGTCATGGACGGGCATTAGGTGCAGGAGAAGTTAAGTTTTTCGGCCAGGTATTGCCTACAGCAAAGAAGGTGACCTACAAAATTCACCTGAAACGTCTGATTATGCGTAAGCTGGTTATGGGTATTGCGGATGCCAGTATGGAAGTAGATGGAAAAGAAATATATTCTGCGGCAGATCTGAGAGTCGGATTATTTACTTCAACTGAAAGTTTCTAATATATGTTGCTATCAATTGCTGCCATAGTAATCGGTCTTGCTTTACTGGTATGGAGTGCCGATCATTTTGTTGAAGGAGCATCTGTTACTGCTCGTAATCTGGGTGTTTCGACACTTATTATCGGTATTACAATCATTGGTTTTGGTACTTCTGCTCCAGAAATTTTAATCTCAATATTTTCAGTTATCGATAATACTCCTGACCTGGCGATTGGTAATGCCATAGGCTCAAACATAGCCAATATCGGTTTAATTCTTGGTGCCACATCATTAGTGATACCACTTAGTTTCACCTCCAAACTGGTGAAACGTGAATTTCCAATTCTACTGCTGGCAACCGTATTGATGACCTGGGTATTATGGGATACCGAGCTCAATCTTGTGGATGGAATACTATTACTCTTATTTTTAACTGCAGCTCTAACTTATCTCATCATGTTCAGCAAAACGGATCAGGATGATTCAATTTCTTCAGAACTGGAAAATGAAATCCCTCGGGACATGTCCACCCAGAAGGCATTACTATGGACTTTAGTCAGCTTGCTTATCCTTATCGGCAGCTCCAAGATTCTGGTCTGGGGGGCAGTCAATATAGCAACTGAACTAGGTGTAAGTGAGTTAATCATTGGTCTGACTATAGTGGCTTTAGGGACCTCATTACCAGAGCTTGCTGCCGCCATAGCCGGGGCACGCAAGGGTGAACCTGAACTCGTTATGGGTAATGTCATTGGTTCCAACCTGTTCAATTCCCTGGCTGTTATTGGCTTACCTTCCGTGATGGTTGATTTTTCGATTTCATCGACTGCTATTACACGCGACTTACCGGTTATGATTGCTCTAACAGCAATGGCCTATCTAGTTTCACAATTCCCGAAAAGTAGTTATTGTGTCATCACTCGTTTTAAGGGAATGATTCTGTTATCAAGCTTTGTACTTTATCAATGCCTTTTGTATTATCAGGTCATCACTCAATAAACGACATTATGACTGAAAATTCATTTCAACAACTAGGAATCGCTGTTTTAAAAACAGAGGCTGATTCAATTAATGCTTTGATTGACCGAGTCGATCAAAAGTTTCATGACGCCTGTGAAATGATCCTGGCCTGTAAGGGACGAGTGGTTGTGACAGGTATGGGCAAATCAGGTCATATCGGTAATAAAATTGCTGCAACTCTGGCCAGTACAGGAACGCCGGCCTTTTTTATGCATCCCGGTGAAGCCAGTCATGGCGACCTGGGGATGATAACCGAACAGGATCTGGTCATTGCATTGTCAAATTCAGGTGAAGTTTCAGAAATTATCACCTTGTTACCATTATTGAAACGTATTCCGGTTCCACTTATATCACTAACCGGTAATAGTCACTCTACCATTGCTGAAATGGCAGATATTCATCTTGATGTCGGTGTAGAAAAAGAAGCCTGCCCACTTGGTCTGGCACCTACGGCAAGTACCACAGCAAGCCTGGCTATGGGAGATGCCCTGGCTATTGCTATTCTAGATGCACGCGGGTTTACTGAAGAAGATTTTGCCCGTTCTCATCCGGGTGGTAGCCTCGGAAGACGACTATTACTTAGAGTCCGGGACATTATGCACACAGGTGAGCAAATTCCGGTGGTTGGGATTAATGCAACTTTAAAACAGGCCTTGCTGGAAATGAGCAAGAAAGGACTGGGTATGACGGCCGTTTGTGATGAAAATAATATCCTGGCAGGTATATACACAGATGGAGACCTACGGCGTACACTTGATAGTAACGCAGATATTCAAACAGCTTTGATTAAGAATTACATGACTGCAAACTGTGTCACGATTGATGCAGAGCAAATAGCCAGCAGTGCTTTAACATTAATGGACAATAAATCAATAAATGCATTAATTGTAACTAATGAAGATGGCACTATTCAGGGTGCATTAAACATGCATGATTTATTAAGAGCAGGCATCGTTTAACTCAATAAGGGTATATTCTCTGTATGAATGAAATAGTTGAACTGGCTAAACAAATCAAACTGGTTATTTTCGATGTCGATGGTGTTTTAACTAATGGAACATTGTTCTTTGACAATCAGGGGCAGGAGTATAAAGCATTTAATTCAAAAGATGGTCATGGCTTAAGAATGTTACAGGAATGCGGGCTACAGGCAGCAATTATCACGGGTCGAAAGTCACAGCTAGTTGAACATCGCATGCAGGATCTGGGTATAGAGATAGTTTTTCAGGGCTATAGAGATAAAAGACCGGCATTTGATGAGCTTCTTAAAATCACGGGATTAAATGCCGAGCAAATTGCCTATATGGGTGATGATGTTATAGATTTGCCGGTAATGAGCAAAGTAGGCATGGCTATCGCTGTGCATGATGCTCATAAATTTGTCATCAAACATGCTGATTATGTAACAGAAAATCCTGGTGGAAATGGCGCAGCCAGAGAAGCCATAGAATTTATTTTGCAGGCCCAGGGATTACTGGAAGATAAACTGGAAACCTATCTTGAATGAAAAGTAATTATATACTGGCTATTATTTTATTTATTTCCATTGCCCTTGTTTTGGGGTGGTTTTATGATAAAAAAATTCCTGAGTCCAGCAAAAACAGTCTGCAGGTACCAGACAATATTGACTATTACCTGAGCAATTTAAAGTATCGATCTATGAATCCACAGGGCTCGACTCATTACCTGTTAAACTCACCCTATCTTGAGCATTATATACAACAGGATATTTCTCATTTAAAACAGCCTAAAATGCAGTTTTTTGGAGATAAATCAGATTGGTCAATACAGGCTGAAATAGGCAGATTAAATCATCAGGAAGAAAATTTTGAACTGGAACAACAGGTAAAACTGACTAAAAGCTCTCAACAATCAATGCTATTGACCACCCATTTAATGATCTTAAAAGCACAACAAAACTTGATTGAAATACCGCAGCATATGAATGTAAGTGGTGACAATGTCGAATTGCAGGCGGCCAGTGCAATCCTGAATATTGACCAGAACAAGTTTCAGTTTAAGCGTGTTAAAGCCACCTACCAACCAGAAAGTCATGACGGATCTTCCAATGAACAGAGTTAGCCGGTTTAGCCTTGCACTGCTGATTATTTTATTGAGTTACTCGCAGACAGGTTTAACACTATCAACTGATAGAGATCAACCGATCAATGTACAGGCTGACCAGCTTGATATAGATGATAATCTGCATATCAGTACCTATCAGGGTAATGTTGAAATGCATCAGGGTAGCCTATATATAAAAGCAGATACCATCGTATTTCAATTTGATGATAAAAATGACTTATTACATCTGGAAATTAAAGGTTCTCCTGCAACTTTGAATCAGTTAAATGACAAAAATGAAGTTGTGTCAGGATCTGCTAAACACATAATTTATACTGATAAGCTGTTATTACTAAAATTAAATGGTGATGCACAATTAAAAACCAATGGCGATTCTATTGAAAGTGAATGGATTACCCTGAACACACAAACTGATGCTCTTAAAGCGGGTAATACAAAGGGAGATAATAGAGTGCGAATGCTCATTCAACCTAAAAACAGTGATAAATAGAATACATAATGGAGCATAACAAACTCAAGGCAAGCCAACTGGCAAAAAGCTATAAAGGTCGTGCTGTCGTAAAATCAGTTGATCTTGAAGTCAGTAGTGGACAGATTGTGGGTTTACTGGGCCCCAATGGAGCCGGAAAGACCACCTGTTTTTATATGATTGTTGGCCTTATAAATATTGATAATGGCTCGATAACTTTAAATGACAAAACAATCAGTCACTTACCCATGCATAAACGTGCTCAACAGGGTATTGGCTACCTGCCTCAGGAAGCTTCGATTTTCAGAGGTTTATCTGTAGAGGATAATATTCGCGCCATTTTACAAATGCGCAAAGATTTAAATAAGGAACAGCAAAATGATTTATTAGAAAAATTACTGGAAGACTTTCAGGTTCAACATATCCGCGAAAGTATGGGAATATCTCTTTCCGGAGGTGAAAGGCGGCGAGTTGAAATTGCAAGAGCACTTGCGAATGAACCCCATTTTATTTTACTGGACGAACCATTTGCCGGTGTTGACCCTATTTCAGTTATTGATATTCAGGCAATTATTCGACAATTGGCAGAACGTGGGATAGGCATACTGATAACCGATCATAATGTTCGTGAAACCCTTGGTGTATGCGATAGAGCTTATGTTATGGGTGAAGGCGTAGTACTAGCAAAAGGAGTACCAGATCAAATTCTTGCAGATAAAATTGTAAGAAAGATTTACTTAGGAAAGGATTTTAAGCTATAAAGACATTATGAGAAAAATAAAAAACCAAGCTCAAAGGACCAAAACCTTCAGATGAAGCAAACATTACAATTGAAGATTGGCCAAAGCCTGACAATGACGCCGCAATTACAGCAGGCAATCAGGCTACTTCAGTTATCTTCTATCGAATTACAGGTCGAAATCCAGCAAACGCTTGATTCCAACCCATTACTGGAACAGGAAGATAATCTTTCTGAAGCTCAGACTGATGAAAAACAGCATGATCAGGATAGAGAAGATATTACTGATATAAAAACCTCTGCTGATACGGTAAGTGAAGATCGTTCTGAACAAACTCTACCTGATGAACTCGCTCTGGATACTGGCTGGGATGATATTTATGACCCTTCACCTACTGCAACAATATCTCAAACCAGTGCTGGTAGTGGAGAAGACTACAGTGACCTGTTTGAAAACCAGTCCAAGACTACCGATGAGCTATATGATCATTTGATCTGGCAACTCGACTGTTCCCATTTAACAGAAACTGACAAGGAAATTGGTCTTGCTATCATTGATGGTATTGATGACCGCGGTTATCTGACAGAGTCTCTGGAAGACATCCATCAGGGATTGATCAGCGATTATCCGGAAGTTGAACTGGATGAAATTGAAGCTGTATTGAATTTAATTCAGCATTTTGATCCTTTAGCTGTTGGTTCACGCACACCATCTGAATGCATGAAGATACAGCTGGAGCAATACGATCCTGCAACACCGCATCTTAATAAGGCTATCGCACTGGTTGACCACTATCTTGAGTATCTTGCTAAAAATGATATGGCTGTATTGAAGCGACGCTTACAGGCGAATGATGATGAACTGGCATCCATCATCAAACTCATACAGACAACTAACCCGCATCCCGGACAATTTATCAGTTCAAACCATGCTGAATACATTAAACCGGATGTCTATGTCTCTAAAATTGATGGTCAGTGGGTAGTAAAAATAAATAAGGATAATGCGCCACGCTTAAAGGTTAATGAAACTTACTCCAAATTGATAAAACGCGGAGAAAATAGCGAGCAAAATAACTATTTAAGAAACAATGTACAGGAAGCAAAGTGGTTTATTAAAAGTTTACAAAGCAGGAATGACACTTTATTGAGGGTTGCAAACTCGATTGTGAAACGTCAGATTGATTTTCTGGAACATGGTGACGAAGCGATGAAACCTATGGTTTTACGTGATATTGCCGAAGAACTTGAAATGCATGAATCTACAATCTCTCGGGTAACAACCATGAAATTCATGCATACACCGCGAGGCATACTGGAATTTAAGTATTTCTTTTCCAGTCACGTAGGCACCTCTGATGGTGGAGAGTGCTCAGCTACGGCTATCAGGGCGATTATCAAAAAATTAATAGCAGCAGAAACACCTAATAAACCATTGAGTGATAACAAAATTGCTAATTTACTGGATGAACAGGGGATCAATGTGGCAAGACGCACTATTGCAAAATATCGCGAAGCCATGAATATCCCACCATCCAATGAACGTAAACGTCTCTTTTGAGATTTTCAGGCTGTATGACATTTTTTAACAATGAAATACAGTCATCTGGCAGATGATCAGATAATCACTGTCACAACCACTCATCAAATGATGAGTAATTAGTAACCTTCAGGAGGTATCTTATGCAAGTTAGTCTAAGTGGTCACCATGTTGAGATAACAGATTCTCTCAGAAACTATGTGAACGACAAAGTTGAACGTCTGGATAGACATTTTGATCAGGCACTTGATATTCATATTGTTTTAACAGTGGAAAAACTCAGACATAAAGCTGAAGCAACCATGCATGTAAGCGGAGCGAATATGCACGCTGATGATGAACAGGAAGACATGTATGCTGCTATCGATGGTCTGGTCGATAAATTAGATCGACAGGGCAAGAAACACAAAGAAAAAGTTAAAAGTCATCGCAGTAAAGGAGCAATTCCTGAAATGGCTTAAAGCCATATAAAACAGGGAGATTTTAATCTCCCTGTTTTTTTATCTTGCATGAAGAAATATATACGCTACTATGCGCGAATTCTAGCTTTAAATAATTAAGCATTTTTATACATTTTTATCAAGTAAGCTGATTATGTCCATTTCATCGCTTTTGGCGACAGATCGAATTTTTATGAAAGCCGAGATTAGCAGTAAAAAACGTTTACTCGAATTTATTGCTGAAAAGGCTGCTAAAGACTTATCCCTACCCGTAAATTCAATTTACAACAAACTACTTGAAAGAGAGCGTTTGGGTAGCACGGGACTCGGCAAAGGTATTGCCGTACCTCATGCAAGATTAGATAGCATTAATAATGCTCATGCCTATTTTGTAAAACTGGATAATCCGGTTAATTACGATGCTATAGACAAACAGAAAGTTGATTTAATATTTATCTTATTCATCCCACTAGAATCAACCGATGAACACCTGCAAATTCTCTCATCTCTGGCTCAAATCTTCAGCCAGACTGAGAACACCGAAAAAATTCGAATGTCTAACTCAGCTGATGATATTTTTCAAAACATTATTCAGGCCGAAGCAGAATTAAAGCCTTAAGAGTCAATTAATTTCATGCCCTCTTTGACTGTTAGAGAATTTCATCAACGCTTTCAAAAGCGTCTTAAACTCTCTTTTGCATCTGGTCAGGTTGGACTGGATCGCCTGATTAGCTTAGATCTAGGCGAAGGAAACAATTATGTCACTGTCGATTATTTAAATATTATACGTCCATCAAGCGTCGTCATTATCGGTACACAGGAATCAAAATATCTACAATCGCGTAGTATTGAAAAACAGCAGGAGATCTTTGACAAGCTCTGCCAAAACTCACTCAGTATGATTATTATAAGTGCTAACTCCCATTTGCTGGATAGCATCACTAGATATTGCTCTGACTTATCAATTGCCGTATTTAGATCAGAACTGGATGATGAATCACTATTAAGCAACATCCGTTATTTTCTCAATCAGGCGCTGACAAAAACGACAACCAAACATGGCGTATTCATGGAGGTTCATAGTATTGGCACTTTTATCATGGGCGATAGTGGAATAGGAAAAAGTGAGTTAGCGCTATCTCTAATAACACGCGGCCACAGATTAATTGCTGATGATATTGTTGAATTTACCAGCATGGCTCCGGGAGTGATTGACGGTATACATCCCGGTTTATCCAATGAATTTCTGGAGGTGCGAGGGGTTGGCATTTTAAATATTAAGACAATGTTTGGAGTGAATGCATTACGACGCAATAAAACACTAAGACTTATTGTCAATTTAATTCCATTTACGCCAGAAAACAGCCATCAATTTGACCGTCTTGGAAATAATCATAAAACCAGAACAATACTGGGTGCAGAGATTCCAGAAATGACATTACCTGTTGCACCTGGTAGAAACCTTTCCATACTAGTCGAAGCGGCCGCCAGGAACCATTTAATGATATTAAATGGATATAACGCTGCAGAAGATTTTATTGAAAGACAACGACTTGCAATATTAGCAAATTCAAGAGATTAAATAATTTTTATGTTTAGTATCACTAAAATCCAGTCAACCAGCATAAAGAAAAAATGAAACTCGTTATAGTGAGCGGGCTATCAGGCTCAGGGAAAACAATAGCATTACATACACTGGAAGATGCAGGCTATTTTTGCGTCGACAACTTACCAGTAGGCTTATTATCAGATTTTATTACTTCAATGAAAAATAATAAGCCTTCAATCTATGATTTAATAGCAGTTGCAGTTGATGCCCGCTGTAATGTGCAGGATATGGAGCATTTTGAAAGTATCATTGCTGAAATTAAAGCATTAGAAATTGAAGTTGAAGTATTATTTCTTACTTCCAAAGTAGATAAACTATTAACCAGATTCAATGAGACACGTCGTAAACACCCTTTATCCCGCAAAGGTTTACCTCTCGTTGAAGCCATTCATATGGAGCGTAGCGTACTTAAAAGTATATCCTCCAGTGCCGATCTTACGATAGATACATCCGAACTTAATGTACATGAATTACGTCATATCATTAACAATAGAATATTACTTGATAAGAAAGAAACCATGGCTATTCTGATACAATCTTTCGGTTTCAAACACGGTTTACCGGCGGATACTGATTTTATGTTTGATGTCCGTTGCCTGCCAAATCCGCATTGGGAAGGACATTTAAGGCCTTATACAGGAAAAGATGCACCTGTGATAGAGTATCTGGAAAGCTTTCCATCAGTAGCCGAAATGGAAAACTCAATTCTAAACTTCATGAGAGACTGGATACCCTGCTTTGAAAAAGAAGGACGCAGTTATATGACAGTCTCAATTGGTTGTACAGGTGGTCAGCACCGCTCGGTTTATTTAACTCAAAAAATAGCCAGGGAATTACAAAAGAGCCGCAGCAATATATCACTTCGTCATAGAGAATGTGAGTAATGGTTAATATTCTGCTGGTCACACATAATAAAATTGGGGCAGAAATTCTCAAAACTGCCGAAATGATCGTCGGTAAGACTAATCTGACAATAGAAACTATTTCCATTCCCTGCAACCTGAAACCGGATGAACTGGGTTCCTATGCAGATCGAATAAAAGCAACAATCAATTCGCTGGAAAAGGAAGATGGTGTACTTATTCTTACTGATATTCTTGGTGCAACTCCCAGTAACCTGGTGCATTATTTCGCCACTGAACACAATGTAAGAATTATTGCTGGTCTAAATCTGCCTATGTTAATACGTATACTAAACTATGCTGATGAACCTCTAGAGTTATTGGCAAATATTGGTATAGTCGGTGCTAACAAAGGTATAACAAAAGAAATCAGTATATGATCACTCAGAATGTCACAATTATTAACAAGCTAGGACTCCATGCACGGGCCGCTTCCAAACTGGTCAATTTATGTTCTCAATATAGCAGCTCAGTTTTTCTCGATAACAAGGGCAATAAAATCAATGCGAAAAGTATCATGGGCGTCATGATGCTTGCTGCCAGTAAAGGCACGGAAATGATTCTGGAAGTAGATGGAGAAGATGAGTCCTGCTGTAAAGATGCCATAGTTGAACTGATCAATAACCGTTTTGATGAAGAAGAATAAGCTTTCAACCTGAAAAATCAGTTCAGCCCGAAAAGATGCGTAACAAAAGATGCGTAACAGATTGATGTGCCTGGTCTAAGTCAGGGATGACTGTAGTGAGAGCGATGCAGGCGCAATTGCCGAGAAATCAAAAACACCGTTCTCACCTGATTGCTGATGAGCGTGTTTTTGATTTTATCAGTTGCATTAAAGTGTTACCTGGACTTTTATGATTAACTGATTTTTCCAGGTTCAACTCGTCCAACTGCGGATTCCAGGTTCATAAAACCTCACATATCCATTAAGAGTGCTGCAGCAGTGCTAAAATTAAGTTAAAATTTTAGCCTTACTGCTTCCCGGTTAATATAATGTCTGAACAAATTACTGAACAAATCAGACAGGAAATATCATCTGCTTTAGAGCAATCTGATACACCTGGAATAGTCGCTATTCTGGATAAAATCAATGTCGCTCAAATTGCCGACATTCTGGATTCAACACCTTCAGCTCAACGCGAATTAATCTGGCCCCAAATTTATCACAAAAATCTTGGCGCAGTATTACTGGAAACCAGTGATGAAGTTCGCGAACAAAAACTTAATAGCTTCGAGGCGGCAGAAATATCCAGTATTATCGATACTTTGCCGGATGTAGATGATCAGGCTGATTTATTACTGTCTCTTCCTGCAGAAAAACAGGTAGGCGTTTTAGTCATTCTGGACAAGCAGAAACGCGAAAAGCTTCAATCCGTATTAGCCTATCCTGAAGATACTGCTGGCGGGTTAATGGACTTCAATACCATTACCATTCGAGCAGATGTTACGCTGGATGTTGTCTTACGGTATTTACGTATTCTTGGAGAAATCCCCGACCACACAGATCAATTATTTGTAACTGATCGCTATGACCACTTTAAAGGCACTTTGTCTTTAAAAGATCTATTAACTCAGGATACAGAAACACATGTTGAAGACCTCATGAATACTGACATTCTCCCATTAGATGCCAATATGCTTGATGATAGTGTTGCCAGAGTATTTGAAGATAATGATTTAATCAGTGCTGCAGTTGTCGACGAAGATGGAAAATTACTGGGACGTATTACAATTGATGATGTAGTTGATGTAATCCGCGAAGAAGGTGATAGTTCCGTACTCAGCATGGCTGGATTACATGAAGATGAAGATCTGTTTTCTCCCATCTGGTCGAGTACCAGACGTAGAGCGGTTTGGTTGGGTTTTAACTTATTGACAGCATTCCTGGCAGCTTCTGTAACTGGTTTATTTGAAGCTACACTGGATAAAATTGTTGTACTGGCTATCCTCCTTACGATTGTTCCAAGTATGGGAGGTATTGCCGGATCGCAAACTTTAACACTGGTTATTCGAGGTCTTGCGTTGGGTCAGTTAGGTTCTTCCAACTTTAATAGCCTGGTCAAAAAAGAAATGATTGTCGGGATAATTAACGGAATTTTATGGGCAACGGTGGTTGCCGCATTTACTATAATCTGGTTTGAAGACTTTCAAATAGCCGCAATTATTGCCTTAGCCTTAATTATTAACTTAATAGCTGGCGCTCTAGCCGGGGCAATTATTCCGCTAGTCTTAAAGCGAATAGGTATCGATCCTGCACTTGCCGGTAGTGTTGTACTGACAACCTTTACAGATGTCATAGGTATTCTGGCATTCCTTGGTATGGCAACAATTTTTCTACTTTAAAATTATAAAGATTTTTATGTTTATTGAGCTAGAAACTGTTTCATAACATCTTTCATCGCATCTTCAGCCAAAACCCAGATATCATCAAGTTCATAAGTTTGTAAATTTAACTGTTCCAGTGCGAAATCGTTGATTGGTACCATAAAGCGTTCACCACTACTTCCTATTTGATTTTTATTTACCCAAACATCCGCTATATGAATCGCTGATGTCACCTGAGTAAATTCGAGTGATTGTTCAGGGTTATGGTGAAAGCTAACTGGCTCATAAATCGACATGGGTACACGCCAGTTTTCAAGTAAACGACCTCCGGCCTGCGCATGAGTATAGCCCAGACTTTCTAATTCCAGTGTATATAGATTATCTTCCTTAGCTTCTCTCTGGATTAAAAGATCGTGCATTAAACCGGGTAACTTAATAAAAAATATCAGTCTACCAATATCATGTAATAAGCCCGCCACATAAAATCTTTCCGGTTGACTGATATTACAATACTGACTAATAGATTTTGCCATTACGCCAACAGCAACAGAGTGCTCCCAGAATGATGTCATATTTATCATTCCAAGTGGCATTTTGGTAAATGTCTTAATAATCGTTGTTGCCAGAACAAGTTCACGAACCTGCCTCACACCAATAATTTGAATCGCTTTATCAACCGACTCAATACTGGCTGGAAAACTATAAAACGCACTATTAGCCAGGCTTAACAGACGAGCACAGAGATCGGGGTCACTGGACAATACCTTTGAAAAATCAGAAATAGAAGAGTTTGGGTTTTCGATGAGCGATTCCAGACGATAATACACATCCGGCAAACTAACCAGTTTAGTTACTTCACTTACAAGAAGATCAATATTACCTGGGCCGCCGAAGTCCATGATTTCTATTCTTTTTTGAGTAGCCATATTAAATTTTTAATTTGAATAATCTAAATATAGTTAATTTTAGTAAAACTAACTAAAAAATTTAGAATAAATCAATAAAATTTCTCAAAACTTTTATCTTTAATGCACTTTATAATTTTATCCATTTAAAGACAGTATAGCAGCATATCATAGAGAAACGCTGATATTCACTTCCTCAAAATTATAACGCCGGAAAAAGACTGTTTCAGATTTAATTCTGTCGTATTTTAAAATTAATTTATGAGACATTATGGACCACAGGTGATATAAAGATTAAACCTAGAAAAATCAGTTGAGCGTGAAAAAGATGCGTAACAGATTGATGTGCCTGAAAATATCAGAAATCACTTATAGACCACATTAGAACAGGTGGAAAGAATGCGTCGACTTTACTTTCTTATCCCTACAATAAGTCTCACTAAAATTATTATTAATGAACTTGAGCAGCAAGGTATCCCACATACTCATCTGCATGTCATAGCAGGCATTCAACAGCCTCTTACCGGTTTACCCGAAGCCAATATCTGGCAAAGAACTGAACTTGCTCATGGCCTGAAATGGGGAATTGGCATAGGAGGTACAGCTGGATTACTGGGCGGATTATTAACAGTCGCTTTTCCTCCTGGCGGTATCATTCTTGGTGGCGGCGCATTGTTATCAGGAGCCGCAGCCGGTGCAGGACTGGGAGCTGCACTATTAGGATTAATGAAAGGACATGAACATAACCACCAGTTAGATGATTTTAAATATGAAATCGAACATGGTGAAATACTGCTGATGGTCGACCTGCCCAAAGCTGATGTTGAAACTATTTCAAACAGTATTTTACAACATCATCCTGAAGCAAATATCAAAGTATCTAAACCTCAATAATGCTATAAACCGATTATTCGAGGTTGAACAGTCTCAATACTAAAAGTACACTTGCGCCTGACTTTTTGAGCCGTTGTTAAAATCATGGACTTATCCAATATTAGAAGAAATTATGATCAGGCTGGATTATCAAGAGATTCACTGAATCCTGATCCAGTCCTGCAGTTTGAACACTGGTTCAAAGATGCTCAAAACTCTAAGATAAAAGATCCAAATGCGATGAGCCTGGCAACAGCTGGTAAATCAGGTGAGGTATCATTACGGACTGTTTTACTAAAAACTTATGACCAGCAGGGTTTTGTCTTTTACACCAATTACGAATCACACAAGGCTCAACAAATAGCTGAAAATCCTCAGGTGGCATTACTCTTTCCATGGTTAGATCTGGATAGACAGGTAAAAATCAGGGGGATAGCGACAAGAATATCAAGCGCTGAATCTTTAAAATACTTTATTTCCCGTCCTCGTGGTAGTCAATTGGGTGCCTGGGTATCTCATCAAAGCTCAGTCATCAGTTCCAGACAATTACTCATGAGTAAACTGGATGAAATAAAGAAACGCTTTGCAGATGGCGATATTTCACTCCCTGAATTCTGGGGTGGTTATAGAGTGAAACCTTCATCGATTGAATTCTGGCAGGGACAACCTGATCGTTTACATGATCGTTTCAGTTACCAGCGGCAACAGGATGATAGCTGGGAAATAAACCGCCTGGCTCCCTGATTTTCAGTTACGCTGTTCGGTATTTATCTGCAAATGTAAAATCAATGTCTTCGCTTGCTTTAGAATCGTACATAGCCTGATCAGCACGGGCTATAAAACTTCGAACAGGTTCGTCATAATTATTCAAAGTGGCTATACCGATATTAACACCCAGGTAAAAATTCATTCCGCCAATATCCAGTCCATCATGAATTAATGACACTATTCTTTTACAAATTTCCTGTAAATCCTCATCACTTTTAAAATCTGGCAGAATAGCAGCAAATTCATCTCCACCGATTCTTGCCAGGGTGTCATCATCACGTAGACTAAACTGTAACACATTGGCGACCTTTTTTAACACTAGATCCCCTGCTTCATGCCCCATTTCATCATTAATCATTTTAAATTTATCGATTTCCATATACATGATAGCCAGCTTACTTTGCTCCTTTTTAGCCTTATAAATTTCTCTCAATAATTTCCAGTGAAGATATTTTCTATTTTTCAAACCGGTTAGAAAATCAGAGTAAACCATTTGAATTATTTTTCTTTCAGCCAGTTTTTTCTGTTGTATTGCCTGAATGAAAAAATATGCACCCAGGCCTAAAAATACACATACGAAAATGAAAATATAAGTCATTATATTGCGAGTACTGTCAAGCCGATCATGAAGAATTTGAGCTGGTATGACTGAAACCAGATACCACTGAGGATTTCTTGACATATAGAGAGACATTGATTCATCAGCCAAAGGTTCACCCAGACTAATTGAATGAAAAACAATTTGATTTTCTTCTGATTCAAAAACACCCTGCGCCTGCTGTTGCATTGCTGACCAGATTTCTGGCTGTTCCTTCATCAGAGTATATTGTTGCTTATCTGAAAACATAAACCCCCATTGTTTCTCGCTGCTATTTCCAAATAGCCAGAAGCCATCATAGTCCAGCAATTGCCGGTTAACATGATCTTTAGCAGATAAATTAGAGAGTGTATCAAGTAAAGTATGTACTTTTAGATTAACGACTACCAGGCCTGTTATCAGACCACCCGAGCGCACAGTAGATACCACTCTTAATACAGGTTTATATGGTTTTTCAATTTCTCCATTTTTCTTATTCAAATCGATTCTGGATAAATACACCTGGTCAGCATTTAGCAATAAACTTTCTTTAATGTAATAACGATCACTTTTATCCTGTAACTGATCATCACTAACTGCTACAGGGAAACCTCTTGAGTTTTGTTCAATCCTGATCAACTCTTTTCCGTTGGTATCCAGCAAGCGAAGTTCATCATAGGAGGATTTAAAAATGGCCAGAGATTGAAAATCCTGATCAAGAAGTTGTTTCCTCTGTAACGAATGATCTACCAGATATTCAACGACATTGACCTGATGTGAAATACTCAAAACGTCATCTTTTACCAGACTTAAACGTTCCAGAAAAACCGCTTTAATCTGATTTTGAGAGAACTTCTCCTGGCTAATTAAATCCTTTTTTAAGCTATTATATTGCTGCTGATAATTCAAAATCAGGAACATCAGTAAAATAGCGATAATACTCAAATAGGAAAATATGATGGTAATTAATGATGAATCAAATTTACCTGCTGTTACATCTTCCTTTTGCTGCCACTCAACCACTGGCTTTAATGCGATGAAATAAACCGCTAAAGAGGATAAACAGGCCAATAATAAGCAATCCAGCAAAATTTCCTGCCAACTCTGTATGACCCAGGGATGAAATTCAAGCACAAGCATAATCAGTATTTCGATAAAAAATACGATCACCCCGGTTTGTATCTGTATCCAGTCGCCATAATCTTCAGGATGGATAGAAAAAAAACCTTTTTTAATAAAATATGAGACGGCTAAAATAGTTGAAAAAGAAATAATCAGAGAATCCAGCAGCATAGGCAGCCAGGAAAAAAACATCCCGAGTTCCATTTGTTTTAACAGCAACATCAATAGCAACTCGACAGTTGCTATAATGAAAAACAAATAAAGTATAATTTTTTTCAATGCTCTTAGAACTCCGTATCTTTAAAAAGAGTATGCCAGATATAATTCTAGTACAAAAATTAAAACGACTTATTCTTTAAAAATTCAGTATTTTTAATACCGGGTGATAATTATCAGGCTTTCTGCCAAAGCCAGATAAAACAGCGATCGATTTTTTAGCCAGTTTAAATTTAAATTTTCTGGCTATAATCTGGCTCATTGTGTGCCAGTCCTGAGTATGTTGTTCAGGCAGGACCAAAGGCATAACCCCCCAGTGCAGCATTAATATTCTGGCTGTTTTTTCATCAAGACAAATACCTATTATGGGTGAAGATGGACGAAAAGCAGAAACGACAGCAGCAGTTGCTCCACTAGAAGTCGGTACAAATAAGCCAAGCAAGTCCAGGTCTTTTGCAATCCCAACAGCGGCATGAGTTAATGCTCTTTTCGGAGAACAGGTCACTTTCATATCAACGATATCGCTACGCTGAGTATTATTCTGTTTCCAGCGTTCCATTTCACACAGTATATGATCCATTTGCTTAACCGCCTGTACTGGGTAACGTCCAACTGAAGTTTCCCCTGACAGCATCACGGCATCAGCACCATTTAAAGCAGCATTAGAGACATCTCCTACTTCGGCGCGAGTGGGTCTTGAACTGGTAATCATCGACTCCATCATATGCGTCGCCACAATCACAGGCCGACAGGCAGAACGGGAACGATTAATTAAATCTTTTTGTACCATCGGAACCTGGGCAGCATCAATTTCTATACCCAGATCGCCTCGAGCAACCATGATGGCATAAGATTCCTGTAATATTTCGTCAAAATTTTCCAGTGCTTCAGGCTTCTCAATTTTAGAGATAATCGGTAACACTTCTCCATGTTGTTTCATGTATCGTTTCAATTTAATAATATCATTTGCATCACGCACAAAACTCAAAGCAACAAAATCAGCTCCAATTTGTTGCGCAAACCTGACATCATTTTTATCATTAACAGTCAGAGCAGATGACGATACCTTTGTATCCGGCAGGTTAATCCCTTTTTTATCCTTAAGTAAGCCACTATAAATGACTCGACATTTAATATCCCTGCCCTGAACCTCTACAACCTTTAACTCCATTTTTCCATCATCCAGTAAAATCCTGTCGCCTGCTTTTACATCTTTATGTAAAGAGACATACTGACAAGGGATAATATTATTATCGCCTATAATCTTCCGGGTAGTAACTGTCACAATGGAGCGGGATTTTAATTGCATCTCTCCATTTTTCAGCACTCCCACTCGAATCTTGGGGCCACAGAGATCACAGAATATAGCTACCTGCAATTTCAATTTTGAAGCCGCCTTTTTCACCAGATTAAAACTATTCCGATGATGCTCATGACTACCGTGAGACATATTCAGTCGAATTACATTTACGCCAGCCGTCAGCAATTTTGTAATAATATCCAGATCACTGGTTGCTGGACCTAAGGTTGCAATAATTCGAGTTTTTCGGTTCGAATCATTATCAAAAGTATTAATCATTTAGTTATTTCCCGGTTTATATTTTTTATTTAAGACCTACATCGATAATTCTTGCAATAAAATTTGCTTATTATCCTCAATTAGTTTTAAACTAAAACTATCTGGTAAGTTGATTGAATTATTTCCCAAAACAGGTAAAGAGATGTCCAATAGTTATAGTGCCAATTATTCGGTTGGTGAAGAAATAGCACATTCCATAACTCACGGTATTGGTGCATTACTCAGTATCGCTGGTCTGGTTATTCTGGTCTCATTTTCAAGCCTGTATGGTGATGCCTGGCATATAGTCAGCTGCAGTATCTATGGTGCGACACTTGTCATACTTTACAGCGCATCTACCCTATATCATGCCATTACCCATCCTAAAATAAAATCTTTCTTCCAGCAGCTTGATCATGCTGCCATTTACCTGCTAATAGCGGGTACCTATACACCGTTTTTACTGGTGAGCTTGAGAGGTGCCTGGGGCTGGTCTCTATTTGGAGTTATATGGGGCATAGCTCTTATCGGTATGGTACTGGAATTTGTAGATGCGAAACGTTTCAAAAAAATATCTCTCTGGTTATATCTGGGTTTGGGCTGGATAGTAGTGCTGGCAATAAAACCCATGCTAGTACAGGTTGAAACTGGTGGTTTGATTTTATTGTTAGCTGGCGGTTTGAGTTATTCTCTCGGTGTCATATTTTATGTACGCGAGCAAATGGCTTATCACCATGCCATCTGGCATCTGTTTGTACTGGCCGGAAGTGCATTTCATTTCTTTTCTGTACTGTTTTATGTCATTCCATAAAGTAACTCAGGCTCACTCTTTTCTGAAAGAGCCAAAGTAATCGAAATAATACAGAATTAATTTACTTTGCAGCTGCTGCCCCGGTCAGTTTTGACAAAGCTCCGCTCACTTTTGCCAGGACCTTATCACAACCCTGAATATGATGGCGCTGCTTTAAATATGCCGGATCATTATATGATATCCATACCTTGTTATTATCATCCTGCCAGATAAGTGCTTTCTGAGGTAAATCTATACCAACGGTAGGGGAACACTTCATTAATGGAGCCCCTACTTTGGGATTGCCAAAAATGATAAGTTCAGTAGGATTAATCGTTATACCAACACTTTTAGCACCTGCAGAATGCTTCACCCGCTTAAAGATTTTCATACCTTTTGCCAGTAATACTTTTTCAAGCTTATTCGCAGTTTGTTCAACAGAATGATGGCTTTCAACATTAATGACACCATCAGCAGCGAAAACAGTGAGTGAAAGTGGAAGTATTGAAATAAAGAGAATTAA
Source organism: Gammaproteobacteria bacterium (assembly GCA_050291745.1). GTDB lineage: Bacteria > Pseudomonadota > Gammaproteobacteria > JACNJF01. The sequence continues at coordinate 2,759 of JBNKKI010000183.1, read as the reverse complement.
TTTTTTAATCATATTTCTGTCCTGTTAGTTGTTAGAATTTATTCAACCTAGAAAAATCAGTTGAGTGTGAAAAAGATGCGTAACAGATTGATGTGCATGATACAATCAAAAACACCGTAGTCACCTGATTGGTGAAGAGTGTGTTTTTGATTTTATCAGGTGCATTAAGGTGTTACGTAGACTTTCATGATTCAACTGATTTTTCTAGGTTCAAGACCGTATGGAATATACGATGTAATTAATGTGACTCTATTTAAACTCTTTGGTTCATCATCCATTTAACAGGGATAATGCATTTGCAACCTCTGATTAATTCCTGTAGCGGTGAGAGAATTATTTACGTAGTAAATAACTGGGTTTATTCTGCTTTACCAGATTGTACTTTTTTAGCCAGTTCAATGCATCTTCTGCATCATTTTCAAACCAGTTTCTAGTACTTCCTAATCTAAATGTATAACCCCACAGATCCATATCTGACATCATTCGGCTTTGTTGCATTTCTGCAATGTCATCAGCCAGTAATATTTGCAGATAACATACTGCATTTTCTTCGTCATAATCACCTTCGGCATTAGTATCTAGCTTTTCACGTCGTTGCTCATCCATACAGATATAATGACAGCTTTCATGCATAATAGAATGTATCGGAGTATCAAGCCGTGCATACAGTTTATTGCTGATCAAGCCAGCCTCTGAATCCCCCCAGAAGCTTCCAGGAATATCTTCATCTTCGACTATCACGAGTTCCAGTTTATAACGAGCTAATAATCTGGAAAGATTATTTTGATTGACATCGCTCAAATTCAATACTTTAGTCATCATGTATTTTTAACTGTCTGACAGGTAAGAAGGCTACTAATAGTTTGTTCCAGACGCCACCATTCCTCTTTTTTATACTCTGATTGACTATGACGTGTACGGATTAATAGATAATTTATCGCAGCACCAAAAATTCCGAGGATACCACCGATATCAATATTAGGTTGATTGAAGTGTAACCTTACCTTCTTCACCAGTATCATGCCCTGTTCAGTACGGATTTTATTTAGTGCCAGGGTCAGGGGGTTAGTCTCAGACATTTCCCAGGCCATAATTTCCTGGGTTAAAGGGCGACTCTGTACAGCCTTAATATGCCGTTTTAACAATAATTCAAGAAATTGAGGTAAGGAAAACTGACTAATTTCATCCATGTTTTCCTGAATAATTTCATCAATAGTCCACCATAGATCCTTAGTTTTTGCAAAGCGCTCCAGTAAACCATCAAGCCCACCAAAATAACGGTAAATAAGCACTTTATCGCAACCTGCAGTTCGAGAAATGGCATTTATACCAACTTCAGGAAATCCTTTGGTGAGTAACAATGTTTCAACAGCATTCAGGATTCGCTGTTCGGTATTAATTCTACTTTTTTGCATGGTGAGCAATTTTACCTTAGAAGGCGTCAACTGTCTCTATCCAGTGACGGATTTACTCTGTTGCCAGAACAACTCCATTTGATCAAGTTGTTGCGGACTGAACTCAATGCCCGCTTCTTGCATTTGTTTAACCACATAGTCAAATCGACGGATAAATTTTTCATTGGTCTGACGCAATGCAGATTCAGCATCGACATCAACATGGCGAGCAAGATTCACACAGGCAAATAAAATATCACCCATTTCAGCTTGAATATGGCTGATATCCCGGTTCTCCAATGCTTCACGCAATTCTGTAATTTCTTCTTCGATTTTATCCAGTACAGGCCCGACATCTGGCCAGTCAAAATAATAATCGGCAGCAGCATTCTGTAATTTTTGTGCTCGAATTAAAGCCGGGAATTTTACAGCAACTTCATCCAGCACCCGCCCCCCGGGCGATTTTTCTTTAGCCTTAAGTTGCTGCCATTGCTGAGTTAATGCTTCATCAGAAAGTTGATTATCATATTCCGTTTTAAAAACATGCGGGTGTCGTTGAGTCATTTTATCGACAACAGTATGAATGACATCATTAATATCAAACTGATTCTGTTCAGAAGCTATCTGCGAATGAAATACTATGTGAAATAACAGGTCACCCAGTTCTTCCTTAATATTCTGTATATCGCCAGTCTGTATAGCATGCAAAAGTTCATAAGTTTCTTCCAGCGTATATGCGCTGATACTCTGGCTGGTTTGCCTGATATCCCAGGGACAACCTTCTTTCGGGTGGCGTAAGGCGGCCATTAAATCAGTTAATTGAAAAAGGTCTGTCATTTGAGTTTAACCAGGAAATTGAATTTTCAGGATTTTGAACCTAGATTCCGCAGTTGACCGCTCGCAATAGAGATTAACCCACTGTTTCATAAACGATTACAGTTAATGTGTATAATCACCCAATCGGTGAATCACGCTACGAACTGAATTGCAGGTTTGAGGCGCTGTATCTCTTCGTTGTAACTCCTTGGAATAGCTCACTATTCCGCGTCGTTACGCCTTGATCTACACCACCTCAAACACACAATCAGCTCGTCCAACTGCGGATTCTAGGTTGAACTATCTATCATAACTCGATATTTCATCAAAGGGTATCTACTTAATAATAAGTCTGAATTAATTGCAACGAGTCTTACCATTTCATAAATTACAAACTTTGAGACTCGTATTCTAGTGTACTGTCCTAAACTGTATGCAGGTTATAGCGAGACGGGAAATAGTCATATGCAAGGCGTCATCCGCAGGGAATGGCATGCCCTTTTCAAGGATGACAACGCAGCAGATGGCTGTTTCCCGTCTCGCCCGAAG
>JBNKKI010000182.1:0-24817 GCA_050291745.1 Gammaproteobacteria bacterium | reverse complement strand
CTGTCAACACTTAATTTGCCTTTTCCTTATTTAATTTCTTTCCTGCTCTACTCTTTCCAAAATCAGCATCTCTACCAACTCTTTTCAACTCCAATATGCCTCTTCCCAAGCACCTCTTCATCTGAGCGAGGCGCGCATTATTGCTATTTTCACGCCACAGTCAACAACTTTTTCAATTTATTTTCTGAATACTGATTTTTGCGAATTTTCTCTTACCAACCTGGGCAACTACAGTACTACCTATTACCAGCTTTAAACCCTTGTCTTCCACCTTCTGACCGTCCAGTTTAACGGCTCCCTGTTGGATCATTCTAAAGCTTTCCGACGTGCTCTCTGTGAGCCCGGCCATTTTTAATAAGGCGGCCACACCCAACTCTTCCTGCTCAATTTCCAATGCGACTTCCCGGAGATCCTCAGGTATTGCTCCTTTCTGAAATCTTTTAATAAAGTCATCCTTTGCTTTTATAGCCAAATCAGCGCTATGAAATCGAGTGATAATTTCTTCCGCTAACAGGAATTTCACATCTCTGGGATTGCGCCCCTGATTGATTTCATTTTGAAATCCTTCAATTTCTGACATTGGACGAAAGCTGAGTAATTCAAAATAACGCCACATCAAATCATCACTCACCGACATTAATTTACCAAACATATCATTTGGAGCATCGGTTATACCAATGTAATTATTTAATGACTTGGACATTTTTTGCACGCCATCCAGGCCTTCTAAAATAGGCATTGTCAATGCAACCTGCGGCTCCTGCCCGTATGCCTCCTGGAGCTGCCTCCCAACCAGTAGATTGAATTTCTGATCAGTACCACCCAGCTCTATATCAGATTTCATGGCAACAGAATCATATCCCTGTACTAGCGGGTACAAAAATTCATGTACAGAAATAGGTAGACCTCCTTTATAACGCTTATTAAAATCATCACGCTCCAGCATTCTAGCAACCGTATGTTTTGCTGCTAACTGAATCATATCCGATGCTTTCATTTCCCCCATCCATTGCGAATTAAATAACACCGTCGTTTTCTCTGCATTCAAAATCTTAAAAACCTGGTGTTCATAGGTTGCTGCATTTTCCAGCACTTCTTCATGGGTTAATGGTGGACGAGTAACACTCTTACCCGTAGGATCCCCAATCATGGCCGTAAAATCACCAATTAAAAACTGCACTTCATGACCGAGATCCTGAAATTGCCTGAGCTTATTTATCAAAACCGTATGACCCAGGTGTAAATCCGGTGCTGTAGGATCAAATCCCGCCTTTATTTTTAAGGGTTTACCTTTTTTAAGCTTTTTAATCAGCTCAGATTCAACTAGAATTTCATCAGTGCCTCTGTGGATTAGCTGTAAAGCATCTTCTATGGAGTCCATATTTACCTCAAAACTTGAAACTATTTATAATTGCCGCAGTCTTGCAACTGCCACAAACTGAAATTATTTGAATGAGTTATCTAGACCTTGATTTAAAATCAGGACAACCCCAGGCTAAACGCCTACGTCAATCGCATCAAAATATTTTTGCGAGCCACTTTTTTAAAAAAACACTCAGGGGCTTTGCCGTTTTAGCCGCTGTAATTACATCAATTTTTTTAATATTGACTCTTTCACCTGACAGTTCCGCCAAGATCGAGGATTCTAACCCCAAGCTTCAACGATTACACTATCCGGTTTCATTACCGACTAAAACAATTGCCGAAGAATCTCTCTCCAGTCTTATAGATGAGAGCACAATAAAGCCTACTTCTCAATGGGAAACAATACAGGTCAAAAATGGAGATACTCTTGCTTCAATTTTTTCCAGAGCAGGCCTGGGAGCAACAACAACTTACGAAGTTGCTCACCTGGACAAGCAAACTGCTCAACTTCGAAAAATCCGGCCAGGACAAAAAATTTCAATACTTAAAAATCAGGAACAAGAGTTAATCGGCTTAAAATACATGCCAGATCTAACCCAAACTCTTTCGATAAAGCGACAACAGGACGATACATTAACCAGCGAATTTATTCACCATCCTTTAGATGCCGTACCGGTTTTTAAATCTGGTGTAATTACATCTTCACTTTTCCTTGCTGCTGAAAAAAGTGATATCCCGGAAAACATCATTATGGAACTGGCAGCGATTTTTGGCTGGGATATCGACTTTGCTCTTGATATTCGCAAAGGCGATCAGTTCGCCGTAGTTTATAATGAGCTTTTCAAAGATGGCGAAAAAATCCGTAACGGTAGAATCTTAGCCGCGCAATTTATCAATAAAGGCAAGCAGTTTAAAGCAGTTTATTATACTGATCCAAAAGGTGAAAGCGGCTATTATTCTCCAGATGGTAAAAGTATGCGCAAAGCCTTTCTGCGTAGTCCAGTTAAGTTTTCTCGTATCAGCTCAAGATTCACACGTAAAAGATGGCATCCAGTGCTTGCAAAATGGAGATCCCATAAGGGCGTTGATTATGCCGCTGCTCGCGGCACACCTATTCGCGCTGCCGGAGATGGAAAAATTTCCTTCAAGGGCAGCAAAGGTGGTTATGGGAAATCGATATTCATCAGGCATGGCAGCAAGTACACCACTGTGTATGCCCATATGTCTCGATATGCTTCAGGTATTCACAATGGAAAGCATGTGAAACAGGGCCAGATTATCGGCTATGTTGGCAGCACCGGCCTCGCATCCGGCCCACATCTGCATTATGAATTCAGAGTCAATGGTGTTCACAGGAACCCTTTAACCGTTAAGCTACCAGCAGCCGAACCTATAAACAAAGCCTATGTTAATCACTTTAAAAAAGAGACTGACACCTATATTTCCATGTTAAACCTTCTGGAAGACAAAAAACTGGCTCAGGCAAAACCTTGAGATTTATACCATGACCAGGCAAGAGCAGGGTATATATATAGGGACAATGAGCGGGACCAGCATGGATGGACTGGACCTGATTGCCGTTGATTTCAACCAGTCTCAGGTTCATTTATTATTTAGTAAAACCATTCCATATCCTGACAAATTACGAGATGAGTTAACGGGTATAGCTCTTAACCCAGACGCTACAATTAACCAAATGTGCAAACTGGATACTCTGCTCGGCCAGTTTTATGCAGCTACAATCAATACATTTATAGATACCAACAATATTAACAGGAAGGATATTGTTGCAATAGGTTCACATGGACAAACTATACGCCATAATATTGATCATGATTCACCTTACACTCTTCAAATTGGAGATCCCAATATTATTGCTGCTAAAACAGGGGTTACGGTGGTGGCTGATTTTCGAAGACGTGATGTTGCTCTGGGTGGACAGGGCGCACCATTTGCCACAGCTTTCCACAATCAGGTATTTCGCTCCGATAAAATTAATAGAGCAATAATTAATATTGGTGGTATCGCTAATATTACTTTTTTACCCGCTGACAACAATAAGCCAGTCTGCGGATTTGACACAGGCCCCGGAAACACATTTCTTGATGCAATCAGCAGTCAGTTTTTTCAAGAAAAGTTTGACTCGAATGGTAAACATGCTCGAAGTGGTAAAATTCACACTGAAATACTAAAAACCATGCTGGAAATAGAACCCTATTTCAAACAAAACATCCCTAAAACCACTGGCACCGATTACTTTTCTCCTGACTGGCTTGAGCGTTTTCAGATTAAAGATATCCCTCCTCAGGATATAATGGCAACCCTGGTTGAACTTACAGTATTAAACCTGTGCAATGGCATACAGTCTTTACCGGAACAAATAGATGAATGCTATATTTGTGGTGGTGGCGCTCATAATAGTTACTTACTTGAAAGACTCAAACATCACCTGCAATCTTCTTCTATAGAAACCACCGAATCCCTTGGAGTACACCCGGATTGGGTGGAAGCGCTAGCTTTCGCCTGGTTAGCCCAACAGACCATGCAGAAAAAACCAGGAAACCTGCCATCAGTGACAAATGCAGAAAAGTTCACAATTTTGGGAGCAGTCTACTTTTAGCATGGAAAGTCTTCATGATTGTGCTAAAATAATGAACCATATTAATTTTTTTAAGTTGAAAGCCATGAACTTCATAAGGAAGGCCACTTCCATTACACTTCTAACTGTCGGATTAGCCGGTACGGCTTCCGCTGACTTTATTGGATTAAATATTGGTGCAAGTCGCTGGTCTCCAGATATGGCTGGTTCATTCACATCCGATAGTTCAGGATCTTCCACTATTAAAGTTAATGATGATCTAGGTTATAGCGATCATTCATCTACCACTTTAAATATAAGATTCGAACACCCTATACCTTTACTTCCAAATGTTAAATATCAGGGTTCAGATCTAAATGCAAACAGTACAGGCACATTTTCAAGCTCTAAAGTATTCGATGGAAAATCTTATACTGGTCAAATTAACTCAACACTGGATCTATCCCATAATGATATAGCATTGTATTATGAGATCCTTGATAACTGGGTAAACATAGATGTTGGAATTGATTTAAAGAAATTCGACGGTAAAGTTTCAATGCGAGATACCTCTGCAGACCCATTAAGGTCAATTACTGTTGATGAAACAATCCCTATGCTCTATCTGGCAGCACGTTTAGACCTGCCTTTAACCGGATTTTATGTTGGTGCCAATATTCAACAACTTAGCATTGGTGATAATACAGCTGAAGATACGACATTAATGGTTGGCTATGAGTCAAATACTGGACTTGGTATAGAAGGAGGCATTAAAACATTTAATCTCGAATTGAATGATGCCAGCTCTCTAGATACAAATCTTGAATATGATGGGCTATTTCTTAATGGTTATTTCCACTTTTAATAGTCTGATTTTAACTTAAATATAAAAAAGGCCTGCATTAAGCAGGCCTTTTACATTTTATGAGTAGTAGCATCACTATCACATTGAGAAAGACGAACCGCAACCACAAGTTGATGTTGCATTAGGGTTATTAACAACAAACATCGAACCCTCAAGACTTTCTTTGTAATCTATCTCAGCTCCAGCAAGATATTCATAACTCATTGGATCAACCACCAGAGTCACTCCATTTTTTTCAATCTCATGATCACCCTCGTTAACTTTTTCATCAAAGGTGAAACCATATTGAAAACCAGAGCAACCACCACCCTGCACAAAAACTCTTAGTTTTAAGGCCGGATTGCCTTCTTCAGCAATTAGCATGGCTGCTTTATTCGCTGCGGCATCACTAAATTCAAGAACTATCGGTGCACCGGAGTTCAGAGGAACACCGAAATTTGCACTTATATTTACACTAACCATATTTACCACCTGAAAATTAAATTACCTCAAGATAGCTTTCCTGACTAAAATAGTCAACTATTGCCATGCAATTATCAACTCGCCGGGGCTGCGACCTCACCATCTTTAAGTTTTTTTGACTTATCTTCGAGTTGTCGAGGAGCAATAGAGTCACTACTCTCATGCACCAAACCACCATTAACTTCTGCACCTATGGCCATTTCTATTAAATTATAATAAACACTACCGTTGATGCGTGATTTCGGAGCCAGCTCAACTCGATTTGAGCCAAATACATCACCGATTATTTCCCCGTTTAATACCATATTCGGAACTTTTACATCACCTTCAATATGACCATATTCACTCAGAATCAACATAGCTTCACTTCCTTCTTCAGCGAGTACATTACCGATTATTTTACCATCTACATGTAGCCCACCTGAAAAAACCAGGTCTCCATTAATCTCTGTTCCCTGTCCAATCAGGGTATCTATTCTGGCTGAATTAAAAGTTTTCTTTTTGCCAAACATATTAGTTGCTGCCTCCGGACACAGCTTGCGTCCATGAAATTGTTTCTGAAAAAGGTTTTATTTTTTTCGTCGAGGGATTAATTTTCACCTGAATATCATACGGCTTAAATTCATCTGGTAATAGCATATCACCTTCAAACACCTGAAAATATCGAAAAGAAAATATAATATCCTTACTATTAAAGTCCTGTTTTACTTTTTCAAGTTCAATATCCATTTGCTCTTCACCTTTTTGCCCCTTAATAAGTAGATTAAAGTCACCTTTAACAAACTTATTACTTTTCCCTCTTTTCGATAATACCAGCTTGTAATTATAGAGCCCCAGATCATTTTTTTTAACAAGTTCGAAAGATTGAATATTAACACCTAATGCTAACTGTTCAGGACTAACGATACCTTGATAAAAAACCAGTTGCTCTTTCATTTCAAGCAATTGCTTTTGAAGCTCAACCTGATTAAGGTTAGCCTTTTCATATGCATCATGCTCAATTTTACTAATACCTTTAAACTGGGCATTTTGCTTGATCAATAAAGCATTCCGTTGTTCCAGTTCGACAATACGATTCACCATCTCTTCTTTCTCAAACCTAAGTTGAGAAAGTTCAAAGGACTGGTAGGCTCTACCAATTAAGAACATAACGATAAGCAACAAAATAACCAGGCCAATACCAATCCAGACTCGCCAGGGATTATGTTGGCGAACCTGAAACCCCAGGTGCGCATTACTCATGGCATTAAACCCAGGCCTTTTAACCCTGCCATTTCATCCAATGACATCATCAAATTCATATTCTGTATAGCCTGACCAGAAGCACCTTTTACAAGGTTATCAATAACAGATAAAACAACCAGTTTATTCGAGTCAGCTAAATAATGCAGTGCTATACGGCAATCATTAGCACCTTTAACGGAACGGGTTTCCGGGTGTGATCCAAAAGGCATCACATCAACAAATGGCTCACCAGCATAATACTCTTCAAATAAGTGTTGAATATCACTCGTATCAATTTTTAATTCCGCCAATACATCTGCATAAATTGTTGCATGTATGCCACGAATCATTGGCATTAAATGAGGAACAAATACCAGATCAGCCTGGCTATCGATCGATCGTAAATTTTGCTTGATCTCAGGATAGTGCCGATGTCCAGAAACAGCATAAGCCTTGACTGATTCAGATACTTCACACATTGCAGTTCCTAAACTGGCGCTTCTACCAGCACCACTCACCGCAGATTTACAATCAGCAATTATGGAATCAGGTTTTATCAATTTATTTTGCAGCAAGGGTAACAGACCCAAAGTAACAGCGGTTACATAGCAACCCGGATTAGCAACCAACTGGGCATTTTTAATTTGCTCACGATTCATTTCCGGTAAGCCATAAACCGCCTTTTCAACACTGGAAGGACTAACATGCTCAGTTCCATACCATTTGGCCCATACCTCCAGGTCTTTTATTCTAAAGTCAGCTGCCAGATCTATCACCTTGATTCCAGCATCTAATAACTCTTCCACATGATGCATAGCCGTCGCATTGGGTGTGGCAAAAAATACCAGGTCACATTGTTTATAACTTTGTATAGAAGGTTCGGAAAACGTCAGGTCTATCTTTCCTCGCAAATTCGGAAACATATCAGACACTTTCATGCCAACATTAGATCGTGAAGTAATTACTTTCAATGTGGCCTGAGGATGATTTACCAGTAATCTTAATAACTCAACACCGGTATACCCTGTTCCACCAATAATGCCTACATTTACCATTTCAACGCCTGTTCATGTTTGTACAAAGCTTGCATAAGTGACCGCTTGTTTCTATCATGTTAAATAATTAGTTTTAGCAAATCTTCAATCATTTACTGTAACTGGAAGCTGATAATGCAATTTCATCGTCATTATCAAATGAGCGATGGATTATACATAGTGCCCGATACCCTGACAAAACTTCTGTAGTTTAAATGCACAACAATTTAATCATCTTTTTATTTATCTGTATTGTTGTAGCTGGAGTTATATATAAATGGCAACAGCCATATTTAGCTGTAAAATCTGAAAACTTATTTTTTCAGCGTATCGATGCTACTCAACACATTTTACAGCAAATAAAAGGAAAACCTTTTTTTATTACATTAAGGTCACAAGATTGTCAGATATGCCTGCAGGAAATCGATCAAAAAACCAAACAACTTATAGGATAAAATATGCTCTGGTTAAAAGCTTTACACCTGATATTTATGGTTGCCTGGTTTGCAGGCCTGTTTTACCTGCCTCGACTTTTTATCAATCATGCCATGACTGAAAACCATGAAACCAGTGAACTATTTAAAATCATGGAGCGCAAACTTTATCGTTTTACCACACCATGGATGGTTCTGACGCTGGTATTTGGCACCTGGATGCTGTTTGATTATGCCTGGGCAGCTTATGGTTCCATGCTTTGGCTTCATCTCAAATTACTTCTTATTGGTATGCTTGTGATTTTTCACTTTTACTGCGGTAAATTTGTGAAAGATTTTGCCAATGATAATAATAAATACAGTCATAAATGGTACAGGTACTTCAATGAAATACCCGCTGTTATTATGTTCATTATTATTCCATTAGCAGTTTTAAAACCAGCGTAAAGATAAGCAGCTGACCTGTGCAGGCTATGTTAAACCTGCAATTCAATTCGTAGCGGGGTGCACCGATTGTGCACCGATTAGGTGATTATACACATCAACTGTCATGCTTTATGAAACAGTGGATTAACCTCTATTGCGAGCGATCAACTGCGCAATCCAGCTTCAATATAGCCTGGGGGCACCGCCAAACGGGAAGTCTTTAACAAGTGCAAAACTAACTTTATTTTCCAGCGCGGATCAATCCACCCAGACCCCGATCGTCCAGTTTCTCTATATAAAAGTTTTTTACGTCCTGAGGATCAGTCATATTTTTTGTGATTGATATATATTCACTCATTTCACTCAGACTAAAAGATCGAATCACTTTTTTAATTCTGGGTAAACTGCCGGCACTCATCGATAAACTTTCAATACCTAATCCCATAAGCGCCATAACACCCATTGGGTCTCCGGCAAGCTCACCACAGACACTGACAGGAGTATTCTGCCGATCAGCGCCCTGAATAATTGACTCAAGTGCCCGTAAGACAGATGGATGCAAAGATGAAAACAGTTCCGCTACTGATTCATTATTGCGATCAACAGCCAGTAAATACTGAGTTAAATCATTGGTACCGATAGAAATAAAGTCAACAAGTTGACAAATTTCTTCAATCTGAAAAATTGAAGAAGGTACTTCAATCATAGCGCCAATATGGGGAAAGCGTAATGGTTTACCAAGCTCTTCTTCAATTTCATCTTTTGCCCGATGTATTAATATCAATGCATCATCCAGTTCCTGTAAACCACTAATCATGGGTAGTAGAATATGTAAATTTTCCAGGCCCTCATTAGCACGCATCATCGCTCTAACCTGAGTAATAAAAATATCCGGGTGATCCAGCATTATTCTTATACCTCTCCAGCCCAGGAAAGGATTATCTTCTTTTATCGGAAAATAATTTAACGGCTTATCACCACCAACATCCAGTGTGCGAAGTACCACTGGCATGCCATCAAAAGTTTTCAACACATCACGATAGATACGATACTGATCATCTTCACTGGGGAAACTCTCCCGAATCTGAAAAGGAATTTCTGTTCTATATAAACCGACACCTTCTGCACCGCTTATCAATGATGGCGTATGATCAGACATTAAACCTGAGTTAACATACAGTGAAACTCTATATCCATCTGTGGTCACTGCAGGTTTATTTTTTAATTCTTTTAAACTATCAGTAACCTGCTCTTCTTCTGATATATAACGCTTTAAATCCTGCAGCAAGTTTTGCTTTGGATCGATATAAGCTTTACCGCTATATCCATCAGCAACAACCACTAGTCCATCCATTTGTGTGTAAGGTAAATTGGTTACCCCCATTATGGCTGGAATCCCCAAAGCATGGGCTAAAATCGCAACATGCGAAGCACTGGAACCATGCTCAGAAACTATTGCCTGTAATCCCTGCAAAGGAACGCTGGCAAGGTCAGTTGCTGAAATTTGCTCACCTACCAGTACATATTTTTCAGGATAAACCTGTTTTTCAATCTTTCTGGACAACATATACAGCAATACCCGACGCCCCAGATCAAGAATATCATTTGCCCGCTCAGCGAGGTATTCATCATCCATAGAACTAAAGACATCTGCATGCTGCTTAACAGTTTCGCGCCAGGCATAAGGAGCCCAATGCCCCTGTTGAATAAGATCACTGGTATCTTCAAGCAAGGAGCCACTATCCAGCATTTGAGCATAAGCTACAAACAGGGCACATTCTTCAGCAGGTAAAGATTGCTTCATATGTTCGGCCTGCTCATACAGGGATAATTTCACCTGCTCAACGGCTGAATCGAACACTTCAAGTTCACTTATTATCTGTTCATTTCCAGATATTTTTTTATCTGCAACATTATTTAAGCTTACCCCGGGATTAATAACGACTGCCTGCCCGATTTTCAAACCTGGTGCACCTGCAACACCACTTAATGTACAGGAAATTGAAGTATTTTCATTGGTTAAGAATTCTGCAATTTCACCATTTCGACGAGCATGTGTAATAGCATTGGCTAACTGAGTAGCCAGGGTCGTCATAAATGCTTCATCATCACTATCGAAAGGCAGGACAGCCCGTTGTAAAACCAGAACACCGAGAATTTTTCTTTGCGATATAATGGGTATCCCCATAAATATCGGGAAAGCAGCCTCTCCAGAAAAATCGAAATGGACGTATTTTTTATGCGTGTTAGCGCTATTTAGGCGAATAGGCTCAGCTTTTTCAGCCACCATACCAACTAATCCAGTACCTATTTTTAACTTTATTTTACCAACAACACCTTCATTCAAACCCCTGTTAGCCATGAGCACTAATAGATCTTCTTCAACGGGGGAGTTAATAAAAATGGAACAGGTATCTATTTTTAAAGCACCAATCAAGTTTTCAACAATTATTTCAAGCGCCTGATGAATATCAGGCGCCTGATCAACTTTTCTGATTATTTTCTGTAAGGTGTGAATTAAAGATGGCATATATTCAGGTAATTAGCTCTCAAGATATTTATTTAATTGTTGCAGAGCACAGCGATACACTCGTTTCTTAAAATAAACAACCTGATCAACGGGATACCAGTAATCAACCCATTTCCATCCCTCAAATTCAGGTTTATCGGTGGTAGATAGATTTAAAAGATCGTCTTTACCTGCCAGTCGCAATAAAAACCACTTCTGTTTCTGTCCAATGCATACAGGTTGAGAGTTGCGTCTTACCATTCGCTTGGGCAATTTATAACGTAACCAGCTATTGGTCGAGGCAATTATTTCAACATCTTCCTTCTGCAGGCCAATTTCTTCCCATAATTCACGGTACATTGCCTGTTCAATAGTTTCATCCTGATTTACTCCACCCTGGGGGAATTGCCAGGCATCCTGCCCCATTCTTTGAGCCCATAGAAGCTTACCATCCTGATTACTCAGAATGATGCCAACATTAGCCCTGTACCCGTCAGAATCAATCACTTAGCCGTTTTCCTGTATTATAATTTGCCTGTTATTCTTGCATAAAATCCTTATAGTGACCAATTTATCCAAATAAATAGTAAAAATGGCTTTAACCCTCTTTGATCTGGACAATACTTTAATCACTGGTGATAGTGATTATCTGTGGGGACAATACCTGGTAGACCAACAAATTGTTGATCCATTAGAGTATGAAGAAAAAAATCGTCAATTTTTTGAAGATTATGAACAGGGCAATCTGGATATTGACCTTTATCTGAAATTTTCTTTAAAACCCCTCAGCCTTTATAGCATTAAACAACTCCATAAATGGCGTACTGATTTTATTGATAATATTATCAAACCTATCATAGCTCCACGCACTCCTGACATTATAGAACAGCATCGTTCACGTGGGGACACTTTAATGATCATCAGTGCAACCAATCTGTTTATTACTCAACCAATTGCAGATTTGCTTAATATTCCTCATATTCTGGCTACTCGACCAGAAATCATCAATAATCGCTATAGCGGGAATTATGAAGGGATTCCGACATTTCAGGAAGGAAAAGTAAAAGCACTGGAAAACTGGCTAAAAGATAACGGTATGGATTTAATTTCCAGCACTTTTTACAGTGACTCACATAATGATCTGCCTTTACTAAAACAGGTTGACCATCCAGTCGCTGTAAATCCTGATGAAATCTTACTTCGCACCGCAAAACAAAATAACTGGCCAATTATTGATCTCAATCACTAGCCACCTGAAGATATAATTATGCTTGACTGGCACAAAATAGATACTGTTTTACTGGATATGGATGGCACTCTGCTGGATTTAAATTTTGACAATTATTTCTGGCTGGAGTATTTACCTGCCAGATATGCAGATACATACAACCTGCCGGAAACACAGGCAAAAACACAAATCAATGAAAAAACCCGGGCACTGGAAGGCACACTGGAATGGTATAGCACAACTTACTGGTCTGAAGCACTGGGCATAGACGTTGTTGCGTTAAAACATGAAGTTCGCCACCTGGTCAAAGAAATGCCTTTTTGCCATGAATTTCTGGATGCTTTAAAGTCAGCAGAGAAAGATATTATCATGGTCACCAATGCACACCATGACAGCTTAAATTTAAAAATGGATAAAACGGGGCTGGCTCATAAATTTGACAAACTTATCACGGTTCATGAATTTTCTTTACCCAAAGAAAACATAAAATGCTGGACAGAAGTACAGAAAATCCACCCTTTTAACCCTCAGAGAACATTACTGGTAGATGATAACCTGAATGTTTTAAAATCTGCTGAAGCCTATGGTATATCCAACTTACTGGCCATCTTTCAGCCAGATTCTAAAGCGCCACGTAAAGATGTCGAACACTTTCAGGCCATACAGACTTTTGAAGAAATCCTTCCTATACAAAAATCAGATCAAAAAATATGAAAACTATCGGTATGCTTGGTGGAATGAGCTGGCATAGCACAGCTTTATATTATGAGTTAATTAATAAAAGAATCCAGCAACATCTCGGTGATCTTAACTCTGCAAAAATCATCATGAGCAGCGTAAATTTTGCCGAAATTGCTCAATTACAAAGCCAGGGAAACTGGGATACGGCTGGAGAAATTCTTGCTCAACATGCAGTTAAACTACAGGCAGCAGGCGCAGATTTTTTACTCATCTGTACAAATACCATGCATATTTCAGCACCAATAATTGAACAATCTATCAATATTCCACTATTGCATATTGCTGATGCAACGGCTAATGAGATTTTACGTCAGGGTTATCACACAACCGGCTTACTGGGTACAAAATTTACCATGCAGATGGATTACTATAAATCACGTTTAGTGAACAAGGGGTTAAATGTACTAATTCCAGATGATACATCATGCGATGAAATCAATAATGTAATTTTTGATGAACTTTGTTATGGAAATATTCAGGAAAATTCAAAGCATAATTATCTGAAAATCATCAATGAACTCTCTGATAGAGGGGCGCAATGCATTATTGAAGGATGTACGGAAATTACCTTACTGGTTAAGCAAAATGATACAAAAATCAAACTATTCGATACCACCGCTATTCACGCGGAAGCAGCTGTTAAGCTGGCACTTGATTTATAACCCACAAGGTGTAAATACACCTTATGGGTTTGAAAATATTATTTTCCGGGGTGATGAACATCCATTTGAGGATAAGGAATAGAAATCCCATTAGAGTCAAACTGTAATTTCACTTCTTCCGTTAAATCCCATAGTACAGCCCAGTAATCTGAAGTTTTAACCCAGGGGCGAACCACAAAGTTTACCGATGAGTCAGCCAGTTCAGATACTGCAATAACCGGCTTGGGGTCAGCCAGCACACGTTCATCAGCATTCACTATTTTTTCAAGCAGTTCCTTGGCTTTTTTAATATCTTCATCGTAACCAATACCGAACACCATATCGACACGTCGAGTTTCACGAGCTGAGTAATTTGTAATCGTACCACCATAAATAGAACCATTTGGGATAATGATTTCCCGATTATCGCCTGTGCGCAGAATCGAACTAAAAATACTGATTGTTTCAACAACACCGGCAGTACCGGCTACCTCAACGAAATCACCAGCCTTAAATGGACGAAAGACAATTAACATGACGCCAGCAGCAAAATTCTGTAGCGAACTTTGTAAAGCCAGGCCAACGGCCAAACCAGCAGCACCTAATAAAGCAATTAGAGAAGTAGTATCGACACCAAGTTGATCAAGTGATGCAATGACCACGAATAGCAAAAGAATTGTTTTAAAAATTGATGAAACGAAGTTGATCAGAATTTGATCCATCTTCGATTTTCCTAAAACCGTACGCAAAAGCTTTGTCAGCGTATTAACAACAATTTTACCGATAATAAATATAGCCAAAGCCATGGCTATATTTATACCCCATGGAATGACGTATGTTTCTACTAACTTCATTATGTCTAATTTTTCTAACATGATCTCACCAATATTGTATTTAAATTAAAAACTCAAATGCCAGATAAACCACTTTTACCGGGTAAAGCTGAAATCAGCAAACATCTAACCTCATTCCAGTCATCAAACTGTTCTAAAAACAATCTGTTTATAAACTTATACTGTCCAAAAGTCATTAAAAAAAAGCCGAAAAACATGACAAATCAGAAGGTTACAAATTAATGGTGATGATGACCTTCCGGTCCATGGACATGGCCATGTTCAATTTCTACACCTTCAGCTTCGCGAATACCCATTATTTCAACATCAAAATTAAGTTCAATTCCGGCTAAAGGATGATTGGAATCAATTTTAACTGAATCATCAGACACTTCTAATACACTAACCGTAATAGTTTCACCATTTGGACCTTCTGCATGAAAAACCATACCCGGATCAATATCCTGACCTTCAGGAAACATTTCACGAGGCACATCTTCCACCCGATTATCATCACGTAATCCATATCCATCTTCAGGAGTGACTTTCACAGTCAGTTTATCTCCTACTGCCTTATCGGTTAATTCTTTTTCAAGTCCAGGAATAATGTTTTGCGCACCATGCAAATAAACAAAGCTGCTGTCCAGTGCCTGATCAATAATTTCACCCTCATTATCAGTTAAAGTATAATTGAGCGTAACCACATGTTTATCTGCTATTTTCATAATCAATATCTATAGTTTCTTAAAAATCGCCCACCATACAGAAAAAAAATCATTTACGAAAGCCAACACAACAGGATAATAGCTATAAACTGAATTTTATGATTAATTGTGGTTAATTTTAGACCGATACAGAAATATGCCTTTTTAAAGAAAGTTGTATTAGCACCTCGATTAATGAACCCGAGTCCGCTTAATCATGAGGATAGATGATCCTGGAATCCGCAGTTGGACAAGTTGATTGTGCGTTTGAGGTGGTGTAGATCAAGGCGTTACAACGAAGAGATACGCCGCCTCAAACCTGCAATTCAGTTCGTAGTGGGATGCACCGATCGGGTGATTGTGATTATGCCCATCAACTGTAATGGTTTATGAAACAGCAGGGTAACCTCTATTGCGAGCGGTTAACTGCGGAATCCAGGATGATGGAAATCTGCACTACTTAGAGGTGCAGCATTCTCTCGATTTCCTGAATTTCCTTATTGGATTGTTTAATAAGTTCAATACTTTCAACCGGCCCCATATTCAGTTTATTGAAGGCAGGAATCTTTGTAATTGGTGGCATCTCTTTCATCTGTGTTGACCCCATTAAACTGTGATACTGAGCGACTATAACCAGATCGCATAAATCAGCCTTATCACTAACATTTCTGAACCAGTCTTCACACTCTTCAGCTACAGTTATCATTTCCTCATTAAAATTCCATTTATGCATTAATAAACCGGTAATTTGCGGTCTCATAACCTGAATAGTATCTTCAACCATGGCTAAATCGGAAAAACTATCATGCTGTTGCAGATATTCAACTATGACGATAACACCCAGATCATGCATTAATCCGGCTAGCATAGCCTGTTCAGGATCAAATAATCTGGTCGATTTAGCCAGTACACGACTTATAGCTGCCACTTTCCTGCTATGCTCCCATAGCTTTTCCATTCTGGATAAAACACTTTTAGACTGACTTTTGAATAATTCATTGGCGGCATAAGCCATGACCTGCTTATAAGTCGTTTGTATCCCTAAACGAACAATGGCGGCTTGTAATGTTTTAGTTGGAGCAACACCCTGATAAACAGGACTATTGGCAATTTTTATCAACTTACCCGTGATAGCCGGATCGGTCATAATAATTCCAGACAATTGTTCTGCATCGGCATTATCATCATTAAAAGCGGCCTGAATACGCTGGGCAACTTCAGGTAAACTGGGTAGTTTAATACTATCCATCATCAAATCCTGATACAGGTGCACTGTAAAAGGATTCATCACAATCTCACTTTCCAGAGCTTCAATACTGAGCTCTTCTTCAGACTCGGTTTGATGAGCAAAGTCGTTGAGTAGTTTTTTATCAATTTTCAAATATTGAACTGTACCCTGAGCTATCACCTCATACATACTTGGTCGAAGTTGTGCAACAGGATTTAATTCATCCTGGTCATCAAAACTAAGAGCCTTGACGGCACCATCGCGAGCAATAGTTTTAATATCACCTTGCAAAATAAACAGGCTATATTCTTCCGTGCAACCCAGCTCAATTAATTTTTCCTTTTTCTTTGCTGTATGGACCGTTAGACGGTCACATAATGACTGTAATTGATGGTCACTAAATTGCACTAAAGGACGCAAACGGCGTAAAGTATTTAAATCAGGTGGAAATAACGACATAGAGATAAGGTTTTGTTTTAATTAAGGTTCTAGTTGTATAGCTTATCTTAAAAAAGTCAACAAGCTAACCAAAAAATATTATTACTCATTTTTTAAGCGGGCCACTAATAAATCACTTATCAGAGAGACCTGATCCTGGTCATAAGTTTTATTAAATCCTTTTCCCCAGACTACATCAGGCCAATACAGATCATCAGTTCGTCTGCCTATTACATGAATATGCATTTGAGATACAACATTCCCTATAGTCGCAATATTAATTTTATGTATATCAAAGTTTGAGGAAATAAATTCAGAGAGCTGATTAATTTCCTCATAAAGCCTTTCGCGGCTTTGCTTATCCAGCTGGTAAAACTCAACTTGAAGCGTATGAGGCACCAGTATAAACCAGACTACTTCGGCATTCCGGTGAAGTAGATAACTTATGTTATCGTCTTCAGTGATTAGATGACAATCATTAAGCAATCTCTTATCTAAAATAAACTCAGTCATTAAAAACCATTTGATATATAAACTCCAATGCTACCCGCATCATGCTGGATGGGACCAGCCTGGTAGGTTAAATCAGTATAGCGCAATCCCAGCTCCATACCCGGAAAAAAATGATAGCCATACTGAAAAACAAACCCGACAGCATTATCATATTGAATAGATTCGGGGTAAAAACCATCAACACTATCAGAGTACTCAGGTGCTAAATGCACAGTACCGCCAACACCCAGAGAATGCGGCCCGGCACGACTAATGAGCATAGCGTCAAAAGTTATGGTATTAAATTCAGCCTCTCCATTATGCCCTACAATGTTGTCAGATAAATAACCGACAGCAAGCCGAAGATCCGCTGAACCATCATAGTTAATTGGATTTTGTACACCAAGAGCAAATTTAATACCACCTCCTGCTGAAATACTTTCGGTTGTATTGGTCTCAATTAATTCATCACCGCCTCCTTCTAGCGCTAATTCAAGGTACAAATCAGCATTAGCAGAATTAATTGATAAAAGAGTTAAAGTGATTAAAAGTAATGGATATAATTTCATAGTATCTCTCCAGAAAATAATATTGCCATTCTGCTCTAATCACCTGAACCTGATATTAATCAAGTTCTATCTTGCCTCAGTCTGGTATAAAACCAACTTAATAACACCTTAGCTGGTCATTTTTAGCTAATTTGTGCTTAAAATAACCTCTAATAATGATTTCATATTAAATTTATCAATAGTTTTATCTTAAAACTTATAAATGGTTTATGATGAGTCAGAAGAAAAGATCGGATGCTGTTTTTTAACCGGCCCAGTCAATTACTAAAAATATCAGGCAGTAATAATATTATGAAAATGGAAAAATTTGACCCTCTGAATGGCTCAATTGCCCATGTACTAAATTGCCTGGGTGAAGGCTGGTCTATGCTAATTATTCGTGAAGCTTTTTTTGGTATTCGTCGATTTGAAGAGTTTCAAAATCACCTTGGCATAGCCCGTAATATCCTCACTAGTCGCCTGAAAAGATTAGTCGAAAATGGCATTCTCGAACGCGTTCCTATCCGCGAAGGTGCAAAACGACATGAATATCTATTAACCAGCAAAGGTAAAGAACTTATGCCATTGCTGATTACACTGACTCAATGGGGTGATAAATGGATATATGGAAAAGGCAAGGAACCGATCATTTTTAGAGATCGCAAGAATGGCAAACCTATTAGCCCGATTCTGGTACATGCACAAGATGGGCGATCACTTAGACCACGTGAAGTTATGCCTACTGCAGGTCCTGGAGCTAATAAACAGGCAAAAGAACGCTTGCAGGAACTGGCTGATCTGGCGAGAGAATTAGATAATTCTTAATCCGGACAAACTCAATTAAGTCAGAAAATATGTATCAGGCAAAAAGTGCAAACACAGCCTGTCACCCTAGAATCCGCAGTTGGACGAGTTGATTGTGCGTTTGAGGTGGTGTAGATCAAGACGTAACGACGCGGAATAGCCAGCTATTGCAAGGAGTTACAACGAAGAGATACGCCGCCTCAAACGTGCAATTCAGTTCGTAGCGGTAGCGGGATTCACCGATTGGGTGATTATACAGATCAACTGTAATGATTTATGAAACAGTGGGTACCTCTATTGCGAGCGGTCAACTGCGGAATCTAGGGTCACTATTAAGCTGGAAAAATCAGTTGAGCGTGAAAAAGGTGCGTAACAGATTGATGTGCCTCCT
Organism: Gammaproteobacteria bacterium; assembly: GCA_050291745.1. GTDB lineage: Bacteria > Pseudomonadota > Gammaproteobacteria > JACNJF01. The sequence continues at coordinate 5,872 of JBNKKI010000182.1, read as the reverse complement.
GGTCTAAGCCGGTGATGACTGTAGTTAGAGCAATGCAGAAGCAATTGCCGGCAAATTAAAAAACCGTAGTCAGTTGATTGGTGAAGACTGTGTTTTTGATTTTATCAGCTGCATTAAGCTATTACCTGGACTTTCATGATTCAACTGATTTTTCCAGAATTAACTGCCTTATAAGGCGCAACTGGTTTTCAGTACAAATTGAACTTATCTACTGACTTAAAATCATACTTCATATCATCACATTGAAGGCAAGTTTAGTATGTGCAGCACGCCAAAATCCGTTATAGCAATAAAAGCACCCTCACCAGTTCCTCTTTCAGATCTGAATAATATAAACTTCCGTGCCAGTTTTCGGCAGAGTAATGAAAACGTAGAACGTCTTCATCAACAACGAATCCGTGAATTTGAATCTAAAGAGCCGGTATACCAGCATCAAATTGAAGTGGATCATGTACGCTGCCCTTCCCATTTAATTCAATTTAAGCGTTCTTTAAAAAAATTGGAAGATAATCAAACACTAAAAATCAGCAGTCGATCTATCGCTTTAATTAATGACCTGGCTGCATAAGCAAGAATTCTACAATATCAGATACAAAAACTTCAGTTGCGTCGCCAGTATTTCCTTTACGTCAGTAAATCAACCTGAAAGATAAATATTTAAATTTCAGTGTAATATAGAGTTTGCTTAATCCTGGAAAAAATCAATTGAATGTGAAAAAGATGCGTAACAGATTGATGTGCCTCCCGGTCTAAGCCGGTGATGACTGTAGTTAGAGCAATGCAGATGCAATTGCCGAAAAAACTAAAACAATTCGATATACTAACTGAAAATAAAAATGTTATTCAGCACAACAGATAATAAAAAAATCCGGATAAACAATGGCTGAGTTTCATTCAGTAACTTTTTTCTAATTAAGTAAAGATAATATTTTAGCCACCGGAGTTGGCATACCAAGATTATTCATTTCATCCCTGACCACCCATTTAAAGCGATTATTTTCACTCACTTTAGCTGATTGAGATTTTACAAAAGACTCGTCAACATTTATTTCAACCAATGAAATAGTTAAATCAAAATGGGTGAATTGATGTTTTAACATTTTTTCCCTGATGTTTGTATATTCTACACTCTCCCCCGATTGTTCAATTTGCCAGCCCTGCAATAAATTGAGCTCTTCAATTTCTGGCAATGACCATAGTCCACCCCAAATACCCTGCTCTGGTCGTCTTTCGAGTAATAATTTATCTGCAAATCTATGAAGCAAAAACCATCGATGTTTTTGTGGTTTTATTTTTTTTGGTTTGGATTCAGGGAAAAGAGTCTGAGTACCTGCCTGAAAACTTCCACATAAGGTACTTAAAGGGCAATCTTTACAGAGCGGTTGAGAACGTGTACATATCATTGACCCCAAATCCATCATAGCCTGATTATAAAAAGCTGAGTGATTCGAAGGTGTTTGCTGCTCAGCCAGCAGCCATAATTTTTTTAATACCGAATTGATACCATACCAGCCTTTGACTTGATAAAAACGACTTAATACTCGTTTAACATTACCATCGAGTATGACGCCATATTGTCCAAATGCCAGACTGATAATAGCACCTGCTGTCGACTGACCTATGCCCGGTAAGCCCATTAACTGTTGTAAAGTTTGAGGAAATTCGCCATCAAATTCATCCCTGATTAAACGCGCTGTTTTATGCAGATTACGCGCACGAGCATAATAACCGAGACCGGCCCAGTACTGTAAGACCTGATCCAGATCGGCATCAGCCAGCTCAGTTACAGTAGCAAACGATTGTAGAAATTTTTCAAAATACGGAATAACCGTATTGACCTGAGTCTGCTGCAACATAATCTCAGATAACCAGACACGGTAAGGCGTTACTTTTTGCTGCCAGGGTAAATTTTTTCGTCCATGAAGATCAAACCAGGGCAACAATAAGGTTGAAATTTCCGGCATTAAAATAACTTTTTGAGCTTATCTTCTAATGTCTTTTTTGCTTTTTCTTCTGCTGCTTTCTTTTTAGCATCCAGTTCTGCCTGCTTCTTTTTCTTTTCTTCTTCAAGTTTTGCCTTTTGCTCTGCCTCTGCTAACTCGCGCTGTTTTTCAAGCTTAAGTTTTTGCGCTGCAAGTTCTTTCTCCTTAGCTGCTTTTAACTTGGCCTTTTCAGCTGCAAGCTTTTCCTGTAACTCTGCTTTTTGTTTAGCTAAAGCTGCACTGGCTTTTTCTTTTTCTGCATTGAGTTTTTCTTTTAATAACTCATCATATTGCACATCTATATCCGGAGATAACCAGGGTCCGGTAATCGCCACTGGAATAAATAAGCCAGATAAATCATCTACTGTACCGGCATCCTGACCTTTAATTGTTGTCACTACTTTGGCGTTTACCAGATAGTCAACAGTCTCTTTTGCAATATCGACAGACCCCTTACCTCCAACACGAATTAATGGTGCCTGCAAATCCAGGTCATCAGTACTAAAAATTCCATCTTTAACCAGGCCGGATATAGACAAAGCACTAAAGTCTGTTTTCTTTTCGACCAGCTCCGGTTCCTTTTCTCCTTTCAATTTAGCCCTGGCAGTCTCTATACTATGGCGTAAATTATAGCCTTTCAAAGCACCATCTTTAACAGCAATAGAGAGATCGCCATTCAAATTAGTTTTTAGCTGACTTAACCAGTCACCCCGTGTTTTTAAATCAATTTTTACATTCGCATTTCCAGAGAGAAAATCATCATTCATAAAATCCTGTAGAAAATGGCCAATCTGAAATGAAGATATTTTTTTACGAACTGTATAAACAGGTTTATCTCCCTGTGCATTGATTTTAATGGCACCATCAAAAGTACCATCATATAAATCCATTGTTAATGGCTCGATACTGACTAATCCTTTATTGGCATACATGTTTAACAGAAAATTATTAACCGTAAGTCCCTGCGCAAGTAAGGTTGTCACTTCCAGTTTTCCATCCAGTTTTAATGACCGCAAAAGATCCATCGGCAGTGCAATCTCCACATCTTTCGGGGCAGTGTCTGCCGCAACTATCGGTTCTTCTTCGGTTTCTTTTTTAGCACCTAGTAGACTATCGACGTCAAACTTTTCAGACTTAAGTTCAAATTCTACATCTGGTTTCGCGTAGTCGAACACATTTAAAAAACCTTTAAATGTATTTTCATTCAGTGCCAGTACCAGATCCTCAAGTTTGATAGATCGTTTATCAAGCTGCAAATCCAGTTTGCTGGCTGAAACAGCTGCTTTCATGGCCTTATTAGGTACTGCGGACCCGCTTAATTTTGACTGGATATCCAATACTGCAATAGTTAATTGCTGCTGCTTCAAATCAAACCCGATTTCACCTGCGATGGTCGTATCTGAGCTATCCAGAACACCGCCAGTGCTTTTGATGGCTGTATTAAACCCCTTCACACTCAATTGTTTGCTTAATTGATGAAAACTTACATCACCCTGTAACTTTAAAATTAACTGATCAACAGGAATTAATGCGCCTTGAGCGGTAGCATCCACCTGTAGCGAAGACATGGTAATTTTATTTTTATTAAATAATACATCCGTTTTTAATGTGAGATCGGAAGATACTTCATTAACACTTTGCAAAGCCATCTTGAGGAATAATGGAAATGATTGATTCTCTGCAATTTTACCGGTTAATAACGATTCCACATTGACCTTATATTGCGCTCCTGCCATCTCATCAGACCATAATAAACTCACATTGGTAATCGCTAAACCATCAAAAGCAGCTTTAAAAGCATCCTCTTCATCCGCTTCAATGACCACATGGACATCATCACCACCTGCAGAAGCAGCATCAGATGACTGGTCTATTTCAGTCACCAGATCATCCCAATTAGTCTTTCCCTGCTTGTTTTTCTGTAAATTAACATCCAGTCCATCCAGAATTAATTCAGCAATTTTCGGTTCTAAGGATATTAAAGACATAACATCAACACTGACACTGGCATTATTGACCTTCAGCATTGGTTTATCACCAAACCCGGGGGCATTACTAAAACTCATACTTCCCAGCTTCATCCCTAGTGATGGGTACAGGGTTAAGCCTAAATCTCCCTTAAATTCCAGGCTACGCCCGGTTTTTTCCTTGACGACAACTGATAGTTCCTGTTTATATTGATTCGCATCAAAGGTGACAGCGAAAAGACTAATCACACTAATGATGAGTAAAATTACCGCCACAATAATGATCAATAGAATTTTTATTAGTTTCATGAAAGAATCCTTTGTTCCTGATTTAGGTATAATAGGGTATTTTATTAAAGCTGTTTACAATAACGTATGCATGATAACAAACAAGACAACAGGTTATGAACAATTCTCTCGAAGATAGTTTACTTGACAGCAAAAGCTGGATTATTGATAAATTTAATAATTTTAGAAATATTGAGATTCCATTTGGTTCCATCGGCTCTGCTATCCTGGTATTTTTACTCATATTAATTCTGCTTGGCTGGTACTGGAGTCAGGAACCAGATCAATTCGATGTAGTAGAAATTGCTCAGCAACTTGCGCCTAAAACCACTGATAAGCTTGTCATAGGTAGTATAACAACAGCGACGAATATTCATTTAATAGAGACTCTGCTGGATAAAAAAGGGGGATATTTGAGTAATGATATTACGCCGCCTTCAATCTGGCTTGATAATATTCCCAACTGGGAATATGGCGTACTGATTCAATGTCGCGACATAACACGCTCCATGCGTAATGATTTCAGCCGATCACAATCTCAGTCAGTAGAAGACAAGGATTTAATCATTGCCGAACCACAATTCAATTTCAACAATGACTCCTGGGCCTTCCCTGCAACAGAAAATGAATACAGAGATGGTTTGAAAGCTTTACATAGTTACCTAAGCCGTTTACAAAACCCGAATAATCCAGAAGCTCAGTTCTTTGCTCGGGCAGACAATTTAGCTGACTGGCTTGGTCAGGTTGAAAAACGTCTGGGCAGCCTGTCCCAACGACTGAGTGCCAGTGTGGGTCAAACACGTATCAATACTGATCTGGCTGGAGAATCGGCTGCAGTACAATCTACTTCTAATGCAGCGGAAATAGAAGCGAAAACTTCATGGACAGAAATAGATGATGTATTTTATGAAGCCAGAGGTGCTGCATGGGCTCTACTACACCTTCTAAAAGCTATTGAGCATGATTTCAATAGTATTCTGAGCAAGAAAAATGCATTGATCAGCCTACGCCAAATTATCCGCGAACTGGAAGCCACACAGCAATCACTATGGTCACCTTTCATCATGAATGGTTCAGGATTCGGCATGTTTGCCAATCATTCACTGGTAATGGCTTCTTACATTTCCCGCGCAAATGCCGGCATTATTGACCTGAAACAATTATTGCAACAAGGATAAACTCTCAAGCTTTAATTCGGGGTCGAGAAGACAAAGGAAAGATGGGAAAAATTAATGCTAGCCTTAGGGTTATCATTCTCACTTCATTGTTATGACTCACTGCTATCTGCTTATTGGTGAACGGCATAGGCACTATTATCCTAGAATCCGCAGTTGGACGAGTTGATTGTGCGTTTGAGGTGGTGTAGGTCAAGGCGTAACAACGCGGAATAGCCAGCTATTCCAGAGCGTTACAACGAACAGATACGCCACCTCAAACCTGCAATTCAGTTCGTAGCGGTATACACCGATTGGGTGATTTTTCCAGGATTATACGCATCAACTGTCATGGTTTATGAAACAGTGGGTTAAGCTCTATTGCGAGCGGTCAACTGCGGAATCCAGATTTATTTACAATACAGAATTTTTTCAGAATAAGTATGAACAAGCCGCTAGAACAAATATTAAAAGAGCACTT
>JBNKKI010000181.1:0-17698 GCA_050291745.1 Gammaproteobacteria bacterium | reverse complement strand
CTGCAAATTCACAGCCAAATGATGTTTTTAATTTTAAACTGGCATTGGTTGATAGCCTGTCTCAGGAGACAGAAACGGCTACCTACAGTATTGCACTATCGCAGTCACCAAATCTTATTCATTTTACTGCTGCCGATCTTTTAAAAAACCTGGATAGTGGCAATGTTGGGCAACAGGCTACATTTGAAGTAGAAGTTGTTGATGCTTCGGGGCAGCCTGTGGCAAATCAGAATGTAAACTGGATATTGAGAAGAACAGATAACGGTTATTCGACTTATATTGGAACATCACAAACGGATGACAATGGTCTTGCTGAGCAGGTAATAAGTCTTAACCATATATCAGCTAACTATGAAATTCGTGCATCTTTAACACAGTTTCCTGATTTATCAGAAGCAGTGAAACTGTTTGAAATACTGCCTGGAGCTACTCGTTTTATACAGTTAGCAACACCTTCACAGGTAACTGCTAATGGTACGATGATTATTTCGCTACAGGCGAATGATCAGGCTGGTAATGCTGTCATTAATGATGATACCAGTACCATTCGTGTGCAGGGTGCAAATAGTGCATTTAACTTTACTGCTGGTCCTTCGGTCGTTATAACTGATATCAGTGGTCCGAATGGAACCATCCAACAGGCTGAAGTCACGTTAACGAATGGAACTGCTGAATTTGAGTTACAGGTACCTACAGAGGCAGGGGTTTACAATCTGCCATTGATTGCTGGACAGGGTCTGAGTGCCCGAATTGATAGTACAGAAGTTTCAAATTTACCTATTACAGTTGTTGCCGCAACTCCGGCTCGTTTATTACTGGTTAATGAAAACCTGCAGCCACAGTTGAGTGGTAATGTTCATGAAACAGATATCAAACAACCTTTACCGGTACATTTGTTACTATCCGATGCTTATAACAACCCAGTGCAACAGTATAATGGTGTTGATGCTAACTATCAGGTATCACTGACAGTCAATGGTTCGGTGAGTTTAAATGGAACCCCTAATGATACTACGCTATCACTTGATCAGGGGCATGCTGTTGTATCTGTCCAGGGTACAGTATATGAAACGGTTACAGTCAGTATTAGCGCGCTGACAGGTAGTACGGAATCCATTGATATTAGCAGTCAATATCAGATACAGTTTCATCAGCGACCACCTGAATTAGCTGAAGTTAAAATTGCTGCATCAACAAACCAGTCTACACTACGTGGCTTTTTCATCTTTGATGAAGCTGTACGTACTGAAGGTATGGGCAGAGTGGTTTCGATGAGTTACCAGAATGGTACTGAAATTAGTGGAAGTGCACTTTTAGATAATAGCAATGTAACATTTACACCCGCTTCAGCAGGTACATTCATACTGGGCAATTGTTACAGCTATAGTACCCAGAACTCCATACTGGTCGGGGTGGCTAATAATGATCCAATAACTGCTCAGTCCGGTGAGGTCTGTGCTCCTCAGGTTGTTATTAAGCCACCACAGTCATTACAGGTTATTGAAGGTCAGGTATTGAAGCTTGATTTCCTCGCTGCATCCGGCATCAATTTGAATAATGTCACGAATGGCCTGGTGCAGTTAAATGAACGGGAAATAGCTTTTAACTGGTATGACACCTACTGGTCACGAAATCGTAAAGTCACAATACCTGTTTATTCTTTGGAAAATCCGGTCGAAATTGCAGACGGTGATTTTGTAGATTTAAGCTTATCAGGTCAGTTGAATGGTGAAGTACTACAGATCGGCAATGTTCTCAACCTGCAGGTTTTTCAAGCTGATTTAGATTTTGATAATGACGGCCTGAGTAATGCTATCGAAGTCCGTTATCCAGGTCTGGATCCGACTAATAATGATAGTGATGGAGATGGTATTCTGGATGCGGATGATGATCTTGATCACGATGGTTTGATCAATAGCGATGAAGTTTTACATAACACTCTACTGGATGATGGTGATACAGATAACGATAATCTGTCAGATGGTAATGAAGTTAATGTCTATAACAGTAATCCTAATTTATATGATACCGATGGAGATGGCCTGAGTGATGGAGATGAAGTTAATGCATCATTACCTTCTGATCCTACACTGATAGATACCGATTCAGATGGCATTAATGATTATATCGAAGTTCAATATGGACTGAATCCCGCTGATGCTGCTGATGCCAGTGATGATGCAGACAATGATGGGTTATCTAACCTGGAAGAAGTTATTCATAACACACGAATCGATATAGCAGATACTGATGGTGATACTTTATCAGACGGAGAAGAAGTTAACGGGGTACCTGCAACTAATCCACTTGTTCGTGACACTGATAATGATGGACTGGATGATAATATTGACTATGACCCAATTGTTGCAGACGTCACTGCACCTGTTGTTACTTTGACATCACCAGATCTGTCTCAACCTTATCTGAAAGGACAGCGTGTTACTTTTACCGTATCAGCTGTCGATGAGGGTAGAGTGACACAAGTTTTATATCGTATTAATAATGTTCAACAACCTACGATATTAACAGCTGAGCCATTTCAGGTTTCCATTGTGTTACCAACTGATGCGGAGAGCATCGAATTTGAAGCACTCGCTATTGATACCAATGGAAATCAGGGTAGTACAGGTGCTCTGACCGTTAATGTGATTGATGATCCTTTAACAACTGTGATAGGAACAGTGGTGGATATTAATTCATTACCTGTAGCAGGAGTGTTACTAACAGTTAATAATCTGGAAGCTGTAAGCCAGGAAGATGGTAGCTTTATAATTAATAATGTTCCTGTTGCTCCAGGAGATATAACGGCACTTGCCAACGTGGTTATAGATGGGGTGACCTATATCGGTGGCAGTAGCACGATTACCCCGGTCAGAGCCGGTGTTACCGATGTGGGGCAAATCCAGTTAATTCAGGATAAAATTACCGTAGGTTATCTGAATAACCGTTACAATTCAGGTCAGCCTTATCAGCAAATGATTATTGAAAGGGCCGGTATGGAAGCAGTACAGATTACGGACCTTGGTACTTTTGATCTGTCAACCATCGACATGTTAATGGTTGATAACAATCGTTACTATGCCTGTAATACCAGCCGTACCTATTTTGTGAATAGACAGAAAGTCTTCAACTGGATTGCAGCAGGTGGCATTATGATCTTCCATGAAGATCGTCCAGATGATTACTGTTATTATTCGGGTTATCTACTGCCTAATAACCCAGGAACAATTAGTTCATCTAGGAGTAGTTATTATATTTACCCATGGAGCACGGCGAATGATATAGCCACTGGCCCTGGCGGAGACTTCACTGGTTTCTATCAGAGTTCCCAGGTATATGGCAGCGTAGCCTTTGATACATTAATACCAGAAGCGACACCTCTGGTGTACAATTCATCGCCTTATCAGGGGTATGTCGTTGGCTTTGATTACCCATGGCAGCAGGGCCGTATTTATTACAGTACAGTCAGGTTAGAGTCCACCACTACAAGCTCATTGACGCATACTCAATACGCACCAAATGTTCTTAAGGGCATGTTCACTCGCTCACTGCTTGATACTGACTCAGATGGCTTACCGGATAGACTGGAAATAGTAAATGGCACCAACATCACAGTAGTAGATAGTGATGGTGACGGAATGAATGATGCATTCGAAGTACGTTATGGCTTTAACCCGTTGGTGGATGATGCGTCAGCTTTGCTTGACCCGGATGATGATGGTGCAACTAACCTTCTGGAAAGCCAGTATGGTTCTAATCCATCTGTTTATGACAGTGATCACGATGGTTTATCAGATGGAGATGAAATACTTCATGAGCTACCATCAGATCCGACTTTAAGAGATACAGATTTCGACCGCTTACTCGATAATAATGAACGTACTTATGCGACTGACCCGGTCAATGCCGATAGTGATGGAGATACTATTGAAGATGGTGATGAAGTCTTCCAGTATAACTCTAATCCATTACTACTTGACTCAGACGGTGATGGACTTGGTGATGCACTTGAAATCAGTAATGGTCTTAATCCTGCATATGGAGGCGATGCATACAGTGATAATGATACTGATGGATTAACAAATCATGACGAATTACTTATTTACGGTACCGATTTAAATATCGCAGATATTGATGAAGATGGATTAAATGATGGCGATGAAATTGCTGCTGGCTCTGACCCATATGATCCTGATAGTGATGATGATGGTATTCTGGATGGAAATGATGCAGAAGTTCTGATCGCTGATGTCATAGCACCTGTTATAGAGTTAATATCGCATACAGTTAATATAGATGCTGTTGCTACTGAGACATTAAATTTTGCTTTTGATGTTTCTGATAATGGACAGATAGCTAGTGTCAGTATGACTAATACAAATGGTGGAACCTCAATAGGTAGTACCGCTGAAGCTCCTTATAATCTAACCTTTACTGTTGATGGTGCCAATAGTTCTTATACTCTTTATTTCACTGCTACCGATGTTAGTGGTAATGCAACTACGATTGGACCGGTTACCATAAATCTCATTGCAGATCCTCTTGCTGAAATAACGGGAACAGTTGTCGATGAATTAGGACGTCCGATTCAGGGGGCTGAAATAACTTATCCTGGTGCATTCGCTGAATATACCGATATTGCAGGTGAGTTTACCTTTTCGGCAGTACCTACGGTTACCAGTACAGTGCCAGTTAAAATTTCTGCTTTATTTGGTAATCAGGCTGTTGCCACCAGTATAGATGTCACACTAACTCGCAATGGTATTACCGACATGGGAGTAATTGAACTACTGAATAACAATTCAACTGGTTCCGGTGGTAATGCAGATGTAGGTTATTATTCCCTGTCGAATAATTCAGGAATAAACTCTCAAATTGCCTCTATAGAAGCTGCTGGTCTTAATGCTGTTGATGTTGGCGACATGAATACGGCAGATCTTTCGAAGTTTGGCATATTGTATGTTGAAAATGATGGTAGTTATTCAACTAACTATGTCAACAACCTACCCAAGATTTTTGAATTTATTGATAGAGGCGGGGTCTTGATTTTTCATGATCGGAGTGTGTCAAATGCGGCTAGTATTTTGCCAGGAAGCCCAGGCTCTTTTGTCTATTCTCCAAGTAACGATACACAGGTAATCACTAGCGAAGAGGCTTTTGTGAATGGCCCTGGTGGCGTAATTGATAATACTACACTTGATTTTGGAAGTAACTCGTCTCACGGATATGTTGATGCAACGACAGTACCTGATAATGCTACAGGTCTATTGAGTAAGACCAATGTGAATCAATGGGTGACATATACCTATCCATACGGTGCAGGCAACGTTATATATTCTACAATTCCACTTGATCACTACTTGAAAGGAAATGGTTCTGCTGCTTTTAGAGATATTTATGCTCCAAACATACTTTTTTATGCAAGTACATTGTTGAGCGTTGATACAGATGAAGATGGTCTGTCTGATTATGATGAAGTCATTGCGGGTACAGATTATCAAATAGCAGACACTGATGGTGATGGCTTGCTGGATGGATTTGAAAGTCGTTATGGATTTAATCCTCTGGTCACTGGAGAGGAGTCACAGGATACAGATTCTGATGGGCTGAATAATCTTGAAGAACAGTTAAATGGTACTGACCCATTAAATGCTGACACCGATGCAGACACCTTATCTGACTGGGATGAAGTTAATGTCCATTTATCAGATCCTACCAGTACTGATGGTGATAAAGATGGTATTGATGATGTTGACGAGCTTAATTATGGTACAAACCCATTATTGGCAGACTCAGATAGTGATGGGTTAAGTGATTATGATGAATTGTTTACACATAATACAGACCCATTAAATAGTGACTCAGATAGTGACGGAATGTCTGATGGGTTTGAAATTAACTATGGACAGGACCTGGATGCTAGTGCTGATAATGACAATGATGGTTTAACTAATGCACAGGAATCAGATGCTGGAAGTAATCCTTTTAGCACTGATACTGATGGAGACAGGCTATCTGATTATGCTGAGTATATTATTTATGATACTAATCCATCAAGTAAGGATACTGATTCAGGGGGACGTCGCGACTTAGATGAAATACTCATAGATACAACAGATGCGAGTATTGATGATGATTTGACTAATGTGGTCGACTCTTATATTTATTTACAGAATCAAAGTGGAACCATCTGGCAAATTCAAAATAATTATGCATTTTTAACCGGTGATTCGATATTCAGTAATGGCTTCAGGATGTCTGTGAACAATAGTACTTATTATGCCGAGAGCTTTAATGGAGGCAGTGCAATTGACTCATCCGGACAGGAACTATTCTTTAATGTAGATTCTGTGAATGGCCTGCTGGTAGGCCGTCGAGTTTATGTTCCTACTGTGGGTACAGAATTTATACGTTTTCTCGAGGTGATACACAATCCTGGTACGGATCCGGTAGCGGTAACTGTTCAAAATAATATTTACTACTATAGCGGAAACCCGGATGTATTAACTCAATCTGGAGGCAATCAGTTAAATTCTAATGATCAATATATGATTATTAGTGATTTGGATGACATTAATCAACCAGTAGTTGGGCATGTTTTTGCTGGACCAAATGCCATAACTGGTATAACTCCTTTCTCTTATGCTCTAGATGGTTCACAGAACTGGAATATTAGTCAACAGTTTGAAATACCCGCTGGAGAAACCCGTTATATTCTACACTTCGCTGGTAAGTATGATTCGCAGGAGAATGCCGAAACTGAAATACAGACCATTAGAAAACTGGGTGGAAATACCCTTACTAATCTGTCTGAAGAAATTCGCAGTCGTATTGTTAATTTCAATGCATTTCCTGATGCTGATTTCGATAAGTTAAGCGATTTAGAAGAATCTCAACTAGGCACTTCACCGAATAATAGTGATAGCGATAACGATGGTGTCAATGATTATCTGGAAGTACAGTTTGGAACCAATCCGCTTACTGGAGGTGATCAAATTAGTACTGTTGTTAGCGGTAAAGTAGTAAATGCTATAGGTGATAGTGTTGCTGGTGTAACCATGTTGTTAGATAACGGTTATCAGGCCACTACGGATGCAGAGGGTAACTATTCAATTGCTGGTGTCATTGTAGATAGATTAACGACTAATATTAAGGCTAGCATGGATGTGAGCGGTACAACCGTATCGGCAGTGCTGGAAAATGTCAGTCTAAATATAGCAGGTAATACACAGGTTCAGAATATTATTCTGAGCTATCAGTTAACTGGTAAAAATGGTGAAGCAATAACGGTTGCCAACTCCGGTACAGCATTAGGGCTTTCGCCTAATGGGTATCAGCAAATACCATTTTCCGATGGTTTTACTTTTAATTTCTTTGGTGAGACTTACAACGATGTTTATATAAATTCAAATGGTAGTTTAACATTTGGAAGTGGTAGCTCAGCAAGGTGGCCAAATGTTCCTGGAGATCTGGTACAGAATTTACCTCGTATTTCGGCACTTTTGGGGTATTTAGATAACTCAAAAGGTGGTGAAATATATTATAACCAGACAGCCAGTAGTTTTAGCGCAACATGGATCAATTTGCATGAACTTTATAATGATAACAGCCTGTTTACTTTCCGTATAACACTAAACTCAGATGGCAGTTATAGCATTCAATATGGTGATATTATTTATGATTACGAATACTCAAACCATTATGATTTCGGTGTTGCAGTCACGCCAGGTGGCTCAGCAGTATATGAACAAATCGATTGGTCTGAATCAGCATTAACATTACCAACAGGACCTGGGTTCTATGAAATATTTTACGATATGGGAGCCTTCGATCTGGCGAATAGAGCATTTCTACTTAAGCCTGAAGCTGGAAGTCATCGTATTTTCGATAGTTTATGTGTCGATGTAGATAATGATGGGTTGTGTGATACTGAGGAATTATTGATTGGTAGCGTTATAGGAAATCAGGATACTGATGGTGATGGAATTAAAGATGGTAGTGATTTAAATCCACTTTTAGCGGATAGCGAAGTGCCGGTAATAACTCTGGTATCACCCTCAGTTTCGCAGTCTGTTATTCGTACAGCAACTATACCTGTTGATGTTCAGGTAAGTGATATTGGCGGGCTGTCAAATGTAACAATTACTGTTGATACAACAGAGTTTGTACATTCATTAAGTGGTCAAAAAAATGTTGTAATCAATGAAACATACGAGATTCCTATAGCAGCTGATTCAATATCAATTACTGTGACAGCTACGGATCTGTCAGGAAATATCAGTACCAGCGGTCCGCTTGTATATACAGCTATTGATGATCCAGGTACAACGGTTATTGGTCGTGCAAGTTATCTTTATAATGGTATAGAAAGCCCTATAAGAGGATTTGATGTAACACTTTATCTATCCGACTCAGCAGAAACTTTCACAACGGTGACCGATGTTAATGGTGAGTACAGCATAGCAAATGTGCCTACTATCAATGGTGATATAAGAGCCTATATCACTGGCGGTATTACTAATTACTCACAGTCTTTATATTCCAGTTATTATCGGCCTAATGAGAATGCAGTGACTGACCTGGAGGAAGTAGTCTTCAATTATTATCGTTGGAGTTATGACAATGATGATGATGGTCTTGTTAATGTTAAGGAGCAGCACGCTGGTACAGATCCTTACAATCGAGATACCGATGGTGATGAACTAGATGATAATTTTGAAGTTTTATTTGGCTTCGATCCATTAGTAGCTTCATTAGACGCTTATTCATTAGATACAGATAATGATGGACTTACGAATCAGCAGGAAATTGATGAGGGAACTAACCCTGGTCAGGAAGATACTGACCAGGATAGTTTAAGTGATTATCAGGAAGTTTTTGAAACTATAACGAAACCGTATGATTCAGATACTGATAATGATAGTTTATCCGATGATTATGAAATATCAATCGGAACCGATCCGAGTAATCGTGATAGTGACTTCGATGGTGTCAATGATGATCGGGAAATAGATAATAACTTGAATCCGCTTCTTAGTGATTCAGATACTGATGGCATATCAGACTGGTTTGAATATCACTATGGAATTATTTCCAGCCTTGCAATTGATGATGACGACAATGACGGGTTGAATAATATTGATGAATTTCTCAATGATACAAATCCAGCAAGCTTTGATACAGACTATGATGGTTTGTCAGATGGATTAGAAGTTCTGCAATATGCTACTTCTCCTTTAGATTCTGATATAGATGATGATGGTTTTTCAGATCTAACTGAACTATTTGTATTTAATAGCAACCCTTCAGTTCTGGATAGCATTTTTAAAGTTTATCCTCAGGATAATCAACTGTTTATTATCAACAACTATTTCAATCGTGATTTTGGCACTCAAGGCTGGACTATTAATACGTACACAGGCTATCTAAGTGATATAACTAATACATCAGGTTTTAGTCTGGGATATGTTGGACAATTGTATGTCAATAATAACAGCAGATATTATGCCGAAAGTCAGTCTTTGTTCTTGCCAGATATCGGAGTGGCTTATCTGGGCGCAGATTCATGGCAGGATTCGACTGTTGCTTACCAACGTTATTATTCAGGGGATGACTTTGTCAGAGTATTGAATATTGTAGAAAATACTTCTGCAGAGACTAAACAGACTGAAGTTACTATAAGTTCGAATTTTAATTCGAGCAATAAAGATATTCGGGTAGTCACTTCAGATGGAAATGAAGTTCTTGAATCAGGTGACAATTACATCATCATAGGTAATCCTTATGGTGTTTCATCGGATCAAGGCTATATTGTGCAAGTATTAGCTTCGGATACTGGATCTACTCCGGTTTCTTCTGATAGTTATGGTTATAACGGCCGTAGTGAATGGCAAGCAAAATACAATGTTGAAATTCCGGCAAACAGTAAACGGATAGTCATGCAGCTAGTTGCCTCTGCCGATACTCTGGAACAGGCTCAGTTATTGGCAGAACAATTATTGACAGATTCAGATCGTACCTGGTCTGGAATATCTGAAGCTGATAGTAATCTGATTGTTAATATGCAGCCAGCAGTTCAGATTAATGCTGACCTGGATCTTATTGTTCCAGTTCAGCCATCATATGGTGAAGGGCGTTCCATTACAATTGCAGCAAATTCAACTCTGGTTGATAGTGTAGATTTCTATGTGAATGATATAAAAGTATATACATCTTTGAATGAACCTCATCTGTATGCATTTGATTTACCTCTCGTAGAGAATACAGGTTCAACTATTTCTCTTCAGGTAAAAGGAACAGTTGGCGGAGTAGAAGTCCAGTCAGAAATTCAGAATTTAACGATTACTGAACGGGCTAAAGCTGATATTTCAGGCACTGTACTTTTTGACAATAATGGAGTAACTGAAGCGGTGTCTGGTGCCAGAGTAACAATGGAAGGTCAATCATCTTCTGTATTGACTGATGAAAATGGTGTTTTCACGCTTTCTTCGGTATTCATTGATGAAGCATTTAATATCACTATTTTACATGAACAACGTTCAGAAACTCTGGTATGGGAGCAAATAGTAGAACCGGTTCTGAATGCTGGAATATTAGATATCGGAGCTATAATTTTTCATGATGACGACCCATTAACTCAATACGATGAATCAACTGGTAATGAAATATTGTTTGATACTTTGCAAAATGAATACAGGTATTATCCTTCAACTCAAATACGTTACAGGGGGCATTCAATCAAATACATTTCTATCCTGAAAGATAGAGACTATATAGAACTGTTTGACAACAGAGGTAATATGCTTCAGTTCATCAATGTATTGCCTTTATATACATTCCGGTATCAGGAAATGGGAGGAATCCGTATTAAAGAATCAACGGATTACATCGCTATTACTTATGACAGTGTTTACCTTGATGGAATAGAAAATTCAGGTATGACAGTACAAATTCAGATTCGAAGCGATGGTGATATAAAACTAATCTATGGTAGTACAGAAATTGACCTTGGTAGTAATTTAATTGGTTATCTCGAATATCAGTACTACGGTAATTATTCTGGTGACAGTGAATACGCAGACCTTGATTATTCAATCTATACATTGGGAGATGAGTTTTTGTCCAAACCTTATAACAGGTTGAGAACTGGTGAATACTTTAATACAGCTTCTCCTTTTGATCTGATGGGGAAAATTGTTGAATTTAGCTACGACCAGACAGATGGGTATAAAATTTGGAGTGATTCATTAGACTATATTCCTGTTCCACTGCAATATATACAATCTGGCCCATTATTACCTGAACCAGTATCACCTGTTCCACCTGGATCAGGTGATTATTATGGTGAATAGATTTAACAGTTAATTAATTAATGAATTTTTGGAGAAATAAATGTTACACCGCTTAAGCTTAATCCTGACTATAAGTATTTTACTTGTCTCCTGTAATAATGAAGAGTTGATTGGAGTAGTAAATGGTCGGGATATCTCTCGAGCTGAATTTAATCATTTTCTTGAGTTTAAAAACATTCCTCAAGATGATAAAAAACGTGTTGATATGATGCTTAAAGATTATATGCAGAGAGAGGCATTAACTACTGTTATTGAAAATTCAAAAGAATTTGATTCAGAATTAATTGAGACAGAACTGAATGAATTTAAAAAACAAATAGTATTAAGACTCTATTTTGAAAATTATCTGAAGGAAAAAGTAAACGAAGAAGCAATTAAAAATTACTACACAACAAGGTCTGAAGATTATCAACATGAACAAATAAAAGTTGCACATATTTTGATACGCACACATAACAAAATGAGTGAAGCTGAACAACAGGCGGCATTAACCCGGGCACAGGAAGCCTATAGTAAGGCCAGGGCAGGTCAACTTTTTTCTGATGTTGCGAAGGAATATTCTGAAGATACAGTTTCTTCCAGGCAGGGTGGAGAACTTGGCTGGTTAAGTAAAGGAGCAATAGACCCTGTATTTTCAGCTAGAGTCTTTGAAACAAAAGCTGGAGATATTACAGAACCTTTTAAAACTTCATTCGGGTTTCATGTGGTTAAAATCCTCGAAGGGATTCAAACTGTAAAAATACCATTTGAAAAAGTAAAAGGAGATATCCGTTATCGTTTGCGACAACAGGCTAAGCAAGCAGAAATGGATCGGTTATTGTCAGAAGTTGAGATAAACTATCTATGAAAATAATTGTAGCAATAACAATTATAATATTATCGACTGCACTGGTAGCCTGTAAACAGGAATCAGATGGCAGGGAGAATATTGAAGTGGATAACTCTACAATTAATAGCGATATCGTGGTGGCTAAAATAGATGATGATGTCTTATATCAAACTCAACTTGACGTGATGATGGATAAGTTTGTCTCTGGTCAATCTGAAGAAAACAAAATCAAACTTAAACAGAAAATTTTAGATGGTATGGTCAGAACCAGGGTTCTAGCAAATTTGGCGGATCAGGAACTAGATGAAAATGAATCTAAAATAATCGACGCAAAGGTCAAAAATTTTAGAGATGAATTACTTGTTAAATCCTATATTGAAAAAAATATTGTAGTAGAGCCTGTTACTACAGAAATGATTAAAAAGTATTATCAGGAACATCTTAATGAATACACGGAGCAGGGCAAGATTAGCTTCGAATTTTTAGTAACAACATCAACAAGTCTAGATGATAATTTGGTAAGCAAGGTTATGACTGAATTTTCAAAAGCAAAAAGTGTTGAAGACTGGCGTTTATATGCTGATTCGCTAAAGCAAAAAAAATTACCTGTTGCGTATAGATCTGTATCCATGCTTCCTGCATCTATTGATAAAGCGCTGCGTTCTCCAGTAGAAAATTTAACTGTAGGTGAGATTAGTGATCTTGTTTTAGGAGATTATATTTATATTGTTAAATTAATAAACAGGGAGCCTGATTCTTTGATACCACTTAAAGATGTCAGTATGGCAATACGAAAAAAACTAGCACCGCAAAAATTTAAACAAATGCTTACACAGCATATCGATAAAGCCATGATTGGCAAACGAATCGAATATATTCAGTGATAACGGTATAAGTATGGATGATATATATCTTTCAAATTATTTCCCAATAATTTCTGGGCTAGAAATGGCACTGATTAATCTGGAGTTTTCCCAATGAAATCCTATTTTCAGTTGCTGTTATCTATTGTGTTATTATTGATTTCTATGGTCATCCAGGCCTATGAATTTGACTCTGTTGGTAACTTAGCCTGTTTTTATGATCAGCCAAATTATCAAGGAAATGAATATTGTTACGGAGTTGGTGATGTTGCTACGCTAGACTCCTCAGTAAATAATTTATTCGAATCGGTTCGTGTTCCTCAAAATATTGAAGTGTTCGGTTTTAATTATAGTTATTTTAGTGGCACTAAGGAAATATATACAGCTGATACCGCTGTACTTGGTAGTTTAAATAAGGCTCTGGAATCATTAAAGATTTATGATCTTTCAGTGCGACAGTTTAATCCCTCAGGCTCAAATGTCTGTTTTTATACTCAGCCTGGTTTTGAGGGTGCAGAGTTTTGTTACGGAATAGGTGATCATGGCCAGCTTGATCCGTTACTCAGAAATCTGTTCCAGTCAGTTCGTGTTCCTCAGAATGTCGAAGTATTCGGTTTTAATTATAGTTATTTTAATGGCATAAAGGAGATTTATTCAGCTGATACTGCAGAATTTGGGAGCTTAAATAAGGCTCTGGAATCATTAAAGGTTTATGATCTGTCAGCGCGACAGTTTAACCCCTCTGGCTCAAATGCCTGTTTTTATACTCAACCAAATTTTGAGGGTGCAGAGTTTTGTTACGGAAAAGGTGATTATGCTCAGCTTGATACGATACTCAGAAACCTGTTCCAGTCGGTTCGTGTACCTCAGAATGTCGAAGTTTTTGGTTTCAACTATAGTAACTTTAATGGTGTCAGAGAGCTGTACTCACATGATATAGCAGTACTTGGGAGTTTAAATAAGACTCTGGAATCATTAAAGGTTTATGATCTGTCAGTGCGACAGTTTAATTCCTCTGGCTCAAATGTCTGTTTTTATACTCAACCCAATTTTGAAGGTACAGAATTTTGTTATGCTGTCGGAGATTATGCTCGACTCAATATAATTCTTGATAATTTGTTCCAGTCGGTAAGAATTCCTCAAAATATCCAAATGACTGGATACAGTTATGGCAACTTTTCCGGTATGTCAATAATATATACTACAGATGCAATTACACTTGGCAGTCTGAATAAAAATTTATCCTCATTCCGGGCCTCTATCAAAAATTCACAACTGGATTCAGATGGTGATGGTATTAGCGATTCTTATGAATTAGAATTGGGAACTGATCCGGCTGACCCTACTAGTGTTCCTGCAGACATGGACAGTGATGGAATTCCAGACCTGTTGGATGATGATTTAGATGGAGATGGTGTCACAAATAGTGCTGACCTGTTTCCTGATGATCCTTCCGAATCCGCAGACTTAGATGGTGATGGTATTGGCGATAACAGTGATACGGACATTGATGGCGATGGAATCAATAATGATTTTGAAACTCAGCTAGGGACAAATCCAACTGATCCCACAAGTGTACCTGCCGATCTGGATAATGATGGTATACCAGATGCTCTGGATGATGATATTGATGGGGATGGTGTAAATAATCAGAGTGATCGTTTTCCTAATGATCCAACTGAGACTTCTGATTTAGATGGTGATGGCATTGGTGACAACAGTGACCCCGATATTGATGGTGATGGTTTTAGCAATGAAGATGAATTAGCAGGGGGAAGCAATCCAAACGATCCAAATAATATCCCTGGTGCTAATCTAAGAGTATTATTTTCTCTGATTACACCTCCACTATCTGATAGCCAGTTTATTGATCTGAACGGGGCTGTTTACGGAGATGTTATCGACCGTGTTTATCTTACTTCTAATCATTATCCAGATTCTACCTTTTCGGCGACTATTGTCGATAATAACTGGTCATCCAGGGTGCCTTTAAAAGTAGGTGAGAATCTAATCAGTGCTCATGTAGAAGGAAATAACAATGAAACGGCCGAAGTTAGTAAAGTCTTTAAAAGAAAGGAACCACCTCCACTTATTTCTATGGTGTTTAATACACCACTTAATAATAGTCTGGTCAATACAGATAGTATTGTGGTCACTGGGAGGGTTATTAGTGAAACTGTCGTAGACTTGCCTGAAATTAATGTCAATACAGTTGTCGCCGAGGTTAGTCAGGGTGCAGTTCCGACCGAGTTTGTTTTTAGTGCTTCAATCAGTTTACAGCAAGGTGTTAATGTAATAACAGCCAGTTCAGTAGTGGCAGGTGAAAGCCTGCAGGAAGATCTTATCATTAACTATCAGCCGGATGATACTCAGATTCTACCACCTGTTGTGAGTATTATTTCTCCTCAGCCTGGTACAACTTTGAAGTCTGATAGTTTTATTTTAACTATGCAGGTAAGTTCAGATGCCGGATTATCTTCGGTGACCATTAATGGGCTAACAGAGATTCCAGATACTTCTGGTCGTATCGAAAAAACGTTAAATTTTTCTGATCAAACACAGCTAGATATTTTCATTGTCGTTACAGATAACCAGAATCAGCAGAGTACTTTAAATGCCAGTTATTACCTGGATACTGTTGCTCCAGTTATTGCAGTAGATTCAATACAGGCTTATCCGGTAGAAAATATGGTTACTGAAAATCCATACAAACTGTCAGGAACAGTCACTGATGCTACATTGCTACAATTAACCTTAAATAACAATGAATTAACACTTGAGCCCACGGCAATACAGCACCAGTATCGCTTCAATACAAATCTGATACTTTCAGCAGGTGTATTGAGCAGCATTCATTTAACAGCAGTAGATGCAGCAGGCCAGACGACTAGTAGTGAATACCTGCTAAAAGCTCATAGTGATATTCAGGTAGACTGGATAACACCAATAGATAATAGTGAAATTTTACTTCAGGGTTCGGAGCAGACACTTGATATAAGTGCCAGATTGAGTGATGTGACAGGTATTGGAAATATACAGCTCGATATCACTGGACCGTCATCAACATCAACGGTGACGATGACATTAGATACAGATATTGCCAGTACTCAAATTATTCTCCCTGATAGTGCTGGAGAATATACCCTGTCACTCCGAGTTCTCGATATTAACGGTCAACTACTAACAGTTTCCAGTCGTACAATCACATTACTGTCGGCTCAGGCCCTACCACTTGAAATCATAAAAATTAGGCCACAGGATGGAGCCACCAATGCTGAACCGAATGATTTTGTCGCTGTATTCTTTAATAAACCCGTAGATCTGAATTTATTAGACATTAACCTCCACGAAACTGTCCACGGCTTCGACTATGTGAATGTTGATCCACCTGGGTTGGACAGTATTAGTGCAAAGGGTTATGTGCTACAGGATGTCAATCGGGACTATGAACCGGTACCAGGAGTATTTTCATTACTGCCTAATAACACCACTGCGGTTTTTTACCCTCAACAGGAAATGGCCTATGACGCTAATCTCTATATAAGCATAAATTATGATGGTCAGGAGTTGGCTCGCAGTTATTTCAAAGTACGCCCTCGCCCGACATTTATTGAAGGTTTGGTGCTGGATAATCTGAGTCAGCCTGTTGTCGGGGTCGAAGTTAGCCTGAGCGATCTAAATCGAGTAACTAAAACCGATTCAGAAGGAAGTTACAGTTTCGGATTCGGCGACAGTGCAGAACAGAATATTAGTGGAGGGGTACATAAACTCAGTATTAATGCAGGACTAAAAGATAAACGATTTGGCAATATCAACACCCAGATAAATTTACAACAGGGAGCAAAAAACGAAATTGCCAGTTTGACTTTACCACTACTCAATCGGGAAATACCATTTGCTTACATAAAAAGCCATTCTTCACAGATTTTTAATGGAGGTGAATTGGTTATAGATACACAGCAAGCAGATTTAGAGTTTCCTGATGGTGCTCATGAAGGTCCTGTGCATGTACAGTTTTTACCTGGTAGTAGCCATTTGCCACCTGCATTTAAAGCAGAGTACATACCACAGTGGTCCTATAGCGTACAACCCTCCAGTATCAAAGTTGAGGGGGATATATCAATAGATTTTGCCTTACCAAAATACCGCCAGAGTTATGATTATGCTCCACAGGAAGGAGAACTGGTACTTTTACTTGGTAACGCTAGCAATAATTCTCACCTTATTCCAGTTGGTGTAGGTGAGGCTATCGCGGGAAACCGAGTGCATAGTGTCGGGCAAACACATTTCAATATGTTGGACACTATCGCATACAGCATGGTCATGCCAGAGCAGCGACTCGATTTACGGGCTTTCCAGCAGGGTGAAATTGATCTGCAACAACTAACACTCCGTTTACAAACCTTTATCTATAACCCACCAAAAGATGAAGCTGAAGCTATATCCCGTGCGAAAGCATTACAGGAGATGGGAATAAAATAAATAAATATTATGGTAATCAGTTCTCGCAAGATGATGATAAAAAATCTATTGGTACTATCGCTGTGGATATTATTGATGCTGTCTGAAGCTATACAGGCAGGTCTTCCCGGGTTTAATCATGGCTATGTGTTTAGTCGAGCTGCTGTAACCAACGAACAGGGTCAGTATACATG
>JBNKKI010000180.1:0-81534 GCA_050291745.1 Gammaproteobacteria bacterium | reverse complement strand
GAAAAATCAGTTGAGCGTGAAAAAGATGCGTGACAGATTGATGTGCCTGGTCAAATCAAAAACACCGTAGTCACCTGATTGGTGAAGAGTGTGTTTTTGATTTTATCAGGTGCATTAAGGTGTTACGTAGACTTTCATGATTCAACTGATTATTCTAGGTTGAAGACATTCGTTTAGAATACAGAAAACTCTTATAGGATATAACATGAACTTATTGATTTTTGGCCTGTTAATTTGGATAACCGTTCATTTATTTCCATCATTAGCTGCTGAAACACGACAATCTATTTCAGGAAAACTGGGAGAAATGCCTTATCAGGGGCTATATGCTCTTTGTATTCTTCTCGGTCTGGCTTTGATTATATTAGGTTGGCGAAGCACAGTGCCTTCACAAATTTACCAGCCGATTCCAGTTTTACGACATGTTGCAATGCTAATTGTCGTTTTCGCTTTTATCCTGATGGTTGCAGCCAATTTTAGCAAGACCCGTATAAAGCAGTATATTCGTCATCCTCAATTAACTGCCGTCTTTCTCTGGGGTTTAGCTCATCTGCTTGCTAATGGTGACAGTCGTTCATTAATATTGTTTTCTTCTATGGGTATTTGGTCTGTGGTTTCAATGATTACGATTAACCGACGTGATGGTGTTTGGCAAAAACCACAGGCAGTTATGCCTCTGTATCAAGAATTTCTAATGATTATTATTGCTGTCGTACTTGCTGCTGTAGTCGTCAGGTTTCATATTTATATAGCCGGTGTTCCACTGATAGGGGGTTAACTTATGAGTGGATGTTTTTTACTATGAAAATAAGCTGACTTAATCCTGGAATCCGCAGTAGGACGAGTTGAAGTGTGTGTTTGAGGTGGTGTAGATCATGACGTAACGTGGACTTTCATGATTAACTGATTTTTCCAGGTTTAAAGTTTAGGCAATTTCATTCACTGGGATATTGCTGCGTTAACTGAGGTATTTCCCTTAAAAATTTGATGGATTGATATTGCCAGGCAGGTCTCTTATACTTTTCAAACTTATTCTTCAATAATTGAGTAGTGAAATCAAGCCGATATGAATCCTGCTTAGCATGATTGCCCTGGCCAGAAAAATATCGCCCTATATGTGGTTGCCTGTTTTTCAACTCATGCTCATTGTTTGTTGTTTTCCTTGTTATGGGTATCAACTGATGACTCAAACGACGACCTATCTTAAAACGGAACAGGAATATTTACTGTTAAAGCCAGAGTATGCAGTTGCTCAAGCACAACAGGATATCACTGAAAACAGGATTAAGCTCTTTTTTGAAGATAACTCCGAATATCCCACTGTGCTGGCGATTGATGAAAGTTATACCGGGCGCTTTCCTTATAATCATGTCAGTATTGGCCAGGGATGCTTTGATCCGATTAATGATGAGCAAGGTTCTCATTCTTACAGGAAAAGTTATCAGCAGGCATTGCAATATGGTCGTTTGTATAATCAGGCGATCTCTGCACATTTTGATTCTCTGCAAAAACAACCGATAAGTAACAGCACTGGTCAATTGCTGGAAAATGCAACTACACTTTTCCTGGGCTCCCCTTCTGACTATGTTCAGGCGGTTATGACACTTGATGATATTCATCCGCTTTTTGGAGGACGAGATGTGGAGGTCAAAGGTAATGGATCGGTTCGAATCCAATGTCTTAGCGCTCAGCCAGGTCACGGACAACTGCAATCTTTTGAGAATGAATTTAAACTGGATGCTGAAGATACACAACGATTGATTGCTGCTTTTATAGAGAATGATTTTATAGCGATTGAACTTGATGAAAATCCACAATTGACAGTCGACACAGCTCAACCCAGTCTGGTTCTGAAGAATTCGAAAGGCGAAACTCATCGGCTCACCGGATGGGTGACAAATCTGCCTCCTTTATCTACGTCCGATATGCCTGTCAAACCTGTTGAGCGTTTTGATCGCATTTACAGGGAAATGTTAAGAATTGAACATTGCCGGTAAGAAGCGCATGATAATTAAACCTGGAATCCGCAGTTGGACGAGTTGAAGTGTGCGTTTGAGGTGGTGCACTCTTCACGCTGTCCAACTGATCTTTTTAGGTTTAAGAAACAGTGTGTTAACCTCTATTACGAGCGGTCAACTGCGGAATCTAGGTTAAACCTGGAAAATCAATTGAACGTGTAAAAGATGCATAACAGATTGATGTGCCTGGTCTAAGCCAGGGATGACTGTCGTTAGAGCAATGCAGGAGTAAATGCCGAGAAATCAAAAACACCGTAGTCACTTGATTGGTGAAGACTGTGTTTTTGATTTTATCAGCTGCATTAAGGTGCTACGTAGACTTTCATGATTCAACTGATTTTTCCGGATTAAACGGCTAATAATGATTAAGGAAAACCTGTGACCACGAAGAAAGAACAACAAAAAACCCGTTTCTGGCGCACGGGAAATATTATCGCATTGCTAGTCTTTTTTGGAGTACCGCTATTGCTGTACCGTTCCTGTACGGTCGGTTATGACGACTATGTCTATTTCGTTGAAGTGAAAAATGAGGAATTATTTAGCCGGGTATTACAGGATGAGGATGTCAATATCATTGCTCATGGTAGGCGCTTAAAAGATAAAGTTACTTCGCTAGATATCGATAAAGACAATGGTAATGGAGCAGAGCAGGGGAATTTGCGCTGGTATAATTGCAGTGGAATTGACTGTGATGAAGGCTGGCAGCGGTCTTTTATAAAATAGCTGTAAATCCATAAATAGTAAGTTGAATTGAAAATATTCTAGAAGGTCTGGAGGTGAGCAGTATAGGTAAATTGAGAGTTTCTTTACTCTAAAGTTCTCCTTGTTTTTTTGGAGAATGTTTTATCAAGCTGAAATCCTTTGTCTACTGCACGTATTAGTGAGTAAACCTCGGTTAGGTAAGTGATTACAATAGTGGCTGCTTTAGTCTTATGTATTTATGTATTCAGTGATGCTCTTTACGCTATGAAGGTGGAGCAAGTGAATACTGAAATACGAATGAAATTTAACTTTTAGCAAATTTTAAAAGCTTGACATTGTTTAGATATTTATTAAATTGAGTAAATTTACTCAATTTAATAAATATGGCCTACAAACGTTCACTATACAAGGTTCTGAGGAAGAGATTACTGGAGACTCCCTTTCGTATTCAGATAGTTTCAGGTCCAAGGCAAACAGGTAAAACAACACTGGTTAATCAGGTATGTAATGACCTGTTTTCTGAAAAGCTAATAAAACCACACTTTTATGCGGTTGATAATCCTGATCGTCAAGACTCATCTAACTTTAGAATTGGCGGGGAAGAAGTCTTAACACCTCCTGACAGGCCCGACATTGACTGGTTATCTTTTCAATGGAACAAGGCACGGTTCTCGATTACAAATGATCATGAAGACGATAATAAGCTTCATGTACTGGTATTTGATGAGATCCAGAAAATTCCGAACTGGTCTGAAGCTGTGAAAGGGTTATGGGATCAGGATAGGAGAGATGGGGTTAATCTACATGTGGTTCTGCTGGGATCATCTCCATTACTTATGCAACAGGGATTAACAGAAAGTTTAGCTGGTCGTTTTGAGAAGTTAACAAATACGCATTGGTCATTTAATGAAATGTCAGAAGCGTTTGGTTTTACGTTAGATGAATATATCTATTTTGGTGGCTATCCAGGAGGGGCTTCCCTCATTAGAGAGGAAGATAGATGGTTAGACTATATCCGTTTCTCTCTGATTGAGCCAAACATTCAGAAAGATATAGTGGCTATGACTAATATTCATAAACCAGCTTTATTAAAGCTTCTATTTGAATTTGGCTGTGAATATTCAAGTCAGGTGTATGCATATAACAATATGCTTGGTCAATTAAAAGATGCTGGAAATACAACGACCCTGGCTCATTATCTGGAATTGCTGAGTAATGCCGGATTATTAACCGGAATAATGAAATTTACACCCAACAAAGGTCGCATTAGAAGTTCTAGTCCAAAATTAAATGTATTAAATACAGCCCTGATGTCCTGTTTTTCCAACTATACCTTTCAGGAAGCTCTATCGGATAGGACTTATTGGGGTAGACAGGCGGAGTCCGCTGTCGGTGCACATTTGATCAATACCTGCGCAAAAAACACAAAAATATATTACTGGCGCGAAAGCAGAGATGAGGTTGATTATATCCTTAAGCGTGGCGAGCAACTCCTGGCTATTGAAGTAAAAAGCCACCAGAAACGAATTAAGACATCCGGTCTTAATAAGTTTCTGACAAAATTCCCGTCAGCTCGTCCCATGCTTGTTGGCAGTAATGGTGTGAGTTTTCAGGAATTTCTAAGTTACAACGCTGATCATTGGTTTAACTGAAATGTCGGATACGATTTTCCATATACCGAGGCATTGCAGAGAACATTCAGGAAGTGAACTGGCTGATTCCAAATTATTATCGGATTATCGGAATGCCGCAGCCTATGTCCTTCTTGGTGAACAGGGGGCAGGTAAATCAGAAAGTTTTAAATTTGAGGTGAAAGAAACTGGTGGCGTACAAATATCTGCAAGGGATTTTATTAACGGATTATATGGAGATTTAAATGGTAAAACTATTTTTATTGATGGCGTCGATGAAATCCGCTCTGGCAGTTTAGATGGGAGATTGCCATTTGATCAGATACGAAAAAGGCTCTTCGAATTAGGTAGTCCAACATTCCGATTATCATGCCGTGAGGCAGACTGGTATGGCTCAAGTGATGAGGACGCCTTTAAGCAGGTGAGTCCTAATCAGGAAATCAAAATATTAAGGTTAGAACCACTAGATCATCAGGAGATAAAGCAGGCAATAAGCAATTACGTCCCTGAACTTGATATTGAGTGGTTTATCAATGGACTTGAAAAAAATGGATTGGGAAGTTTATTAGGAAATCCCCAGTTGCTTAAGATGCTTGCACAGTCATGTCGGAGTAATGCGATTCCTGATTCTCGTCAACAGGCCTATGAACTAGCCTGTAGTGAAATGGTAAGAGAAACCAATGCAGAGCATCTGACAGGCCAGGATAAACTGAATATTACTGCTGAAGAAGTTATTGATTGTGCAGGAAAGTATTGTGCGCATTTATTATTAGCCGATGTGGAAGGATTTTCTCTGACGAGTACGGAGTCAAAGTCAGTATACCCATTTTATAAGGAGGTTAGTCGTGAAAATACGGAGTTAACACGCTTTTCTCTCAAATCATTGATATTTAAATCGGGCTCAAAAAGTGAACAGCGTGAGCCTGTCCATAGAACCGTTGCAGAATATCTTGCGGCAAGATATCTCGCGAGACAGATAGATAGTGCTGGTTTACCGGTTGGACGTTTACTTGCGCTGATGTCTTCGTCGGATCAGATTGTAACCTCCCTGAGAGGCTTATACGGTTGGTTGGCGATTCTGAGTAACACTGAAAGTGATACCTTGCTTAGACTGGACCCCTTAGGGATTATTCTATATGGGGATCCTGCGGGCTTAAACAGAGATCAAAAAATAATTCTACTTGAAGGGTTGAAACAGGAAGCAATAAAGAATCCAAGATTCAGAAATCAGAACTGGCAAGACTATCCTTTTGGGGCTTTAGCTTCACCAGATATGGAACAGACTTTCAGGAGAATTCTGTCCGATAATTCAAGAACATTTGAGCATCAGGCCTTAGCAGACTGCGTTATGGATGCACTTGAATATGGTGAGCCGGTTTCAGGACTTAGTGAGGAGTTGCTTTCGATAGTTAAAGATAAATACTGGTTTTCAGGTATCAGAAGAACGGCATGGAAAATTCTACTAAGGAATTTGGATAAAGCAAAACCTGATCAGATACAGGCTTATTTAACAATAACTGATCAGTTAAGAGATGGGGGTATCGAAGATAGTGATCGAGATTTACTTGGGCTCTCTCTTAAGTTTCTGTATCCAGAATTCATCAAACCGAAAACAGTATTAGATTATTTTTTTAAAGCCCAGGAAAACCACTATTTTGGTTTGTATCACTACTTCTGGGTTGAGAAAATTGTAGAGAATTCATCAGGTGATCATGTGATGATCTTATTAGACGAGCTGGTCAGTCGATCTGATCTTAAAAAGCAAATGTTTTATGATCAGGACTATCAGAATATGGCGGGGAGACTACTGGTTAAAGGAATTAAAAAACATGGTGATGATGTCTCAACAGAACATCTATATAAATGGTTAGGCATAGGATGTGATCAATATAGTACGAATTTAGATCAGAAAGAAATTGTAGTAATCTCAGAATGGCTGACGCAAAGGCCTGTTAAATATAAAGAGATTTTCAAAGAAGGTAGTAGTGAATGCGACGACAAAGAAGGAGATCAATATTCAAATTGTCTATATAAAGCAAAACTCCGTTTGTTTGAGGCGCATCAACCAGAAAAATTTTCACAGTGGTTGTTGGGGCAGGCCAGCTCTTCACAAAATAAGCAATTTGGGATTTTCTGCTTTCAGGAAGTAGTGAGGATTTTTTATTCAGGCAAAAATCCAGATATGAGCTTAGATGGCTTAATAGAATGGCTAGGGTCTAATAAGGAGTTCCAAGAAATCTATGATGAAATGTCGGTTGACTGGGGGGTAGATGAGAGGCTTAAAAGAGCCGTTTTGCGATCAAAGACATCTCTTCAAAGAGATAGCCAGAAAAAAGAATGGATGCAATATCTGTTGACCCATAAAGAAGATATTGCTGAAGGAAAAGCTTATCCGAGCATTTACCAAGATCTGGGTAGGGCATATTCGGGTAACCTTAATGACGCGCAAGGAGATGCTCCCGAAGAACGGCTTGCCAATTTGTTCGGTGATGAACACAGTTATATGGTGGATTATGTTTTCAAAGGGCTTGCTGAGGTTATCAATAGAGAAGATCTGCCTACACCGAAACAAATACTGGATTTAAGAAAAGAAGGACGCAATTTTTATCTTGAGTTTGCGGTGCTGGCTGGGATGCGACATTTATATTATTCAAATGAAACTAAACTTCTGGAGCTGTCTGACACACAAATTAAATCAGCGATAACTTTCTATCTGGTGCATGCAACGGGATCAAATGCTGAATGGATGCACTATCTTTTTAAAAACAGAACGGAGCTTGCTGCTGAAACTTATACCCAGTATGTAATCTATATGCTTAAAGCAAAGCAAAATCATATATATGGCAGTTATGCCTGTGCTTACACTGAGGAGTGGAAAGGGATAGCTAAATTGTCTGCACTGAAAATATTAAGTAAGTTTCCATTAAGATCATCAGTGGAGCAGGCATTGGATCTTGAGTATTATCTTAAAGCATCCCTGCGTTATTCTAATGCACATGAATTACTGGAATTGGTTCAGGATAAATTGAGTAAGAAAAGTCTGGACGATGCTCAACGTGTTAAATGGATGGCGGCAGCTTTAATTCTTGATGCTAAGGAATATGAAAATGAAGTAAATAATTTTCTCGGTAAATCTTCTAAGCGAATACTTTCTATGGCAGGATTCTTTGGTAGCAGAATCGATCAATGGAAACCTGAATTTGATCTCCCTCCTTCTTCATTATCAATGTTGATAAAAAATATAGCTGCCTATGTGAACCCCTATTCTTTATTCGGTGGTACAGGGAATGTAACGGCTGATGTAGTGGGGTTGTTAATTTCTAAACTAGCTGAATCAGTTGATATAAAAGCTGCTGATGAGTTTGAAAAATTAATAAATAATCCAGAGTTAAATAAATGGCATTTAACATTAAGAGATAAGCTTTATGAGCTAAGGAAAAGAATTAATGAGTCTGAGTTTATAAAACCAAGTTTAACGGGTGTCATCAATACACTCTCGAATCAGGCTCCAGCAAATCCTGCTGATTTGATGTCTTTGACGCTTGTTATTTTACGTGATCAAGCCTGTAAAATTAAAAATGATAGCAGCAACTTATACAATCACTACTGGAATTATCCTCAAGATAAAACCAGAGCTACACCAAAAACTGAAAATGAATGCAGGGATATTTTAAAATCACAGATTGAGCCAAGGTTCCAACAGCTAAATCTACAGGTCATAAAGGAAAGCTATTACGTCGAAGATAAACGTGCTGATTTTACGTTTTTATATGGCCAGTGGAATCTTCCTGTCGAAATTAAAAAAGATGTATATAACCAGAATGCGAATGATAATGTCTGGACTTCTCTCTGGAATCAATTAATTAAAAATTATGCTAGAGATCCTCAAGCTTATGGATATGGTATCTATTTGATCTTCTGGTTTGGTCAAGGCAAGGTGAGGGTTTCACCAAATGGGCAAAAACCAACTTCCGCAAAAGAAATGGAAGAGATGATTTTGGAAATGATGAGTGACGAGGAAAGAAAACGTATTGGATTATGTGTTATTGACTGTTCACTTCCAGTCAAATAATTAGTGGTTTTAGGAAGTGATTGCACTATCAATATATGATCCTGGATTCTGCAGTTGACCGCTTTCAATAGAGGTTAAGCCACTGTTTCATAGATGTGTATCATCCTGAAAAAATCAGTTAATCATGAAAGTCTACGTAACACCTTAATGCAGCTGATAAAATCAAAAACACACTCTTCACCAATCAGCTGACTACGGTGTTTTTGATTTGACCAGGCACATCAATCTGTTATGCACCATTTTCACGCTGAACTGATTTTTCCAGGTTGAATGAACGATTTTACATTGCATCCTGCAGTTGCAGAGTGATTTAAAAACTTTTCTAGCAGTCATCCAAGATTCAGGCACAGTTACTCAAGGTGCCACCAGATCAACGAGTCGTTGAGTAAATACCGTATTGCCACTGGAAGTAATCAGCAGTTCTGATTTCGCCCGGGTCATCCCAACATACATTAATCTTACCTGATCAATTAATTCTTTTGCGACAAATTGAATCTTATCAGCGCCCGTTAATACAACGGTATCAAATTCCAGCCCCTTACTACTATGTATGGTGAGTACAGTCACCAGTGGCTGATCAGGGTTGTAAGCTGACTTATTCTCTTTATCTACCAGTGATAGATTGGGTATGCCTGCTTTATCCAGGCGTTCAGCGATAATCATCGCCATTTTCTTACCAGGGACTAATATAGCAATTTCATTCGCTTGATGCCCATCATCTAACCACTTGCTAACACAGCGGGTTATGAAATCTAATTCTTCGCTTTGTTGTTCAAATAATCTGAACACGGGCTCTGGCCCGGAACCACCGGCTGATTCGGGTGAAATTACTGGAATATGATCATCATCTGATGCCTCCTCAGAGATAAAATCATGGGCAAATTTATACGCAAATTCCAGGATTTCTCGAGTATTGCGATAATTTAGTTTCAGGATAGTGGTACGCCCACGTGCCTTGATTCCAACACTGGATAGACTGAAATTTAGCGAACTATGTTTCTTGTATATTGACTGAGCATCATCGTACAGCAGTAATACCGAGTCTGTTTCAGGGTCTACCATCTGTGTAACAAGCTGTAACCAGTCCGGTTCAAAATCATGACCCTCATCAATGAGAACCGCACTATACTGTGCACGTGGAATCTGTGATTTATTCACTGCCTGAATTACTGCCGAAACCTGACGTTCAAAATAAGGGGTATCATCTTCTGGCACTACGCAATGATAAGTTTTAATTTGTTGACCGCACCAGTCGTGGAAATGGTAAACCTGTACTTTTTGTTCTATCTGTTTATTAATAACATAGTGTCTTAATCGAGCGGCTAGAGATACATTAAAACATAACACCAGAACAGGTTTGCTCATGACCTGTGCCAGCTGTAAAGCGCGAAAACCTAGAATCATGGTTTTACCTGAACCTGCTACACCGTGAATGACACGATGACCATTTCCCAGATTTCTGGCAAGTTGTTCCTGCTGTAAATCCATGACCTTTATTATGTCTGGTATTGATGGTGAGCTAACAGGGTCATTCACTTCATCATTGCTTTCAATGAAAAAATCCCTCTGAGAGTCACCTAACCGTAATTCAGGGAATAGACACCAACGGATGCGCTCAATATCAGGTAAGCTCAACATCTGGTTAAACGAGACATTAAACATATCCCATAAATGTTTCTGAAATTCCTCAGGATCTATATTTTCTGGAATTTCATCCTTACATAGCACCATGTGTTCCGGTAACAGGGATCTGCCCTCTGGAGTGAGTGCTTTAGTTAATTGAGTCTTGTTAATATGTGTAAAAACAACGCCATAACCATAGGGGAATTTCAATTTTCCTTTGAAATCACCATCAGTTGCAAGCAACTGTGGATCCTTTTCCAGTATATTAATAGCCTGATAGGTGCATTGTCGAACCTGTTCTATGGGATTTGGAGTGGATATTTTGCCATTATTCGTCAGTAGTTCTACCCGAACCTTTGATATCCTTTTGATGTTTTCCAGACGCCAGTCTTTAACTTCCAGAAAAAGTAATCCTCGTGCCGGATGCAAAATGATAAAGTCTGGGTAGCGGTTTTTTCTGCCGACAGGTATATCGTACCAACACAGATAATCATCATCCAGAAGTGCTTCCAGTCGTCTGGCCAGACGCTTTTCACCGGGAGTCATGCGGGAAAGGCAGGTATTAAGATTAGGAATTAACTGGGCCACGGTGATTGATAGTTAAGTTATAAAATTAACTCTACAGTTGCATGGGGCATTCTACTATGGGGGTAAGCATCGATTTTTTCATCGATGTGTTTACGAATTTCCTGTTCTAAAAGGTGAATATCATTCAATGATGTGCCCTTTGTATATAATTATTTAATGCTTAGATTGTGTAAGAAATCTCTGTTTATTGCAAATAATCTCTTGTCTATACCCTTAGCTGATCCTGTTATTTTTTGATTTTTCGTTTTTGTCAGGTTAATTACATCATTTAGTCTGTATAATAAATCATCTATCACGGTTTTTAAAAAACACTTAATCAGCATAATCATGACTAATAACGATATCTTACGGCGTATACGCGATATATTTGACCTGAGTGATTCAAAAATGATGGCAATATTTGAGCAGGCAGATCATGAGGTTACGCTAGCACAAATCAGTGACTGGTTAAAAAAAGATGATGATCCTGATTATCAAAATTGCAATGATAGTTTAATGGCTGCTTTCCTGAATGGCTTTATTAATTATAAACGAGGTCGTAAAGAAGGAGACCAACCTGTTCCCGAGAAGCAGTTAAATAACAATATCATTTTTAAAAAATTAAAAATTGCCCTCGATCTGAAAGCTGAGGATGTTTTAGAGATTCTGGGCTTAGTCGGCTATCGTCCTGGTAAACATGAATTAAGTGCATTTTTTCGAAAACCCGGACATAAGCACTTTCGTGAATGCAAGGACCAGGTGTTACGAAATTTTTTAAAAGGGATGCAGCTTAAATATAGAACTGAGTAATATCGGGAATATCAGATGATAGTGAATTTTCAAATCGATTGTGAGCGTTTTCGTAGTTGAGGATTTCTAGCCTCTTGGAGTAATCAACTACAGAATTCAGGCTTATCGAATACATCATTATTGAACTTATTTGACCTTTTCTATCTTCTTTTGGAAGGGCAGTTTTATTTCTTAAACAATGGAGTTGTGAGTAAAAATTTCGATACTTAATACAGTATCTTTTTCATCTAATACGATCCGGGCTGGGGTTTCATCAAAACTTATCCAACGTTCATCCTGCTGAATCACAATAGAGCGACCTGTCAAATTTACTTCATTAAAATTACATTGTAGACGTGAAACGATATCCTCAAATGTAATTCCTTTTGGTCTGTCAATGCGAGTTTCACCAGCCATCAGTGATTTTAGAATTTGATAGCGCTCAAGCCCATTCTCAACTTTATTAAGCCATTTCCGGTAGAATTCCAGGAATGTTCCTTCCGGGGAAAGGGCTTCAGCCCAATCGGTCCAAATTAAGCCAGGAGAGTTGCCACTGAGCTCAATGCCAAATACCGTGCCACAGCCCTGTTCACCAATATATGCAATGCCCGGATTATCCCAAATCGGATCATCATCACCTTCTGCATCGTCATAGTAAACTTCTTCTGTAAATGGATTGGGGTCAGGGTAAGTATTCGGGTATACATATTCTCTAAAGTCATAAATACCGTAGTAGGGACCGCCACCGCCAGCTCCGAAGGTTTGAAGATAAGTTTTGTATTCAACTGGAATCTCAAGTCCATTCCTGTTCTCAAAGTCGTTAAGTTCTTTTTCAGTAACAACTGGTAATCTTCGGTATTGATGACCTCCACCTCTGGTGCGGGCACCAAATACTAATTCTGCATCATCAAGTCTGGCAAATTTTTCAAGTTTTTCTGGTAGAGCTTGCCAGAATTCAATACATTCTTTCTTATCTCTGCCCAATTTTCCTCACCATTCTCTACATAGTTGATCGGCTTTCTTTAATAGTTCTGGAATGCGGTATTTTCCATGCATGGAAACAATAAGTAATTTTGCGGCATCTCTCGTTATACCTTCTGCTGTAACATACAGTGCTTTGTGGCTCTCTCCTCGAAAAATTTCACAGGTTTCAGAGGTGTTTTTAAAGGGGCGTTTGGCTACACCTATGATCATAGTCTTTCCACCCAGTGCGTCATACAGGTGTTTTCCCAGACCTGGTTCTTTATCACCATCAAGATAGACAAAGCCATCAATGACGATATATTCAGGGTTTAATTTATGCTCTTCAAGCAGCTTCAGAATGCAGGGTAGTTCCCGTTTGAAAAAACGACCTGGCTCATAGGCTTCAATGTTTGAGAGTGAACTGGAGTAAATAGCAGAGGGTTTTTCATCTTTCCAGCTGGAAAAGGCAACGCCAGCAATATGAGCATTGGTATTACGATAATCGACATCAATGGCTAAAATCATTTTTATCTATTCCACTGTTATTCAAAATTTCATATACATGTTAACGGCTGCAAATGAACAATATATTGACTATACAGAGAAAGCAACAGATCGGGTAATAGAGGAAATGATGAATTAACCTGGTTAAACCTGGAAAAATCAGTTGAATCATGAAAGTCTACGTAACACCTTAATGCAGCTGATGAAATCAAAAACACACTCTTCACCAATCAGGTGACTACGGTGTTTTTGATTTTATCATGCACATCAATCCGTTACGCATCTTTTTCACGCTCAACTGATTTTTCCAGGTTAAAACTGACTGCTAATAGCTTTATGAAATACTCAATACTGTCATGAATTTCTGCGCTAATTTTTTTGTGCGACGAATATCGTATGGCGACTACCTTTACCCGGACGAGCTCTTACCGTGCGTTCCTGGACAGTAAATCCTGTTTTATTAAGCCTGTTCGTGAAACTCGGATTTGCCTTAGCCGACCAGATAGCGAGTATGCCTTTGGGCCTGAGTTTTTTGTATATGCTTTTTAAACCTGATTTCGAATAAAGCCATTCATTATCGCAATGCGTCATTGCCTCGGGACCATTATCTACATCAAGCAGGATTGCATCGAATTCCTGTGATGGCTGGATTGCGGGTTTTTGTTTTAATAGATCAGCTACATCACCGAGGTGTATTCGAGTACGTTTATCTTCTATAGGTCGCCCCGCACATTGCCCCAGAAGACCTCGGTTCCATTCCACGACTGAGGGCACCAGTTCTGCCACCACAACCCTGGCCGAAACACTGACGATTTTAAGTACTGCTGCCAGGGTGAAGCCCATTCCAAGACCACCGACGAGTACCTGTGAATTTTCAATGTTGCTGAGACGACTACAGGCGAATTTCGCCAGCTCATCCTCTGAGTGGTGCATGCGGCTATTCATCAAATCACCTGGCACTCCGGAAATACGAATGGCAAAATCATCACTACGCTGTGACAGAGTCAGTTTAATATCACTACCGGGAATAGTACTACTATCGATTGTTATCCAGTGGTTCATAGGACTATTAAAATGCTCTCAAAATTCACGCTACGCACAATATCATGATAAATTGCAGGATAGTATCTATTTAAAGAGTAGCGGGGATGGACAATGAGCTAAATTCGCTATGAAATCTATGCTGCTATTCAGTTAATCAGTAGCCTGTGTCGAGTCTTCACAATTTCTGATGACTGTTTGATTACGACCTGCTGCTTTAGCCTGATAAAGAGCCTCATCTGCACAATGTAACAATTGGTCGATATCGTATCCACCATTTGCAACACCAATACTGACTGTATTCGTCACCTTCCTGTTATTTCTGGTTGTAGGCGTTGATGCATACAATAGACGGAACTTATTGGCTAGTGCTTTTGCTTCACTCAGTGGCGTATCCGGTAAAAGTATAGCGAATTCCTCGCCTCCCATACGTCCACATATATCCGATTTACGTAGACTATTTTTTAGCAGATTGGCCAGTTGCTTTAACACAGCATCCCCCACCGCATGCCCGTAATAATCATTGATGTGTTTAAAGTGATCAGCGTCTATCATGATGAGACTGAGAGAAAGTTTGTTACGTTGACAATAATTGGCCAGCACCTGCCCATGTTCAAAGAATGAACGACGGTTATCCAGTCCGGTCAGAAAATCTGTCCGGGAAAGTTGTTCTGCTTTTTTTCTGGCTCTGGCCAGTCGCTGTGCTAATTTGAAGTTATTACTTAAAGTTGAAGATAATACTGTACTGGTACGTATCAATACGCCCATGAATAGTATTGCTGCTATGCTCATGTTGACTTCAGGTATTTTCCACTGGAATAACAACCATAGCGTAGCCGGTAGTAATACAATAA
Organism: Gammaproteobacteria bacterium; assembly: GCA_050291745.1. Lineage (GTDB taxonomy): Bacteria > Pseudomonadota > Gammaproteobacteria > JACNJF01. Next base: position 66,770 of record JBNKKI010000180.1, on the reverse strand, counting down.
GCATGGCACCTATCGCCATGACACGATGAGCGGAATAGAGGGAGATTGCTCCACCTCCCATACCCAATAAAAATAAGTAAGAAATCACCTGATTCAACTCATCGCTCTCAGTCATAATCCATAGCAAACCAAATCCCCATATTAATGAAGAAAACAAAAGTGTGATTGCATAAGGTAGTTCCCAGTCCAGAATCTGCAAATTGTCAGGTTTACTCCGGTGAAACATCCAGAACAGAATAAACCGGAAAGTAACCGAGATGAGGATGCAAATCATCCAGCCAATTAGCAAATCATTCTGTACCTGTCCCCACAAAGTCAGGAAAATTAATATAGCCACTATAAGGCTGCTGAGGACAGCTGGATATGACAGGCGATACAAGAGTTGCAGGCGGTCAAGCTTGATGCGTACATCAAGGCCCATGCCAACTTCTGGTTCGAAATCGGGATCATTATTATTCATGGTGAGAGACTATGAAGTGACACCTTTTTTAAGTCAAGTGAGACTTGTCAATTCATTTACCAACATGAAACTAATGTTTATTTTCGAGGTTTAACTGGATGATCCGGAACTAAATTCAATTGATAAATTTAAGGTATATTTTTTTTGATTTTATCAGAACTTGTAAATTTTTCTTTTGTCCTAAAATTATAAATTACTGCAACTATCTTCGTTTTATGTTTTTGCCTGATTTTACGAAGAATCCCCGTTGCAGGATTTGCTTTACGAAAACCAGGCGCACCAAAGCTGACAGATTTTTCTCTAAATAGAGCACTGTTTGGCTTCTCCCTGGCCGCGCTCTGCTTTCGCTCAAATGTATTTATTAATAACAATCTCAGTCAGGAGAAAAAAATGATTGAAATAAGTAATCTATTTCGAGCTTATGATGATTTTATGGCTGTACAGGATGTCAGCTTTTCTATCAACAAGGGGGAGATCGTTGGTTTACTCGGGCATAATGGTGCCGGGAAAACAACTATCATGAAAATGATTAGTGGGTATCTGGAACCCAGTTCGGGGAGCATAACAATTGATGATCTGGATATTACAAATCAGCGAGAGCAGATTCAACAACGACTAGGCTATTTACCCGAGGTTTTGCCTGTATACCCGGAAATGAGTGTTGCAGATTATCTTGATTATGTGGCCAGATTGAAAGGCATGGATCGTCAGCAGGCTACCCGGGAAGTTCGTCGCGTTATTCAGGCCACAGATTTACATAGCAAACTTATCGCGCCTATTTCGACCCTGTCACGAGGTTACCGTCAAAGAGTTGGTGTTGCACAGGCGATACTGGGCAAGCCAAGATTACTTATTCTTGATGAACCGACCAATGGGCTTGATCCGACTCAAACCCGACAGATGCGCGAATTGATTCGGGATATTTCAAAACAGGCTACTGTTATTTTATCGACTCATATCATGCAGGAGGTGGATGCTCTTTGTGATCGTGTATTAATTATGCGTAGTGGTGAACTCGCGCTGGATGCAACACTTAATGAGTTACGAAATAGTAATCGACTTTGCTTAAGCAGTGATATCGATGAGTCCTCTCTTAAAAAGGTTCTTAAAGAAATTGATAACATACAGGATATCCAACAGCTAGATGATTATTATCAAATCAGCATCGATGAACAGGCTGATTTCAAACAGTTGAGTAATCAGATTGCCAGTCAGTTAATCAACAATAAATACGCTTTGTACGAATTAAAACAAGAACAGCGCGATCTGGAAAGCGTGTTCCGTGAAGTCAATGATCAGGTCACTGAGGAGGTGCGTGATGCTGCCTGATGCTGCTATTCGTCGAATTTCAATTAAGGAACTAACATTATTTTTTAACTCGCCGGTGGCTTATTTATTTCTGGCAAGTTTTGCTGCGGTGACGCTTTTTGTTTTCTTCTGGGGTGAAACTTTTTTTGCACGAAATATTGCAGATGTACGCCCACTGTTTGAGTGGATGCCTTTATTATTGATTTTTCTTACCAGTGCATTGACCATGCGCATGTGGAGTGAAGAACGGCATAGCGGTACGCTGGAGTATATTTTAACTCAGCCTCTATCCATCTGGCGTTTCGTGCTGGGTAAGTTTTTTGCCTGCTTTAGTCTGTTATTTATCGCTATTCTTATAACCCTGCCGATTCCTGTGACGGTATCAATGATCTCAGATCTCGACTGGGGGCCAGTATGGAGCGGTTACCTGGCAACCCTGTTACTGGGTGCGGCATATCTATCGATAGGCTTATTCGTTTCAGCTCGTAGTGATAATCAGATTGTCAGTTTGATCTCGGCTACCGCTTTATGTGGCTTACTGTATTTGATTGGTTCTCCCATGATTACCGATATACTGTCAAATCAAATCGCTGAATTTTTGCGTCAGTTGGGTACAGGTTCACGTTTTGCTGATATCACCCGAGGTGTTATTGATGTGAGTGATTTTGTTTATTACCTGAGTCTGGTGGTGATTTTCCTGACTCTGAATACTTTCAGCCTGGAACGCGAGCGTTGGGCTAAAACCGGTAATAAAGAGCATCATAAAAAATGGTATGTGGGTAGTAGTTTACTGATTGCCAATGCCATCGCGCTTAACCTGTGGATGGGGCAGGTCGATATGTTACGTATTGATACGACACAGGGCAAAATTTACTCGATCTCAGAAGCTACAAAAAACTATCTTGCACAGTTACAGGAACCCTTGTTGATTCGAGGTTATTTTAGCTCAAAAACGCATCCGCTTTTATCACCGCTGGTGCCTCAGTTACGTGATCTGATTAATGAATACCAGGTGGCAGCTAAAGGTAAAGTCAGAGTTGAGTTTGTTGATCCACAAAGTTCACCGGAAGTCGAACAGGAAGCCAATCAGAAATACGGTATTCAGCCTGTTCCATTTCAGGTTTCGGACCGTTATCAGGCATCTGTGGTTAATTCCTATTTCAATGTACTGATTCAATATGGTGACCAGCATCAGGTGCTTGGTTTTCGTGACCTGATAGAGATTAAACAACGGGGTGAGGCTGATCTCGACGTATTATTACGCAACCCTGAATATGACATCACCCGAGCTTTGAAAAAGGTTATGCTGGCTTATCAATCGGGTGGCAATCTGTTTGATACGGTGAAGGGTAATATTAATTTCACTGCCTATGTTTCTGCTGATGAACTGTTACCTGAAAAGCTAAGTCAGTTTAAACAGGCGTTAAAGCAGAAGCTGGATCAGAAAAAACAACAGTCCAATGGTCGATTAGAGGTTAAGTTTGTCGAACCGGAAGCAAATAATGCTGAAGTCGCAAAGCAAATTAGAGACGATTATGGTTTTAAACCTATGGTTGCCAGTTTGTTTGATGACAATCAATTTTATTTTTATCTGACACTCAGTAATGGTGAGCAGATTGTGCAATTACCTACCTCTAATTTCAATGCAGATGAATTTGATCAGGCACTGGATGCAGGTATCAAACGATTTGCCAGTGGCTTTACACGCACCGTTGCACTGGTGGCTCCCAAAGCTGATTATCAGGCGATGCAAATGGGGATATCCAGTCAGCAGTTCAATCAGTTGAAAAAGGTCCTGTCGGCAGATCTGAGTATTAAAAATGAAGATCTTAGTGATGGCAGTGTCGATAGTGCTGCGGATATTCTGCTATTGATGGCACCCAAAGATCTGGATGAAAAAGCACTATTTGCGGTTGATCAATTTCTAATGCGAGGTGGTAGTGTTATCGCAGCAACTTCGCCCTTTAGTGTCGATATGGGGCGTGATCGTCTGAGTATGAAAAAGCAGACCAGTGGTCTGGAAGACTGGTTAAAGCACAATGGTTTGAAAATAGAGCCGGAGCTGGTGCTGGATAATCAGAATAGTGCATTCCCTGTGCCAGTGACTCGTCAGGTTGGCAGTTTTCGTTTTCAGGAAATGCGTATGATCGATTATCCCTATTTTGTAGATATTCGTGGAAAAGGTTTGAATCAGAAAAGCCCGATTACCGGTGATCTCAATCAATTGAGTATGGCCTGGAGTTCCCCCATCACGGTAGATGAAAAGCTAAATGCTAATCGTCAGATTACAGAGCTGCTGCATAGCTCGGAGCAATCCTGGCGCTCCAGTTCTACTGATGTCATGCCTAAGATAGATAGTCGTGGACACAGCTCTATTCATTCTGGTTCAACACTGGGTAGTGAATTACTGGCTGTCGTTTCTCAGGGGCGTTTTGATTCCTATTTCGCGGGCAAAAAGTCACCATTAATTGATCAGGCTGCAAAGCCTGAAGACAAGGCAGAAGCATCTACTGATGCTAATAAAGAGGATCAGGCACCGGGTATAGACAGTGTGATTGAGCATTCGGCAGATTCAGCAAGGATTATTCTTTTTGCATCGAATGATTTTGTCAGTGATCAGGTGGTGCAACTTGCTGCGTCGGCTAATGGAAGTCAGTATCTGGGGGGATTACAGCTGGTCCAAAATACACTGGACTGGGCGATGGAAGAAGGTGGTTTACTATCAATCCGCTCGCGTGGACACTTTAATCGTACTTTGCCACCAATGCCAGAAGGGGAGCAATTTATCTGGGAACTGAGCAATTATGTGTTAACCATTGTGTTATTAATATTGCTGGCAGTTGTGCAAAAGTATAGGCAGCGTCGCCGTAGTCAGCACTATATGAAAAATTTAATGGTTTAGAGGAGAACAGAAATATGAAAACTCGTTTCAATACGGCTCTGTTTATTATGCTGATACTGCAAATTAGTGTTGCTGTTAGTATGCATCACAACAGTAGATCAGCTGTGAACGAGCAATTTAATCAACCTGTTATGGATATTATTGCTACCAGTGTAGATCGTATCAGTTTGGATGATGGTAAAGGTAAGGCCTGTGTACTAAGCAGAGTAAATGATCAATGGCAACTGGATAATTATCATAAAATGCCAGCAGATCAGAGTAAGGTGAAATCTGTGCTGGACAAACTGGAAAAGGATAAAAGTGGCTGGCCGGTAGCAACGACAGAATCAAGCCGTTTACGCTTCAAGGTAGCCGATAACGATTACCGTAAAAAGCTGGTGTTGAGTAGTAATGCTGGTGATAAAACACTATACCTCGGTGTATCTCCCGGATTTCGGCAGTTAAATGTACGCCGACAGGATGAGGAGCAGGTGTATTCAGTTAAATTGAATGATTACGATTTTCCACTTAAAGATATTGACTGGATGGATAAGACACTGTTGCAACCTGCTGCTGACATCAATTCGATTACTGCAGCTGACTTTTCACTTAGCAAGCTAAATGGAAAGTGGACACTGGAAAATAGTGATAAAGCTGTCGATAGTAAAGAGGTGAATAAAATCACCGGTACATTATCTCGTTTAAGGGTGCAGAGTGTGGAAGAGAAAGCAGCGACAACTGATGCTTATCAAATCGCACTGAAGGCGAATGATAAAGAATATCAGTATAAGCTTTTCAAAGCGGAAGATAATTACTACATTCGCAGGAATGATTTTGATGTCGCGTTTAAAATCAGTCAATCTGATTATGACAGTTTAACCGTGGCAGATGCCGGGCAATTGCTGGAGAAGAATGTTAGTAATGATATGCCTGAACAAAGCCCTCAGCAACAGGATCAGTCTGATAATGCATCAAGTTGAATATTCAGGAGCTCTGATTCATTCTGCGGAATCCAGGATTATAGATTGAAATAGAAATATTCCGGTTCGTTTCGAAGTGAGTGGTAAAAAGCCTTCTGCGATGAACTTCGGGATGGACCGGGATATTTCTAATCAGTAAAAAAACATGAATTGATCGGAGCTTTCTCAATTAATAGAAAGACGAAGTTGTGCCTGGTTCTGATCAATAAAAAACTGGAAGTGTTTGAGAAAATTCATACCCAGTAATCCGTCAATATGAGGCTCATTACCCATGGCAAGCACACCAACTTCGAGTTCCTGTACCTGCCAGTCACCTATTGTCAGACTTTCAACTATATGAACAGGAGCGCGAACAGAGCCGTTAGCTGTTGTAAAAAGCCTGCTCTGGTCTGACTTTATATAATCAACACTAAATCGCTCAAATACTTCTGCTTTGATCATCGTTAAGGATGCACCTGTATCGATAAGAAGATGTATGTTTTGATCAGGGGAGAGCCTTGCATTAACAATAAAATGGTTACCTCTGCGCTGTAACGGAATAGCAGTGGCATTTGTTGCAGAAACCTGTGGCGTGTCAGGCTGATCGGTTATTGCTGTTGTTAACTCTGCAAGCAAATTTTGAGCCTGAGCGCCTACATCGGGATCATATGCTATTAACTGTAAAGATTGAATTGCCGCCTGTTTGTCTTCGATAGCTATTTGTGCATTTGCCAGCACGATGAACCAGGGAGCATAACTCGGTTCCAGTTGAGTCAGCTGCTGGTAGAAATCTACTAATGCATTTTGATCGTTTTTGCTTTTTAGCGAAGAGGTTCGTTCTGCTACCATTGTTAGAATGTGACTTTCTATTTGTTGTAGCATAGCAGGTCGATAGGCATAAGCCCTGGCCTCGTACATTTGATCAATCGCAACATTATAGTTTTTCTGATTAAAATACACGTCGGCTAAAAGAATGCGTCCTTCAACATCCCTGAGTGCTACAAGCAGAAATTCTTCTAACAGAAGTCTGGCCTGATTAAAACTGGACTGAGCAATAAGCTGACGGGCATGAGAAAGTATTTTCGACCTGATATCTGATGATGCCCGTTCATCCAGTTGATCCTGAAATAATTCATAACGTTCTACTGCTACTTCAAATTCATGATTGAGCAATAGCTGGTCAATATTTTCCTGATCGGCAGTGACTGATGGGCTAAGCGCTGGTATTGAGTTTTGAGGTTTTATGGATTTCGATGAGCTATCGATCACGGGCTGCTTAATTGATGGGGCATCCTGATTCAATAAATTATGGGTAAACCAGGAAAGGCACCAGGCAATAATGAAAATAAGTGATCCAAAAGTAACTTTACGCATAGTAAGTGGAGGCTAAATATTGTGCTTATTATCTATCTTAACTGTTGATTTGGCTAACTGTTCTTAAAAAAAGTTGAACAACTATAAACCTGGATAAATCAGTTCATCATGAAAGTCCAGGTAACAGCTTAATGCAGATGATAAAACCAAAAATACGCTCGTCACCAATCAGCTGACAACGCTGTGTATAGATAAAAACTGTTTTAAATAATCAACATGCAGTGTATAAACTGTTGTTCAATTCCTCCTGGCAAAGTTATTATCCATGATGATTAATCATGAATATTTTATATCAGCCTCAAGTCTCAATCTCTAGCCATGAATCCCGACTCTCACTGGCCTAAAAGGCTACAATATTTATCAGTTTTTTTTCTACTCTCTATATGTCTGGTCGTGTTGATGGTATTCATTGCTCTGGGGCAATATGCATATCCTTCAGCTGATGATTTCTGTATGGCTGCCGGGGTCAGAGATGAAGGTTTGTTCAGGCATCTGTGGCAACATTATTTTAACTGGAGTGGTCGTTATACCGGCAATAGCCTGTATGCTCTGTACCCGCTAATATCCGGTTTGTTTGATGCTTATGCCTGGATACCGGTGTTGATCATTGCGTTATTAATAATAGCGACCACTTTTTTACTATCAACGCTGTTCAGAATAAGTCTGTATAAAAAATCTGTCTGGATAATATCGCTGGTTTTTATCAGTGCTTTTCTGTTGGGATTACGGCATCACGCGAGTAGCCTTTACTGGATGGCAAGTGTATTTACCTACCAGACTGCTCATATCCTGTTTCTGTTTATTCTGGCTTATATGATTCGCTTATTCGAGCGGCAGCAACAGCAACAGGCAATTCGCAAAGTTTTTCTTGTTTTACTACTTTTAATCGTGTTGGCTGCGGGAACCAATGAAACCTATATGCTGTTGCAAACTACACTTATCGGCAGTGTATGTCTAATTTTCTGGTTCATGCGTAGATTGCAAATTAAACCCTGGTTTATTCTTTTTCTGGTCTCGATACTGTGTTTTTTACTGGTTTATTTATCACCCGGAAATACGCTTCGTGAGTCGACATTACCCTTAAGGCATGACTGGATAAGGAGTATAAATGGAAGTCTGGCTATGGGGAGCTGGAGTATCATGGTATGGATCACTAATCCGACATTTATCATTGCCAGTCTGCTGACCCCATTTGCGCTGGCCTCGCTGGCAATTTCTTCGGACAGGGTATTTAGAGTTTCAAACCGGATTTTATTTATACTGATTATAATCACCTTTGCAATTCCATTTGCTTTACAGTTTCCTGCCTGGTGGTCTATGGGGGGATGGCCGCCTCCACGAACTGTAGATGCCATATATTTTGTTTTTTTTATTAGCTGGTTCTTGCTTCTGGGTGCAGCCAGTTTACGTTTTATTCCCACGGACTGGATATATGCAAGACAATATAATATTAAAACTAAAGCAGCATCAGTGTTGTTATTGCTTGCGCTTCTGTTTGTGGTCTCAGTACCAATGAATACCCGCTTTTATCCGGCTATGCAGGATTTAACTTATCGGGCTAAACCTTTTTATCAGTATATGATGCAACGTCATGCATTGATTGAACAGTCGATACAAAAAGGGATTTACTATGTGACTGTTCCTGCGCCTCCGAGAGACATTCCTCGCAGTATTTACTTTAATGATATTCGCCCGGATTGGCGTGACTGGCGAAATGTATGTTATGCAGATTATTTTGGTTTAAAGGGGATTCAACGTTTAGGGGAGCAAGCTGAGCATGAGCCGGGTAAATGATAAAAGTGCCAGAGAGGCGGGGTACTGTCTAAAATCCTGAACAGTATTTAATCTGGAATCCGCAGTTGGACGAGTTGAACCTGAAAAAATCAGTTAATCATGAAAGTCCAGGTAACAGCTTAATGCAGCTGAAAAAATCAAAAACACGCTCATCACCAAGCAGCCGCAGAAGATCCTGGCAGACTAAACAATAACCTGCCTATATGAGAAATAACTTCGAGACCCTCAAGGTATTTAATCGATGAGGGCCTGATCGGGTATCATAGGGGAAGCGAATTACCGGCTCCCCGCAAAGGGCAGGGAGCGCTGGCGAACCCGGTTTAAGCGGGTTTCAATTAATGCGACTCCTGTTTTTTCTGATGATGCTTATGCCTGGGTTGTTTCTGTGTTAGCTTGCTGTTCTGCAATTTCCTTGTGGACCTGTTCCATATCCAGCGCTTTAACCTGAGATATCAACTCTGTCAGGGCTGATTCAGGTAACACACCCGGTTGAGCAAATATGATGATTTTTTCCCGGAACACCATTAGAGTAGGGATTGATCGAATCTGAAATTGAGCGCCCAGTTCCTGCTCTACTTCTGTGTTGATTTTTGCAAAGGCGATATCAGGATTCGCTTCAGCGACTTTCTCGAAAGTCGGCGCAAATGAACGGCAAGGTCCGCACCAGGGGGCCCAGAAATCAACGATAACAATATCATTGTTTTCAATGACTTCGGAAAAATTGTCTTTTGTTACTTCCATAACCATAGCGAATCTCGATCTCATAAAATATTAGAATGTATTAATATAAAGTCTCGTCAATTAATTTCAACCCCCTGGATTAAGCTTTAGTATTAAGGAAACTACAAAAAACTTATCTGGTTTGGCATGGCACACTGAAAATCAGTGCTGTCTCAGGCGCCACTGGCGGTCTCTTTGGGATATTTCTGGTAAAGCTCGATGACCTTACGAACATAGGATTGTGTCTCGGTAAAAGGGGGGATCTTGTTGCCATATTTTTCCACAGCGCCCCCACCGGCGTTATAGCCAGCAATTGCCAGCTCAATATTATTATCGAAACGTTTAAGTAAATCCTTGAGATAGCGGGTACCGGCAGAAAGATTTTCAGTAGGATCACGTCGGTTGGTTACACCGTAGCGTTTCGCAGTGTCAGGCATTAATTGCATTAAACCAACTGCACCAGTGCGTGACACGGCGTTCGGGTCGTAGGCTGATTCTGTGGCTATGACTGCATGGATAAGACCTTCTGGCAAGTTTTGACTGCGTGCGACAGCCGCGATCTTTAAAGCAAAACGTTTTCGGTTGGTTTCCATATTCTGATAGTCGACTCTGGACTCCTGCCATCCCTTGCGAGTTGTTTCAACCAGTCTATAACCTTTATGCTTAGGCCTGTCAGTAAAATACATACGACCTTTGCTATCGACATACTTGTAGATTTCAGCTTGAACTGGGTGCAGAGCCGAAACTCCGCAGAGAATCAGCGAAAGAGCAATAAGCAGAGGTGATAAGCGAAATGCGCACATACACTGATTATAATCGAATATTTTCAGCTTGTTCCGTGCATCCGTCTACAAACAGGAAAAAACAATGTACCTGTTAAATACTCTTGATCGACACCACCTCAAACCTGCAATTCAGTTCGTAGCGGGATGCAGCGATTGGGTGATTTTTCTAGGTTTAATACTCATCAAATGATTGGTTCCTGTAAATTGTCTGGAAGCTCTGCTGTCGACTCGAAAAAATTAATTATGGATGACTATGGTTTAAGTTTGTTAATCACTGGTCCATTCGCTGAATCTTTAACTTCATAACCAAGTTTTATCAATTGATCACGAATCGTATCAGCAGTTGCCCAGTCTTTGTCGGCACGTGCTTGCTGGCGTTGCTGTGCGAGCATCTGAACTTCAGCAGGGACTTCTTCTATAACAGGTTCCCAAAGATTGAGCTCCAGTCCAAATATTTTATCAAAAACATCCAGAGTGGCTTTTTTATCAGCATCTGCTAACGTGCTTTTTAGAAGCTCCCACGTTAATGCGATACCTTGAGAGGTGTTAAGGTCATCATTAATAGCATTTGTAAATCGCTTAACAAAATCTTCATCTGCAATTCCACCGGCTGGCATTTTGTAGTAGCTCAACCGTAATCGATCTAAAGCAGTTGCCGCGCTGTCGAGTACTTCCCAGGTAAAAGTCATATCACTACGATAATGAGCCATCAGGCATAGAAAACGGTAAGCAAGAGGATCATAGCCCTGCTCGACAAGTGTAGTTATCCGAAGGAAGTCACCACTTGATTTTGCCATTTTTGCCTGATCAGTCTGCAGAAAGTATCCATGCAACCAGTAATTGGCAAGATTTGTTCCATAGCAGGCATGTGACTGCGCGATTTCATTACTGTGATGAATGGGTATATGATCTTTTCCGCCACAATGAATATCAAACTGGCTGCCGAGGTATTTCGCTGCCATCGCTGAACATTCAATATGCCAGCCTGGAAATCCCTTGCCCCAGGGGCTATCCCATTCCATTTGTCTAACTTCATTTTCAGGACTGAATTTCCAGAGCGCAAAGTCGGTAATATTGCGTTTATCACCAATATTAACTCGTGCTCCTGCCTGCAATCCTTCAACATCAAGACGTGCAAGATAGCCGTAGTCAGGATCCTTAGAAGTATCAAAATATACTCCATCTTCGGTGGAATAAGTAAACCCCCTGTTCTGGATTTCCTGAATACAATCGATTTGTTCAGCGATATGATCTGTTGCTTTACAGATGATGACAGGCTTTAATATATTAAGTGCAGATAAATCTGCCATAAATGCATCGGTATAGAGCTGTGCTATTTCATAGGCAGTTTTTCCCGTACGTGCAGCACCTTTCTCCATTTTGTCTTCACCATCATCAGCATCTGAGACAAGATGCCCTACATCAGTAATGTTCATGACATGACGTACGGAATATCCCGAAGCTTCCAGCGTTCGTCTCAATACATCTTCAAACAAATAAGTTCTGAGATTGCCAATATGGGCGAAGTTGTATACGGTCGGCCCACAGCAATAGATACCAACTTCTCCATCTGGATTAATGGGCACGAACTCACGTTGTTCTCTGGCATAGGTATCATACAGACTAATAGCCATGAAATTATTTTTCCGGTAGATTTTTAAGAGATGGAATTGTGTTGCATTGTCTGCAAAATGTAAAACATGTATTTACATTCAGATGATTCTATCAATATTGTGCTTGACCAAGTATAAGAAGAATAAAAGCTATATTTTCATATTACAAGCCGTGAAATATCAGCCAATTGAACACTCGTTTCAAGCGTAAAGCCCCGGTCATGGCCCTGTGCTTTTCTTCTTGCAGACTTTTCCCTCACCAGACAGCTATGACCAGGGTTCTGTGTTTACTGTTTGGGGCAAAACACCGTGAATCTGTGTGAAGTTGACCTTCGGTTTCGGTACCAGTGAGGTCAGTCTCGATAAAAAATCAAGTGGTTAAACCTAGATTCCTCAGTTGACCGCTCGCAATAGAGATTAACCCACTGTTTCATAAACGATTACAGTTGATGTGTATAATCACCCAATCGGTGAATCCCGCTACGAACAATTTTGCCAATAGCACATACGAAGAATATATGGATACCGCAAAACAGGTACTTGCCTACCTGGATGAGCAGGGCTTATCGGCTGGGGTATTTATGCCGGATATTGCAGAGATAAACGAATTCAAGGGCGAAGTGTACCGTGAAGCAGCTAATGGTCTGGCCTGGCTGGTCTACGAAAATGAAGATAGCACAACAGCTGAACTGGAAACTGCTCTGGCCTGGGCTGAGAAGGCGGAAAAAAATATCCGCGACGAAGCGGATTATTATATTCTCGACACCAGGGTACGCATCCTGTTACGTCTTGGACGCCCTGAGGATGCTTATAGAATTGTTTACAGGGTATTGCAGGAAGATCCTGAATTCACTGATTTTCAGGATTTCATCGAAAGTACAGAGGATGGTGACAATTCACTTCACAGAGAATATGTCAAATGGCTTAAGTCCAGGGATAAAAAAATTACCAGACGGGGTAAATGAAATCTTCGGGTGATATACCACCAGGGCGATCAGTAAGGCTCACTGGGAGCAAGTAGACCAGTGAGACCGGGCTAAGGGTAAAGCCGGGGCTGCTACATGGGACGGTATAAAGTAACGCATTTAGTTTTCTATGACCCTGTAAATAATTCTGTGTAACTGCTCTTAGTTAAATGTAGTCCAATAATCTATCTTCAAACTCAATCATAAAATGATTGAGTAACTGCTATAAATAGTAAAATTATGAAAAATTAGAATATCCATAAAATACTCTAAACCTACAGGCAATCATTTTTTAATCTATTGGATCCGGGTTCATTAGAATTTCATTAAGTAAAGCTTTTCGATGATTAGAGACAATATTCTTCTCTACTAGCGCTTCTATTTCCGCTAAATCACCTACTTTTCTGGAATATTTCATCGAGATGTGTTCTTTATAATTCCCGGTACTATATTCATCCAGTTTGTTGAGTCTAAACTGGAAATCGTAAACATTTTTCTTTGTTTGATTTTTTTGAATATCTTCCTCAAACTTTGCTTTCATAGCAGGATCCTTGACGCTATCCGGTGAAACACCCGATGGCAAGCCCGTCTCCGGCGGCGGTGAAACGGCAAGTTCTGGCATATCATCAAAATTGAAGTCAGGGATTTTTTTTGAATCTATTGCATTAAACACATCCAGAAGATGTATTAACTTGGCACTCCTGTATGATTCAAAATCCTGTTCCTGCAATTTATCCGGCTCCTCAATTGCTTCGATTTCATCAATTGCATTTTCCAATGCATCGATATCATCATTTTTAATGAATTCATCTACTAAATCACGAATGTTATGCTCGTTTTCTACCATTAGTTTTTCCCTGCCATCTGAGTTATTCATAGTCATCAATACAAAGACCACTACGAATGCCGAAATATTGAAAATTAACCATATATTAAACCTACCACACATTAAATCAGTAGTTTGAACTTGGGTCTGCCAAAAGAGCAGAACCATTGGCACCTGCTTTGGAAACGGTCATATCACCAGAGGCATTAATAGTAAACCCTTGATGAACTGTTGCAAATAGTTTGGAAGCTCCGCTACCTACCCGAAAAAGCCAGGGAATGGGCCAATCAAATGTACCAGCAGCATACGGGGTTCCAAAATTACAATGACCAGATTGTGCGGTATCCTGTCCACGAATTTGTGTGCCTTTTCCTGCAACATGATTACTTAACCCTACCCAGTTCCCTGCTCCATGGCCGGCATGTCTTATACCGTCTAAAGATGAGCCAACAAAATAACCAGTAACAATCCCACCGCAATCATCCTCTGATATTGTAATATTGACAAAGGAAACTGTATCGGGAGTGATATAAATATTCGTCCTTATTCCAACAGATGGGATATTATTTGTATGCCACACATTTGTACCTGGCACCCTCTCCATTATCACCCCTGAAGGTTCAATCACATTAAAAGTTTTTGATAGCTTGCACCCACATGTGTCAGTGGCTTCTACTGTTGTTGATTCCTTCCGATCATGTGCAGTAAGAATAATTGATGAGCCAGTGGTTGTGCTAAGTTTGCTTTTACCTGATATGGTCCATTTTATTGTACCAGTGGCACCAGTAATTTTTAATCTGACTCTCTCGCCAACCCCGATATCAGTTCGAGACTGGTCGGATGGTGAGGTTTCCACAGTCGTAGAAGTTAATTTTAAGTGCCCAGCTGAATGAGGTTTAACAGGAGGCGGTGGCGCTGGTGGAGAAACGCCTAAAGTTGTCTGTGTCATTAATAAAACTCCATTTTGATCTTTAGTCGATTTATGTCTTACAAACTACCTTATCCGTTTTTCATAATTTTCTGTAGTGGCCCAAAAACGCGCGGATCCTTTTCACAACCAGGGACATTTATCTATATCGTTCCCCGGGAAAATTATCTGGAATAATTAATTCAATAAACCTTCTGCTCTAAACTAAATTCCTAATCAGATTTGAATAGAAGGAAGTTAAAATTCCGAATTTTATTTACTACTTTTAAGTCTCTTTGTAAACTACTACAGAAGACAGTCAGAATAAAATAATTGATTAGATATTTAGAATAAAATCAAATCCTTAATAACATAAATTAATAATACGTGACTTGTTTAGACGCTTTCCAAACTATTTAAGGTTTAGCGAAGCACAAGGGCCGGCAGAAAATTCGGTGGAATACGAAATGCGCCCATGGACTGGTAAACACAATGAGAGTGTTTCTCTACCGGGGGTAATAAGCCTGTGAGCATTTAGTATTCAATTAATGGATACTTTTTTTCCTGACTCGGGCGTCACTAGCGAATAATTCTTCATACTCTGATATCCATTAAGACCCCGAATAAACTCGTATTATTTTCACGCCCTCATGCATCATTTTCGAGTAAATATCAGAAAAAACCAAAAGCTGTCCTACTGCCCATTTGGTTACAGATAATAAATTCATTCAAGCCCACTGATGTTAGCTGAAGAAGCTCGTTTGCGGAGGGGCGAGGGGCTCTGGTTTCTGGTCGAGTATCGGGAGGTAGTGCTAGCCCGTCCTTTTCCATAAGATGGGATAGTGTCTTATCAATGACCTGTTTATCTTCAATACAGGCGATGATCTTTACCCTGGAAAAATCAGTTCAGCGTGGAAAAAGATGCGTAACTCTGGAATCCGCAGTTGGACGGTTGAGGTGTGCGTTTGAGGTGGTGTAGATCAAGGCTTAACGACGCGGAATAGCCAGCTATTCCAAGGCGTTACAACGACGAGATACGTCGCCGCCTCAAACCTGCAATTCAGTTCGTAGTGGGATGTACCAAAGCGGTCAAACTATGCTGGCAGGAACATTATTGAAATATAAGAATAAAATTGGTGGGCCCGGGAGGACTCGAACCTCCGACCAATGGATTATGAGTCCACTGCTCTAACCAACTGAGCTACAGGCCCTTATTAGGGGGTGAGGTATTCATTACCTCCAGGTTGTTTTTTCACCCATCGAAGGTTCAATAACAACAGATTATGTCGTTCAGAATATTATCCTGCATTACGCTACTGCATATTGCCGATACATATCACCTGACACAAAAATTCTGAGTTAATTGCAGAATTTTCTGTAGTTGTGTTCCAGTTAATTTTTTACTGGAACACAAAACAGGAAGCGAATTGTAAGGATTTATTAGTCCGCGTCAATAAAAGATCGTAATTGTTCTGATCGACTTGGGTGACGTAGCTTTCTCAGTGCTTTGGCTTCAATCTGTCTGATCCGCTCACGGGTTACGTCGAACTGTTTTCCTACTTCTTCCAGCGTGTGATCGGTATTCATGTCGATACCGAATCGCATTCTCAATACCTTGGCTTCACGCGGGGTCAAACTGGAGAGAATTTCTCTTGTTGACTCGGATAATCCGGCATTGGTTGCTGTGTCTGCTGGTAACATGACATTGGTGTCTTCAATAAAGTCGCCCAAATGTGAATCTTCATCATCACCAATTGGTGTTTCCATTGAGATCGGTTCTTTTGATATCTTGAGAACTTTTCTGACTTTATCTTCTGACATTTCCATGCGCTCAGCCAGTTCTTCAGGCAGGGGCTCTCTACCCAGTTCCTGTAGCATTTGGCGTGAGATGCGGTTTAACTTGTTGATTGTTTCGATCATGTGTACCGGAATTCGTATGGTACGGGCCTGATCCGCAATGGAACGGGTGATGGCCTGTCTGATCCACCAGGTGGCATAGGTTGAGAATTTGTAACCACGACGATATTCAAATTTGTCGACGGCTTTCATCAGGCCGATATTGCCTTCCTGAATAAGGTCGAGAAATTGTAATCCACGATTGGTGTATTTTTTGGCAATAGAAATAACCAGTCGCAGATTTGCTTCAATCATATCCTTTTTCGCGCGACGTGCTTTGGCTTCACCAATGGACATCTTGCGATTGATTTCTTTTATATCGCTAATATTGAGGCGTGATTGCTTCTCGATAGTGCGTAGACGCTTTTGATGACGAAATATTTCATCTTTCATGATGTCCAGCATTTCAGAGTAGGGGTGACCTGCTTCAATTAAATCAAGAATCCACTGATTGTTGGTTTCATTCTCTTTGAAAGAAGTAATGAAATCTTTACGGGGCATTTTGGACTGGGTAACGCATAGGTCGAGTATCGCACGTTCATTGGCACGAATTCGGTTAATGACGCTTTTCAGGTTTGATCCCAGTTCTTCTACGAATGATGGCATCAATTTTATCAGCATGAGCAATTCGACTGTTTTTGCAATGTGTGCGTCTGCTGTTTCACCGTCATCTATTTCTATTGCTTTCAGCGCTTTGTTGAAATGTAATTCAAGTTCGCTGAAGCGTGCTTCCGCTTCTTCCGGATCTAATCCAGTATCTGGTTCAACTTCTTCAGCTTCGTCATCGTCATCATCTTCGCCATCAGTATTATCATCAGAGTTTTTCTGCTGTGGTGGCATCGGGATCGCATTGGGATCTTCGTTGGGATCGACATAACCGGAGATGAGATCAGATAGCTTGGATTCTTCCATCCGTACTTGCTGGTATCGCTTCAGAATTAGTGAAATGGTATCAGGGTAGCTGGCCAGTGCAGACATGGCGTGGTTTAGTCCGCCTTCAATACGGCGTGCAATTTTTATTTCACCTTCTCTGGTTAATAGTTCAACCGTACCCATTTCACGCATATACATGCGTACAGGGTCTGTGGTGCGTCCAAATTCGCTATCTAGTGAAGCCAGAGCTGCTGCAGCTTCTTCTACTGCATCTTCATCTGGTTCGCTTTCGTTGTCATTTAAAATATCATCAGAATCTTCTGCAGGGGCGCTTTCATGGACTTTTATGCCCATGTCGTTGATCATGCGGATGATATCTTCAATTTGCTCTGGCTCAACAATACCATCTGGTAGATGGTCGTTGACTTCGGCATAGGTTAGGAACCCCTGCTCTTTGCCTTTGGCGATCAACTCTTTCAAGCTGGATTTCTGGTTTTTATCCATAGGGTCTCAATACGCGAAGAAAAAAAATTCAAAAAGTGAACTCGTTAGTATATAAGGTTTAATTATTATTTTCCAAGTTTATAAGTTATTTTTTATCTCTTCTTAGTATTTGTCTGTATTCCTGTCGCTCATAATCATCAAGTTTTTGCCCGGACATGAGTTTTTTCTGCAATTTCTGGAATCGACTTTCTGCATATTTGGGTCTGAGCTTACTAATGGCGTCTTCAAACATGGGTTTAATTTCATCTGTTTCATTTTTCATGGCCGGGGTCATGGCGGCTATTTGATACACAAGAGTTTCATTTTTATGTCCTGCAAAGCGTTCCAGTAAATTTTGTGTACTAATCTCTGGCTCTTCGTAAATTTGATCAAGTATCTGTAATAATAGTTCAATTCCAGGTATGTCGGTCTCTGCCAGTTCTTCAAGGTTGCCAGCTGACTTTGCCAGAGCTGGTTTTTGTAATAGCAAATTAATCGCCAGTCGGGCAGGGGTCCAGTGTTGTTCGGTTTTATGTGGTGTGCTGGCAGGCGTTATACTGGTTGTCCCAAATAGTCTATTAAGACTTTGTTGATCATTTTTAATCGAAGCCAGTTTTGCTGTTTCCTGAATGATTTGTTTTTTTAGTGCATCCAGTGGAATTTTATTTAAATAATCAATGAGCTTGTCGATAAAGCTTGTACGACCCTCCATTGTGAGTATTTCACCCTGTGTTAATAATCCGTCAATTAAAAACTGACTGAGGGAGGTGGCCTGACCGGCCTGTTCAAGAAAAGTTTCTCTACCATATTCCTTGATATAGCTGTCAGGGTCATGTCCTTCTGGAAGAAACAGGAATAGAGCTATTCGGCCTTCTTTTAGTAAAGATAGGCTACTTTCCAGTGAGCGCCAGGCTGCTTTTTTACCTGCCAGATCCGCGTCAAAAGTAAAAATGAGTCTTTTTGATAATCTGAATAATTTTTCTATCTGGTTACTATTGATAGCCGTACCCAGTGTAGCAACTGCTGTAGTGACGCCATGCTCTGCTAATGCAACTACGTCCATGTAGCCTTCTGTGATAAAAATTTGGTCGATTTTTGTATTTTGTTGTTTTAATTCATGTAATCCATAAATTTCCTCACCTTTATGAAATACTGGAGACTCGGGCGAGTTTAGGTATTTTGGATTATCTTCAGGATTGATTATCCGTCCTCCAAAGGCGATGGTGCGGCCTCTTCGGTCTCGTATTGGGAACATGAGTCGATGGCGAAAACGATCATAGGTATTGCCATTTTCATTTTCGACTAGCATGCCTGACTCAATTAGATTTTTTTGGTCTCCGTTCAGATTATTCCAGCCTTCGGGGGCAAAGCCTATGCTAAAGATCTGGCAGGTTTGACCACTAATTCCCCGTTGTTTCAGGTATTCAATGGCTTCGCTACTCTGTTTTAACTGTGCCTGATAGTAATCACTGCATTGCTGCAGGGTATTCATTAATGATTCTGATTGAGGGGTATTTCTGCTATTTTGCCTGAAACCTGTGCCCGGTCCTTTTTCATAGGGGATTTCAACGCCTATATGCTGCGCTAAGGCTTCGATTGATTCTACGAAGTCCATATGGTCGTATTCCATCAGGAAGCTGATAGCATTGCCGTGTTGCTGGCATCCAAAGCAGTGATAAAACTGTTTAGTTTGACTGACGGAGAAGGAAGGGGATTTTTCATTGTGAAATGGACAGCAGGCCCAGTATTCACGACCTTTCTTTTTTAAGGGTACCCGTGAGTCGATAATCTCGACTATGTCTACCCGGTTGAGCAAGTCATCTATAAATGATCTCGGTATGCTTCCGGACATTTAATTAATCTCGCTTATACTGCTTAATTGACGAGTTTGATTATAGTTCATCTTTGATTTGCTTGAAGGATCTTGCCCAGGGAGATACGTTTTTTAATGTTGCAATTAATTTCTCTTTTGCCTGTTTTGCTGCCATATGGTTCGGGTATGAACCATATATCAGTTTAATCAATTTTTTACCTTTTGTTTGTGTACGGTAAAAAGCCGAATTGTTGCAGATTTCGTACTGTTCACAAAATTTGATCAGATTTGTTTCATTGGCTACTGATAACAATTGCAAACTATAAGCTGTGCTTTTCTGATTCATTATCCACGCAGCTGTGTTCAATTTTTCCAGTTGTTTTTGTTCTTTCGTTAGTTTCAAAGGTGCTGCAGCGAGTAAATAATCTGTTGTATCAGGAAGTGTCAGTATATCTGATTCTAAATCCATCCACGGAATAGTCATGGTTTTTAATATTGATTGATTACCTTTTTGATATTTGAATGTGTTTGCTGTAATTGGTGTTAAAAGGGTAAACAGGCTTATTATTAAAGATGCCGTTACAAGATAGTAGTTGCTGGATAAAAGGTTGAATGCCGGTTTGTGCATGTGTAATAGAGTGTCTATACACAATTGTTTAATCTCTTCAGGTTTACCTTTTGACTGTAAGCGGATTTTAATGAGTTGTAATAGTGAAAAAGGTGAACGATTTTCTATACCGGAATGATGTAATGATAGATAAATAAAATGATGCACATGATATAGCTTACACAATCCATTTGGCTGGGTAGTGATTTTAGTATCCTGAAAAGCCTGACACAGTAATTTTTGCCATGCTTGAGGTGATGAAACTGTATTTTCCCGGTTCAAATTTTTAGCTTTCCAATAATGTTTTCTCTAAATACTGCGGATCGTAGTCTTTTGAAATAACGCCTTTGCCAAGTCCTTTTAATAAAATAAGATTAATAATACCACGATCTACTTTTTTATCGATGGCCATCAGATCCATGTATTTATCTCTGGTCATTTGCTGAGGTGAATTTACCGGTAAACCAGCTTTTTTCAATATTTCAATTGTTCTTTCTTTAACAGAGCTATCAATCCATTGATGTCTTTCAGACAGGTCTGCAGCCATCACCATACCGGTAGCTACAGCTTCGCCATGTAGCCAGTTACCATAACCCATGGCTGATTCGATAGCATGGCCAAAAGTATGCCCCAGATTGAGAATAGCGCGTATGCCTGATTCTTTTTCATCTATTGCGACAATGTCAGCTTTAATTTGACAGGAAGTGAATATCGCCTGGCTGATAGCCTGATAATCACGTTGCATTAATTGTTCAATATTTGTTTCCAGCCAGCTAAAAAAATCTGCATCATGAATTAATCCATACTTTATAACTTCTGCTAATCCTGCGCTTAGTTCTCTTGCAGGTAATGTATTCAACGTACTGGTATCAGCAATCACGCATTGAGGCTGATGAAATGCGCCAATCATATTTTTCCCGGCTGGATGATTAACACCGGTTTTTCCACCAACTGAAGAGTCAACCTGTGATAGAAGGGTGGTTGGTATTTGAATGAAATGAATACCGCGCTGATAAATAGCTGCAGCAAATCCCGCTATATCACCAACAACTCCACCACCTAGAGCTATGATCGTTGTGTTTCTATCATGTCTGTTTTTTAATAGTGAATCGATAATAGATTCTACTGAAGCTATAGTTTTAAATGATTCACCATCTTCCAGAATTACTGTGTCATGACGTATTTCGCCTGTATCGAGAGTTTTAACGACTTTATCGAGGTAAAGTGGAGCAACCGTTGAATTAGTTACTATCAAAGCACTACTGCCTTTAATGTAGTCGGTAATTAAATTTGGATTGTCTAATAATTCTTTACCAATGAAAATCGGGTAACTTCTATCACCTAATTCTACGTTAAGCTGGTGCAATGGATTCATAGTGTTAATATTTTAAGTAAGGTTATCCGGTAATAAGGGAATAATTTCTGATGCCACTTTACGGGCAAATTTTCGATCAGTACGAATTCGAAGATCTGCTAGTTCGATATACAGAGGTTTCCGTTCGGAAAGCAATTTTTCCAGTCTTTCTCTTGGGTTAGCAGTCTGCAATAACGGACGTTTCTTATCGTGTTTTAAGCGAGCCATTTGCTGGTTTACAGATGTGTCCAGAAAAATTATGAAGCCTGATCTTAGTATCTGTTGATTTACTTCGTTGATGACAGATCCACCACCGGTAGCTATAACCAGTTTATGTAGATTTGATAACTCTTCCAGGGCTTTTGTTTCTCGAGCTCTGAAGCCTTCTTCGCCTTCTATATCAAAAATGGTAGGGATATCAACGCCAGTTTTTTGTTCTATATAGTGGTCGCTATCAAAAAAGTCCCGGTTTAACCTGTTGGCCAAAAGTTGGCCGATAGTCGACTTACCGGAACCCATGGGGCCTATCAGGATGATATTTTGATCAGTCATTGATATGAAATTTAGAAAACAGGAGCGGATTCTAAATTTGTAACCGGTAATTTACAAGTTTCCCGATACGAAATCGGAAAACTTGTATTATAAATTTTTAACGAGCGTCCAGGTTTGCGCCTTGAAGTATTTTCGGGGTTACAAAAATTAATAATTCTGAACGGTCATCTCGAGCTATTGTTGACTTAAACAGATTACCTATTAAAGGCAAATCACTAAAGAAAGGAACTCTGGTAACCTGGGCTGACTGAACAGTTTCATATATACCACCTAGCACAACAGTTTGTCCGTCATCAACAAGTACCTGAGACTGAACTTCTCGTGTGTCAATGGTAGGTGCTAGTAATCCCGCCCCAAAAGAAACATCCTCTCCCCTTGAATCTTTATGTACCTGAAGGTCCATAATAATTCTGTCATCTGGAGTAATCTGTGGTGTTGTTTCCAGAGATAACACTGCTTTTCTGAACCTTAAAGTCGCTCTTCCATTATTCAATTCCAGATAAGGAATTTCAACACCAGATTCTATTCTTGCTAAATGAGAATCAGCTGTAATGATGCGAGGGCTGGAAACCACTTCACCCCTGCCTTCAGTTTGAGCGGCCGATAACTCCAGTTCCAGTAATGTACCAATTGGCAGTTTTGTTAATGCTAATGCAATAGATCCTGCTGGATTCTGTAACGGCATGTTGACATTGAAGCTTTCATCCTCAACGGTGGCATTATTAATTAAATTTCTAACCCCATTTGTGGTGCCAGAAGTGGTAGCACCTGAGCCTGAAGTATCGGATTTAAAGCTGTCATTACTAACTCCGAATCTAACACCTAGCTCCTTACTGAAATCATCAGTTGCAACGACTACTCGAGATTCAATTAATACCTGGCGTATAGGAATATCAAGCTCTAAAAGCAATTGTCTAACATTGGCTAAGCTGGCATTGGTATCTTTCACTAGCAGGGTGTTCGTTCTGCTGTCAACACTAACCGATCCTCTGGGTGAAAGAATAGCGTTATCTTCCAGTTTAAGTAATTCTGCGATATCGGCGCTTTTTGCATAATTAACCTTGATGAATTCAGTTCGTAATTGTTCAAGCTCTTCTACCTGTTTACGAGCTTCTAATTCCAGCTTTTCTCTGGCAGCAATTTCATCAGTTGGCGCGACTAAAATTACATTACCCGCTTTACGTTGAGCCAGTCCTTTTGTTTTCAGAATAATATCCATCGCCTGATCCCATGGGACATTCTTTAAACGTAAGGTAAGGTTCCCTTCAACAGAGTCACTTACAACCAGATTAAGACCTGTAAAGTCAGCCAGTAACTGTAATACTGATCTAACCTCAATGTCCTGGAAGTTCAGAGAGAGTCTCTCGCCAGTAAATCCAAACTTATTTTTGCGTCTTTTTTCCTCTTCAATCTTGGTTATCTGGGCGATTTCAATTGTATAAACATTGTCAGCCTGATAGGCCAGGTGTTCAAATTGACCTTTTGAAGTAATGGAAAGCTTGATATTGGAGCCATCCTGTATAGCATCTATGTAGTTGATTGGAGTAGCAAAATCACTCACGTCCAGACGTCTCTGCAAGGCTTCAGGTAATTGAGATCCAACAAATTCGACCTGGATAGTATCATTCTCGCGCCATACATCAGTTGAAATGTTTGCATTTGTTAGGTCTATAATGACACGACCTTCGCCATTATCTCCACGTTTAAAGTCAATATTGGTTATTCCTTTAACGTCATTAGTCTGATCAGTTTCATTAGATGTCGACATTGCTACTGCATTAGTAATTGCTGCATCAGTATTATTCTCTTTTGCCATAGACTCGAGAGCTTCAGTACCTGCTAATACAACAATTACCTGATTTCCATTCAAAGTAGTGCTGTATTCAGTGGGTCTGGATAAATTTAAAACAACTCTTGTTCTACTTTTAGATGATGCAGATAGTATGCTTTGAATTGCACCAATACCAACGCGCATGGCACGTTGTTTTAGCTTATTTTCAGTGTCAGCAAAATCAAGTGAAATTCTAGCCGGAGCATCAATTGTAAAAGAGCGTGGCTCAATTGCCTCCTGATCAAAGGTAAAGACAAGCTGAACTGCATTACCAGACATTATTGAATAATCCAGACCAATTAGTTCTCGCGCCTGAAGCTGACCTATTTGAAACAGGATTGCAAGGCTAAAAAGTAACTTTAGTATTCTACTAGCTTTCATTGATTTTGATTCCACGTGTTTAATTTGCCAGTTTTTCATTATTTGGCCCTCTCTATTCAATCAGCGCGATCTTAGCTGAACGTTCGATATAATTTCCCTGTCCATCTGGAACGATTTCAGTAATATCAATTGCGCTGTCAGACAGTGCGATTATTCGACCATGGTTTGTTCCCATGTAATTCCCTTCCAGGACGCGATGTATAGTGTTATCCGGTGCAAATACCAGTCCCCATTTTAAATTATTCTGGGTAACGGTTCCTTTAAACCTTAAAGTATCGAGAGGGAAGTCTTCCAGCGGTTCACGTACTCTATCCAGATCAGGTCGAGGACCAGTAGCAGAATCACTGATCGTTTCATCCTGTTGTTGTTCAGGGCGTCTAAAATCAACAATTTTAAATGGATCTCTCAAATTTTGTTTAGTGTATTCAAAGTTTTGATAAGGTATAAATGCTGGAATCGGTTCAACTCTACCAGGTGGTTTGGCTTTGGTTTTCTGCACGAATTCCTGTAGATCTCCTATTCCCTGATTACAGCCGGTTAGAGTCAAAGCTGATAGAGTCAATAAAACTCTTAAAATAGGAGCTTTTTGATGAAACATTATTGCTCATCCTCCTTAAGGTAACGGTAAGTCTTAGCTGTAGCAGTCATCTTTAATTTATCAGAGGGTTTTGTTTTATCCTTTTCCTGCGGCAGAATTTCTAGCTTCAAATCATGCAGGGTTACTATTCGTGGAAGTGCCGCGACACCACTGATAAAAGAAGCCAGATCATGGTATTGACCAGAAACTTCAAGTGCTATGGGTAATTCAGCGTAAAAGCCTTTTTTCTGTTCATTACTGGGTTGAAACTTTTTGATTTCAAGCCCATTGGCTAATGCTGTTTGTGAGACGTCTACCAGTAGAGACTCAACATCTGTGCCTTCAGGTAATTGCCGTAAAATTGCCTGGAAAGATGCCTGCATTTCAGCTAGTTGATCTTTATAAAGTTGAAGCTTTGCAGCCTTATCTGCTTTATTTTTGAATTCTTTCTTTAAATTGACTTCTTTCTTTTCAACTAACTTTAATTGATCCAGTTGAGTCTGTGTATCAAAATATAAGCCAGCAGCTATTATGATGATAACGGTAATAGCAAGAATGCCATATTTAATGGGATTTGATGCGTTCCCTAAATTATTAATATCCAGGTTATTTATTTCATCTTGTAGGCTCATTTTACTCCTCCAAGCTTATCATCTAAATCGTTATTACCTGTCTTTTCAACCTGCTTGACTGTTAGCACGAATGTACTGATTCTGGTAACCGTTTTGTCCTCAATTTGTATGATTTCAAGATTGGGTTCTTTTAGCCACTCAGATTCACTTAAATTGCGCATGTAACTTGAAACACGAGCATTTGATTCTGCTTCACCAGTTAACTTTAGAGAATTTTTTGTTTGCACCAGTGTTTTTAAGAAAACTCCATTGGGTACGGTGGTAACCAGTTCAGTAAAAAGATGAACAATGGATGGCCGACTAGCCTGTAAAGTCTGGATGATATCCATTCTGTCTTTCAGGCTCTTGCGAACTTTCTGCAATTCCTTGATTTCAGCAATTTCATTATCCAGTTTAGAAATTTCAGTACTTAAAAAATTATTACGACTATTTTGATATTCAATTTTTCCATTCATCTGAAAGTGAATAAGCCCCACAAGCGCTGCAGACAGTAATATGCATAGCACTAGCAAAGTCATAAATTGCTTTTGTTTTTCCTGTCTTAGTTCTTCGCGCCAGGGTAAAAGGTTAATGCGGGTCATTAGTATTCAGTCCCCCTGATCGCAAGTCCAGCAGCGATTAAAAATGATGGTCCATCAGCCTGTAAGTTGGCTTTATTAACTCTGTTTGCAGTTGACATATCCTGGAAAGGGTTGGCAATTATTGTTGGTACACCAATATGAGATTCAGTTAACTCAGCCAAATCAGGTAAAGCAGCAGTACCACCACCTAAAATCAATTGATCTATGCTACTGATGTTTCCACCTGCGGAATAAAAGAATTGTAGAAATCTACTCACTTGCTGAGCTGTAGTCTCCTTGAATGGTTCAAGTACTTCTGGTTCGAAATTATCAGGTAATCCTCCCTGGCGCTTGGCAAGTCCTGCTTCTTCATAGGATAAGCCGTATCGACGCATAATTTCTTCAGTTAATTGTTTGCCACCAAAATTTTGTTCACGAGTGTAAATTAACTGGTGATTATGAATGATGCTTAAGCTGGTCATTGTCGCGCCAATATCGACAATGGCGACTGTCTGGTCCATACCTTCGTCAGGCAGGTGAGGTGCCATTGTTTGAAATACCGTTTCAATGGTATAAGCTTCAATATCAACAATTTTTGGCGTTAAACCGGCAAGTTCAACAGCTGCGATACGATCATCGACATTTTCACTACGACAGGCAGCCAATAATACATCCACTGTTTCAGGGTTGTTTTCAGATTGGCCAATGACCTGGAAATCAAGGTTAACTTCTTCCAGCGGGTAGGGAATATATTGATCTGCTTCTAATTGTATCTGGCCTTCCATTTCTTCATCATTTAAACTGGCAGGCATTGTAATCTTTTTTGTGATTACTGAAGATCCGGCCACTGCGATAGCGCAATGTTTGGATTTTATTTTGGATTTGTTCAGCGCACGCTTTACACTTTCGCCTACAGCCTCTATTTCGGCAATGTTTTTTTCGACCATAGAGTTTGCAGGAAGCGGTTCCACAGCTATACCTTCAATGCGGTAGCTGGAGCCGGATTTACTGAGTTCTAACATCTTTATAGATGTTGAACTAATGTCTAACCCAATGAGTGTTGGCTTTTTTGGTGTCAAAAACACAGGAGTCCCTCAGTTGTGACTGTGTTCACGGATATAAAATGATATTTTTTCATAATAATGTATTAATGATAAACCACTTTAACATCCAGTTGTAAGTAACTATTTTGTTAAATTTTTCTTAATCTAATGACAAAGTCTAGTTCAAGAAATTCTTCTTGTCGATACTTTTCATGTATTTCTTTATAAATATACCCTAACTTCATGAAAATACTAGTAAAAATTTTATCTGCAATGCTGGCAGCCGGCATTTTAATCGTTGTGGCTGCTGCATTCTATATCTACTTCGTTATGATACCAGAGTTACCGGCCATTGATGAGCTTCAGGATACAGAATATCAGGAGCCATTACGTATCTACGATAAAAACGATTTTTTACTGGCTGAATATGGAGAGCATAGACGAATACCAGTAAAGTACGAGGAAATTCCAAAAAAAATTGAGCAGGCGTTTCTGGCTGCTGAAGATGATCAATTCTGGAATCATTATGGTGTAGATCCACTGGCATTAATGGCTGCTGTGTATGAATTGATAACAACAGGTCATAAAACACGCGGTGGAAGTACGATTACTATGCAGGTTGCCCGTAATTTTTTTCTTAGTTCCGAAAAAACGTATAACCGAAAGTTACATGAAATTCTGTTGGCATTAAAGATAGAGAAGGATTTAGATAAGAAAAAAATACTGGAATTATATTTGAACAAAATTTATCTGGGAAATCGTGCTTATGGTGTTGTTGCTGCTTCACAGGTTTACTATGGAAAAACTCTGGAAGAGTTGTCTATAGCTCAGGCCGCAATGATTGCCGGTTTGCCTAAGGCTCCATCCCGTTATAACCCGATTATTAATCCAGCGAGGGCATTAATCCGTCGTGATCATATTATTCGTAGAATGGGGCAGCTAGGTTATATTTCTGAAGAAGAATATCAAACTGCCAGAGCAGAGCCAATTTCGGCAGAATTACATACTTCCAAAGTCAGTGCAGATGCGCGTTATGTCACTGAAATGGTACGTGCAGAAGTATTCAAAAAATATGGTAAAGAAGTCTATGGTTCTGGTTTGAATGTTTACACCACAATCGATGGCCGCCTGCAGTCATCAGCTAACAGGTCATTACGTACTGCTCTACTTGATTATGATAGACGTCATGGATATCGCGGTGTCACAGGAAAAATTGATATGTCTTTAGTTGAGCTGGATCCTTTTGAAGAAGAACTGGTTGAAGAAAATACCATCGGGAATCTGCTTCAGGGTGTGGTAAAAACAGTAGAAGATGACAATGTTCAGGTAATGCTGCCAGATTATAAGCTGGTTAAAATTCCATTTATAAACGGGATTGACTGGGCCAGGACTTATATTAATGTTAATCAAATAGGTCCTGCAATCGAGAAACCATCCGATGTTTTACAGGTGGGGGATATTATCTGGGTTGAACACAGGGGTGAGGAGTGGTTATTAGCTTCGGTGCCTGAAGTAGAAGGAGCAATTGTTTCTATCGATCCTTCATCTGGAGCTTTACAATCTCTAGTGGGTGGATTTGATTATTTCCATCATAAATTTAACAGGGCTATTCAGGCTAAACGTCAACCTGGATCAAATTTTAAACCTTTCATTTATTCTGCTGCTTTAGAGAAAGGGTTTACTGCTGCCAGTATGATTAATGATGCTCCTGTTGTTTTTGATGACGATTCCCTGGAAGCTACCTGGCGACCGGAAAATTATTCCGGTAGATTTTATGGTCCGACACGTTTACGCGAAGCTCTGGTGAAATCTCGCAACCTGGTTTCAATTCGAATCTTACAGTCTATAGGTTTACGTTATGCGACCCAATATGCTCAACGATTTGGTTTTCATAAGAAAGATATGCCTTATGATCTTTCTCTCGCTTTGGGTAGTGGTGCTTTTTCTCCATTGGAGATTGTTCGATCCTATGCTGTTTTTGCCAATGGCGGTTATCTTGTGACGCCTTATTATATTAACCGTATAGAATCGAATAATGGTGAAATTATATTTGAACATACACCGCTTACAGTATGTCAGGGTTGTGAAGCTCAGAAAAAAGAGGAAAAGCCAAATGTCGATCCTGCTACAACTGACAACCCGGTAGAGGTCATTACATCTGAGGAATCTTCAGAGCAGACAGTCGCTGCTCAATCAACTGAGGAACAAACAGTTGCTGATGAAAAAATAATTGAATATGCCCCTAGAGTTATCAGTCCTCAAAACGCCTATATCATGCGTTCCCTTGTTCGTGAAGTAGTGCGCCGTGGAACTGCTGTCAGGGCAAAGGTTTTAGGTCGCTCTGATATCGGCGGGAAAACCGGTACTACCAATGACCAGAAAGATGCCTGGTTTAGTGGTTTTAATGATCAGGTTGTAACAACTGCCTGGGTGGGTTTTGATAACCAGAAAACTTTAGGTAGCAGGGAAACAGGTGGTAGAGCCGCCTTACCAATGTGGATCGATTATATGCGCGATGCATTGGCTGGATTGCCTATTAACCTGGAAGAGCAGCCGGAAGGTATCGTAACAGTGAGAATTGATGCGGATACTGGTGAACGGGCCAATGAAAATACTGTTAATAGCAGGTTTGAAATTTTTAAGCTTGGAACAGAGCCTTCTCAATCGAGCCTGGTTGATTTAGATGCTGGAACTAGTGTACAGGATAAACGCGGAATACCGGGAAAAATGACGACTCAGGAAAATATAGAAGAAGATATTTTTTAACCTGGATTCCGCAGTTGATCGCTCGCAATAGAGGTTAACCCACTATTTCAGTAAACTATCAGGATACTGCATACCTTTTTATTGAGAGCCATCAACCTGTAATTTTAGATTGAAAAAATAGGAACGAAGCCTTCCAATAATAATTTACCTTTGAGTTTTTCCTGGATGCCTTTGTTGTTTTTATCGGATTACGTTATTTTTATCAAACCAGTGAGAAAAAAATTCAGATGAAAGAAGTGCGTAATCAACGGAATTTTATTGATTGATTATGCTTGTTCTATTAATGAAAAATTAATCCCTCTCAAACCTGGTCTCTCTACCTCATCCTTAAAGTTTTGATTACAAAAGAGAGTAGTTCCAGAATCCATTTCAATGGTGAATAAGGGTGGTACATTTTTTTCTGCACCTTTTTTAAAAACTAGCTTTTCTACTGCTTTCCAGGTGCCGTCGTCGAAGTAAGAATTCTTTGTTTCTTTAAGGTTGATAATTTCACTGCCCATTCTTTGAATAGGGTTGAAAATACAATAATCTTTTCCCTGTCCTGCTAATGGTAAATACTCACCTGAACCATCAAGTAACTTGCTCAAAGCCAGCTTGGTCTTATTGCTAAAGACCAGGTCATTTCCACTCCATTGCGTAATATCTGGTATGAGCTTTGCTCTAGCATCGTTCTTAATAAATTCAGCATTTGGTTCGACCCATTTGAATTTCAAAGCCTTTCCAAATCCATCAATATCAAAATCTTCCATCTTTTCTATGATGTCTATATCGTTCATTGTAAAGAACATGAAGTTATCAATAGCCTGGCTTATTCTGTAAATACTCACGTTTAGACTTGTCTCAAAATCACTTGTTAAATTCTGTTTGTCCTTTTACGTCTGAATATCAGGAAGTTAATTTTCCTTTTGCCATGTTAAACCTGGAAAAATCAGTTGAATCATGGAAGTCCTGGTAACACCTTAATGCAGCTGATAAAATCAAAAACACTCTTCACCAATCTGGTGACTAAGGTTAAGGTGTTTTTGATTTCCCGCTAATTGCTCCTGAATTACTCTAACGACAGCCATCCATGGCTTAGACCAGGTACATCAATCTGTTACGCATCTATTCACGCTCAATTGATTTTTCCGGGTTTAATTATTGTCGTATTTCACGTCCAAATTCATGGACTGCATCAACCAGAACTTTTAAGTGATCAGGGTTTACTGTCTGGTGAATACCGTGTCCCAGATTAAAGACATGCCCTGTGTGGGGACCGAATTTTTCAATTAACTGTTTTACGTGTTTACGGATAACTTCTGGTGAGGCATAGAGTACGTTAGGGTCGAGGTTCCCTTGAAGAGCTACTTTATCGCCAACACGTTTTTTGGCTTCATCAATTGAAATTGTCCAGTCTATGCCAACACCGTTACAGCCAGTTGCTGCAATTAATTCAATCCATTGACCGCCACCTTTGGTAAATAAGGTAACCGGGATGGTCTGGTTATTGTATTGTGTATTGAGCTGTTCAACTATTTTTTGCATGTAACCCAGAGAAAACTCTTGATACGCTTCAGGTGATAGTACGCCGCCCCAGGTATCAAAAATCATCACTGATTGAGCACCAGCCTCGATTTGAGCATTTAAATAGGAGACAACAGATTTAGCAATTACATCAAGTATCTGATGAAGTGCAGCCGGATTTTCATACATTAATCCTTTTGTATGGTGATAATCCTTTGAGCTACCTCCCTCAATCATATAGGTGGCGAGGGTCCACGGGCTTCCACTAAAACCAATTAATGGAACTTGTCCACCAAGTTCCTGGCGAATCATGGTGACTGCATCAGTAACATAGCGTAATTTATCTGCAGGATCTGGCACAAATAGATTGTCAATATCAGCTTGAGTGCGGATAGGTTTTTCAAATTTGGGTCCTTCACCTTCACTAAAGTAGAGGCCCAGGTCCATTGCATCCGGAATTGTCAGAATGTCAGAAAATAAAATTGCCGCATCAAGTTCAAAACGACGTAATGGCTGTAAGGTAACTTCACAGGCAAGTTCAGGATTTTTACACAGGTTAAGAAAGCTGCCAGCCTGTTTTCGGGTTTCTTTATATTCTGGTAGATATCGACCGGCCTGGCGCATAATCCACACCGGTGTTGTATCTGTTTCCTGTTTTAGAAGTGCCTTGATGTAACGATCATTTTTAAGTTCGGGGAATTCCATTGGCTAGAAGGTCTCTATTTTAAATCAGATT
The DNA here is from genome assembly GCA_050291745.1 of Gammaproteobacteria bacterium. Lineage (GTDB taxonomy): Bacteria > Pseudomonadota > Gammaproteobacteria > JACNJF01. The sequence goes on along the minus strand of JBNKKI010000180.1, from coordinate 34,571 downwards.
ATTTAAAGAGAAATATTTAGTCTCTGCTAAATGATTTCTGGATACTTATTTGCTGATGATACTAGATTTTGGGAAAGATAATTAAAATAAGTTTTCGGTACTTATCTTAAATTATCTTGAGTAGGGGATTTACTCAAATATAGCCAGAGATTTGTCCCTCAAAATGGAAACATTGCTAACAATGAAATTGTTAGCCTGCTCCAAGTCTGGCTTTTATTAGCTGACTGACTTTTCCCATATCAGCACGTCCCTGTAGTTGGGGCTTGAGTATACCCATAACCTGCCCCATCTGTTTTAGCTCACTGGCACCACTGCTTTCAATGGCCTGAGCAATGAGTTTGTCTATTTCTTCATCAGATAGTGCTTCAGGCAGGTATTCCTGAATAATGGCCAGTTCTGCCGCTTCGATATCAATCAGATCAGTACGTTTGGCTTTTTCAAACTGCGCAATGGATTCACGGCGTTGCTTGGCCATTTTATCCAGTACGAGATTTACTCTGTCATCATCCAGTTCTATGCGTTCATCGACCTCTATCTGCTTGATAGCAGCCAGAATCAGGCGTATGACTGCCAAACGAGCTTTATCACCATTTTTCATGGTGCTTTTCATTTCGGAAACTAGCTGTTCTTTTAGAGCGCAAGCAGCCATGATGATTTCCTAGTAGTAACGCTTTCTGTTACCAATTTCTTTGGATAGACGCTTAAAGTTGCGCTTTACTGCAGCAGCAGCTTTACGTTTACGAACAGAAGTTGGTTTTTCGTAGTTTTGTCTGCGACGAGTTTCAGTTAAAGTACCTGCTTTTTCACAGGCACGCTTGAATCGACGTAGAGCGTAATCAAAAGGTTCATTGTCCTTTACTTTCACTGTTGGCATATTAAAAATGTCCGGGTTATTAAACTTTTAAAAATTTATTCGAAATAACAGCGTTAAAATAAAGGTTATTTTTACGTCTGTGTTTCGAGGCGCGCAATTATAAGGAGTCATTTTGAAATATCAATTAATATGCAGTGAAAACTTGAGAAATATGGGCAAACAATCGAAATTATGAAGGTATTAGGCATAGAAAGCTCCTGTGATGAGACAGGAATCGCATTTTTTGATACTCAAACGGGTGAAATGCATCAGCGTTTATATAGTCAGATTGAACGACATCGGGAGTATGGAGGGGTGGTTCCTGAACTGGCTTCTCGAGATCATGTCGTAAAAGCTGCTCCGATGATCAGGGATATTCTTGCTGAAGTAGGTGGGGTAAATCAAATTGATGGCATTGTTTATACACGTGGTCCCGGGTTAATGGGAGCATTGATGGTAGGAGCCAGTATTGCGCGGGGGTTATCCTGGTCACTCGATAAGCCGATATTAGGTGTACACCATATGGAGGGTCATTTGCTGGCACCTATGCTATCCGATGATAAACCTGAATTCCCTTTTGTGGCATTGCTAGTTTCAGGGGGGCATACCATGCTGGTTGATGTACAGGCTATTGGACGCTATAGAATTTTAGGTGAATCGCTGGATGATGCGGTTGGTGAAGCATTTGATAAAACAGCTAAATTACTGGGGCTGCCTTATCCGGGTGGACCGGAACTGGCGATTCTGGCATCAACCATTACTCAAACTGAATTAAAATTCCCCCGGCCTATGGTGGATAGACCCGGACTGGATTTTAGTTTTAGTGGTTTAAAAACTTTTGCACTGAATACAATGCATAAGTACTCACCGTTATCTGAGCAGAACCGGGCTGAAATAGCATTTGCCTTCGAGCAGGCTGTCGTCGAGACGCTGCAAATAAAGTGTCAACGCGCCTTGAAGCAAACTGGATATCATCGACTGGTTGTTGCAGGAGGGGTGGGTGCAAATCAGAGTTTACGACAGCGTTTACAGTTAATGTCTGAAAAACTGGATACACAGGTTTATTTTCCTGCGATGGAATACTGTACTGATAATGGGGCAATGATTGCTTATGCCGGTGGCGTGAGAATGTCGGCAGGTTTGACTGATATTGCTGTGTCAGATGTTTTACCTCGTTGGTCCCTGGAAGATTTGCCCGCGCTTCCGGAGGTAGCTGGTATTAGCGAATCCTAACGAGAAAATAATATTGATCGTCGGGTATTTCGATTACTTAGATATAGATTGGGTGAATATGATGAAAAAGATCCAGAAACCTGGTCACAATGCTTTAACCTGGATTCCGCAGTTGACCGCTCGCAATAGAGCTTAACCCACGGTTTCTTAAACCATAACAGTTGATGCGTATAATCACCCTATCGGTGAATCCCGCTACGAACTGAATTACAGGTTTGAGGCGGCGTATCTCTTCGTTGTAACGCCCTGGAATAGCTGGCTATTGCGCGTCGTTACGCCTTGATCTACACCATCTCAATCGCACAATCAACTCGTCCAACTGCAGATTCCAGGTTTAAGTGCTGGGTATTTCTGCTGAATCCAGTATATTTCATGGCGCTGTTTATTTTTCATTACCCTGGATAATGCGCTGGATATTTTCTTTATGTCTCAGTGTTAAGATGAAAGTGACTGTAAAAAGTAAACTACTGACTGTTATATCATGCTGTAATGCAAAATATATAAAAGGTAGAAATAGAAAGGCAATGAGTGCAGCAAGTGAAGATAATTTGAAAATTTTTGCAACTATAAGCCAGATAGCAACAACTGCTAATCCAGATATCCAGTGAAAGGCCAGTATAAACCCTATCGCAGTAGCGACACCTTTACCGCCTTTAAATTGATAGTAAACTGGAAAGCAATGGCCGATAAAAGCAGCCAGACCAGTCAAAGCGATAAAGACGGGTTGTTGTATAAAAAAATTAGCAAGTAAAACAGGGATAAAGCCTTTTAGTAAGTCACCCAGTAGTGTCAGGGCGGCGGCTTTTTTTCCGGCGATTCTCATGACATTGGTCGCACCGGGATTATTGGAGCCTTCACTACGTGGATCATTAAAGCCCATAATCTTGCTTAAAGTGATTGCTGAAGAGAATGAACCCAGTAAGTAAGCGCCTGACATAAACGCTATGTGTATAATATTCAGATTTTCCAAGTGATTGACTAAGTAGTTAAGAATAATCCGCACTTTATCAGATAAATGATTGAAAAAATAAAGCTTTATCAACAGGGCAGAGGAGAGGCTCTGACATTAATTCATGGTTGGGGGATGAATTCAGCTGTTTTCAAACCTTTGGCACAGTTGTTTTCTGAAGAATTTACGGTCACTCGTGTTGATTTACCCGGGCATGGTTTTTCTGCCTGGGATGCCCGGTTGCAGGAATTTGATAATCAAATTGAAATTTTGGCAGAAGCTTTACCTGAATCAACATTGCTTGGGTGGTCTCTTGGTGGGCTGTATGCAACGCATCTTGTGCATCGTTACCCGCAAAAGTTTAAAAAGTTAATTCTTGTTTCATATAACCCCTGTTTCGTACAACGAAAAGATTGGGCAACGGCTGTTCCTGCTTCAGTTTTTGCTGAGTTTTCTGCTTCATTACTTGATAACTGGACAGCAACTATTCGTCGCTTTATCGGGTTGCAAATGCATGGTGCTGGTTCCGCAAGAAATCTGATCAGGGAAATTTCAGCATTATTAGTTAAAGGTGGTGAGCCGGAGTCCAATGCAATGAAGTTTGGCCTGAATTTACTTTTAACTGAGGATGCCAGACAGTTATTAGAAGAAATAGAAGTTCCCATGCTGGCAGTTTATGGTGAAAGAGATACTTTAGTGCCCGTAAAGCTGGTTGATCAATTAGCGCTGATAAATTCCGCAATTCGTGTAGAATGCTTCGCGCGCTCTGCGCATGCACCCTTTTTATCTCATAGCGACCTATTTGCAGAATTGATACGTGAATTTGTTAAACCCACCTCGACTAGATAAGTCGGCCGTTAAAAAATCATTTAATCGATGTGCCGATCAATATGATAATTCTGCTGTTTTACAGGAAGAAGTTTTATCCCGGTTAATTGAGCGACTTGATTATATAAAGCTTCAACCTGAATTAATTGTTGATTTAGGCTGTGGAACAGGGGCGGCAATAAAACCACTGCGCAGGCAATATAAAAAAGCTCAAATTATTGCACTGGATATGGCAGACGAAATGCTGTTACAGGCAAAAAAGAAGTATAGCTTCTTTGATCGTAAGTGGTTAATCAATGCCGATATGGAGCGCCTTCCCCTGCAGGATGACTGTATTGATTTAATATTCTCAAGTCTTGCATTGCAATGGAGTAATGATCTGGCTGAAGGATTTAGAGAATTTAAGCGTATCGGTAGAACAGGTGGCTTACTGATGTTTACTACTTTTGGTGTTAATACTTTAAAAGAGTTACGTGAAAGCTGGGCACAGATAGATTCATCACCACGTGTCCATCAATTTATGGATATGCATGATGTCGGTGATTTAATGCTTACTGCTGGCTTATCTCAGCCAGTGATGGATATGGAGGAAATCACCATGCAGTACAGTAATTTTAAAGATTTATTGTCAGATCTGAAGTCTATTGGTGCAACAAACGCTGAAATTGGTCGACAAAGAGGATTGATGACGGCTTCCAAATTAAAACGTTTGCAACAGGCTTATGAAGAAATAGCTTATAAGGATGAGTGTTATTCTGCCACTTACGAGATAGTGTATGGCCATGCCTGGTTTTAGGCCAGTTGAAACGGTTTTCTCTGTTTTGACTTAATTAGCTGGTGGTAGCAGTCCATGGGGTTGTATCCAGCCCAAAAAAAATGACAGGATTATTAACAGGAAAAGACTAACCGAAATAACTATTCTAAAAGTTAGAAACTTAACGGTTCGATTGCTGTTGTTACGATCTTTAATCAATGTGAACATGCTGGCCCCAAGACTTAGCAAAACCAGTAGTAACATGATTAGAATAATGGTTTTAATTAGCATAATACCCCTAAACCTGGAAAAATCAGTTAATCATGTAAAGTCTATGTAACACCTTAATGCAGCTGAAAAATCAATCTATTACACATCTTTTTCACGCTGAACTGATTTTTTCAGGTTAAACTGTCTGAATTTCTAAAATATAGATGACTTCAGGAGTCTGTCGGGCTAAGGAAATCCTAGAGAATATGATATTTTGAGTCAGGTTTTCGATTGTTTCAGGTAAATAATGCGCCTGTTTAGTGATATTGATCGGAAAATCTGGCCAAAATACCTTTTCCAAAATAGATTTATTTTGAATCCGACAGGTTCCAGCGAAGTACATTATACAGCAAGTAATTATTGAATGCGTATCAGATTCCATAACCGTGAGTTTGCGCCAGGCATATTGATGTCCTTGTTAGCCGTTCTTTTTTTTGCTCTGTTTGTAATATTGGGGAACTGGCAACTACAGCGAGCCGATTTAAAGCGTGATATTGAAAATCGTTTTGTCGAGAAATTGCGGCAACCTTATCAATATATGATTCCGGGGTCAGAGTTAGATCAGTCTCTTATTTACAGCAAGATTAAGCTCAAAGGCAGGTATTTGAATAACAGGGTTATTTTGCTTGATAATCAGGTTAATGATGGTGTAACCGGTTATCACATATTGGTACCTTTCTTTATAGGTTCTACCCAAAGGGCGGTACTGGTTAACCGGGGATGGGTTGCATCGGGTGCGGATCGAGCGCAATTACCTGTTATTAAAGATCCACCGGTAAGCGATATGGTTATGGGGATAGTAACGACTCCTTCCTCCGAAGGATATCGACTGGGGGAGGTTGAAATGAAGCAGAGCTGGCCTCAGCGGGTCCCTTTTATTGATCTGCAGAAAATCCAGCAGGGATTCTCCTTTGAATTATTACCCTATGTCATCTGGCAGGCTGAAGAAATGGAGGATTATTATGTTAGAAGCTGGAAGCCGGTTTGGTCCCCTCCTGAAAAAAGTGAGGCTTATGCGCTGCAATGGTTTAGTTTTGCCTTTATTGTACTGGTCCTGTATATCAGTTTAAATTTTAAAAATCCTGATTAGTTATTTGTAAAAAGTGGTTAAAAAACATGAAAGAGTCAGAACAAAAATCCTTGCTTATATACAGGCTTAAATTTATTGCGTTGATACTGGTATTTTTATTACCTTTTATCGGTGGATGGCTTGCCTTTTATGTATTCGATTATCGGCCAGCTAGTCAAAACTATGGTGAGCTGGTGCAACCTGTACGTTCAATGGTATTTCCAGAGCTGGTGTCTACTGATGGCCATCGGCTGGAGCCGGAATTCTGGCGTAAATGGTCTTATGTGATCCTGGTAAAGGGTGACTGTGAAGAGCTTTGTCGAAATAATTTGTATTATTTAAGGCAAATGAGAGTAGCGCTTGGAAGAGATATGGATCGAGTACAAAATGTTTTAATTTCAGGGCAGAAAGTGAGTGATGATCTATTTAAGTTTCTTAGTGAATACCCGAAGTTAACCGTTATCAGTCAGGCAAGTCAGAGTTTGTTTAAGAAATTTGAATTAGCAGGTATTCAGCCTGGAGAAGCGCCTGTACTGTACCTGATAGATCCTGCTGGTAATTTAATGATGACTTATCCGGCAGTTAATGAACCTTCTTCAGTTTTATCGGATATCAGGCGTTTATTGCGTATCTCTCAGATTGGTTAAAGAATTTTTGATGAAATTTGATTTTATGATTTGATCTTGTCCTAATATAAAGGTATAAAGAGTTAATTGATCTGGATCAATAATAATAATAAATTTATATGATTCAGCTCAGCTAATCGCTTAAATCTGCTTTTTTATATTCATACATGAGTGGGTTTAATGAGAAGGGGATTGGTAGTGTTTACACCTGTGGGGGGATTATGAATGCTGTTCTGGTAGCGCCTTTTACGCAATATTGGCAATTAACTAAACCAAAGGTTGTTTTTCTTATAGTATTTACAGCTATGGTCGGCATGTTATTAGCCGCTGATGGTGTGGTTCCTGTCGATATTTTCTTTTTTGGTTCGCTAGGTATAGGTCTGGCTGCCGCTTCGGGTGCTGCTATTAATCACGTTGTCGATCATCATATCGATACGATTATGGATAGAACTAAAAATCGTCCTCTACCGACTGGTCAGCTAAATCTTACCCAGGCGCTTATTTTTTCGCTTTCTATTGGTTTGCTGGGTCTCTTATTACTGGTTGTCTTCGTTAATATATTGACCGCTGTCCTGACATTTTTTTCTTTAGTTGGCTATGCGTTGGTATATACCATGTTTTTAAAGCGAGCTACGCCTCAGAATATTGTTCTGGGAGGCGCTGCTGGCGCTGCACCTCCATTACTTGGCTGGACCGCAGTAACAGGCCAGGTGGAAACTGAAGCTTTATTATTGTTTCTGATTATTTTTATCTGGACCCCTCCCCACTTCTGGGCTCTTGCTATCAGAAGAAAAGATGAATATGCCAAAGCTAAAATTCCCATGCTACCTGTAACTCATGGAGTTGATTTTACCAAAATACAAATATTGCTATATACCATTCTATTATTTATCGTCACTTTGATGCCTTTTTTGATTCAGATGAGTGGTCTTATTTATCTTGCCGGCGCTGTTTCTCTGGGAACAGGTTTTCTGTATTACTCGATTAAGCTTTATAAAGATAAGCAGCCTAACAAAATTGCAATGAAGACATTTGGCTATTCGATTTTCTATTTGAGTGTGTTGTTTGGTTTTTTACTGATCGATCATTATGCGCGTTTATTTTTTAGAGCATTGTTGTAGTTATTTTTCTGCTGATCATTAGTTCGCTGCCAGCTTTATAACGATATTAACAACGCTAACTACAATAAAAATGAAAATCAGACCTAGCATTAAGCCGATTATAATAAAGTGAGATAGTTTGCCCTTACTGAAATCCCGTTCGCGATTTGAATTGCTTTGTACACCAAGAAAAGCTGAAAGCACACTGAGCAGTAATGCAGTAAAGGAAAGAGGGGTGGAGTCATTTTTTTTATTGGTCATATTGTATTCCGGTATGCATATTTAATTATCTGTATTCTAACGTCAGAAGTTGGATAAATAACCTGTTATTTTTCTTAAATATAGAAATAAAGCTATAAATATGCTAAATAATATGAAAACTACTTAAAATTTAATTTATTAATTGAATTATAAGTAATATATTGTTTAAAAAATATAGAAATATGTGTTTATGTTTGTTTTGAGGTTTGTCTTTCAGGGCAGCTTGTAGTGAATTTTGATATATTTAACATATTATTTTTAAAATAAAGTAATAAGCTAGTATTGGATATATATAATAAAAGAAATTCCAGAAATGCATGATTATGAAAATAAATAAGTTAATTATTGAGAAATAAATGATTAATATTGCTATATATTAGCTGTTTAGTTTAAAAATAAATAATTTAAAAACCATACAAAATATAAGCTTTATATGGTTAAACATATATAAATAGCTGGTATAGTGTAAATATTAGATAAATATTTATTAAAAAATAATAAATTATAAAAAAGACTCTTTGGTGATTGAGCTGAATAACGTTATACTTTTTGTATGCAAAATTGAATATAGTTGTAATAAATTGATAAATCGTTATTTTATTGGAATAAAAATAAATTAAATGCACTCAAACTAGCTTCATATATTCGTTTTAGTGAGAAAACTTCCGGGGGGACAAATGATCTTTAAAAGATTAAGCAGGCGTCTTTTTGCGCCATTCGCGAGTATACTGGCGTTACTCTTTTCGCCATTTGCTGAAGCGAATTATGGTTTGAATATGACGCCAGGTGTTACAACCATTAGTCATGAAATTTATGATTTGCATATGCTTGTAATGCGTATCTGTTTTGTTATTGGGATACTTGTATTTGCGGTTATGGCTTACTCCATTTTAAAACACCGCAAATCAAAAGGTGCCGTAGCTGCCGATTTTCATGAAAGTACAACTGTAGAAATTATTTGGACTCTCATTCCTCTGGGTATTTTAATCGCTATTGCTGTACCAGCTACCGCTACTCTACTTGATCTGGAGGATACCAGTAAATCTGATGTAAGCATTCAGGTGACGGGTATTCAATGGAAATGGCGTTACAAGTATCTGGGTGAGGATGTTGAATTTATTAGTGCTTTATCCGATGGAAATCGTAAGGCTGTGACTTCGAAAACCCCCGGTTCTGTCGAACATTATTTACGTGATGTCGATAATCGAGTTGTGGTTCCCGTCAATAAAAAAATCGAATTTCTATTTTCTTCTGATGATGTTATTCATTCCTGGTGGGTTCCTGAGCTGGCGGTCAAACAGGATACGGTTCCCGGATTTATAAATACTTCCTGGGCTTATATAGAGAAGCCTGGTATTTATCGTGGCCAATGTGCTGAATTATGTGGAAAGGATCATGGCTTTATGCCAATCGTGGTTGAGGCGGTTACGATGCCAGAGTATCAAAAATGGCTTGTTGCCATGAGAGGTGAGCAGGCAGCATTGGCAGCCTCTTCAGAAAAAGAATGGACTATGGAAGAGTTAATGGCTAAAGGTGAAAAAGTTTATAGTACAAACTGTGCTGCCTGCCATGGCCCTACAGGAGCAGGTATACCACCTGTATTTCCCGCGTTAGCTGGTAGTCCGGTTGCGACTGGTGATGCAAAGGGGCATATCGACACTGTGATGAATGGAAGAACCGGTACAGCCATGCAAGCCTTTAAGAATCAGTTGAGTGATGTTGATATAGCTTCGGTAATCACTTTCGAAAGAAACAGTTTTGGTAATACCGTTGGTGATTTTATTCAGCCGTCAACCATAAAAAGTCTTCGTTAAGGGGGGGAAGTAGAATGACAACTGCGACAATACATGAAGGTGATCATCATGATCATGGTCCGGCGACTGGCATAATGCGATGGATAACAACTACAAATCATAAAGATATAGGTACTTTATATTTGTGGCTAAGCTTAATAATGCTGTTAACTGGTGGCTCCATGGCGATGGTTATTCGAGCGGAGCTATTTCAACCCGGGTTACAGCTGGTAGAACCACATTTTTTTAACTCCATGACGACTATGCATGGTTTGATTATGGTGTTCGGTGCCATAATGCCTGCGTTTGTTGGTCTTGCTAACTGGTTGATTCCTATGATGATTGGGGCACCGGATATGGCTTTACCGAGAATGAATAACTGGTCTTTCTGGATTCTACCTTTTGCTTTCACTATGCTAGCTTCCACTTTGTTTATGGAAGGTGGTGGTCCTGCTTTTGGCTGGACATTCTATGCACCTCTATCAACAACATTTGCGCCGGAAAGTACTGACTTTTTTATTTTCGCAGTGCATATGATGGGTATTTCATCTGTGATGGGGGCAATTAATGTTATTGCCACAATTTTGAATATGCGAGCACCCGGTATGACACTTATGAAGATGCCATTGTTTGTGTGGACCTGGTTAATTACAGCTTATCTGCTTATTGCCGTTATGCCTGTGCTAGCGGGTGCAGTGACCATGATGTTGACGGATCGTCATTTCGGAACCTCTTTCTTCGATGCTGCTGGCGGTGGCGATCCAGTTATGTTTCAGCATGTGTTCTGGTTTTTTGGTCATCCTGAAGTGTATATCATGATTTTACCTGCCTTTGGTATTATTTCGGCAATTATTCCAACCTTTGCTCGTAAACCTTTGTTCGGTTATAGCTCAATGGTATATGCATCAGCTTCAATAGCTATCCTGTCATTTATGGTGTGGGCACATCACATGTTTACCACTGGAATGCCAGTTGCAGGTGAGCTTTATTTTATGTATGCCACGGTGATGATTTCGGTGCCTACCGGTGTGAAAATATTTAACTGGGTTTCTACTATGTGGCGAGGTTCGATGACATTCGAAACCCCCATGCTGTTTGCGATCGGTTTTGTTGTTATGTTTACTATTGGTGGTTTCTCCGGCCTGATGTTAGGCGTGGCTCCAGTGGATACTCAATACCATGATACTTATTTTGTTGTTGCGCATTTTCATTACGTATTAGTAACAGGAGCACTATATTCCATTATTGCAGCTTTTTATTACTGGGTGCCCAAATGGACGGGCAACATGTATAGCGAGAAACTGGGTAAAATTCATTTCTGGTGGTCAACGATATCAGTTAATGTTCTGTTTTTTCCGCAACATTTTCTCGGCCTGGCCGGAATGCCGCGACGTATCCCCGATTACTCGGTGCAGTTTTCCGGGTTCAATATGATATCCAGTCTTGGTGGCTTTGCCTTTGGCCTGGCACAGGTTTTCTTTCTCTATATTGTTATTAAGACAATTAAAGGGGGTGAAAAAGCCACTGACAGGGTATGGGAAGGTGCCACCGGCCTGGAATTTGAACAATTGCCTTCACCGGCACCGTATCACAGTTTTAATACAGCGCCAGAAGTTAAATAATCGATGTGTTACTGAGTGGTTTTTAATTGGAGGGGGAGAAGAAATATTATGCCTGATGAAAAAAACGGACAAAGTAAAGTTAATCACAGGGTTTCATCAAAGCAGTTGTATAAGTTAGTGATGATCCCGGTATTAATGTTTTGTTTCGGTTTTGCGTTAGTACCGCTGTACTCTGTTTTTTGTAGTGTTACCGGATTAAATGGCAAAACTGGGCGTGTAGAAGCTGCTACGGTGGATCAGCGGGAAGTCGATATCTCTAGAACCATTAAGGTTAAGTTCCTGGCTAATACCGGTAATGGTTTACCGTGGCAATTTAAACCGCTTGTTTCAGAAATGGAAATCCATCCCGGTCAAATTTACCAGGCAGTGTTTCAGGCGAGTAATAAAGCTGATAGAACTATTGTAGGACAGGCCATACCCAGTGTTTCTCCTTCCCAGGCATCTTTGCATTTCAATAAAACAGAATGCTTTTGTTTCACCCAGCAGAAGCTGGAGGCAAATGAAATACGAGATATGCCATTACGCTTTGTGATTAATCATGAGATACCAGAGGATATTGTCGAGGTCACCTTGTCTTATACTTTTTTTAATATTGAGAAAAAAGGCTGATCAATAAGAAATAAAAATTAGAATTTCAAGAGAGATAAAATAATGAATGCAACAGCAGATAGTTATTACGTGCCACATGGCACAAAGTGGCCAATTATTGGCTCTATAGGTTTGGCTACGACGGTAATTGGTTTTGCTAATTATCTGCATGGTTCCAGTTTTTTGATGACGGGAATAGGGTTAGCTATCTTTATTTTTATGCTGTATGGCTGGTTTGGCCAGGTTGTAAATGAAAGTTTAAATGGTCTTTATAGTCCTCAGGTGGATATGTCATTTCGTTGGGGGATGGGCTGGTTTATTTTTTCAGAAGTGATGTTTTTTGCCGCTTTTTTTGGTGCTCTTTTTTATGCTAGAGCATTTTCCATACCCTGGTTAGATGGGGCTTCAAATAATGCTGAAACAGCCGCATTGCTGTGGCCTGATTTTGAAGCAAGCTGGCCACTGATTCAGGTACCTCTTGCTGAAAATTATGAACAGGCAAAAAGTGCTATGAGTGCCTGGGGATTACCTGCAGTTAATACACTTATCCTGTTAACTTCAGGTGTTACTGTTACCTGGGCTCATCATGCATTAAAAAAGAATAATCGAAGCCAGCTAGTTTTGGGTTTATTTTTAACTGTTGTCCTGGGTTTTATGTTTGTCGGCTTACAGGCCTATGAATATTCACACGCTTATAGTGAGTTAAACCTGAAAATGACATCTGGGATCTATGGTAGCACTTTTTATATGTTAACCGGTTTTCATGGTTTCCATGTAACAATGGGTGCCACAATGTTGTTAATTATCCTGATTCGTTCTATTAAAGGGCATTTTACTCCTGATAATCACTTTGCATTTGAAGCTGTAGCCTGGTACTGGCACTTTGTGGATGTGGTATGGTTAGGTTTGTTTATTTTTGTTTACTGGATTTAATCCGGATCTCGCTTGAAGCTGGAATAATCCGTTCATCATGAAAGTCCAGGTAACAGCTTAATGTCGCTGATAAAATCAAAAACACGCTCATCACCAATCAGCTGACAACGGTGTTTTTGATTTCTCGGCAATAGCTCCTGCATTGCTCTATCGACAGTCATCCCTGGCTTAGAGCAGGTACATCAATCTGTTACGCATCTTTTTCACGTTCAATTGATTTTTCTGGGATTATCCTAGATTCCGCAGTTGACCGCTCGCAATAGAGATTAACCCACTGTTTCATAAACGATTACAGTTGATGTGTATAATCACCCAATCGGTGAATCCCGCTACGAACTGAATTGCACGTCTGATGCGGCGTATCTCTTCGTTGTAACTCCTTGGAATAGCTCGCTATTCCGCGTCGTTACGCCTTGATCTACACCACCTCAAACGCACAATCAGCTCGTCCAACTGCGGATTCTAGGTTAAAAATCCAGGTGAAATTATATCCGGGTTTTTCTTCGGGTATAAAAAAACCCGTTATTAATAACGGGTTTTAATGAAACAAACTGAAATTTCTATCAGGCTGCAAAGCTTCCTTTAATTTTATTGAAGGCATTTTTCTCTATCTGACGAATACGTTCAGCAGAAACACCATATTCATCAGCAAGCTCATGAAGCGTTGCCTTGTTATCAGTTAGCCAGCGTTTGCTGACTATTTGCTTGCTCCGGTCATCCAGAGCATCAAGTGCTAACATCAGGGTTTCCGATGCCTGTTGCTGGCTGTCTGAATTCTCAAGTAAAAGCTCAGGAGATGGACTCTCTGAAGCTAAAGTCAGAGAAGGAGATTGATAAGCGCTCTCATCTTCTTCATCAGTGGTCATGTCAAAAGCCATGTCATGATTATTTAGGCGATTTTCCATTTCCAGGACGTTTTCCGGAGTAACTCCCAGCGTTTCAGCTACATCGAGAACTTCTTCGTGTTTAAACCAGCCAAGACGTTTTTTCTGGCTACGTAATTTAAAAAATAGTTTTCTCTGTGACTTAGTGGTCGCAATTTTTACAATACGCCAGTTCTTGAGAATAAATTCATGAATTTCAGCTTTAATCCAGTGTACAGCAAAAGAAACGAGACGTACGCCTACATCCGGGTCAAAACGTTTAACTGCTTTCATCAGGCCGATATTGCCTTCCTGAATTAAATCAGCCAGAGCCAGACCGTATCCAGCATAATTGTTAGCTATTTTGATAACGAAACGTAAATGTGGAAGAACCAGTTGTTGAGCTGCATTGATATCGCCGGTAGCCTGTAGTTTACGGGCATATGCCTGCTCTTCCTCAAGACTTAGAATAGGAATATTGCGTGCAGCAGCAATGTAGGCCTCAAGGCTTGAAGATGAGCCTGATGATAAGACCGGTAATTGATTCATTGAAGCGACAAGTTGTGTACCCATATTTTACCTCGTAAAAAAGTGTTTTAGCACTCCATCGTCCTGAGTGCTAAACATTAGAACACATCTGGCTGGTAAAGTTCAATACCCGGAAAAATTTTTAAAACTAATTATCAATTGCTTCATGCTGCCGTTTTATGTTGATCAGGTTTATTAACCGTTCAACCAGAGCTTCTTCCACAATAGGCTTGGTAATAAAATCATTCGTTCCTGCGCCAAATATACCGGTAAAGTCGGTTTGTTCATCTTCACCGGGTTCTACAGTCATCAGTAAGATAGGTAAGGTCAGGAAATCATAATTCAACTCCTTGCGGATTTTTTGAATTAATTCAAAGCCGGACATTTCGCTGGTAAGTGTTAAGTCACAGATTAATACATCAATACTACACTTATCATTGTCATCGAAATCCTTACGAAGAAAATTTATAGCGGCTTCCCCGTCGCGTACATGTGTAAAACTAAATTTATTCTTTTCCAGAATAGAAGTTGTAATGGCTGCAGATGTGGCACTTTGATCAACATACAGTATTTTTGCAGATATTGTCTGATCATTGCCGAGAAAGTTGGTAATAAAATTAACCAGTGCCTGGTGGCCTTCAGCTTTGTCAAAATAAGCTGTTATCGATGTAATGTTTTCATCGTCATCCGGGTCTATGATGTTAGTTGATGTGTCTCCTGAGACGACAAATATGGGGGTATCATGATTTTTGTTCTGATTTCGAATTTCTCTGATCATTTTATAACCATCCATATCAGGTAATGACAGGCCTGTTGTTATAATTTCAAAGTCAAAACGTTTGGTGGCAGTGAGAGCCTCTTTTGCAGTACCACAGGCAATAATATCGATGTCAGGAAGATTTGAAATCAATTTTTTAAACAGGATGGTTCTAGCAGAATCCGATGCATCGATGATAAGAAGACGTTTTTTGAAAAGCATAAGTATTATTTGGGTTCAATTTCGTTTAAATGACGCGCTACGGCGAGCCAGGACCCCGCAAGGCCCAGCAGAGTACTAAAGCAAATAATGATTAAAAAATCCATAAAGCTAAAAGAAATTAAATGATGTTGTGACTGGTATAGCATGTTGAGTTTAGAAATTGGGCCTGATAATACAATCAGACTTAACTCCACTATGATCCAGGATAATAAACCACCAAATAAACCATACCAGACGCCACTATATAAAAATGGGCGACGAATAAAAGCATTAGTGGCACCGATTAATTTGGTCACAATGATTTCCTGATATCTGTTTTGAATATCAAGTCGAATGGTATTACCAATAATTAATAGAACCGCAGAACAGAATAACAGGCTGATAATAATGACGGATCTTTTAGCAATTTCGATGATTGTATATAATCTTTCCAGCCACTCAGTATCAAGTTTGGCTATATCAACTTCAGGCAGGGATTGTAGTTTGGAAAGCAGGGTTTTAATTGATAATGTATCAGTATCAACTGGTGGAATAACTATAATGCTATGTGGCAGTGGATTACTTTCCAGGTGATCAAGGCTTTGACCAAACCCCGAATTCTGTTTAAATTCCTTTAGTGCCTGAATATTTGAAATAAAAGTTGTATCGTCTATGTCACTACGGGCTTTTAACTGTTTATCAAATAGTTGAGCCTTTTCTAAGGATAAATCCATTTTTAAATATAGAGTAATTTGAGTGCTTGTAACTAAATCTCCTGAAATAGTCTGAATGTTTTTTAAAAGTAAGTAAAAGCCGCCCGGTAAAGTCAATGTAATACCGATAACGGCGACAGTCATCAGTGTTGAAGAAGGGCTGCGGTATATTTTTCCAAGACTGAAAATCAGTGATTGCAGGTGATGCATAAACCAGGCTGAAATCTGGCTTAGGATATTAGGGCGAAGCTGGTGTTTATTGTCACTCATGTGGAGTGCCTCGATCCAGATCGTTATGAATTATTTTTCCATTGTTTAAAGTGACTACCGGTTTTTGTAATTCCTCTATCAGATTCAGGTCATGGCTTGCAACCAGTACGCTGACGCCAACCTGATGAAAATCTACAAATATTTGCATGATTTCGCGCGATAGAATGGGGTCCAGATTACCGGTAGGCTCATCTGCCAGTAATAACATGGGCTTATGAACTACCGCACGAGCAATACCCACGCGTTGCTGCTCTCCACCCGATAAAGTTATCGGTAAAGATTTTTCCTTGTTGAGTAACCCCACCTTGTCCAGGGCAGCACGGGTTCTTTTGGCTATTTCCTGATGGGAGTATCCCTGAATGATTAAAGGCAGTGCGACATTATCGAAAACCGGGCGATCAAACAATAATTGATGATCCTGAAAGATGATGCCCATGTTACGACGAATATAGGGAATACGAGAGTTGGATAGTGTATTGAGGTTGATTGAATTAAGAATTGCCTGTCCACGAGTCGGTTTTTCAATCAAAGAGATAATTTTCAGTAATGTACTCTTTCCTGCGCCCGAGTGTCCTGTTAAAAAGGCCATTTCACCGGCCTTCAAGCTCAATGTCACATTGTATAACGCATCATGTCCGCCCGGATAGCGTTTAGTGATATTGTGAAATTGAATCATGACTGAAAATTATAGTTTTAATATTTTAAAAATTACTGGTTATTTATTATTGGTGAATATACTGGAAAATTCACTCGGCAATGGAAATGCTCATAAATTATATGTATTTAACTGCTTAATCTCTAGATAATAGTGCTTTAATAAACTCCATGGAATCAAATACACGCAGATCCTGAGCTGTTTCACCAACACCAATAAATCGAATAGGTATTTTCATTTGCTGAGCCAGGCTAAACACAATGCCGCCTTTTGCAGTGCCGTCCAGTTTGGTTAAAGTAATGCCGGTAATTCCCAGTTTTTCATTGAAACTCTTTGCCTGTGATAGTGCATTTTGACCTGTCCCAGAGTCCAGTACCAGCATAGTTTCATGTGGCGCATCCGGGTCAAGTTTTGACATAACCCGTTTAATTTTATGCAATTCATTCATTAAATTATCCTGCGTGTGCAGACGACCTGCTGTATCAGCAATTAATATGTCGATATTCCTGGAAATGGATGCCTGCAATGCATCATAAATAACGGAAGCGGCATCAGCACCACTGCCCTGGCTGATGACGGGTACATCCAGTCTTTCGCCCCAGGTCTGTAATTGCTCTACAGCCGCAGCACGAAAGGTATCACCTGCTGCCAGCATGACTGATAAGCCCTGTTCTTTAAATTGTTGAGTCAATTTGCCGATGGTTGTTGTTTTACCAGCTCCATTGATACCGGTCATGAGTATGACAAAAGGCTTTTTTTGGGAGTCAATTTTTAAGGGTTGATTAGTGACTGCAAGGATTTCCTGCATTGATGCTTCTAATGATTTGAAAACACTTTCCTCATCACTCAATTCATTTCTGGATAAAGCAGAGGTTAAATTAGCCGTTATTTTACTTGTGGCTTCGATACCTACGTCTGCCATAAGCAATTGATCTTCGAGCTGCTCGAGTAGCTCTTCATCAATTTTTTTCTGTCCGAGAAAGATATCGCTTATACCAGAAGTTAAACTTGCTCTGGTCTTTGATAACCTGTTTTTAAGGCTGGCGAATAAACCTGTCTTTTCAGGCGGATTGTTTTCTGTTTTTATTTTGGTTTTTTTGAAACCGAACATAGATTAAAGTGTCATATCGTAAGCAGAGGCGATATGCTAACAGAAACCTCACAAGATTGAATATTAAAAGATTAGTAACTGATCAGCAAAGCCCCAAAAAAAATCACAAGTTTAGTTAGAAGGTGGAAATTTTCACTGTTAAAGCTATCTTTTATCGCTGATTTGAGGCTTTTCGATCGGTTGCTTTTTATTTTGTCTGCTCTTATGGTGGAGTAGAAGATTAACATTAAGGCTGGAATGTGTACGATGAAAAAAAACCTGATTCTCTTATTAATGCTGTTTATTACTTTGCCATTGCAGGCTAAAACAGTAGAAACTGTACTCGATAATGGTATGAAAATTATTGTACGGGAAGATCATCGGGCACCAGTAGTGGCAACTCAGGTTTGGTATAAAATTGGATCGACCTATGAACATGATGGTATTACAGGTGTTTCACATGTGTTGGAACATATGATGTTCAAAGGTACGAAAAAGCTAAAACCCGGGGAATTTTCGGAAATTATCGCTGCTAACGGCGGCAGTGATAACGCTTTTACATCACGTGATTACACCAGCTATCACCAGCGTATAGCGAGTGACCGTCTGGATTTATGTCTTGAACTTGAAGCAGACAGAATGCGCAATGTTATTTTTTTACCGGAAGAATATAAAAAAGAGGTTGAAGTTGTAAAAGAAGAGCGTCGCTGGCGGGTGGATAATAAACCCAGGTCAAAATTATTTGAACAATTTTTCGCTACCGCTTTTTTGACCAGTCCACAACGTATTCCCACTATTGGCTGGATGGGAGATCTGGATAATCTGAAAATGCAGGATGCGGCAGACTGGTATCAGAAATGGTATGCCCCTAATAATGCTACTTTGGTGGTAGTTGGGGATGTGGATAGCGATCAGGTGATAAAACTGGGTAAAAAGTATTTTGCTGATTTAAAGCCTTCTGTAATCACCCCGCCCAAACAAACCCCAGAAATTAAACAGACTGGAGAGAGACGTATCAAGCTATACGGACAAACCGCAAATCCATACGTCATTATGGGTTATAAAACTCCTGTTTTATTAGGTAATGAAGATCAGGCTCAGGATATTTATGCATTAGATGTACTGAGTGGCATTCTTGATGGTGGTAATAGTGCCAGAATTGCTAAACATATGCTGAGAGGTGAAGAAATAGCCGTAGAGGCTGGAACATCTTACGATCCTTTTGATCGTCTTGCAGGTTTGTTTTTATTTGCCGGAACACCAAATAAGGGGGTTACTCCAGATCAGCTTGAAAAAGCCTTTACTAAGGAAATTAAAGATTTACAGGATAATAAAGTAACTAGCAGCGAACTTGATCGAGTGAAGTCTCAGGTTATCGCCAGCAAAGTATTTGAGCGAGATTCCATGTTTTATACTGCTATGCAAATTGGTATGCTGGAAAGTGTTGGGCTGGATTGGCATATTGTTGATCATTATGTTGATGCAATTCGTGCTATTACTGCTGAAGACGTGCAACGTGTTGCCAGAAAATATTTTGCTTCCAGTCAGTTAACTGTGGCGACTTTATTACCGGAGCAGGGAGCGAAATAATGAGAAAGAATATGAAAACTGTCGCTTTTGTATTTTCGTTGATTGTTATGATGTGCCTGCAATCAGCTTATGCACTGGATATTAAAACCTGGAAAACCTCAAATGGCGTCAAGGTATTGTTTGTTGAAAGCCATGATTTACCAATGATTGATGTACGCCTTGGGTTTAAGGCGGGTAGTTCACGTGATGGTGCTCAATATGGTATCTCCAGACTGGTCAATGCTTTATTAGTAGAAGGTACAGGTAAACTTTCTTCAGAAGATATTGCCGAAAAATTTGAATCAGCAGGTGCCGATTTAGGACATGACTCTTTACGGGATATGGCCTTTGTCACTTTACGCAGTCTGTCAGATAAAGCTCTTTGGGAACAGGTTGTTGATGCCTTTGCGCGGGTTTCAGCCTTACCTTCATTTCCTCCAGATGCTATCGAACGCGATCGTAAATCCATGCTGGTTAGCTTACGGAATCGTAAAAATGAGATTGAAAATGTTGTTTCAGATGCATTTTATGAGCACCTCTATAAAGGGCATGAATATCAGATTGGACGAGAGGGAACTAAAGCGACTGTGGAAGCAATTACCCGTGATGACCTGCTCAAATTTCATGCAAAATACTATGTAGCTAATAATGCATCTTTAGCTTTAGTGGGGGATTTAACGATAGCCCAGGCTAAGCAATATGCTGAAAAGTTAACACAATATTTAAAACCTGGAAAAGCAGCTGCAGCAATTTCTGCTGCTAAGATCCCTGAAAAAGGTGAAACGGTGAAAATCCCTTTTAAAACTTCTCAGACTCATATTTTACAGGGCTTACCCGTTTTGACTCGTAATGATGCTGATTATTATGCTCTATATCTGGGAAATCATATTCTTGGTGGGAGTGGTTTTAGTTCTCGTTTAATGCAGGAAATTCGTGAAAACCGCGGCTTAAGTTATAGTGTTTATAGCTATTTTTCTCCTATGGAAAGTAATGGTCCTTTTCAGATGGGTTTACAGACTAAAAATCATCAGGCAGAAGAAGCTGTTGAATTATTACAGCAAATGCTGGAGGAATTCATCAAAAATGGTCCTACAGATGAAGAAATGGAACATGCGAAAAAGAATATAACAGGTAGTTTTCCATTAAAAATTGATAGCAACAGGAAAATTGTAGAGTACCTGTCTTTGATCGGGTTTTATGATTTACCTTTGGACTATCTGGGTGATTTTAATAAGAATATTCTGGCCGTGACTAAAGAGGATATTAAAGATGCTTTTAGCCGTCGGGTGAAACCTGAAAAGTTAATTCAAATTATAGTTGGTGAATAGCATAGCCGGTAAATCAAACAAAAAGCGGCCTAAACCTGCCAAATCACTTATTCGTATTATTGGAGGCCAATGGCGCGGTAGCCGATTGGAAGTGCTGGATAAAAAAGGATTACGGCCAACACCTGACCGGATCAGAGAGACACTTTTTAACTGGCTCACTCTGGATGTTGCAGGGGCTTTGGTGCTGGATTGTTTTTCGGGTGCCGGTGGTTTAGGGATGGAAGCCGCTTCGCGTGAAGCGAAACAGGTTACGCTGGTGGATAAAGATTATTCCATCACTGCAAATCTGACAAAAATCTGTGAAAGGTTAGCTGCTGCAAATACCCGGGTAGTGAATAGTGATGTTTTGAAATACCTGGATACTGTGAATCAATGTTATAATCTGGTATTCATTGATCCACCCTATGATTTGCCCGAATTACGATCTCAGGTACTGGAAAAATTAATTAACCGTAAATTACTTTGTGAAGACGCTTTAATTTATCTTGAGTGGCCGGTTGAGCAGGAAATGCAATTAAATCATAGCAACTTGATCTGGGTTAAACAAAAAAGTGCCGGACGAGTTAATTACGCTATAGCGAAATGGAGCGGAACTGGTTAGAATCCTTCAATTGTTTTTTGTGTTGAGAAATTTTGAGCAAAGATACTATAGCAATATACCCTGGAACATTTGATCCGGTCACCTGTGGGCACACAGATGTATGTCGCCGTGCTTTGAAAATGTTCGATAAAGTGGTTATTGGTGTAGCGGATAATCCTCAGAAAAATCCTTTTTTTACTCTTGAAGAACGTATTGAAATGCTCAATATAGTATTTCATGATGAAAAAAGAGTTATCATAAAGCCTTTTTCGGGTTTGTTGATAGATTTTGCACGTGAAAATAAATCCAGAATTATTCTGCGTGGATTACGAGCAATATCTGATTTTGAATTCGAGGTGCAACTGGCTGGTATGAATCGCTCATTAGCGCCGGAAGTTGAAACAGTATTTTTAACGGCTGCTGAACAATTTGCTTTTGTCTCTTCAAGTCTGGTACGTGAAATAGCAAGACTGAATGGGGATGTATCCCGCTTTATTCATGCTGAAATACATAAACGATTAACTGATAAACTAGCGCTTAAAAATTGACAGGTAAGCGCTGTTCAATTTAAATTTTTTAATTTATTTAAGGAGTAAAAAATGGCTTTGATAATCACTGATGAGTGTATTAACTGTGATGTCTGTGAACCAGAATGCCCAAATGAAGCAATAGAGCCGGGTGATGAAATTTATATTATACATCCAGAGAAATGTACTGAATGTGTAGGACATTATGAAACTCAACAATGTGTAGAAGTTTGTCCTGTGGACTGTATTCCTGTTGACCCTGATCATGTAGAAACTCAGGAACAATTAATGGAGAAATACCATTTACTAACTGGAAACTAAACCCGGTCGGTAACTGAAATTAGTTATTCTCAACCTGATTATCCAGCTCGTCAAATTTGTGGTTTTCATACCGATGAGCTGGGTGATTGGGTAGCTGATCTGGATTGTGGGCATACTCGTCACTTCCGTCATAATCCTCCCTGGCAAAACCGCCCCTGGGTTCTTAATAAAATAGAACGTGATAAGAAACTTGGCGAACTTGTTATCTGTAAGAAATGCGATTCGATTGAAACTTAAGGAATCTCAGAATATTTCTTTTTTTATCACTCAATCGGTGTATCCCGCTACGAACTGAATTGCAGGTTTGAGGTGGCGAATATCTGCGTTGTAAAGTCCTGAAATAGTCTCGTAATGCCTTGGATCCAGGCTTCTGCAAACGCATACTTCAACTCGTCCAACTGCGGATTCTAGGTTCAAAGTATAACTGTAGCTCCTTTATCTAACAAGGATGACCGGATATTATTCATATTTCACTCGATAAAACATATTTTCGCACTCTACTGATTTATCAGGGATAATTGATCGTATGTGATGATATGGAATGAATTTAATATGTCATTTTTCAAACACATTTGAAACTTTCATCAACTATTGATCCGGTTACCTTAATGTTATTGCGTAAATTTTATTTTCTATTCCTGATGATGCTAATGTCGCTTGCAGTATCTGCCAACAGCAATATCAAAGATGATTATTTCCTTGCTATAAAGGGGGGGATAAGTCTCGGTAGTTATGAAACAGGACTTAATCGCTCATTACTCAAGTACATACAGAAAAAAGAAAAAACAGATCAGGCTAGACTGATCGCTTTCTCAGGAGCCTCGGCTGGCAGCATCAATAGCGTACTATCCGCTATAGATCAATGTATTGTGGATAAATCTATCGATAGTAAGTCAAAGCAGAAAATTGATTCACTGGAAAATAACTTTATGCAACGAAGTTGGGATATTGGCATAAATGAACTGGTACCGAGTGAACAGCTAAGTAAAGAGACAACAGGTATCCCGCAGAATTTGCAGGGTAGTATTTTTTCACGTGGAGGATTTGCCAATAAGAAACAATTAATTTCAGAATTACTTAAAAGAGATGCGCGGCCGGGTTGTAAAATAATCATTACCATGTCGATTACGATGGTTGAACCCTATAGTTATCAAATTAAGGAAATTAGTGAAACAATTAATCTTCAACGATTTGTCATTCCAGTTGAAGTCGTCGAAGTTAATAATCAGTTAAAATTCAAAAACTTTAATGTTCTTAATATTGATGAAAAGGAGAATTCTATAAAAATCCCCAGTGCCTATTTAAAACTGGTGGAAAATGAACAGGGTTATATTGACTTTGATAACGTCTGGAAGCTTGCACTGGCTTCCAGTGCCTTCCCGTTGGCTTTCGAGCCCATGTCCCTGTCATTCTGCTTTCCCCATGATCTGAAGCCGCAGGAACTATGTAGTTTTGGGCGGGCAAAAACTTCTTTTTTCAGTGATGGTGGATTATTCGATAATTCTCCAATTGGGGTCAGTCTGGAGCTTGCATCACAGTTAAAAGATGGTGATTTAGAAAATATAAAACTGATTTATATTAACCCTGATTCTTATCGAACTAAAAGCGGTGAAGTTGAAAAACGAGTTAAAAGTCAGCCTCGATCAGGGCTGTGGGACTATGGTGTTTATATAGCGGAATCATTTTTGACTGCACAGGAACAGGAATATCGCTCAGCGTTGAACAGGATATTAAATCTTGAAGCCCGATCATATTATATGACTAACCGGTTTCATCACTTACTGGCTGATCTGCATTATCACTTTGGAGCCTTTTATGCTGAAGAGTTCCGTTTTCATGATTATCTTGTGGGTGTTTATGATGGAGCAAATGTTATTGCCCAGATTGAATGTGATAAAAGAACTGTTTTCGATAAAAATATGAATCGTTCTGAAGCTAATTATCAGGGTTGTGTTCGTGAAGAAGTTCTTAAATGGATAGAAAGTATTAGTGATACTGGTGTTGAAGAATCACAGATCAATCCCTCATCTCTAAACTTTTTTAAATATTTATATAATACTGAATTTGATAAGTCATTGCTGATTAGTGAGTCAAGTAATATGTATATTGCTTTGAGCCAGGCTTTTGGTAGCGTCAATATTATTCGAAATAATGATATCAGTTATAGTGAGTATCTGCTTAATCTGGATAAGTTGAAATACAAACTGGATCTCCAACCAGAGGATGATCTTTATAAGATTTTATATGCAGGAAAAAAATACACTTCCCAGAAAGTGGCAAAAATATTTGAGAATATTATCCAGATGCAGGATTTAGCTGCTAATTGTGATCTCTGTGAAAATGGACAGGCGAATGAAAAAATTGGTGATACTCTAAAAGTGGTTGAACCGATGGTAGATTCATATTTAACTCACCTGGATACCGGTATCTGGCCACTATCAATTTATGATGTATTGACGGTTAGTTATGGTTTTAATATTTCACAGAAAAATCAGGTTTTAAGTCTTGATTTCAGGCCTAAATTTTTAAGTTTTAACAAACTAAGCACTGATTTTTCAATGGCTTTACATCGTTTTGGTAATGAGCTGGCTAATGATAATTATCAGAGTGCATCTCTTGGGCTTACGTATCATAGAGATAGTCTTGTGGTACCCACGATAGGTTTAGGTTATCAGTTTGAAACAAAAGGTGCTAAAGTCTATTCTTCTGATCTAAACTCCTTATATTTAAAAAGTAGCTTAATGAATGAAATACTCAGTATCAAGTTACTGTATCGACTGGATGAAGTTGAGCAAAATACGATAATCACAAGAGATGATATCGCATTTGTGATTACCGCTGATATTGCAAAAATTTGTCAGATGGTGTCTCCAGGTTTCTGTCGATAGGTATTCATATTAAATCTGACAATGCTATACAGGATACTGTTTTGCATATATTTTTTACCTTAAAGTTTCGTTTAGCGAGAACGAAATTTAACTTATGAAACATTGTTTAAAGCTAGATTTCTCAGTTGACCGCTCGCAATAGAGGTTAACCCACTGTTTCATAAACCATGACTGTTGATGTGTATAATCACTCGATCAGTGCATCCCGCTACGAACTGAATTGCAGGTTTGAGGCGGCGTATCTTTTCGTTGTAACGCCTTGATCTACACCACCTCAAACGCGCTATCAACTCGGCCAACTGCGGATTCCAGGTTAAAATCAAGGAAAAGAGAATAAAGTAATGGTTTAGCTACTATACTCATGTTGCTAAGAGTCAAAGCGATTGTTCTAAGCAGGTTTGTAACTGTTTAAATTATATCAATGAACCATAGGGAATTATGTAGACTTTATCGGTTAGGGCAGATGACTTTAACTGGAGCGCTACAATGAATATCGAATACAATGAATATCGAAATCCGGTTGCTAAAGAAAATTGAGCTAGTCATTATCATCCTGGTTTCTTTGAGTATTTCTGCTAATGCCCAGACTGATGGTGGCTTGCTATCATCTTCGATATATCAAACTTCTGACAGCATACACTATCAAGCCAATTACCCTGTCTTTCATCATCCGACTATCGATGATGGCCTGTCACACAGTTCAGTATTTCAGCTGCTGCAGGATCGTCAGGGTTTTATCTGGATGACCACCTTCATAACCCTGGCCGAGTCCGAAGTGACGGATGAGACAGGCCTGCGCCAGGTCTTGCTCAATCTGCTGGGTAACGCGGTTAAATTCAACGATGGGGGAAATGTGTCGCTGATTGTTAAGATACTTGAGTTTCTCAACAGGATCAATTGATGACTGAGTATCTGAATAAAATCGCTGAAACCCTCGTATGCCGCGTCATGCAACATGCAGCAGCACAATCTGCCCACCTGTCTGTTGGGCCTGATGAGTTTGATTTGCACTATGCTCCAGCGTCTGGTTTTCGCGCTATTGCCGAGTCCATGGTTGGTAATGAGAAAAAAAATATTCTTTTAATGCTGATCTTTTTAATCCTGTTTGGTGTTTCATCACTCCCTGGCTATGCTCAGGGTAGTAGTGAATCATCAACGATGAATCTGTCAACCATCAAGCAAGCAGCTAAATTTAAACACTTCACGATTAACGATGGTCTGCCTGCTAATCAAATCTACGATATCCTGCAAAGTACACAGGGCTTTATCTGGATTGCCACCCGCGAGGGCCTGAGCAAGTTTGATGGCTCAGAATTCACCAATTACACTCATGATCCCGACAAGCCTAATAGCCTGGCCTCAAATTTTATCTGGACCATGCGCGAAGACTCCGATGGGATACTGTGGTTGAGCCTTTGGAGCGGCGGTCTGGATCGGTTTGACCCCATTACCGAAACTTTCACTCATTATCGGGCCGAAAAAGGTAATCCCAACAGTCTCAGCAGCGATTTTGTTCTTCAATCTTTGCAGGATTCCCGGGGGAATATCTGGGTGACTGGCGACAAGTATCTCGACAAACTGGATCCACAAACCAATACCTTCACTCATTATCAGCCCGACCCGGACAATCCCAACAGCTTGAGCGCCCCTGTCAACAAGATCCTTGAAGATGCCAACGGCATATTGTGGCTGGGCACCTACAATGGATTGAATAAATTTGATCCGGTTAGCGAAACCTTCACTCAATATCTCCACCAGCAAGACAATCCCAATAGTTTGATTGGCAAGTACGTATGGTCACTCTTTATTGATAGCGCTGGAATCATCTGGGTGGGCACTGACGAAGGCCTGAACCGCTTCGACCCAGCTTCCGAAACTTTCTCTCATTATCTACACGGGGAAGACGATTCGACCAGCCTCAGTAGCGATACCGTCTCCTTTCTGGGGACGGATAATCAGGAGCAGTTCTGGGTTGGTACCATGGGAGGCGGTTTAAGCAAGTTCGATCCGAACAGTGGTCAATTCATAACCTTCAGCTATGATCAGACTGATCCCGACAGCCTGTCAAATAATAGAGTTTGGATGGTGACCGAAGACGAGGCCGGGGCCTACTGGATCGCCACCGAATCCGGGCTCAATTACTATGATCCGCAGGGGCAGCGTTTCAATCTGTATCGTAATGGATCAGCCAATCCCAACTCCTTGAGCAGTGATTTTGTCATGTCTTTCTACGAAGACGAACAGGGCATCTTATGGATTGGTACCATGGGGGGCGGGTTGAACAGGTTCGATCGCAGGCAGGGCAGGTTTACCCATTATCAGAACGCTCCTGGTAACCCCGCCAGCCTGGTGCAGAATGATGTCAACCGGATTGTGCCCGGCCGCAACGGTACACTCTGGCTGGCCACTAACGGCGGCATTGAGCGGTTTGATCCTGCTTCCGAAACCTTTCTCCACTATCGGCACGACCCCGCAAACCCCAACAGTCTACTGAACAATAATATTCAAGGCTTAATCCGGGATGCGGCGGGTAAGTTGTGGGTGGCCAGTTACAGTCTAGGCATTAGTCGCTTCGATCCGGACAGCGAGACCTTCACTCACTTTAGCCATGACGAAAATGATCCAGACAGCCTGGCCAGCAACTGGGCTTATGATTTTCTGCAAGCCTCCGATGGCGCTATTTGGGTTGCAGCTCAGGGGGGATTAAGCCGTCTGGACCTGCAAACGAATCGTTTCACTAACTTCAGCATCGAAGAAAATCATCTAAGTGATCTGAATATTGATGACATCTATGAAGACAGCCGGGGGGTAATCTGGGTTGGCACGCACAATGGGTTGAATAAATTTGATGAAACAACCCAGACCTTTACCAATTACGACAGCAAAAACGGTTTACCCAACAACCATATCATTGCTGTTATCGAAGACAACCAG
Organism: Gammaproteobacteria bacterium; assembly: GCA_050291745.1. Taxonomy (GTDB): domain Bacteria; phylum Pseudomonadota; class Gammaproteobacteria; genus JACNJF01. Next base: position 6,468 of record JBNKKI010000180.1, on the reverse strand, counting down.
GGGTATTTGTGGATTTCCACTTATCTTGGTATCTCCAGATTCGACCCACAGGAAGAAACTTTTCGCAACTACGATATCCGGGACGGACTGCAAGGCAACCAATTCAGCCAGGCGGCGTACAAGCGCGAAAGTGGCGAGATATTTCTCGGCGGCACCAATGGATTCAATACCTTTTACCCCGAAAATCTGGTTGATAGCAGGTATGTCCCCAGGGTGATGCTGACCGATTTTCATCTCCTCAATCAGGCGGTAGAAATTGGTGGCGATTCACCGTTGCAAAAACATATCAACGTAACCGATCACCTCGTCTTGCCTCATGATTACAGCGTTTTCACTATTAAATTTGCCGCCCTCAACTATCGTGCTCCGCAAAAGAATCAATACCTCTATATGCTGGATGGTTTTGATCAGGACTGGGTACAGACCAACAGCATCAATCGATTGGCTACCTACACCAACCTTGACCCCGGTGAGTATATTTTTCGGGTGAAAGCTTCTAATAATGACGGCGTGTGGAACGAGCAGGGGGTTACCCTCGGGATCACCATTTTGCCACCGTGGTGGGAAACCTGGTGGTTCAGGGTTGTGGCCGGGGTATTTATTGTTGCCCTGGCAATTGCTGGGTACAGCTATCGTGTGCGAAATCTTCATCGGAGGACTGTACAACTTAAGCGAGAAGTGACACTACGTACAAGTGAATTAACTGAGTCGAACCAGCAGTTACAGGATGCCCGGCATAAGGCAGAAGCAGCGAACAAGGCCAAGAGCGTATTCCTGGCCAATATGAGCCATGAGTTGCGCACCCCTCTCAATGCCATCCTGGGCTATACAGACATATTACAATGTAACCGCGAGATCGGTAATTCAGCGCAAACTGGCCTGGAAATCATCCAGCACAGTAGTGACCACCTGTTGACCCTGATCAACGATATACTCGACCTCGCCAGGGTAGAAGCTGGTAAGCTTGAAATCCATCCTGCCCCCTTTAAACTGTCTAACTTTTTACAGCAGATTATAGGGATTATTCAGGCCAGGGCGGAGCAAAAAAACCTCTCACTAACCTACGAAAACCTTTCTCCTTTACCTGATGTGGTTGTTGCGGATGAGACACGCCTGCGCCAGGTCTTGCTCAACCTGCTGGGTAATGCAGTTAAGTTCAATGATGAAGGCAGCTTATCGCTGACGGTTACAGCGCTGGAACAGATTCAACAGGGAGAAGAGGAAGAAGTTTGCTTGCGTTTTCGGGTGGAAGATAGCGGTATAGGTATTGCTGCAGACCAGTTAGAGCGAATCTTCCAGCCCTTTAAGCAAGCTGGAGAAATTCATAGACAGTCAGAAGGAACCGGACTGGGTCTGGCAATCAGTCATAAGATTGTGCAGCAGATGGGAGGAGAGTTACAGGTTGAGAGTGAGCTGGGTCGAGGGAGCGCATTCTGGTTCGATCTGACCCTGCCCGTGTCGGAGAAAGGTGCCGGAGATGAACCATCATTATCACGTTCTATTGTTGGATATACAGGGGATCGACGCAAGGTGCTGGTGGTTGATGATAAAATCTATAACAGACAATTACTGGTCGATTTATTGCAGCCATTGGGTTTTGTCCTGAACGAGGCTGAAGATGGTCAGCAGGCGATTGACAGAGCTCTGCTGTGGCAACCAGATGTCATTGTGATGGATCTGGTGATGCCAGTGAAATCAGGATTTGATGCAGTGCGGGAGATGCGTCAGATGTCTGAGTTAAAAAACATGCCGATTGTTGCAATCTCGGCCAGTGTGTCCAAATCAGACCGGGGCAAAAGTTTTAAAGCCGGGTTTGATGAATTTCTACCCAAGCCGATCAAGGCGCAGATTCTATTTGACTGTCTGGCCGCACAGCTGGGATTAACATGGGTATATGCCGAGGTAGATAGTGAAAGTGAAGCACCTATGGTTGCACCACCCAATGAACAATTGAGTGAGTTGTACAAGTTAGCTGAAGAAGGACAAATCTATGAATTACAGGAGTATGCTATGCGCCTGGAAGCAGAGGGTGAGACTTATATCCCGTTTGCACAGCAATTAGAGAAACTGGCCAGAAGATTTGATATACAGCAGATTAGTGCTTTCATTAAATCATACATGAAATGATAGAGACTTTAGTCAAACTCACTGAGATACTTTTTACTGCGTTATGGAGCTTGCTGGCGCGCCAAAAGTTTATCTATCTATCAATCCGCACCTCAAATTACTCTCTGTATCAGGTACGGATAAAGGGATTGAATTCCGCATCTGCTTTTGCAGGTATGACATAGACTGTGACTGGATATGTAAAATGAACGGGCAGGTTAAAAGTTAAGAGCTATTTGGAGCAGAGCAGTAGCTTATAGTTTGATATGATTTTGGCAGTGAGCGGGGCCGAGCTTGAGGAGAGCTTTGTCAGGAACAAAAAACATTGTAGGCTATGCAGGAAAGAGACGTAAAGTAATAGTCGTTGATGATAAACTCTATCACTGTCTGCTGCTGGAAGGGGCGCTGAAACCTTTGGGTTTTGAGAAAAATATTCTAGAAAATGGACAGCAGGTAAGGAATAAGGCTTAACAATGGCAGCCAGATGCCGTTGTAACTGGTTTATTGATGCCGATAAAATTCGGTATTGAAGCTGTCCAGGAAATAGATTAACAACTCAGGTTGAAGAGTCTGTTAATTATCGCAATCTCAGCCGCTGTATCGATTACCGATAGGGGAAAAGTTTTAAGGCAGGTTGTAAAGTGTTTCTAGCCAGGCTGATCAAACTTATACAGCTGTTGGATTTGCTGGAAAACAATTTGGATTGAAATGGGGTTATGCCAGTACAGATGCTGAGCCTGACAAAGCTTTGCGAACCCATTCAGACAAAGATATGCATTTATTGTTTAAGTTAACGAAAGAAGGTTTGATTTTCGCTATTCAGGATCAGGCTAAGCGTTTGGGAAAGAAGAATGAGTCCTTTATCCCTTTTGCCAGGAAGCTACTAAAGCTGGCGAATGGATTTGATAGGGATCATATTGAAGCTGTTATAAAACGAATTTTATGAGTTGATCTGTTATGAATATTATTGATCCAGAAAAGTACAGTATTCTGGTTGTTGATGATGTACCAGCCAACCTGGCTGTGGTCTCTGAGCATCTTGTTCGATCCGGTTTTCAAATCAAGGTGGCCGGTAGCGGTGAAACAGGGCTTAAGATTGCTCAGAACACTCTCCCTGATCTGATTCTACTGGATGTCATGTTACCGGGAATGGATGGCTATGACGTCTGCCGTTTATTGAAAGTTGATATAAAGACTCGAGATATCCCGGTGATTTTTATGACGGCGATGACGCAAACAGAACATAAGATTAAGGGTTTTAAAGCAGGTGGAGTGGATTACATTACCAAGCCACTTCAGCAGGAAGAGGTATTAGCTAGAGTATCAACGCATCTGCACTTGAGAGAATTAACCTTAAAACTGAAGGAATCGAAGTGTGATCTTGAAAAGCGTATATTAGAACGCACTTCAGCATTGGCTGAAGCCAATACTCTTTTGAAAAAGCAAATTAAAGAACGTGAAAAAGCACAGTCAGCGCTTGTCAGGAGTGAGGGAGAGTATCGTAGCCTGGCTGAAACCTCTCCGGATAATATCATTCGTTATGACACTCAGTGTCGTACTATCTATTGTAATCCCTCACTGGAAGAGACTCTGGGACTGAAAGCTGAATCAATACTCGGCAAGACTCCAGTTGAGTTAGTCCATGATGAGGAAAAGAATAAATTCTTTAAGATTGAAGATAAAGTTCGTCAGGTTTTAAGGAATGGAAAACCTGCTGAAATTGAAATGGAGATAATTCATTCGGATGGAAGTAAGTGCATTCATCTTATACGTTTTGTCGCCGAGCGGGATATACAGGGAAATATTGTTGCCGTATTAGGGATTGGTCGTGATATCACCAGGCGTAAAATGGATGAAGCAGCTCTCAAGCACTTGAACAGGGAGTTACATGCTATCAGTAATTGTAATCAGGTTATGGTGCGAGCAGTAGATGAGCAGGAATTGCTGGATGAAATCTGCCGTATTATCTGTGAAGAGGCTGGCTACCGTCTTGTCTGGGCAGGGTATCCAGAGAATGATTCAGGTAAAACCATTCGTCCTGTTGCCTGGGCTGGCTCAAAGGATGAACGTCTCCTGCAGACTCAGATAACCTGGGCGGATACGGAATATGGACAGGGTGCAATTGGGCGAGCTATACGTAATGGCGAAATTTCATTCATTGATGACTTTAGCACTGACCCATCGGCTGTACTCTGGCGAGATATTGCAATGTTACATGGATTTCAATCCTGTATAGCATTACCCCTGAAAGATGATGCTAATGAAGTGTTTGGTGTTCTTGGTATTTACTCTGCCGAAAAGAATGCCTTTCCAGATGAGGAAAAACGCATGTTGAATGAACTCGCTGATGATCTGGCCTTCGGTATTATAACCTTGCGTAGACGCATTGAGCATAACCTGGCAGAAGAGCAGATTAGAATTGCGGCCACGGCTTTTGATGCACAGGAAGGTATAGTTATAACCGATGCACGGAATCAGATTCTACGTGTCAATGCTGCCTTCACCTCGATTACCGGTTATTCGTCGGAGGAAGTGGTGGGGGCTTCCCCGAATTTGTTTAAATCTGATAGACATGATGACGATTTCTATCTGAGTATATGGGATCAAATTCAACAAAATGATGCCTGGCAGGGAGAAATCTGGAGCCGTCGTAAAAGCGGCGAAATCTTTCCGGGCTGGTTAAATATTACAGGGGTAAAGAAGGATTCAGGTGAGGTTACTCACTATGTGGCTACTATAACCGATATTACCGAGCGTAAGGCTGCAGCAGCGGAAATTGAGTATCTTGCCTATCATGATTTTTTAACCCAGTTGCCTAACCGGCAGTTGCTTCTGAACCGGCTTGAGCAGGCATTAGTATGTGCTGAACGTAGTCAAAGTCAGGGTGCCCTGCTGTATATTGACCTGGATAACTTCAAGGTGCTTAACGATACCCGTGGTCATGATGCAGGAGATCAATTATTGAACGAGGTCGCTGATCGTCTCGTCACCTGTGTGAGTAAAGAGGATATGCTTGCACGTTTTGGTGGGGATGAATTTATGATTATGCTGAAAGATTTGAGTAAAAAGCCTCAGGAGGTTGCTGAAAAAATAAAGCGTATTGGCGAGAAAGTTCTCAGGGTAGTTGGCAGGCCGTATAACATTGGCGGACAAAAGCACCATATCACCCCGAGCATAGGGGTTACCTTGTTTACTGGTGCTCAAAATAGTGTGCAGGAGTTACTGAAACAGGCCGATATAGCAATGTATCAGGCTAAGAATGATGGGCGTAATACATTACGCTACTTTGATCCTGAAATTCAGGCATCTCTGGCTGAACGAGCTACGCTGGAGATAGCATTAAGGCGCGGTATCGAGGATCATCAATTTGTGCTTCATTATCAGCCTCAGGTTGATAATGAGGGTGGCATTATGGGGGCAGAGGTATTAATTCGCTGGAACCACCCGGAGCGTGGTCTGGTGTCACCAGATAAATTTATACCATTGGCTGAGGAATCAGGAATGATACTGCCGATTGGACAATGGGTGATGGAATCCGCCTGTAAACAGCTCAAAATCTGGTCAAATCATCCCCACACCAGCAATTTAAAATTAGCTGTCAATGTTAGCCAGTATCAGTTTTGTCAACTCGATTTCGTTAATCAGGTGCGTCAGATTCTGAAACAAACCGAGGCGCCAGCAAATCATCTGAAAATTGAACTCACGGAGAGTCTGTTAATCAATGATATGGAGGATTCGATTAAAAAGATGCTTGCACTTAAGGTGTTAGGAGTCGAATTTTCTCTGGATGATTTCGGTACCGGATATTCTTCTCTTTCCTATCTGACCCGTTTACCACTGGAGCAACTTAAGATTGACAGGTCCTTTATTGAAAATTTACCAGATAATCACAATGATGCTGTGGTTGCACAGACTATTATTACGATGGCAAAAAGTTTGAAATTATCAGTCATCGCTGAGGGTGTGGAAACTGAAGCACAGAGAGAATTCCTGGAACAACATGGCTGTACCAGTTATCAGGGTTTTTTATTCAGTAAGCCCGTTACGCTGGTTGAATTTGAGGATTTTTTACGTCAGGTATGAATTAATCTGGAAAAATCAGTTGAATCATGAAAGTCTACATAACACCTTAATGCAGCTGATAAAATCAATCTGTTAAGCATCTTTTTCACGCTCAACTGATTTTTCCAGGATTAAATCTCTGCTTAGGATTACATCATCCTAGTGTACTGTCCTAAACTGTATGTAGATTATAGAAGCCCCCAAATTTCCCAAGACAAGGCGCAGTTCGCAGGCAATGGCGCTTCCCTTGTCAAGAACTGCAACGCCGGATTGGGGGATTTGGGGGCTTCCCTTCGGGCG
>JBNKKI010000179.1:0-33702 GCA_050291745.1 Gammaproteobacteria bacterium | reverse complement strand
AACATGTGAACATGCTGGGCCACTACTCGTTCACCTTGACCGAACAGGTGCTGAATGGTCAGCTCAGACCTTTAAAGCAACCATCGGATCTGGATGAATGGTCTTAGCGTACGTTTTCGTTCCATTGGACTTCAAACCCCGTTAATAACAGCCTCAATACTGATTTTGTTTTTTCCAGCCAGCTCAGCCGCATCTTGTAGAAAAGAATCCAGTGTTTGATTGCTAATACAATACCCATTCCTTTCTGGTTGGTTTCCTAATGTTCCCATTTTTACCTCTTGATTTAATCTTGTGGTTGCCGATGAAATAATTGAATAATTACACAAAACCCAGCTTTTGTGTAATTCCCTGTAACCCCGCCAGAATCCCATTATTTTCCAATAAATTCCTTTTAAGTGTTGACAAGTAAACACATGTGATTATACTTTCACTATAGCTTTTGTGTATTTTAACCCGTTTTTAGCGGTCAAAGGGGTGTACCAGCGACCACACATTTTAGGAGCATATCATGGATCAAGAACAAGTTAATACCTGGATACAGAACTGGATGGACGAGCATACCGACCCCGAAAACCCTGACGACCTGCTAGACCCCAAACACCTCAGGATCGGCGCCGTATCCATTCTTCAATTCGCCAAGGATGCAGGGCTTATAAGCCTGGATGCCTATAATTTGGGTCTGTGCCTGATTGTTCAGCGCATTCACCCTGAATTAAATGTAGATCATTCTTAAACCTTTAGAGAGGGACTTTTAATGTCTTCTGTGACTACTTTAATTAATGAAACGGACGTTCAGAACAGCGTCGTCCAGACACCTTTCAGTAAAAATCATAAGCCTTTGCTGAAGGCACTACAGCAGCATTTTCCAGAATATGAATTTCATCTGATGGGATTGGGTGGTGCTTTCCATCTCATCGATGGCCGCCTCCTGGATGACGATCACAACGAGGTCGCACCCAGCTGGCGCAACTGGCTGGAACAACAACTTGTGGCCTGTCACGGCGACCTGAGAGCGACTGTTGATATCGCTCAGGCTCATCAATATCTTACTACTCGATATCACGGCCAGACACTTTTTATTGCCGTTAAAACCGGCGATCTGGCCGCCGATTTTATTCAGCTCGATATCGAAGTGATTTTATATGAAGAGATTCGGTCAACGTTCTGTCAGAACAGTTTTCCGTTTTATATCGATGATTTGCGCAGTCTTCAAGACTGGGCCAGTCATGATGATTATTCGTTTGAACCCTTCCCTATACCTAACAGCGCGAAATATACACGCGCCCGGATGACTAACACCGCTAAATTTTTACAAACGGCTATCAAGTGCCACACAGAAGCGTTAGAACACGATGTGAAAACCATGTCTTTGAACGTCGTTCAAGGTGAGCATATGACTCGACAGACTCGCGTTGATGATGGCAGCGGTGAATATTCAATACTGGATCTGTATCCAGATTATCTTGACCAGGAAATAGCCATTAAGCGCCTGTTTGATGACTGGAATAATTCTAGTGCTGGTCAATCCGGTGCGGTATTTTTTAAACACTGGTATTTAAAGTTTAACGACAATAAGGAATGGAAGCGTGACGATCAAGCGCGATCATTGAGCGCTATTCCAGGATGGTGTACTTCTAAAAAATTAGCAGAGATAAAAATCACCCGTAACGATACGCCCTATTCTGTTATGGACAAACTGACTAAGTTTGATAACAAAATCGGCCATCCTTTTGCCTGGTATTTTTTTATGCTGCACGGCAGCCGGATTTCTTCGGACGTGGGCCACTTTATTGCAGATGCTATTCTGGCCGGTGAGCTTAATCTTTCTGTTGCCGATGATCAGGCGATCTTATTGAAATGGAATGATCGCCCTTACGGGTTCTAATCATGAATACCCTCAAGGAACGATTAGAAAACAAAACCATTGCTGTGCTGGCCGCGCTCGACGATCTGGCGGCGCTGTCTAAGCATGGCGACGACATTAGCGCCGAAAACATTGAAAAGATTCGCGTAGCGCTCGAAAAAAGACTAACCAAAACGTTGATTGCGATCTCTACAGGCCGTGATGCCGTTAAATTCAGCTTGGAGAGTGATCAGTCATGAGTCTAGTTTATTGCTGTAAATCTCCGCTGTTTAATCATGCTGTTAGTTGCTGGATGGATAGCCAGAAGGATGAAGAGTCGCTTTTTTTATTGCCTGCATTTCAAGAGCTATTCACTTCAAACCGACCTCGATTTTTTATGCCTGGAACGTCTGTGCTGTCTTTTGATTCTGCCGAAGTCGGTCATTATCTTCCTGCATGGCTAGAAGAAAATATCATCAACAACCCCACTCATTCAAAACTGATTACGCAGGTTGGCAAACTGATGGATCGTTTAATCCTCGATCAGTCCTGGGCAAAAAAATATGCGTTGATCGTGACTGGTGCGCTCTCGCCTGAAGAATTAAAAATATTAGACAAGGAGTTCTCATGATGAATAAACCGCTCTCTATTGAAAGTTATATACCAGTTCAACAGCAATCTATCGACTGGGCGCATTTGATTAAACGCCGGAAGATGATTCTCGGCCACATCCCTGGGATAAAGCCGTATTTGCTGCTCCCAGAGGTTCACGCAATTTTGCATAATGTGAACGATCCGGATCTTCACTTTTTCATCAATACCCTTTGGCGGTTCGGGCCACGTATTACCGAAGCGTTGGAACTGACAAAGAAAAGTTTTTTGTTTGATGATCCTGAAATCAGTTATGTATCTATCAAAACACTCAAAAAACCACAGGCTGATAAAGCAAAAATGAAAATACCAGCCGCCCGCCTGGTCCCGAGTTATGACCACGGCTATAAAAGTGAACTCATTTCATATTGTGTATCGAAAGGATTGGGTGCTAACGATCCGATATTCCCCAAGGTAAGGAACACGTACAACAAACAGCTTGAGCGCTTAGAAGCGCGTTTAAAGTCTGATAAAGGGCTTGAATTCCCTGTCAAGCTTCACCCTCACTTGTTCCGCCACAGCTTTGCTGTGAATTGCTTAATTAATCGCATTCTATTAACTGACATACAGCGATATCTTGGGCATAAAAATCTTAGTGAGACTGAGGTCTATACGCATATTTTCACCGGCGAAACAGACACCCATATGGCCCAGGTTAAATTTTAAGGAGATTGGAAAATGGCTAATATTATCAATATCCGCAGAGTCGATATCATCAGACCTGCCCTGGATGAATATAAAGAGAATCACCCTGTACTCTATTCTGCTGATGCCAGAGCCATTGAAGACATGGTGTTGAATTATTCAATTATTGAAAAAGAACTCAAAGCAGCAAATGCACAGATTTTAAAACTTAAGCGTTTAGTTGCTCAGCATAATGATGATAAGCTGAATTTGAGCGCCGCTCTAAGACCGTTTTTAGAACCGCCTAAGCCAGACGCACCAACCTGTAAAAACTGCTCATGCTGGGATTTTGACTATGTTCAACGCGGTGTGGCCGTGGGCTACTGTGAGCATGAAGATAGCGACCAGAATACGACCAATGAAATTTTCACTTGTGATTTACACAGGGCGATAGGGAAAGATGATGACTGAAGAAGCAGGAAATATTTTCCGCAACTCGATTGAGTTATCTGAATTATCGGCTGAATATGAGGCTGGCCGTGTTCGGCATTTTACACCCCGTTGTGTTCGCTACGATGAATACTGTATCGATATAGAGATTTTGAATCGTGTGGCCGATGATAGCGGTGACGTTTGGCAACGTGGCCGAGTAAACAAAGATGGTAAAATAGCCTGGTTTGGATCTTTAGATGAGTGTATAGAAACATTGGCAGGTGTCGGTTTAGCTGAAGCCTATGAATTGCGTTTTGATCGAAGCAAAGGCAGTGTTCATTTAAACTGGTAGTGAGTGTACAAATAGGAAGTTATATAAAATGGTGACTAAAGAAATCAAAAATTCTAGGATCAAAGGCATGATTACTGAACGATTAGAAAAATGGCGAGAAGAGCGTCTAGATGACGATGATGGCAGCGCCGGTGATGGCGGTAATCCCTCACTTGATTTAAAACCCAGACCCTGTAGTAAGAAAAAGAAGCCCCGTTCCCCTGGTCTTTGATTCGTTCTGAAACCCTTTATTTTAAATTGGTAGCATTTCTGTTTCCGGATCCGCGCACCTGGTTCATTTACTGATAGCAACTCTTGCGACCGCAAACCTGGTTTATTGCTGTAATTGCTACCACGCTGATATTAGCTTGTTGTGTTTACTGGTCATTGAGAGCGCCATCATTTAGCCAGCTCATTCCTATAATTGCACCCCTTCCCTTTTTTAAAAATTCGATAAGCAATCTGGTTTTACGTCAGGTTCGCCGCTTTATACCTGCAAGTTAATAGTTAACGACCTTACATTGATCGTGAGTATGTACAGGCAAAAAGACCCGTGTGGCTTCGCTGGCCCGCGCCAGTCTTTTTTTATTCCCTGGACAGACTCACTACCTAAATGTTTTTCACAGGTGCGTTATTAACTAAAACAGGTAAAAGAAAATGGCTTCTTCAAACAACGCAAAAAAACGCCCAGATTTCAACGTCTCTCAAATCATGAATATAGAGGGTCGGGATAAAGCAAAATTCTACGATGTGGGTGTTGGCTTCAAAAACTCTGATGGATCTATCAACATCATGACGGTTCACGGCACTTTCCGCATCAGCGAAGTAAAAGAAAACAGCGGTAAATAAATCTCCTCAGATTCGCGGCCTGCAACGGGCCGCGCTTCTTAAACTGAAAACGAGGTATTGAGCAATGGGAACAGAAACAACATTCACAATAAATAACGTTGAAGTGACTTACATAGAACGTCAATTCGGCGGTAGTACAGCACCGCATGACCATTTTGAATTCCGCTCTGAATTTATGGGTGAAACTGGCTATCAGTCCCACTTTGAACCTAGTGAGTCTGTTATTGCCCAGGGCGGCCCAGTGAAAGCCGCAGAAGATTTAATTTCCTTTTTCTGGCAAGCGCCCGATCAACAAATGGCGCTTTTCTAATTCTTTTAATTTCCTCTTTGAGTAGGGCTATTCTATAGCCCTATTTTTCCCTTTGGTTCGCTCATTCTGTATCTCATCGATAAAAATGCAGCATATATAGAGCAATGTTGCTGTTTGTTATTATTTTTTGGACAATTTTTAAATTTTTTCCTCCATACTCCGCCAATGATTCAAATGCTGGCCGCATGGTTATTGCGTAAAAATTTAATGGTATGAAAAATGAGATTTAGATATACGTCAAAAAAGAATAGTACTGAGTTCGAACTTGCGTGGTTTGAACTTCTGTTCATTGTGATAGCTTTCAGTTCGCTATGTATTTTCTCCCCTGATTTGATCCGTTTATTGCTTCGTTAGACCCTTTCTTTGGAGTAGGGTTATTGTTTGTTCTTTTGTCGGAAAAACCAGGGCGCTACAGGAGTCTCATCCTTCCATAGCCCTACCCTTTCCTGCCTTGCGCTGCTTTCAGCCACTGAGTAGGCCTTACGGTCAGCTGAACTCTGCTCTTTCTCGTATTGTTTGTAATGCCATGCAAGCCCTGCTTTTATCATCTTTAGATTCACATCTATTTGGTCGATCAGTACCTTGCCTATGATCCTGCCATATCTATCTTTTTTCCTGTATTCAATATCGACTTTTTTGCTTGCGGCCATCGATGATAAGTATTGTTTGGATTTTTGACCGTATGCCTGTTTTTTTTCTGGTGCATCGATACCTGCGAGTCTTATTTTTTCCCTGGTTTTGTTTGTATCAATGACATAAATAGTGTCGCCGTCTACGACTTTTACTACTTTGCATGGGCATACCAGCTCCCCAGCAACCGCTGTCGAACAGGCTGCTGAGGAAACCGCCACGGCTAAAAGTATATAGGTAATTTTCATGAATAACTTATAGCATTTGAACGCTCTTTGTCCCTTGTTTTGTCGCTTCCAGTTAATCAATCTGTAAATAATGAAGCGGAACTAGTTCCGTATTCTGACTTTAATGGAATAGCGGTACTGTCGAGGTATCAGTTTCACCCGAAACGAGTTTCGGGTCAGATTGCGTTATAAAAAAGGCTATTCTCACTTTAGTCTCGTGCTTTGCCTATCGATGAGACTGTTTATAAGGCAAGATCTATGACAATGAATTGGTTGGTATGAATTATGAAATATAGACGCACGCGGGAAAATAAAATTGATGAATTTGAGTTGGAGTGGTCTGAACTCGTATTACTGTTCATTGTGTTGATCTATTACAAAGTCGATCTACAACAGCTTATCTCATGGTTATGAATTGGTAGCAATTGAACATCCTTCAGCTGATTACCTGGTTTAGTATTGCTACCAGTTTACCGGCGGCACCGTCAGGATCGGCCAGCTGCAGGATTTGGAACTGGTAGCATTCTCTATGAAAAGCTAACAGCCAGAGATATACAACCAGTAACGGCAGGCATATGCCGACGAATAGCAACATAGCCATTATCAATATATATTTTAGTAACAGTAACAAGTTTCGCACGCTCATAGTTATCTCAATTAATTTTCTTGATATAACCAACGTACACTATTTTTAAATTATGCAAACTTAGGTGGAAATGCCCTTATTTCTTCCCTATAGCCCTTCCCTGGCGCAGTGATTGACTGCATGAAACCACAAACAATATTAATATATCATCATTATATTCTTGTGTACCTTTAATTGTACAAGTACAATTAAAGGTACCTAACGTATTTAATGTAAAGATCGCATTATGAAAACTATGAGTTATTCTCATTTTCGTACAAACTTATCAAGTGCGCTTGATGAGGTTAATGATGACCATAAACCAGTTTTAATAACTAGGCGAAATGGTAGCCCCGCTGTGCTCATCAGTCTTGATGATTTTCACGCTTATGAAGAAACCGCTTATTTAATGGCGAGTCCTAAAAATGCCTCGCGATTGAATAATGCTATTTTGGATATTGAGGCAGGCAGAACAATTATTAACGGTCTCATTGAAGAATGAATTTATCCTGGACTGATGAAGCGTTTGAAGACTACGTCTATTGGCAACACACTGATATGAAGGTTCTTAAGCGTATTAACATACTTATAAATGAAATTAAACGTCAGCCATTCTATGGTATTGGCGCCCCAGAGCGGTTAAAACATAATTGCTCTAATTACTGGTCGCGCCGTATCGATCAAGAGCACCGACTGGTTTATAAAGTAACTGATAGCGCTCTTTTTATCGCTCAGTGTCGATATCACTATTAATTTGGAATACTAAATAATGTCTAAACGGAAAACGACTAAAAACCCTCCTGCAGTACCTGTGAAAAGCATTCAATATGACTTATTTAGTCAATTCGTAACTAATGATCAAAGCCAAATATCTAACACTGTCGATATTTGGGAGAGCATCCCAAAATATTTTTTTACTCGGCACCAGGTTGAAAAGCTTAGGACTGACACAGGCCACGCCGATCCCTTCAAATGGGATTATTCCACGCAAGGCATACCATGCGCTATAAAAATTCAACCTGCTCTTATTGAGCAATCTGAAGGTGGTTATAAAGCTTTTTTCCCAGGTGTTTCAGAAGAACTTGTTGAAGAAGCATTGAAGAAAATATTTGCTGATCAAAACTATGGAATACATGACCCAGACAATATAGAAAGCTGGGTGAAATTTACGCTTAGCATGATTCAGAAAGAGCTTTCCGCTCGTGGCCGTAGCCGTAGCATTACAGAGATTAAGCACACTATTGAAGTTATGAGCTCCTGCATTCTGACCTTTTATAAAGATGGAAAAGAAGTTTGGAAAGGATCAATTCTTCAAGATCTGGTAACAGTGGGACGGGATGATTATCAAGCAGATTCTAACGCTCATCATGTCGCTCGCTTACCGCTCTTTATCAGTCATAGTATAAATAGCCTGGAATTCAGACAGTTCAATTATGAGCGTTTTATGGGTTGCAATGGTCAGCTGACTAGATGGATTTACAAACGTCTAATTAACCGATACAAACAGGCTAGTATGTTAAACGACTACCATTTCATGCTAACAGATCTTCAGTGCAGCGGGTTATTACAGCAGGCAAGAGCAAGAGATAATAAATCTAAAGTGGTAGACGCTTTGGATGAGTTGGTAGCCCAATCCGTCTTGAATAAATATGATTATGATGAGCGAAAAAAAGGCAGAGCTATTGTAGATGTAAAGTATACCCTCTATCCCACAAGTGACTTTATACAGGAACAAAAAGCCGCTAATAAGCGGATGACAGAAATTAAAAACCATGCGGTTAATAAAGGTTTACCCAGTCTTGTGGATAACTGAATTGAAGTTAAAGGTTTGACTCGCGGAAGGTTAAAGGTTTGACTCGCGCATGTTGTAGGTTCACCCCGCATTATGTTAAAGGTTTGTGTCGCGGATAATTTCAGGTTGTAGGTTTAACTCGCGCAAGTTATAGGTCTGACCCGCTTTTATTGATTATCTCCCTACTTACAAATCAATAAGTTATAGGTCTGTACCGCACATGCTATAGGTCTGACCCGCGTTACCCACAAAGGTTATAGGTCTGACCCGCGCAAGTTATAGGTCTGACCCGCTTTAATTGAATATGTTATAGGTCTGACCCGCACTTAAATGATTTTTATATGTGTAAGCTATTGAATTCATGACACTTTTTTTAATTTTATAATTCCTTATTCTTTTCTTTTTTTAATCTTTATATTTAATCTTTTTTTAATCGTGGTTAACCCTTGTGGATAACTCGACTTTTAATCCTTATGACGGTTTCTCCTGCCCTTCGGCATCCTGCCTACGCCCCAGCAAAGCTGGCCTTAGCACACGTCCTGTGTGCTCAAATAGTTTGATTATTCCCTTCGGGAAAAAGCTCTACCTTGATCTTCCTTTTAATTATATAAACTGAAAATATTGACACTGATCGCCCCTACCCTTCGGCATCCTGCCTACGCCCCAGCAGAGCTGGCCTTTAGCACACGTCCTGTGTGCATAGATAGTTTGATTATTCCCTACGGGAAAACTTTCTAAATCTGACCATCTATGCTCAAACCATAAATATTGGTTTATTCACAATCAAAAAAGTTTAGCAATGAAGAAATAATTTTCCTGTTTAACATTGATTTTACCGACTTCAGCGCGGCTTCGTCTAAGCCCTTATTTTTTTATCCTCTTAGTCTGTCTTATTTTTAAATTCATGAGTATCTGATGTAAATTAGAGCGCTCTGTGAACGTCTTTCTTTTTATTCCAGGCATAAAAAAAGCCACATAGCTGTGGCTTTTTCTCTTATGATTTGTAAATTATATATCAGGTTCTCCATTCTTATCTTTGTAAGTGTTCTTACAGTCTGGATAACCAGTACATCCCCAGAAAAGATATTTTTTCCCTTTGCTCTTCCCTTCCCTTTTCGCTAAAGGTTTACCACAAGTGCATTTTTTTGATGTTAAAACTTTTGCTTTCGGTATCGGTTTTCCTCTACTGTCATTCATTGATGTTTTGCAGTCAGGATAACCCGAACACGACCAGAAAAAACCATGCTTTCCTTTTCTTCTTATCATTGCTTTACCGCAATCTGGACAAGGAAAAGCAATTTCATTTTTTACGAATTTTCCTTTGCTCTCGATTATTGAGTTTAGATTTTCTTTTGTTTGTTGAATGGCAAATCTGATGAACTCATCTTTGCTTAAAAACTTATCTGCTATTTGATCAAGCATCCCTTCCATGACCACTGTTTCTATCGGGTCAGATATTTGATCTGGGAGCACTTCAACTAACTTTCTACCAGGTTCAGTTGAATAAATTTTATTGGCCTTGATTTCAATAAAATTTCTATTCATTAAAATATCTGTGTAAGTGTCTCGTGTTGAAGGTGATCCAATACCAGCATTAGCACCCTCTTTTATCCTGATTTTTATTTGCTGTAGAATCGATTTATCTTCGGTGTATTTTGAAATATCTTCCATATCTTCAAGAATCGAAGCCGGAGTATATCTTGCCGGTGGTTTAGTGGTTTTTGTTAAAACGTCAATTTTATCTAGCTTGGCACTTTCCCCGTTTTCAAGATCCGGGAATTTTTGATTTTCCGTTTCTGCTTTGCCTTCGCCTGGATAGATAATTTTCCAGCCTTCAATTGCTGATACAGATCCAGATCCTTTAAATTCATATTCCCCTACTCTCAACTTAATCACTGTAGAGTCATATTCATAATCTGGTAAAAATGCAGCTACATAACGAGCGGCAATAATTTCATACAAAGCTTTTTCATCGCTGTTCAATTTACTGAAATCAGCTGCCTTTTTTGTTGGCACAATTGCATGATGTGCTGTTGTTTTTGATGTATTGAAAATAGTGTCTCTGTAAACTAAGTTTTCGCCAAGTGAATCTACTGCTTGTGATAACTCTGGAATTTTGCCTAGATTACTCAGTATTTTTGGAGCATCTTTTTCTTGCTCATTGGGCAGATACTCAGAATCTGTTCTTGGGTAGCTGACCAACTGGGCATCGTATAAAGACTGTGTAACTTCTTTAGCTTTTGACGCTGACCACTTAAAAGCTTTATTCGCTGTTTGCTGTAAAGTTTTTAAATTAAATAGTTTTGGTGGGCCTCTTCTTTTTCGCTTTTTTTCGACTGATAACGGAGCGTTACACCCAGTTAATTTATCCCGCAATTCTCTTGCTATAGACTCATTCAATATTCTATGCTCGTCACTAGGTGCATAGTTCAACGTATAAGGTTCACCTGATTTGGACAGATAACCTTTAAGTTCATAAAAGTCGGTGGGAATGAAATTTTCAATAGCCAAATCTCTTCTTACGATTAATCCCAGAACCGCAGTCTGAACTCTTCCAACTGATAACATCTCACTGCCATTTCCAAAACACTTAGTTGCTGCCCTGGTTAGAGTCATTCCTGAAATATAATCAACTTCAGCCCTGGCTTGAGCAGCCAGATATAAATCGTCTGTATTTTTTCCTGGTTGTATTTTTTTTAGCGCTGTATCTATCGATTCATCATCGAGGTTTGTATTCCACATTCTTTCAAGATTTCCTTTCCAGTTGTAGAAATCTAAAACTTCGCGACCTAGTAGCTCACCTTCCCTATCGCCATCCGTTGCTAAAACCACATGGTTTGTTTCCTTAAGCAGCTGACCAACTATTTTCAATTGGTCTTCTTTTCCCTTCAGCGATTCGTGATCGAATCTATCAGGTATAATTGGCAGAGACTCAATATTCCACGCCCTCCATTTTTCATCTAAATCGCCTGGTTTTTTATAACCAATCAAGTGACCTACACACCACGTCACTTTCCCATCACGAGTATCAATAAATCCTTTATTAGATTTTGCGCCACCAATACGGGCGGCTACCAATTTAGCCTGCGAAGGCTTTTCACAAATCCATAACTTAGTCATTTTCTTTCCTATCTATTTTCCAAATATTAAGCCTGAGTCTTACAACAAACTCTGTTTGCTGTAAGACTCAGGCCACCAAGCAGAGCGCGGTAGCATACAACACTACCTACTCCAAAACCCTAAATTGCGCGCGCGCAATTTTTTTTTAAAGATCTCTAAACCCCGCCTTCTGCGAAGGCCATTTTTTCAAAATGGCGCGGGGTTTAAAAGTGTAATTAATTCTCTATACCTTTACTGCTTTATTAAGCAATAAGTATAGATTATTAAACACTTTTATAATAAGCTGTATGCGCTTATTATTGCGGTAACTCGGGCGTAAATAATGAAAATGCTGCGCATTTCCATGATTTACGCGCCGAGCATAGACGGTTAACTACGCTGCGCTCCGTTAACGCACGTTGTGCCGTCATGCTCTGCCCTCGTTACCGGAAAACCACCGACCAGCAAAGCTGTATGCCGCGAAGTTTTCTAGTCGGCTCACACACAGCAAAGCTGTATTGTGATGAGCCTTAAAAGATAAAAGCATATAAAATTGCGCGCGCACAATTTCTATATAGTATACACCAAACTATTGACTAGTCATCACTTTAGTTTATAATTGTCAGCATAGATTTTGAGAAAGTAAATGTCCAAAACCAGAAACCCAAGAACGCGCAACCTGTTAAAATTAACTGGTAGCTCTAAACCAGTTCGGTTATCGGCTGCTGACAGAAGCATGCTCAAGGATCTGTCGAAGCTTGGAATTATTGACACTGAGATTGCTTCCAGCAATCACTACGCGCATTTGAAAAATGGTGCTGATCGTTCTTTAAATAGACTAGAAGAAGCAGGGCTAATCCAATCTAAAAAGATCGTTAAAAATGATCGTGTTTTCAAAACTTACACATTTTCAACAAAAGAAATTGCTAGAGCATGGGGTGGCAACATCCCAACAATAGGATCAAGAAGAATGGAATTTCATGAGCTTGTAACCAGCAAGCTTTATTACAAACTCGACAAGCCAGAGGATTTTAGAGTAGCTGGACAATTCACCAAACAGGACCAGTTGCTCTGTGGTGAATCTCTGCCCGATGCTATGTATACCAACCAGCACGGTGAGATTGTTTTTGTTGAAGCTGACTCCGGTCATTATTCCAAAACTCAGATATCTAAAAAAATGCGCGAATGGTCTAATTTCAAACAAGTTTGGGGTCAGCCTAATAAGCCTCACTGCCAAATAAAACCTTCAAGTAATATCCAGCTTTTCAACATTAACGATTAAGGATTTCTTATGACTCAAATAATCGCTGTAACCAATTCTAAGGGCGGGGTTGCTAAATCTACAACCGCTATCAATCTGGCGACAATTGCCGCCAGTCAAACAAAACCTAACGGAGATAAATTCAAGGTGTTGCTGATAGATTTAGATCAGCAGGGGTCCTGTACGCATTTGTCAAATACCGAAAACAATGGTAAAAATGCATCTGCGATGTTTCAGGACGATCCGCTATTACCTACGGATCTATCCATAAACACACCTTTCGGTTACCAATTAATCCAGGCAGCCCCCTCATTACTTTCAGCTGCTGACTGGATTTATCGTACTTCAATGGGTGAGCAAAGATTGCGATTGTTGTTTACAAAGGATGTTGAATTGAAGAACTTTGACCTTGTAATTATCGATACAGCGGGTGACCGCTCCCGCTTAACCTCATCTGTTTTATACGCTGTAGATTCTATTTTGATACCTGTTGAGCCTTCCGGTGTTGTCACTATGGAGTTAGTCAACTTTCTTAAAACCATAGATGAAATCTCTGGTTTACGTGAAGCTTTTGGGCAAACCTCTTTGTCCGTAGCGGGAATATTTTTTTCCAGGGTGCCCATTTTCGGAAACAACATTACGAATGCTGCGTCACTTAATATCAATGATGTGCGTGAACACCTACAGGATGTTTATAAAATCTGTGAAACCATTATACCCACCAGTACGATAGTTGAACGCGCACATAATGAGCGCCAACCCGTTTATGCCTTCGCCGTAAATGAAGGTGTATCTAAAGCTTATGAAAAACTATTTTTTGAAATAATCGGAGAAGTTGCATGAACTCAAACCCATTGGGTAATTTTGCCAGATTTGCAAAAGACAAAAAAATTGGTGAAGGTGTTTCAGATAAACCTGAATCATTTTCGGATTCTGACAACACCGCATCGTCTGATTCTGGAAAAGCATTAGACGAAGACTTTTTGGTATCTAATGCAGTGGCTGACTCCGCTCAATCTGTTGATTCAGTTGAATCGACAGATTCGGTCACCGATGAGATTGTTAAGCGTGTTCATGAAAGCCAGGTGGATCAAGAATCTGTCATTTTGATGGTGGATCAATGCTCGCCTGATAGCAATCAGCCGCGTAAATCGTTCGATGCAGTTCAGGAAAGGGCTGATTCAATAGAAGCGCATGGATTGTTGCAAGCTATTGTTGTGCGCCCAGACCCAGAACATCCCAACCGATATATTATCGTTTCTGGTGAAACGCGCTGGCGTGCATTTAAAGAAATACTAATGCTCAAAGATCCAGTTAAATATTCAACGATTCCCGCTCGTATCAAACATTTTTCGGATGATGCAGAGGAAAACGGTGATGTTTTAATGATTCAATTAATTGAAAATCTACAACGTACAGATCTATCGCCGTTGGAAGAAGCTGAAGGACTTCAGCGTCTAAAAGACGCCAAACAAATCAACAATAAACAGTTGTCTGCACTCATAAAAAAATCTGAATCTCGCGTTTCCAGGATATTGAAATTACTTACTTTGACTGATGAAGAAAAATCTCAGGTGGAAAGCGGAGAAATTTCGGCGCGTGAAATTCAGCGCGGAAAAGGTACTGAGGCCGCAAAGCAGCCAACAGTGAAAAAAGAGGACACTCAAAAACCACGGGAATCTAAGCTGTCTATTTCAATGGAGACTGCACAGGTTTTGGCTGAGTTACTAAAGGTTCTTTCCGAGCAGAATGGACTTGCTGATATCGATTTGGGTAAAAAGAACAAAAAGGATTTAATTGCAGTTTTAGAAAGTAGGGCGGCTGATATTTTAGGTGCCATTAAATAATGAAAGTGGCGCACTCATTAAGCGGGGCAAAAACCAATGTTTTGCTGGCATTGTATAGAATGCGTTATGCCACTGTTCAACAGATCGCTTTATGGTCTGATGCTGGAAGGCACCAGTCCAGAACTTACGCTTTACTTTCTGCATTGTCTAAAGATGAATTGATTAATTGTCACAATGCTTTGCAGCCCTATATCTATTCACTGACTCGTGAAGGGTATCGGGTCATTGGTAAACTGCCACCAGCTGGATCAAGACAAGAATCATGGTCTGTTTTAACGCATCAATGCCATGCTAATGAGGCAGAAATAAAGCTGCAAGAGCATTTCCCAGGCTTTCAATTTTTACCAAAACCTGTGCTCTATAAAATGGGGCTTAACCCCGCCATTGCAGAACATTGCGGTGTTTCTCAGGAGCAGCGGATTTATGTATTGGTGGATGATTACCTGATGCAATCAAATCGGTTGTTGCGCGTAAAAACGCGCAGCCATCGACCCAAAAAAGGATTTTTTGATTTCACCAAACCGATTCCAACCTGGTCAGCTGTGGCTTCTAAGTTTATCTGCGTCACAACTCTGGATAGCCAATATGCACTACATAAGAAATTTTTGCAGGTCAACAGGTTGGATTTTTCAATGATGAAAATAGGACCTCTCTGGTGAAATTCTTTTTCTTCTTGCTACTTACAGCCATCATTTTAAATAGTTTGTTTTTGGGTTTTGTATCCGAGCCACTTCTATATATTGTTTCGTTAATCGCTTTTGTTTTTTTGTCCGTTTATGTTTTTTTTCTTTTCTTCGCAAAGAAAAGAATTTCTTCTTCCGAGGGTTGGCAATTGGGTAGGGCGATTGATTTGAGTACACCGGAAAAAGAAACTATTGAAAATGCGGTGATTACTCGCAAAGCAATTAACCTTGGCATTCTTGCACTTGGTGGTCCAGGTTCAGGAAAAACAGAATCTGTTGCGCTTTCACTCTTTTACTCGTTGCCTTCGGCTTTGCCAAATTCTGGTCTCGGTTTTTTTGAAGGCAAGGGCGATATCGATATTTATAAAAAAGCCTGCGCTTGTGGTCGCAAGCCAGACCATTTCTTTTCTACTGAATTGCCTGGTTCTGGTTCGATTAATTTGATGGAAGGTGATGTGCTGGATGTTGAGGATCGCTTAACGCGCCTTTTGATCGGTGAAACAACATCAACAACCTTTTATTCCGATTTACAGCGTAGTGTTTTGAAATTTACGATACCAATTATAAAGGGATT
The DNA here is from genome assembly GCA_050291745.1 of Gammaproteobacteria bacterium. Taxonomy (GTDB): domain Bacteria; phylum Pseudomonadota; class Gammaproteobacteria; genus JACNJF01. The sequence continues at coordinate 17,924 of JBNKKI010000179.1, read as the reverse complement.
AGGTGAGCCAGTATCTCTTAGGGATCTTTATGTTTTACTGTCGAATGCTAGCGCACAATCTGAAGTGTTACTTCGCGCCAGAGAATCAGACATTGACCAGACTGTCGTCTCTATGTATGAGGAATGGTTGAGTACGAAACTGGAGGATCGTCTGGGCGAGCTTAAAGGGCTTTTGAATCGTTTGATGGAATATTGCCTCGGTAGTGTTAATGATCGTATTAACGCCTATCAGCCGACCATTTCAGTTCCTGATGTTATTAATAACAATCAGTTTATTTACTTTCATTTACCGTTGTCTGAGTACACCCGTAATGTGGCTGTAGCATTGGTTGAAATGTTTGGCGTTGAGGCTCGCAGGCGACAGCTAGCGGGGCCAGAACAATACAATATGTTCCCTTTGTTGATGGATGATTGGGGCGCGTTTTTCCATAGTAACTTTGGCCCTTTTTCGGCGCGTTGTCGCTCCGCTTTAATGCCGTTGATTTTCTCTTTTCAGTCTACTGCTCAAGTGAAGTCTGTGTCTGAAAATTTTGCTAATGAACTGGATGATAATCTCGCCACTAAAATCATTTTGCGAGTTAATGGTGAGGATACCGCGAAATTTGCAATCAATCTTTTAGGCGAAGAAAAAACCTTTCAGGTAGGTACTTCTGAGCTAGGGGATAGGGATGGCACCAGTCTTGGCATGGCGAGTAATTATATTATTTCGCCACGTGATTTACGTGAGCTCAATCCTGGTGAATGTTATGTCTCTACAATTTTAAGTGATGGTAAAGAGACAAAAAATCCGCTTTGGAAATTACGTATCCCCCGTGCTCCTTATACCGATGAGGATCTGGCGAAGGTTTCTATGCCTGAGCCTGTTGATATTGACAACAGTGATGGGCTTAACCTTTGGGAAAAGTATATGAATCCTCAGTCTCTTAAGGATTTCAAAATGCCTTCTGATGAGGTTGATTTTGAAGATGAATTTGAGGTTGATGAATTATGAAATCCTGGTATCACATTTGGCCTCTTTTGCTCGTGCCGTTTTTAATTTTTTTCCTGTTGGGCTTTTTCCCTTTTATCAGGGAGGCGTTTTTGAACCATGCTTTGATTTCGTTTTTGCCTTACTCAATTTCTGTGGATCTTGTTGACTGGTATCAGGGTGCAAGCGTATTGCAGGAGTATTTTTTGCACCTATTGATTTCTTTCAATTGTGGCATTTTGGTTTACCCCATTTTTTTCCTTATCGGATCTCTCTATATCAATGTGAATAATGCTATAGCGATTTCTAAAATTAAATCTTTTAATAAACAGTAGGTGACTTGCTATGAAATTTTTTCTTATAACTTTCTTATTATTGCTTTCTTTTTCTTCTTTCAGTGTGTCTTACGCTAAAAATAGCTCTGTTGAGCTTCCTGGTTGGGCCAGTACTGGAGATGTTAAAAATGAGGTTCAGTCTAAGGGGAAAAATGCTGCTGATATTATCTCTGCTGTTGTAGTTGTCATAGCTATTATAACTATGCTGGTTGGTGCTGGATTTTTCGCTGCGGGTAATTCTGATATGGGTAAAAAATTATTATTTGGTGGTGTCATTGGGCTTGTTATAGCTGGGTCGGTGTATGGTATTGCTGCCATTTTTATTAGTTAGGTCTGGTGATAGATAAAATGATTAGGGCGATCCCTTCGGGCCGAGCTACTCCAGGTTCCGCTATCGCTCCATCCCTTCGGGACAAGCCTTGCATATCTCTATCGCGTACTGTGGTATTTGAACGTTCAGTGCTGCTGCTGATCCGTCTGAGCTTGTTGATAGGTTTATGGGTTTGGCAAAAGGGAAAAGGGGGTATGGGGTTTTACCTGATGCCCTGGTCCCTCAGATTCCCGTCAGCGATCGGGGATTCGATCAGTACCGGTGCGATATTAACGACGAATTTATTTTTTAGGACTAATAGACATGACAGCTTTTAATGGACGATTAAAACCAAAAAGAGTGTTTGGTTTCCCTATGATAAGTTTAGTTGCGCTTGTGATAGCGTTGCCTTTGGCTGTTATTGGTATGCTTTTTTTAACCAAGTTTGTATTGATTTCAATCGTGTTATTTATCGCGGTTGGCTTCTTGGTCGTCTTCGCTTTTGTGTTTTTTGTGATAGGTGATGAGGTTGTTTTTTTGTGGACTATGGTTTTATCTAAGCGTGAAAATCATAATGTAACATCAGAGACATGGACGATATTTTGAACACTGTTAATCATACTGAGAAAAAATTGCGCCATTACGAGTCACACTATACGTGGTCGCATCCTATTGGTGATGGTTGTCTCGCGCATAAGGATGGTGCTGTCTCTTTAATGATTACCTGGCAGGGCGTTGATACGTCTTTGCTAACTGATCAGCAACGCTTAAATATTTGGGCTAATTTCTATATATTGCTTAACGCTCTACCAGAAGAATATTGTTATGAAGTGCATTTTTCTCGACGTCGGGATTCTTCTTTAGCAAACAAATATCTCGAAAAAAATAAGGACATGATCAGGGCTGAAAAATTCGCATCAATTATTCGTCAGTCCCATGCTGATCACTTGTCTTCTTTTAGCTACAGTAATTCTGTTTATATTACGATCACAAAATTGCCGACGAAATCGCCGTTGGCGATTTTTGCTAAAACCAATCTTAAACAACAAATCAAATCTAAAGTAGATTTGATTAAGGTCTCTGATATTTTGCTGCGCGGTCTTTCTGGTTCTAGGATCGCGCAGTTCGATGAGTACCGAAAGGTCATTCTTCAATCTTTCGATCAATCTAGCGATTACGATATATTACCGGACTATAACCACAACCTTTTATTCACTGAGAACGTCATCAGCTCTGCGCCATTTTTAGAACATGGTATGGTGCGCTTAAAAGATCGTTATACAAAGGTTCTACTTGTGTATATGTATCCTAATGTTAACCCTGGGTGGTTTAACGATATGGCGGCGGTACCGGCTAATATACATGTGTCTCAAATCGTATTACCCGCTGACACTTTTAAGCAGATGTCTAAGGCTGAAGGCGAGCAAAATATGGTTGAGGGCATGGCTTCTAATCGTGGCCGCTATACGACTTCAAAGGGATTGCAAGATCTGGCGGCTTATCAAAAGCTTGTGGCCGATGAAAATTTATCTATTTTCAGGAATGCCTTCATTATTAATATACACGGCACTAACCCTGAGCACATCACAAAAACGACCAAAGATATTAAAGACTGGATAACGCGCGGCCACGGACAGATTAAAGACAATGACTATATCCAGTTGCCGTATTTCAGAGCGTCACAGCCAGGGCAGGGCTATCGATGCCCTACATACCGGCCAGACCACACTTGGCAGGTTGCCGATATGCTGCCAGTCCAGGTCTATCGATCTGGTGATTTGGATCCTGAATCATTGCGTCTAGGTAGTGGTTCCCAATTGGTCGGTTTTAACTTGAGCAATCAGCCAGTGGCGCACAGCTTCACGGTTGCAATGACTGGCGCTGGCAAAGGTGTTGATAAAGGCGCAACTATTATTGAAACTTATCCATTCGGTATAGATTGGTATATCGCTGAAGTGGGTGAGAGTTACCGTTGGACTGTTGAGGGGTTGGGCGGTAAATACAGCACTATTGATCCTGATAAGGACGTTGTTAACCCTTTGCCACCGTTTAACACGGCTAACCCAGATCCTAATTATGATCGTGGCGAGTTACCGCTTAATGCAAAAATAGTAGGTGGTACTGTCCAGGCAATGGGCTTTCTGTTGACCAACAGTACAAAGGCATTAGATCAACATCAAAAGGCAGCTGCTCAAATGGCTTTACAGGCGCTGTATATTAATCTCGATGGTGAGCGTGAGGCGCCCACTTTGTTTGATTATTTTAATACGATTAATGAGGCTGATTTTTTTGATAATAAGGAGCAAATTGAGGCAGCCAAGTATATGTCAGCTAATTTGCAAAGCTTCTTATCGACCGCAGAAGGCAAGATCTTCTGTAACCAGGATAACTTAACACTGTCATCCGGTATCACAGGCGTAAACCTGAAAGATGTTGAAGCGGCCTCAAAGGAACTGCTGCAATTTTACCTGGTCTTTTTGTCACTGAGATTTTCACAGATGGCTTTTTATAATCCAAACAACTCGCGCATTTTACTTGATGAAATGCATAAGTTTGTTGAGATATCGCCCGAAGTCGTAGGTCAGTTAATCTCCGCAGTTTCTCGCATGGGTAGGAAAGATAGTGGCTATATTGATCTGGTTACCCAGGGTATTAAGGAAATCGATGCGATTGAAAAAGAAGTTCTCAATTCCATGCCATTACGTAGCCTTTTGTATCGTCCAGATGGTCACGATGAAATAGCATCACGGATTAACATGCCTGGTGGCGTTATGCCGATCTGGAAGAGCTACCCTTATCCAGTCGGAGTGCTTGACTACCGTCAAGGACTCCGTTCTGTGGGTGATGAGTGGCATGACCTACATTTAACTTTCGATAAAAATATGCTGGCTTTAGTGGATACCAGCGATTTAATTTTTAAAGGAAAAATAGCATCTGAAACCGCTGATCCACTTGAGCGGATCGCTTTATTTTATAGAGGGAATTAATATGAAATTACAACACTTCTTCGCCGTCTTTTTACTTGTTTTTTGTGCATCAAGCCATGCTGATATGACCGGTGCCGGTGATATGAAAATCATTATGGAGCTACAGGCTATGTATGGACAATTGGTAGAAACATTAAATGAGGCTAAAGCACAAAGTGAGAGTTTAACCAAGGTTAAATCAACTTTGAATTCAGTCGTTGAAACAACTAATACGATACGTAATTTCAGTGTCGATAATATTGTTAATAGAGTAACCAGAGATATCGATAACCTGACTGAATTCGACAACATGGATGGCATGTCAAATGAGCAAAAAATAAAAGTTTTACAACGTGAATTAAATCGCAGAATTGATGATTCAAAATCTACTGATACAGAGAAAGAGAAATATAAAAAACAGCTAGATATGTTGTCTGATATTGAAAAGCGTAATGAGCTTCTAGGGCTGATCAATGAAAATGCAACAGATAACCTCAAGGCTACAGGTAAGGATTTATCACAACGAGACTCTAGCCGAATTACAGCTGAATCCTTAGCAACTTTAACTCAGATAGAAGCACAGCGTGAAATGAGAGCGAACCAGGAACGTATTGATAAGCTCAATGATGCCAAGGTGTTATCTGATATTAATAATCAGTCTTTAAAAATCTATAAAAACACTGCTAAGGACGGATGGTAATCATCATGGATCTTTCTAGTTTCCTGGAGCTTATAAGCCCTAAGTATATTTATACGGGTGGACAGAATATCGCCATGTTTGTTGGTGCTACTGTTTCGCCTGTTTTACTGGTTATTGCCATCTGGTTACGCCTTGCGACCAGCCAGCTTGATAGCGCGGTTTCTGGATCAGGTAAGCATGCTCAATTCATCAGAGATATGGCGGTCTGGTTAACGATATTAAGTTTATATTTTACATTGGCTTCCATGCTCTCTGATTTTTTTAATACGCTTTATGAGCATTTTGCATCTCGCGGTAGCCTGGGCGCTATCCTGTCTCGTTTTTCAGAAATGATCGAAAAAGTGGATACGGCTGGTGACAATGCCGATTTGATGTCTCAATCACTTTCTATATTGACTTCTCCGGTTACTTTTTTTGTCTGGTTAATTTATTACCTGTCGTTCTTAATCGTTTCCTTTGTGATTAAGTTTTTAAGTCTGGCGCATGCAATTTCCTGGTCGTTTGCTCTGGTGTGGGGTTTAGTGGCTATACCAATGTCTATTACCAGCAATTTTAAATTGATGAGAGGCTGGGCGGTTTTTAGCGGTATTTCATTAGTGTGGCCGTTAGTTCACTACGGTTCTTTTGCCATGTTCAATCCCATATTTCAACATGCGGCGGATGAGTTCGTTACGGGATCGGGCGCAGGTCTTGCGAGCCTGGATAAAGCACAGCTTTACATGATTATGACTTTTGTCAACATACTGGCTTTTGCTTTGGCTGTGGCAGCGCCTTTCATTTCTATGGCTCTAGTCTCTAACTCTGGGTCAATTGCTGGTGTTGTTACTCCATTTGCTTCGGCTGCTGTTGGCGCGGCTGTCGCAGCTACAGCCCAAATGAGAGCTGCTGGCGGTGCTGGTGGTGGCGCTATGGGAAGATTAGGGGCTACAGTAGGTAAAGATGTGATTGCTGGTCGCAACCCGCTAAACCGAATTGAGCAGGGTTTTGAAAGTATTAAGAACTCAATTATGGGACAGCCGCAATCTAGTGGTTCATCTGGACCTAGTGACGGTGGAGGAAGCTCCGCGCCATTCACGCCACAACAGGACAGCAGCGCTAATACTGGTTCTTCAGATGCCTCAACCGCCCAATCCAGCACCGCAAATACTCCACCACCCGATTCCAGACCTTCTAAAGCAGGGCCTTCGGCTTCTACTATGTCTACGGTAGCTTCTGCGGCTTCAGGCGCAGGGGGATCCGCTGGCGAGGGCTTTACACCCGAAGCGGGTTCGGTGGAAGAAGCAAGCAAAGAACCTCCTGCTAAGTCGTCTGGGCGCAGTGCGCAAAGCCAGCAACGCCGTGGTGCCATTATCAATCAAAATAAATTCAAACCGTCTAAAGGCTAAATATGGATCTTTTAAAAGGCATGAAACGTGAAAAAAACCCTGTGCTGGAGCAACATGGCCCAACGGGTTATTTTATGGTTAGGCTTTCACGCTATGCAGTAACAGGATGGATTGCTTTTTTTCTATCACTGACGCTTTTCATCTTTTATGTGGCTATCGATAAGCTGGTTCCAGTACCAGTCATTGCGGTAGATAGTGCGGGTCGTGTCCTCGGCACAATGGAATATTTGGATCCAACGACACGGACAGATGAAGAGGTGATTGCCGGTGCTAAGCATTTCCTGGATTCTTATACATCATTGAATAGTTCTACTATTTACAACGATAACGCAGCCGCATTATCGATGATGTCTGAAGCGTTACGGGATGAAAAATTAGAGTCTTTAATCTCAACGAATTTTCTTAAAATTGCTGAACAATCTCAGGTGCATTCTTTTAACGAATACGACGAGCCTAACGGCGCTATGATTATTTCATCTAGTGGTTTGGATAGGTCAGTAAGGCTGGTGGGTAATATTGTTATCACTCCCAAAAATGGCGAAACCATTGAAAAGCCTTTTGATGTTACCTTGGAGCTCACTATTATTCCGAGGAATACCTTTGTCACTACTGGTTTAATGGTTACCAGCATTAGGGATAATTGATCATGAAAAATATGCTCTTCTTATTAGTTTTTTTTGCTTCACAAAGTCATGCTGCGGGTTATTTGATTAAACCTAAAATTCAGCCTATTGAGCTTAAGCCTTATACTACTTTTAATGTGCAACTGGCCCCAGATCTGGGTACACGTTTCACTTTCCCCTTTGTCCTGGATAAACAGGATGATTATGTGCCGTTCACACTTGATGGCACGAATCCAATCTTTAAAACCACGCGACATGATGGCAGAAACTTTTTTACCGTAGAGATAGATCCTCCGGAAGAGGGCGGGAAAATACCCACTTACCTGGGTAACTTGTTTGTGACTGTTGGCGGCTATAACCTGACTATTGTGTTGTCCAGCACCAACAAGCTAAAAGATCATATTTCTGATTATGTTTTTAAGCTATCTTCTGAAGCGCGTGAAGATATTATCCAGGAAGCGATTATGAAACGAACTGAAAAGCTTGAAGCTGATTACAAAGAGAAGTTGGCAGCCCTTAATAGAAAAACCTCTGTGGTCTCCTTAGAGCAGGTGGGTGCTCTGGCTTTAACCTCACCTAGCTCTGAAAACATCAAAGAAGAAAAAACTCTGAGGCTCAAAACAGGTGAAGAGGTGAATGTTTATGTGTCTGAAGTTATTACTTATGGCAACCGTTTCCATATATTTAAGTATTACGTAAAAAATGATACAGCTAATGATTTGCTTGTATCTGATGGGGCAATCCTCACTATCGATAGTACAGGCATCATTCAAAAACTAACTAGCTCGAACACCATCAATTCACGCATTAAACCAGGTAAAGAAGCTGATGGGGTTCTGGTCACCGAGTCACCCAGTATTGAAAATACAGACCTTTCGATTCGTATATCAGTGCTTACCTCTGCGGGTTTGGTGGAGGTTGACTGGTGAGACTTTTATTGATTGTATTCTTACTGGCTTTTACTTCATCAGTGTTTGCCATATCAGCTGATGAATTGCGGATGTTGTCAGGTAAGGCAGACCAGGAACGCAGAGAAAAATCCAGGCGTTTGAATGTTAATGACCTCGGCTCTTTTCTTTTGAATGAAAAAGAAGCTGAAAGATCAAAACCAGTCAAAACCACTGACCAGACATCTACAGATGAAGATATAGAACAAGCCAATGTGAACGTTGTAGATAATCCAGATAAAGATGCTGTCAACCCAGGGCCTGTCGATCCAGCAGCAGAAAATAAGCAAAGCGCTGGTGAATCACCGAAACTAAAGAATCCTGTTTCAAATAAACATCCCGCACCGGAAGCTGTCACAAGACTTTTGCCCTCGGTGAAAGAAAATCAAAACTCTTTACCTGACAATAATAGGTCTCAAGGCTCTGCTAACAAAGGATCGCCAGTTGGTGCTTCTTCCAGGCAATCAAAACCTCAGCCTCGCGTGAATTATTCAGCTGGTGAATACATCCCACCTCCAAGGCGAACGTCTGGTAGTAGTAATAATACCTCTGATGTTGTTTCGGTTGGACAACGTCGATTCGGTATTACACTTGGCACCTGGTTTAAAGCTGACCTAAAACGCCGCACCACTAATTCAGATCCAGGGCTTATAGAAATGGTCATCATGCAAGATGTTGAGGGCAGTCAAAACAATCTGCCTGCTGGCACTTATCTTTTTAGTGAAAAATCGTATAACCAGGGAACGAAGCGATTAGACCTTCATGTCATTAAGGCGTTGTTGCCTGATGGCGATGAAATTGAATTGTCTGGGCTGGTATACGACTCTGTAAAGGTTGCAGGTCTTCAGGGCATCATTGTTGAAAATGGTTCTAGCGCTGTGCAGTCTGGTTTTAAAACAGGATTAATAAGCGCAGGTCAGACGCTCATTAATCAGGCGTCAAAGGGCGCGGTAGGTGCCGAGATTATTACATCAACAACAGATTCTGTTGCCGATAATAAACTTTCGGCTGTGAAAGCAGAAAAGGCCGTTCCTTATACGGTTCATGTATCTCCGCAGCCTGTTTTTATCCAGATACAGGAAACATTTTAAATATTTCACTTCTACTGGCTAAACTGTTGACCAGTCAGTATTAACCGGCTAAAGTCTTATTAATTGAGGGATTATCTGTGCATAAATATATTTTACTAATTTTTATCTTATCGTTTAACTCAGTTCACGCCGATGAGGGTGATTCTGTTTTTAAGAATATTGGTTTTGGGCCAACTATTTTTAGTCTGTCTCCTGAGGATCCTGACGGTTCTACAGAATCAGAATTTTCGGTTTCTTTGTTCAATGTTTTTTATCTGATGGATCTGGGTCGAGATACACGCCTTTTTACGAACCTGTCTTATATCGATTACAGCGTTTCTGCATCGGCCTCGGATATTGCTCAAGATGTCTCTCGTTATTCAGTTTCAGCTATTTACCAAACCCGTTTCAGACCGTCACGCAGCTTTAAGCCCTGGTTAGGCATTGGACTATCATTTTCGAGTGAAGAATTTACTAAGCGTTATACTGTTGATTCTGATGGATTTTTATTACAATCATACAAAGACAGGAGTGATTCAGGCGTTGCCCTCGAATTGGATTTCACTAACGATGTCACTCTTTTCGATACGGATTTAGTTATCAGGGTAGGATTCACTTCTTCTTTATACGATGGATCTAGTGGTTTTCAGTCTAATTTAATCTGGTTTTATTAGTTCGTGCATTACGCATCAAAAGGTTTTTAGGCCTTTTGGTTTTGGAGTTAAACATTTAGGAGCTATTGTTATGCGTATTTTTCTTTCATTAATTCTAACCACGTTTTTAGTTTCTGGTTGTGGTGGTGGTACTTCCGGTGGCGGCAATGATATCCCTCCTGTGCGATCTGCTGGTAAGCTTGCTGGCGTTGCACACGATGCACCACTTCGTAATGCTGATGTTAAAATCTATGACTTTACTGCTGGCAGTAAAGGCGAATTATTGTCACAGACAAAAACAGACGAAAATGGTGATTATTCTATTAATATCACTACAGCGGATAAACCCATTTTGATTGTTGCCGGTGACTCTGGTTCATATACTGAAGAAGCTAGCGGTAAATCTATCAATCTCGCTGCCGGTCAAAACATATCTGCGGTCACTTATTATCAGAGCGGAGAAATACTATCGCTCCAGGTAACACCATTTACACACCTGGCCAGATGCTATGCAGAATATCTAGTATCTGATGGAGAGAGTGTTCCAGATGCGCTTAACCTGGCTAATTCTAAAATAGCCGCGATAGCTGGTGTTGAGATAATACAAACTAAACCCATCGACGTAACCGATATCAACTCTGCAAATATTGAGTTAACACCTGGTTTGAAATACGGGTTTCTAACAGCTGCTATCTCTGCATCGATGGTGGATGTTTCAGAGGCTAATGGTTTGTCTCCACATAGTCAGACTTTTTTAACTTCGATGCAGTATTCCAGAGTCGCGTGTAATGATATTAAAGCTGATGGGCTACTAGATGGTTATGGTTATATTGATAATGATACTGTCGGGGCTCTCTCTTTCGGCACTTATCCAATAACTCCAAGTTTTTATAGGGACCTGCTGGCTCAGCGAATACTGAGCTTTACGATATCTGACAAAAATAAAACTGCTTTAGATGTTCAACAGCTTCTTGTTTTTGCAAACGCTTTGTCAACAAATACAGACAGTGTTTGGGCTGGTCAATCAGGCCAGCCTGTGGATATTTCGGGGCCTACAATAAAGGCGTTAATTGCTGAGAATAGCTTTATTGGTGGTAGTGCAGAGCTGCCTTTTTTTGTTGAAGATCCGATTGGTGTTAATACCATCAAGTTTTACATTGATGGCGCATTGGTATCAACGCAAGGCTCGAGTGCTCAAACGTTTAATATTAATACAAATAACTATCTGGATGGATTACATACAATAAAAGTGATTGCAGCAGATATTATCGGCAATGAAACCACTCTTGAAACGACTTATAACATTTCAAACACTGGGCCAGCAATTAATTTAACTTCTGAGACCGTTGTAGGGAATGAGATTTATGTAGCGAGTGGCACATGGGTAAGTTCAGGTGCAGATATTCAATCCATTATCGCAAATGGAGTTGAGGCAACAATTAATCCAAATGGCACATGGGAAGCTAATTTAACATTGTCCAGCGGAGTTAATTCTTTCGGTGTTATAGCTACTGATGTTCTATCAAACTCTACCTCTCAAACTTATAAAGTAGGGGTTGATAAGAATAAACCTGAAGTATTAGTAAAAAACCTATCTTTTCCAATAACCACTTATGAAGGTCAGTACAATCTTTGCGAATATGGTGTTATGGGCCAATCCGCATCAAACCCCATTTGTGTCAGATCTGACCGAGTGAGTTTAAACGGTGCTCTACCAGATAGAAACCTTCAGGGTAATGATTTTATATACATTGAGTTCGGTGCTGGTGATGTCGTTGGTGCAGGTGTTTATTCTCAATTTGAAGAGTTAAGCGTTGAATATAAATATGTTAAAAATGGATCTCTTGTTGTCGATTGGAAACCATTATTAACTGGTTATAAAAGTTCTATACCTGGTTCAACAAATGGTTATTTTATTCTGCCTGTTTCCACAGAGTACTTAGGTGATGACTGGTTTAATACAGTGCCATCTGACAGTCATGTGTTGACTGTTAGGGTGACTGATGCTGTAGGAAATATGACTGAAAAAAAATATGAAATGCAATTTGATGTTCTGCTTTATGATGTTATCGCGTCTAGCTCATCAAACGTTGAGAGCGTAATGAATCAGCCTTTTGCGAGTAGGTCAACTATATATGGCAATACCGTAACAACAACTGCAACTATCGAAAACACTACATATAATCCGGTATATTTCCAGCTTAGCTATGGTGACACGCACACAATAGAACAAATCTATGAAAGTGCGATACGGGTTAATAGATACGCTGTTAAAGAAACCCATCATTGGCAAGTATATAAATCCTATAGCGACAATATATATACGCCTCCGACGTCAAGTTGGACAGATGTAAGTGAACTTGAAAAATGGACTGGTTCGGGTTGGGAAACAATTTACCCAACAGTGATTATGCCTGACTATAAGTATGTGTTCCAAGACGTTGTACCAGATACAGCACCTGTAGATTGGGATGAAAATATCGATATGATTTGTGCCGAAGAAGAAACAGGCTATCTCATTGGCGAAACTAATGGAACTTATATGACTTGGGCGGGCTTCAATTCGAGCCATACAGTAAAGTCTTTTGCTGACTATAAATACGGGCCTAATACACAAGATTTCGCATGTAACAAATTGCATGGGTTTAATATCAATGAAAGCCTGTGGTACTTCACTAAAAAATTTAGATCATCAATCACATATGAAAATATATATGAACCAGGGTATCCAAGGAACGAGTTAACTGAAACTATCCTTAACCATAGTGTAAAGAATTCTATTGTCGAGGTTTATAATAAAACCAGATCTTTAGGCGTCGATATGATTGATGGTTACTATCGCGTACCGCCCGGTGAAAGTGTTGAAATAGTAAAATCTGTTAAATTGCCTAATCTAACTTCATACGATGATTCTGAAGTTGCGAACATGGATTCATTCGGAAGTTACGAACAGAAGGATTTAGATAAATCTATATCATGGGCATTGGATACAGCTATTAATCTTGATCTGTTTGCTGTAAAGGGTGGCACTGCATACTATCGTTCAGCAGGATCAATCGGCACTTACACAATCGAAAGATAAGGATTTTCTACCAATGAATCGAATCCAAATATTTTTAATTTCCACCGTTTTATTTTCTAATTTTGCCTTTGCTGAAAGCTATAGGATTGATGACAGCAATGCGCTTTACTTATATGAATCTCGCGCAGACATAAAAACACCTGAAGAAAAAATTGCTTCCTTTATGTCTGTTGAATATAGACGCGCAAGAGACGAATTTACACGCAGAGATTTGTTTAATGAAATTAAGCCTGTTCTTGATAAGAGACTCAAGGAGGCTTTGTCTATTGATTCTGTGAGCCTTTATGTTAACTCTAAATTGGGTAAATATGATTTTAATAGGAACGCTTTTAAAACAGGCTTTACTGAAAACACATATATCGCATATGACAACGGATATGGAGTTATATTTAAAAATGCCAAATCTATAGAATACCTCTCTGTTCCTTTAAATCATGCTCGATCCTTGGCAGATGCTCTGGGTAGCAGTCGTTATGCCTCTTTCCATATAGAAGCTAAGATATCGTCTGTTAAGGAAGACCCTATTAATTACAAAACGGGAAAGATTATTGTGCTGAATATTACTAGCATGTCAGCAACACTTAAATCCGGTGAATTGGTTGGAGCAATTTCGTTCTGACTTCACAGCGTTAATATGGCGCTTGTATCTATTGTTGTGGTGGTGTTGCTGTTAATATCGCACCGGTACTGATCGAATCCCCGCTAGCTGTTGCGATGCCTAAACCTTCGGCCTGGATCGCTGACGGGAATCTGAGGGACCAGGGCATCAGGTAAAACCCCATACCTTCTTTTCCCTTTTGCTAAACCTTTTTCTCCCTTTCTGTTGACTGGTCAATATATTATAATATTAAGCTCCTATCTTAATTAACAAACAGAGGGCTTGCTGTTACCATGCGAATCGATGACGAACAAACTCAAATAATAATGAATCATAATCAATTCCAGTTGGCTATTAAGGGTTCCAGGCTTTCTGAAAAGAATATTAAAATTGCTTACTCTGTTTTAGTTGAGAATATCCCTCGCGTAGATATTTTAGAAACTGAAGATCTGAGTAAGCAGGCGCTTTCTAATATCATTCAATCCGTTGAAGCTAACTTGAAGAAACAGCTTGAAAAGCATGATTTGGTAGTTGTTGAGCATTTTATTCCACGTGATCAGCTGATTTTAGAAGATCAACAGGAAAAAGATCTTATTTCTAGTATCCTGAAATAATTCTAGGTTTATCTTATTTAACTATTGACTAGTCATTAGTTTAAAAATACCATTCTCCTTGTTTTCCTTATTCATGGAGTAGAAATATGAATCAGTCTCAACAAGCAGCATCATCGCTTTTAACTCAAAAGATCAAACCAGGTCCTCGCTCGACTGTTGCTAAATTAGCAATGGATGCAACCAGAGAAGTTGATGAGTTGCGAATCAGAGAATTTAATTTGTATGTTAAATCTGTGAAATATCAATTCTCTACAGGTATTCTTTTTTTCCTGTGCATTGTTGAGTCGGTGATGCTTTATTTACGTTAGCATTTATTTAGTTTTATTTTTGTTCCTCCTTTAAGCGCTCAGGTCTCTGCAGCGCTTTTTTTTCTTCAAAATTCAGTTGCACGATGGCCGCTTTATTCCAGGTTCCGCTATCGCTACATCACTGCGTGACAAGCCTTCCATGCCACTATCGCCTACGCGCTCCGCTTGTTCCTTCCCTGGGCGCAGGAATTGACTGTTTCGCTAGCGCTGCACAGACAATAAACATCCTGCTTTTGCGCGTACTCGTCCATGAGAACGCGCTTAAACCCGCTTATTAGATAGACTAAGGGCTCTGCCCTGGCGCAGGTCTATAGTTCGCTTCGCCAAATACTCACCCGTTCAGACTCCTTCGTCGCTTAGCTGCGGCTTCCGTGTTTGCTATTGCCCTTTGCCTCCCGGTCTTGCTTGCGACGCCGCGAGAGCATCAGCTGCGAGGCACTGACGCTTCGCTTACCGATTTCTTTTTTTGAGGGCATACAGATGGTTAAAATGAGTGACGCATTTAAGAAGGTTCAGGATTACAGAGACAACATGAATAAAGGCCGGTTAAAAATACTGTCTAAAGATTTGTCTTGTGTTGTTTATATTTATGAAAACGCAGTCGGCCACCCGTGTGCTGTTGGATATCGCGGCAGGGCTAAGAAGCCTACTTTCCACTATCGTTATCCTTCCGATGAAAAAAGGGCTGAGAGGGTTAAGGATTGGATGCTGGCGCAATCTGAAAGAAAGGAGACCAGGCGTAAGCCTGAACCACGCCTACTGGCGGTAAATGATGTTCTGCGCGCTTCGTGGGGTTATGATCAGACTAATATCGATTACTACAAAATAACCAAACTGATTGGTGAATCAATGGTTGAGGTTGTTGAAATCGGACAGATTGCAGAACATACCGGCGATATGGTCGGAGATTGTGTGCCAGATCCTAATACTGTGATTGGTAAACCAATGCGTAGAAAGGCTAATGGTAACAGCGTCCGTATTGATAGTGTTCGTTACGCTAGCAAAGTCGAGCCAAAAACCATAGCGGGTTGTGTCTTGTATAAGCCTGATCATTGGACGGCCTATCATTAAGCGTTTTTCATTGGTAGCAATTTATCGACCAGGTTGCTTTATCTGGTTGTTTTTTTGCTACCATTTTTAATCCAGGATCTCGCCTGCAGCAACTGGAGTTGCTACCAGTTAACTTTATCTGCCTAGTTAATTTTTGCAATCAGTTCAACGCCTCGTAAATTCTCTGCGCCTGTGATAAATAATGTTGATTATTTTGCAAATCACTAAAATAAACCTTGCATTCGTACCTCTATCGTACTATAGTACGAATACAGGTTAACCCTGACCTGCAACCTACTGGGCCAACTCTCTGAGAATGGCTGGAGGAATGAAAAAATGAAACCCGTTGTTAAAGAATATAACTCCCTTTCCCGTATTTCTGAAAAACTCACTTTCGACCCGTCTGGGCGTCCAGGTGCTAGTGTCGTTCGTGATGATCAGGAACGCCTTAAACAAAAGCAAGCAAAGTATCATTTACGTGTTTGTGCTCAGCTTGGGCAAGACGTTTATGCTCGCACCGGTATTATGGGTCGTACAATCCTATCTCCTTATGTTTATAGTAATGGATCTATTCGCCCCTTTTCTGAGCCTTCGGTGAGTAAGTCTACAGTTCAAAGATGGGAAAAGAACCGCCATGCCGAGCGGCAAGCAAAGGTAGACGAGTTCCTTGCTAGAATTTCTTTACAAGTCACAGATACAGATCAAGGTTCCCCACGCGAATTATTCAATTTACCTATTGGTGCTGATCTTGGTTCTCATGGGGTTCATGCTTTGGGTCGAGGCTGGTATTACCGGCAGCTTGAAGATGAATCCTATGATAGAGATAGATACTCTAAATCCTGGCACCGTAAATATGGTGCTGTTCGTGAGATTTCTAACCGTCGTGTTGTTTTCAAGCGGATGACTAAACGCGGCCCTCAAATAAAAACCGTTTCGTTTGATGGTTGGAGAGGTGACTGGCTAGCCAAGGCAGTGATTGAGGCGGGTCTGGCTCCAAGTCGCCAAAGCATGCCGAGCCTAAAAATCCGTCTTAATAAGGCTTATGACGCAAAGCTACTTTACACAAAAAGAGGTTATACCTGGTACGCCAGGACGTTGGTTGATCATGTTATCGATTACGTTATTGTTTCTCCGCTGGGTATGATTTATCACGATGCAAATAAAAGTAATCTTATTCGTGGGTTACACAAAAAAATCAGAAGTCAGGCCCTTAAGATTAAGGGTCACTTAATTGACTGGGCGAAGTGCAAAAGCCTTGGTTTCTGTGACATTGGGTTAAACGAATTTTGCGATATCTACGGGTTTAATCCAAAAGGTAGATATTCAGCATCAGAGATAGAAGAAGCTGTACGGGACAACCCTAAGCCTGCCTGGAAATTTCTAGATGAGCTAAAAATCCTGGCAAATGCCATTAATTATGAAACTACCTGGAATTAAATAAACCGCGCCAAGGATGGCGCCACAACCTGGAGAACACCTGTGTCTATAAAAAAATCTGTCATGCTGACAGACCATACTGTTGCGATTATGGAGGCCTGTACGGATAAAAGAAATCCAGACAGAGCAATCGCCTGGTCAAACCTAGTTAACCGAGGGATTATCTTGGGGGATTTTCTTTTTAAATCTTCCTTGCCGAAATTAACTGCAGATGAGTGGCAAGATATTTTAAATACTTACTCTGGCACCTTTGGTGTTTTAGAGCACCCCCCTTTCCGCATCGCGTCAGATATGATGGATAATCTGGGATTGATAGATGTAAATGACCATCCCAATTCAGAGCTTGTTAAGCGAATTCACAACATGAGCCAAGCTGAGCAATATGCAATCATGTGCTTTGTTGAGCGATTTTGGAATAACGATTGGAATCATGTTAGAGATTTCAATGAAATTATTGAAATTATTAGCAATAACTAATTAAAAACCCTTGAAAAAAGAATAGTACTGAGTTCGAACTTGCGAAGACTACCGCCGTCGAATCCTGACCCAGTTGAATCGCGGTGAAGGTCGCCATGCTGTTGCACGGGCGATCTGCCACGGGCATCGGGGTGAAATCCGGAAGCGGTACCGGGAGGGTCAGGAAGATCAGCTTGGTGCATTAGGCTTGGTGACTAACGCGCTGGTGCTGTGGAATACAATCTATATGCAGGCCGCGCTGGATCACCTTAAGCAACTGGGTGAGGACGTGAAAAACGAGGACGAAGCCAGATTATCCCCACTCAGTCATAAACATGTGAACATGCTGGGCCACTACTCGTTCACCTTGACCGAACAGGTGCTGAATGGTCAGCTCAGACCTTTAAAGCAACCATCGGATCT
>JBNKKI010000178.1:0-4750 GCA_050291745.1 Gammaproteobacteria bacterium | reverse complement strand
CCCTTCGGGCGAGACGGGAAACAGCCATCTGCTGCGTTGTCATCCTTGAAAAGGGCATGCCATTCCCTGCGGATGACGCCTTGCATATGACTATTTCCCGTCTCGCTATAACCTGCATACAGTTTAGGACAGTACACTAGCCCTTTTTAGAACGCAGATCTTTTTCACACTCAACTGCTTTCTGTAGATTCAACTGTTACAATGCCCGGTTTTATCGCTACTCAAAAATAATAATGGATGTCTCCCACATCATAGATTCACTTAATGATCACCAGCGCCAGGCTGTTACAGCTGATGCTAAACCAATTCTCGTTCTTGCCGGTGCTGGCAGCGGTAAAACAAGAGTCTTAATTCATCGTATTGCCTGGGTTTGTGAAGTGGGTGGCTTGTCTCCATTTAGTGTGCTTGCAGTGACTTTTACCAATAAAGCAGCTAAAGAAATGCGGGGCAGGGTCGAACAGATACTGGGCATTTCTGCAGCGGCTATGTGGGTAGGTACATTTCATGGGCTTGCTCATAGAATGTTGCGTGCACATTGGCAGGATGCAAAATTACCACAGGCTTTTCAGATTCTGGATAGTGATGATCAGTTACGTATGGTCAAACGAGTTGTCAGGCAGTTAGAACTGGATGAAACTAACTGGCCACCGAAACAGGCCCAATGGTTTATTAATCAATGTAAGGATGATGGTTTGCGTGCATCCCATGTCGACCCTGGTCATGATCCGATAAAGCGTCAATTGTTGGCTATTTATCGCCTGTATGAAGAAATGTGTCAGCGGGCTGGCGTGATTGATTTTGCAGAACTACTTTTACGTTCTCTGGAACTTGTACGTGATAACGATAGCTTACGAGAGCACTATCAAAAACGTTTCCAGCATATTCTTGTCGATGAATTTCAGGATACCAATTCAATTCAATATGCCTGGTTGCGTTTATTAGCCGGGCCGGAAACGCCTGTCTTTGTGGTTGGGGATGATGATCAGTCTATCTATGGGTGGCGTGGCGCTAAAATAGAAAATATTCAACACTTTGAAAGAGATTTTCCAGCCACTGAGGTAATTCGTCTGGAGCAGAATTACCGCTCTACTTCGACTATTTTAAAAGCAGCCAATGCATTGATAGATAATAATCAGGGACGTATGGGTAAAGATTTATGGACTGATGGAGAAGAGGGAGAGTCGATTCTTTTCTATAATGCCTATAACGAAAAAGATGAAGCCCGTTTTGTCGTTGATAGAATACAGAACTGGCTGGATCAGGGGCGAAGCAGAAATGAAATTGCTGTTTTATATCGCTCAAATGCCCAATCTCGACAGTTTGAAGAATATCTGGTGGCGCGTGGAATTCCTTACCGGGTTTATGGTGGCTTAAGGTTTTTCGAACGAGCAGAGATAAAAGATGCACTGGCTTATTGTCGAATGCTTATTAACCCTCAGGATGATACTTCTTTTGAACGGACTATTAATCATCCACCAAGAGGTCTCGGTCAAAAATCGGTTGATATTATTAGAGAGTATGCGCGTAATAAAAATATTCCCCTGTGGTCTGCAGCTTTAGAATTAATTGAAACAAACGATTTAACAGCACGCGCCAGAACAGGTGTTTCTGCCTATGTCGAGCTAATAAATAAACTTCAGTCTGATAGCAAAATTTTAAAATTATCTGAACAGATAAGATTATGCGTAGAAAGCTCCGGTTTAAAAGCTCATTTTGAAAAAGACAAGACTGAAAAAGGTGAAACAAAACAGGAAAACTTGCAGGAATTGATCGGAGCCGGTAAGAGTTTTGAAATTGAATACAACGATGAAGTTGATGAAATGTCAGAGCTTGATGCTTTCCTGGCTCATGCTGCTCTGGAAGCAGGGGAAGGGCAGGCAGATGACTGGGAAGAGTGCGTACAGCTAATGACTATGCACTCAGTGAAAGGACTGGAGTTTCCACTGGTATTTATGGTTGGAATGGAAGAGGGGCTTTTTCCCCATCAGCGCTCAGCAGAAGAGCCGGGACGAATGGAGGAAGAGCGTCGTCTTTGTTATGTTGGTATAACCCGAGCCAGAGAAAAGTTAATTGTATCCAGTGCAGAAGTCAGACGTTTATATGGAACCGATAGTTACAATAAGATATCAAGATTCATAAAAGAACTTCCTGCTGAACTTGTTGAAGAGATTCGTCCTAAAGCCCAGTTTACCCGTCCTGTATATCAGCCGGTAAAAAATGTGGGTCAGCGAGAAATGGAACAGGATGCAGGGTTTGCTATTGGACAACGCGTCAGTCACACAAAATTTGGTGAGGGAATTGTATTGACGATTGAAGGTCAGGGTGCACAGGCAAGAATACAGGTTAATTTTGAAGCTGTGGGCAGTAAGTGGTTAATGTTAGCCTATGCCAACTTACAATCGGCTTAAGGCGTTATTTAAACCTGGAAAAATCATGCTGAAATATGAATCAATTTATCAGTAAGTACAGCTTTCTTTGCAAACCAGGAGTTACACTGAATGCTTAATCTAAAATATAATTTAACAGGAATGTCCTCTTCTTAATCGAAATAATTATATTTCGACATAATCTACCATTAACTGGCTGAGTGATATATGAGTGAATCATTAACGACAGATCGTTATATTAGTTTTTCTAATATTGATTGTGATAGCAGAGCAGATCTATTAATCGAGAAACTTAAAGAATGTCTCAATGAAATGGAATCTTCTGAACAATGGTATCAATATTTTCATCAAAAGTTCACGGAACAGGATCAATGTAAGCATGATAACCTGTATTACATCGGTTCCCAGCTAAATACTCTTTTTTCATTCTTTGAAGAAATTGACGATCAGGAAGCAACAGATATGCTGTATAAACTGGAACAGGAATGTTGCTGATTATTTATCTTTAATAACTGGATAATTATTTTTAAATCAATATGTTATCTGGTTGTTTTAATGCTTCTTATAGCTGCTATTTTGAACTTTCCGCGAAAGTAAATTGATGATATCAGATATGAAAATCTGTATAAATTAATTGCCATCATTAAAAATTGAATAGATACAATTTTGAAAAAAATGTCTCTGGATTGGATATTTTGAAAAGGTCGTCTATTCTAAACAGATAAAACCTGTTTTTTTGATTGTATCATTTCCAGAATGATATGCTTAATTATCGGATAATAATTATTAAAAAGAACATTGTTGTTCATAGGATCGGGAGTTATGAAACAATTGTATTTAGCCGCCAGGCTGAAAATCTATATTGCTCTATTTACGTTTTTTCCTTTAGCTGGTGTATTAGCCTCCTGGCTTGCTGGGGGTTATTCAAATTGGCAATTTGTCTTTCCCTTATTATCAGTCATCACTGCACTACTACTATATCAACGTATGAAAATGCCTTTTTATGTGATGAAACGAATAGATAATTTACTTGAAGAAATGCAGGAAGGTAAATTCACTTCAAGAATTACTGATGTGCCCTGGATGGGAGAAGCAGGACACATAGCCTGGAATCTGAATGAATCTCTTGATCAACTGGAAACCTTTTTCCGGGAAGTCAAAATCAGTTTTGAGCTGGTTTCAAAGGGCCATTTTTATCGAAGAACTTTGAGTGCTGGTTTACATGGCGAGCTCGCTAAAACGCTAAACTGTATCAACAATTCACTGGATGCTATCGCTGATAACGCGGCTTATATCATGCGTAATGAAAAAGCTTCTGAATTGCAGGAACTGAATACCTCTCAAACTATGAGAAACCTGCTACTGAATCAGAATGATCTCACCAGGATTACTAATGAAATGCAAAAAGTTTCTCAGATTGCCACGGATAACATGCAAAAAGCACAATTTAGTGAGAAAGCAGTATTGCAGGTAGTAGAGGCGCAAACGCGTTCTCTGGGGATGATCGAACAAAGTCACGATACAATGGCTCGACTCAATACAATGAGTGTGGAAATAACGGGTATCCTCGGTATGATCAGTGAAATTGCTGACAAAACCAACCTGCTTGCGCTAAATGCATCAATTGAAGCAGCTCGTGCAGGTGAGCATGGACGCGGTTTTGCAGTTGTTGCCGACGAGGTGCGCAAACTGGCCGAACGTACACAAAAATCACTCACTGAGATCAATGCGACCATTAATGTCATTGTCCAATCTATCATTGATGCCAGTGGACAGATGAGCAGTAACTCTGAAGAGATTCAATCATAAGCCAATATAGCCTCAGAAGTTGAAGAGAAGATCAACAGTACCGTTGAAATTGTCAATACTGCCGTAGGAGCGAGTGATAAAACAGTCAGCGACTTTGAGAATACCGGTAAGAGTGTCGAAATGATCGCTTCGCAAGTTACACAGATTAACGAAATATCTTCCCAAAATGCGCGCAACGTCGAAGAGATCGCTTCAGCAGCAGATCACCTCAACTCTTTAACCGAAGAGCTAAACAGCAAACTCGAAACATTTAGAACCTAATCCAATGCGCCTCTCAAAGGCGCACACAAGCTACAACATATTATACTGCCCTAATACTAAACAAGGAGCTCAATGTGTCAGCGTTTTACAACATACTCGACAAACATTGGCTCTGGCGTGAAATGAGTGAAAAACTGGGATTAAGCGGACCGGCTTACTCCTACTGGAGAGAGAGTCGTCATATTAAACTTAACCGCTATCTCTTTATTGAAAAAGAGACACTGCCGCAAAAATATGCACACATCGAGAACTCTCTGACCGATTTGACCGGTTACCTTCCTACCCAATATGCT
>JBNKKI010000177.1:0-6708 GCA_050291745.1 Gammaproteobacteria bacterium | reverse complement strand
CCTTCGGGCGAGACGGGAAACAGCCATCTGCTGCGTTGTCATCCTTGAAAAGGGCATGCCATTCCCTGCGGATGACGCCTTGCATATGACTATTTCCCGTCTCGCTATAACCTGCATACAGTTTAGGACAGTACACTAGGTGTGTACGAAATGGCTCGAGTCGAATTGTTGCGTGATCTTTACGTGTGGGCATATGAGCGTTCCACGCAAGAGTATTTAGCGATTAAGCAGGATTTGGCAGAGCCGGATCCCTTGCGTCTAGCAAGGCGTGATTTTATCAAACAAACGATTCACTTGGTTGTTACCAGCGCCGAGCAAGATCCCTATGCTGTTATACAGCAAGCTGTTAAAGCGCAAATTCCTGAACCCGAACAGAATGATTTACAAGCGTTAGTCATCGAAGAGTTGAGACGATTGCATGAGGGTGCACTAGCTCGCTATGGTTTGCGCCCTTCAGAATTTTCTGCATGGAAGGCTGAACATCTGTCTAATAAAGGCTGAGTACATTTTAATGGTGCATAATGATACGCAATCAGCTGACAACGGTGTTTTTGATTTCTCGGCAATTGCTCCTGCAAAGCTCTAACTACAGCCATCCCTGGCTTAGACCAGGCATATCAATCTATTACGCATATTTTTCACGTTCAATTGATTTTTCCAGCTTCAATATGTCAAACCTGGCGATTTATGCAGATAGTGCAGGTCGTTCAATTGTTTTAGTAAAAAATCTGCCACATCGGCACGTGAAATTATTAATGTCACTTTCTCATTGTTAATCGACGATCCATGGAAGTACTTGCCTGATTGCTGTCCATCTGTAAAGGCAGCAGGGCGTACAATTGTCCAGTCAAGGTTACTGTTTTTTACATATTCTTCCTGTAATTCATGGTCGGCATAGGCAGGGCGAAGGAGCAGGCCGAACATGATGTATTTCCAGAAAAAATTCAGACTTTTACGGCTGTCACCCACCCCAAGGCTTGATTGGCAAATCAGGCGTTTTATGCCGTGATGTTGCATGGCATTAATAATATTTTGTGTACCACTCGCTCGCACAACCCCATTTCTCCCCGCTCCGAGTACAACAAGTACGGCATCGTGACCTGGAATAACTTTATCGATAGACGCAGGGTTGAGTACATCACCTGAGACTTTGGTGAGGTGATCGTGGCTTTTTTTGATTTTTGCTGGATTGCGGGCGAATGCTGTTACCTCGTGTCCTGCATCTAATGCCTGAGTGATTAAGTGTTCACCGATGGTGCCGGTAGAGCCAAAAATAATGATTTTCATAGTATATTCTCCAGTTACTTGACAGGGTGTCAATTGACATGCTGTCAAGCATAGATTAGACTTTACAGCATGTCAAGAAAAGAAAAAAATACTCGAATTCATATCCTGGAAACAACCTGGGATTTGCTGGAAACCCAGCCTGGTCGTAGTCTCAGCATGGGGGAGATAGCCAAAGCCAGTAACATATCTCGCCAGGCTTTATATTTACATTTTGCTTCACGTAGTGAATTGCTTATCGCTACCACTCATTATGTAGACGAAGTAAAAGGGCTGGATCAACGTTTGCAGGAGATTGAAACAGCCGCAAATGGTACGCAAATGCTGGCTTTGTGTATTAAGGTGTGGGGAAATTACATACCGGAAATCTATGGTGTAGCCAAAGCATTGATGATGAGTAAAGAAGTCGATGAGGCTGCCGCTGCAGCGTGGACAGATATTATGGGTTGCCTGCATCAGATTTGTGGACAAATTGTACAGGCGCTTATCAATGAAAAAATACTGGCAGTTAACTGGACTCAGGAAAAGGCTACTGACTATATCTGGACAACAATTTCAATCCAGAACTGGGAACAATTAACAAGGGAGTGTGGCTGGAGTACTGATCAGTATGTTGCTCATATAACACAGGCATTAACGACTGCACTGGTTACTGGTTGATAGAGAAATCTGGTTGTTTAATATTACGCGTAATCTATAAAAGTATATTAAAGGGGACAGACTTGAAATATTCCTGATGTTCAGGCGATTCTTTTACCTGAGGCTGGCTTTGAGCTTGCTTCAGGAAGTCATGTCCGGATGGTAAAACAGGTAGGCATTGCGTCCTCCTTCTTTAACCTTGTACATGGCAGTATCCGCAGTTCGTAGAATCTCTTCTGATTCCTTTCCATCCTGTGGAAATAGGCTAATGCCTATACTGCAAGATGCATAAACTTGAGTGTCTTTTATCAGTATGGGATGCTGGAATTTTTCCATAAGCTTGTGTATGACAGTCTCTACATCCTGAGGGCTTTTGATGTCTTCCAGTATCATGACAAATTCATCACCACTGATTCTTGCAACAGTATCGCCATCCCGTATTGCCTGTTTTAATCGAATACTAACCTGTTGCAGTAACTCATCCCCTGCGTGATGCCCCAGGCTATCGTTGATACCTTTAAACCGGTCCAGATCGATAAAGGCTACGGCTAATCCTGTACTATGTCGCTTAGCCTGACGGATACTTTGTTTTAAACGCTCGTCAAACAGTAAGCGATTTGGTAAATCAGTTAAAGCGTCGTGGTGCGCAAGGTAATCCAGCCTTTGCTGTGATTGTTTAATGTTTGTGATATCAGAAAAAGCGGCAACATAACCCTGTGTTTCTCCATTGTCATCTGGTATTGAACTGATGTTAAGGAGTTCCGGGTAAACCGCTCCATCCTTGCTGCGGTTCCAGATTTCACCTTTCCATTTTCCAGTTTCAGATAATGTTTTCCACATATCCTGATAAAACTTATCATCATGTTTACCTGATTTGAGCATTTTTGGATTATTACCTATCACTTCTTCCCGACTGTAACCGGTGATTTCTGTAAATGACTGGTTTACATCCAGAATGGTAGCTTTTAGATCTGTAATAATTATGCCTTCATAGGTGTTGGCAAATACCGTTGCCGCCTGTTTCAGTTTAGCATTAATGGCTTTTTCCTGATTGATATTGGTCGCGATCTCAAAACGAACCATGCGTTGATCATCCCACTCTATGGCCTTATCTACGCAGCGATACCAGTTTTTGGTCAGTTGATTTTGATATTCCCAGATATAGGTTTTGCCGAGATTTTTACCGAATATTTTTTCATTGGTACAGAATGAGCAGGGGCTTTCCTTCCCCTGAATGACTTGATAACATTTTTTATCCAGGTTTTCCCCCCAGGCTTTTTTAAAATGCGGATTAATGTATAGAATCTCGTAAGTTTCCGGATCAGTGACATAGATAATATCTTCACGGCTCTCAAACATCGCACTGAGTTGACTATTGTTTCGAGCAAGAGCTCTCTCAGAGTTTTTTAGCCTGGTGATGTCGACAAAAGAGATGACGACTTCTGATACTTTACCCAGATTATTATAGATTGGCATCCCGTTGACCAATAGCCAGCTGGTTGATGGTTTATCGATCTCTCCGAGGTTCATTTCATAATCCTTTAAAGGTTGTCCGGACTCGAGTATTTTTTTAACAGGGTAATTTTTAAGTATCTGATGTTTACCCTTTTTATCCGTGAAATGCCATTGTGTATCTGCTGCGGTGTGACCGATAATTTGATTACTTACAAAGCCCAGAATTTGATTAGCTTTTGTATTGCTTAATAAAATCGATGTATCAGCACCATGTACAACAACACCTGCATTCAGGCTATCGAAAAGGCCACGTAAACGATCTGTCGTTTTTTTTAATTCATGTGTACGCTTATTAATATGTTCTTCCTGTTGTAGAAGGGTTTGTTCAAGCTGCTGTGTCAAAAAATGATTCTGTCGTATTTTCAGAATCAATATAAGCATCATAATGCCCTGAATAGTTATTACTGCAAGAGCCATCATGATTTCGTGGTAATGATCCTCCCACATTGTGTTTTGTTTACCCATAAACTCTGATGTAGTGGGTAGTTTATTAATATCGATATTGTGTATTTGCAGAAAATGCCAGTCAAATAGCAAGGTACTTTTAGCCGGTACAATACGGGGTGGTTTAAATGGTCCGGTATTCAGTGCTAATAGTCCCTCCTGTATCATTTGAATACCAATGTCTTCACCTTTAGCGACTACCCCGCCGGTAGCACCAGAACCAATCATGGTTTCATGAAAGGCAAAGATAGGGAAATGAGCAACCTTTGCTATTTTTTCCAAAGCTTTCTCAGGAACCATGTGATTACCTTCGCCATCACTAAAAATCAAATTATAGAAGCCGACTGAATTACTGGGTAGAGAGGCAACTTCAGTCAGTAATTTAGAAAATGGCATATCTAATCGCTCAACAGGAATATCGTTATCGGGTGGAAGACTGTGTTCAGCAATGTCCATCGATAATCTGGAGCCGGGATGGGTCGCATCACCGATCAGATAAATTTTATTTGGTTTAACCGCAGATATAGCGATGTCGATTGTTTTCGGCATATTTTGCGCATATTCAATAAAACTAAAGGCCTGTGGTTTATGGTTTTCTGGAACAGACCTTGTTTCGCCAACCATAGGTACATCCGGCATCTGTGGATAAATGTAGTTGTTATAGAAATCAAAGATAACCGGAGAGCCTGAAATCAGAATGAGATCAGGTTTACTATTTCTAAATTGTTCAGCTTTGGTGCTGAAGTAACTATGAAGTTTATGAGGTTCGGTGAAACGCTGGTCTTCTATAGACTGAATGTCGAGTAGAATAGTATTGGGTTGTCTGGCTGCCTCAAAAGCTAGCCCATCAACTTTTGCTTTTACATAGGGATAAGTCACATCCAGAGAGACTAAAACTAATACACGGATTTCTTTATCTGCATATAATGGAAGCGCAGGACCCGTTAATAGCACGAGTATAAGAGCAAAAAGTTTTATATGCTTCATAAAAATCCATTTTTACCCGGAACTGAGTCCTTTGGTGAAGAGTAATAAGCCCATTATTTTTAATTTTTGAAAAGGTTTTAACTAAATACACCTAAATATATTTTAGATTAAATAATGAGAAATACCTGATTTTTATAATAATTTTTTATCGTTATTTCTATCTTTTCATTCAAACAGATGTGAGCTGAACAATTAACCTGGAATCAGCAGTTGGACAAGTTGAACCTGGAAAAATCAGTTAATCAAGAAAGTCCAGGTAACAGCTTAATGCAACTGATAAAATCAAAAACATGCTCATCACCAGTCAGCTGACAACGCTGTTTTTGATTTCTCGGCAATTTCTCCTGCATTGCTCTAACTGCAGTCATCCCTGGCTTATTGATGACAGTGGTCGCCCATTTGCGGAACTGCACAGCACGTTCCGAGTTGACCTTGTAACCGACGGCGATAATGGCCGAGAGATTATAGTGCATGGTGTTGTAGTTTTTGCCGTCAGCGGCAGTTATTCGAAAATTTCGAATAACTGAGTTTTCTTCCAACTCACTGTCGGAAAACACCTTTTTTAGATGGTAATTGATGGTATGAGTTTCAACATTGTAGAGAACCCCCATCATTTTTTGGGTCAGCCAGATGTTTTCATCCGCATAAACGGCCTCAACGCCGCCTTCGCCAGTAGCCGCAACAAAGGTCAGATATTCAGCCGCCGAAGAGCGGACAATCGGTATTTGTTTTTTTCAGCTTTCTGAAGTTGTTTATTTTTGTCTTTTTTCATCTCATACCTCCCTTACACCATACTGAGTTCGAGCTTGTGTTTTATCTTTTCCCATCCCGGAATGACAGATACCATTGGTTTGAGGTGACCTGACCTTTGTTTTTGTATGGTCGATATCATTCAACGCTAGATAGAGCTGATAATCATGCCATTCAGCTTTCCCAAAATACTCTGTGCCACGATCCGTTAATATGCGCAGCATTGGAAGTTCATGCTGTTCAAAGAATGGCAGTACTTTATCGTTCAACCTGTCGGCAGCAGTGATCGGTGTTTTCGTGGTGTACAGTTTAGCGAGGGCCACCTTCGTCAACAGCTGATTTATATCGATAAAATGTATCGCGTGACAGGCCCATTACATGGCAGGCTTTGGATACATTACCCAGTTCCTCAGCTAGATTTAATAGACCAACTTTGTGTTTTAAATTTTTTCATTAGTATGAATCATGAGGGTTACCTCTTAAGGTTTAAATAAAAGTTCGCACTTCTATAAAAACCGGTAACCCTCACTTTTTCAAGTGAAGTGTCAGATTAAGTCTGAACTAATACAATTTAAAAGTTATTGGTGGTGGGACGGGACGCCGGTTTGGTTCCCACAATTGGGATTGAATTTGTCCCTCAATTGCTTTAGTAAGCTAATGCGGGTTTATGCTTACGCTGGAGCTTCGGAACCCTGTTTGTCAGAAGTTAGCAAAAACTCGGTTGACAATTGGCTGTGCTCTGGCGTTTCACCATTAAACGATATCTGGTACCCCATGGCCTTATAGCTTTTTTCCCGTTTGTTGAACATGCGTTGCAACATAGGGAGCGAACAATCGACATAGTCGTAAATGGTGACACGGTCTTTGCCAGCGGACTCTCGGTGAATACGCCCGGCATACTGAGCCAGTGAACCTTTCCAGGCAATGGGCATAGCTAAGAAAAGCGTGTCTAGTGTACTGTCCTAAACTGTATGTAGATTATAGAAGCCCCCAAATTTCCCAAGACAAGGCGCAGTTTGCAGGCAATGGCGCCTCCCTTGTCAAGAACTGCAACGCCGGATTGGGGGATTTGGGGGCTTCCCTTCGGGC
>JBNKKI010000176.1:0-5212 GCA_050291745.1 Gammaproteobacteria bacterium | reverse complement strand
GAGTAAACCAATCACCTTGAATAGTGCCAGTGTAAGGTTGACCGATAAATGTCTAGTGACCCTGTAACCTATAAAGGATTATAAAATACAGGCAGCGGTAAGACCGCAATAAGAGATCCTCTATATGTGTTTGCTGTAAGCAACTGGCTTAATGGCTGCCACGACAGACGAAGTAGATGACTTTGTTAATTGTGTATTTTTTCGTCTCACTTCGTGAGTCGAAAAAATAGCTTAGTGCCTATTGACTAGCTGGGGGCTCATATGTGTTAGCTGCTTTTTGCCCATACATTAAGTCTTAAAATATTAAACCCAACAAACGACCCTATGCATCGTTCATCTTTTGTATCAATGACGCCCTCAAAACATTGGATACCACAGTCAATTACAACCGGATTTATAGAAATAATTTCACCTAGGGCCCTGTAGGACCAGCCGCCTTTATTTACTAATTTCTTTTCTTGTTTTTGATTCCCTTGGAAAATTTCTTCCCAACTTTCATTTTCGTCATCAAGGCCCATGGTGAACTCCACTTCTAGCTCTTCACCGTTAGTGAAGTTACCTCCATACCCCAAGCAATCCATAGCCTCGAATTGATTGCCATCAATCTCTACTATTGCTGGCAATCCTTCATCTTGCGCTATTTGCTTTATTAAGGCTTTCATATCTATATGCAGCTAACACCCGGCTTACCGAGCAAATTTTATTGGCGGCATTTTTGGAACAAAAATGGTGATACTAAAATTTGTCCGGTGCAGCCGTTTGTTAGCCGCTGATCTATTGGTACTCATTTGTCATACGTCCAAGCAGCATCTTCGGGAATATCATCCCATGAAATCCATTTGATGGAATCGGATAGGTCACCAGTATCCATGAAAATTGTCAAAACTTCCCAAGCTTCTTCAACGGGTACTACACAACCTAATGGCACTTCAAAATCATCAGGACAAACAATTTCACGCAAACATATTTCATCCCAACATGAAATCTTATCTTTATCATTACTCTGAATGAAGTAACCAGTATCTGTGGAGAGCAATATTAAACTTTGCCTTTCATCTTGTATTGACCTGGAAATTGTCGCTTCTCCCCAAGGGTGGCCAATTGGAGACGAATTGCAGATAAGCTCTTTCAGTTTCGTTTTCTCGGGATTTCTAAAACTGTAGTGAACATAACCACAATCGGTTTGCTCTCCATACCGGCCATCAAATTTTATTTCCATTGCTAAATTAAGCCTCTTGTTTTTCGATTGCCTTTTACTGCTAACGGCGAGCGGTAGCGAGTCCGGTGGAGGCCATGCTTTTTATGGCCGGAACGCATTTGAGCGGTTTGTTATGTATTTTCACCTACGAACTGTATTTTTTTGGAGAACATAATGCTTGCTACAGCTACGGAAATAACAGTACCAGCCAATATAGTAAGAACAACGTTACTTTTTACGAGCTCATAACCAGGATTTTCAGGTGTAGGTGCAAATTCTGAAACCAATATAGAGGTGTACTCGTGTTGGTCATAAACTAAATATGCCGCCCAAAAGCATGTTACGCAATGTACGATTATAACGAGATAGAAAAACAAGTAATGAACTCTAAGATTTTTATGAATTGAATTTGCTATGGCGAAAACGATAGGCCATAAAATGGTCATTGTTGCAGCTGGGATTTCCCAATCCAATGTTCGCTTAATTCCAGGCTGTGGCTGCTGACCATCAAAAAACATAAATGGGGTATCACCAACAAGAAAACTAATTGATCGTTCAAGTATTAGTAAAGCGATTATCGCTATAACAAACTTAAAATATTCAGGTTTAATCCAGTCTTTAATTTCCATGCTTCCTCCTAATTTTTTGCATAACATTGTAATTAACACGAAAATAATTCGCTGTATTTTATCTATATATACGGACTAAAATTCGTGGTATTCGGATATTTAAGCAAAAAGCTTTTTCCGGACATATATGGACGTCCCCCTACTGTCAAGACAAACTTGCCCTTAAACTCAAATAGTTGAGCTTTTATTTGATTCTGTTGATGTTTTAAAATTGACAGTCGTTTACCTAAGAGTGAGTTTGTATTCGTCAAAATCGCGGGCGGGTAGATTATTGCTGTCACGCTCGCGCACACGCCAAGCGTTCACTCTTAACTGAACTTCCTGGTTATCGGTCTGGTTAAAGCTGGCGGTCATAAAATGTTCCCGAGTACGGGACTTTGGATAAGCAGAAAACCATCGCCCCTCTTTGGTGCTGACAGCAAATGACCTATCGTGTTTCACCGTTGACGCTGACCAGCCTGGAATACTGAAAAGAGCTGGATCAGGGAACCGTTTGGGTTTGAAGCTGGGAATGGCTGTGGCGATTCCGTTCAAACCTGTCAGGTTGGACAGAGGGGATGCTATGATTTCAACCAGGCGCCCACCATTGGGCCCCAGCGATACTGTCGCAATCCGGCCAAAATGCACATCGCCACTTAACAACACCACGTCATGACCGCTTTCGCCCAGAGCCTGAATCAGTTGTTGGTATTGTGCTTTAAAACTGAGCAGGTTCCGCTCGGTACTATTTTTTTCAATAATGAGCGGTTGTGGCAGTGCTAATACACCAGGGCAGGTTAACGATTTCGCCCACTCAGTCAGGCGTTGAAAGTCAGCTTTAGGCAGGAAAAGGTCATCATCCCTGTAGGAGCGAAGATCCGCTAGACAGAACGAAAGTTGCGAGCCTATGCTAAAGGTATCAACTCTCGGGCTTTGTTGCACCCGTTGCACGCCGTCTATTGCCACTTTAGTCCAGGTCTCCCGTACTTGCCGAATCTTTAACGCCAGAAGCGTGGGAATCAGTGAATCGTGGAAAGGGTAGTCATTCCAGTACTCATGATCATCGGGCAACATCCAGGTGGCACCGCGATTGAGAATACTGCCCAGCGCCTGCCAGTGCAAAGCATAGTCGTCTGCCACCCGCTGACGGATCTCGCTTTTAACAATTGATAGAGAGTCAAATCCAATGTCAAGATAGACCTGATCACCAGTCAGAAAGGTTATATCGGGTTTTACAGCTTCATCTCCTCGCTCATAAAGAGCTTTGTATGAGCCTGCGGCCTGACCACCATCTCGGTGATTATAGAAGCAGCTGCCAAAGCCAATTGTGAAAGGCTTTTGAGATAGCGTGGGTAGTTGATCAGGCAGGGTATCAAACTGACCTGTGCGCAGAAGTTGCCATGACTGTTCACGCACGCCATCAATCACTTCAATACGCCTTAGAAAACGGACCTTATAATGAGTGCCGGGCAAAAGGTTGGAAAATCTGGCGGTGATATAGAAACGTTTACGAATTTTACTGAAGGGTCTATTCCAATCTGATCGAGTGATATGATGGACTGTGATGCTGTTGTCTGGGGATATCAGTTCGATCCTTCCGTGCTCGGGCATTGTTAAGGTGGAAAAAAGCGTTCCTGCCCAGATGGTTACACTCTCCTGCGTAGTATTTAGAATAACCAAAGACCACTGCCCCGTACTGGTTATTATCTCATCGCTCATACTTCAGGCTCCATGTGATGAACGGCTAACTTTCTGATATTTGCCTTAAAAAAGAAATCTCTAGGACAAGCTTTTAGACTAATGCAGAAATACCGAGATACTATTGAAAAACAGGAGTGGATTTTATTGCCTAAACCAATGTAAAAGAGAGGTAATAACTTTACTAGAAATATTTTGAGTGCCAATTTTCTCTGATTAAAAACTAGCATTTTATAATCTATACCCAATATGGCTTGTTGCATAAATAGCCCCCTGCCTTTATGCGATTTTATTAGTTATTATGTATAGAGACTGCAGAGCACTTCCAAACTAACTTCCTGTTTGATCCCTGAAGACTGCTTTCTTTAAAAAAATACACTCCGACTTTCTTAAAGTCAAACTATTTCTGATTTTAATTTATTGAGTTCTTTTATGTGCTTCACGTTACCTAAAAAAAACCACCATTGAATAGATTTTATTTAAGCACTCGAGTCCAATTATATTAAAACGGCCACTAAGGAAATGACAGGCTCTTAAACCTCTGAAATAGAAGCTTATTTCTTAGAATAAGTGCGGAAGACCTACGTACCTAAAACAGGCACTATCAATGAAAATCTCTATATGTCAGACATAATTCATGAAGATTAAATCAGCATTGATATAAATAGATTTAATAATGAATGTTGAACTATTACACTTTTCAAGCTCTACGTGGGCTTTTATTTTGTGATATTCAAAAAGTTTGATCCTAATTCAAAAATCTACCCCCTCCTTCTAAATCAGAGTTTTATCTGGAACAAGACTATCAGTTCAGCATCCATTCAGTGTTTTAATCGTAAAGTAATTCCCGAACGAACAACTGGAGATAATTATGAAATTTTTTAACACTGTTTTTGTTTTACCCCTGGTAGCTGTGCTCTCAAACCCGGTAATGGCTCACGTTGATCATAGTGGCTATTCAAAATTCGATGACCGAATAGAGCGACAACATAAGCGCATCAATAAAGGGGTTCGAATGGGGGAGTTAACAAAAAAAGAAGCTCATAAGCTACGCAAACAACACCGGCAGATAAAAAAGCAGAGCAGGCAATTCAACAAGGATGGACACTTAAGTCGATTTGAGCGAAAGACACTCAAACGGAAGCTAAACCTGGCCAGTCATCGTATCTATGATTTGACGCATAATGATCGCATCCAGAATAAAAGACTACCTGATAGTGGGAACCCAAATAAGAAACATTCAGGCCATTTCAAACGAACTGGATATCATGATCAGGACCGGATAACACAAAAGTATTACAGAAATCACTTTTAGATCTGATGGCATTGGGATGCATGGAGGAACAAGTCGACTGGATATTTCCTCTAACGCATCCCTAGCGGTGTCAGATTAAGTCTGAACTAATTCAAATTAAGTGTAAGTAGACCATTCTCGGAATTCCCTGAACCCATCAAATAAATTTCTGGAGAGTTTAGCTTGGGTCTACATCTAATCATAATTCGCAGTCTTAAGTGAACCCAAAGATCTGCGCAAAATTATTAATTTGCACCTACCCCTCGCTATTTCTTGCCCCTGTTGCCCCTGGTTATTTCTGAATATTAATAACCGCGAATATTAGAAACTATTGCTCTCTGACCCGGGTTTTCTTACGTCGTCTCCAAATTCCTCATCGACTTCTACATAACCTTTTTCACACAAAAAACCCCG
>JBNKKI010000175.1:0-17482 GCA_050291745.1 Gammaproteobacteria bacterium | reverse complement strand
AACCTTCTTATGTTTATGCGTTGAGTAATTATCAACAATGATATGTAGCTCTTTATCTTCTGGCGTTTGTTCATTGACCGCCTTTAAGAACCCAAGGAACTCCTGATGCCGATGGCGCTGCTTACATTCCCCAATCACTCTGCCACTCAATACGTCCAACGCAGCAAACAGCGTACTCGTACCGTGGCGCTTGTAATCATGGGGCATCGTTTCAGCTCTGCCTTTTTTTATCGGCAAACCAGGCTGTGTACGATCCAGCGCTTGAATCGAGCTCTTTTCATCAACACAAAATACCACCGCATTTTCCGGTGGATTTATATACAGGCCCACAACATCATTCAGCTTCTCTTCAAAGTGCGGATCATTGCTCACCTTGAAGGTATTAAAAAGGTGCGGCTTTAGCCCCACTGATTGCCATACACGATTCACTAAAGAATGGGTTGTGTTTAACTCTTTGGCCAGGCTGCGTGTCGTCCAATGAGTGGCTGCTGACGGCTTTTCCTGTGTGGTTTTTTTGATGATCTTATTCCTTAACCGCTTTTGCCCTAAACTGCTTTTGCCTGCATGGTTTTTACCACGTGGCAAATCCTTTTCGATACCTTTCAGGCCTTCTTGTGAAAAACGGTTTCGCCAGCGACCAACCTTGTTTTCGCTGAACCCCAGTTCCTCTGATATCTCCTGGTTGGTTTTGCCTTCACTGGCTAAGAGCACGATGTCAAGGCGCTCGACTAACCGGACGGCGGTCTTCCCACTATGGCGCATTTTGTAGAACTTATTGTAGTCCTGGTCGCTTAATTCAATATCGGCTGCTATTCTCATAAAAATTGTGGGGTGGCTGAATGAACATAGGCTCTATTTTAACACAACTCCATATAATCTTCACTTTATTTAGGACACTACACTAGTTACAAAGATAGAGATACGCTGGCTCAAACGTGCAATTCAGTTCGTAGCGGGATGCGCCGATTGGGTGATTATACACATCAACTGTCATGGTTTATGAAACAGTGGGCTAACCTCTATTGCGAGCGGTCAACAGCGGAATCTAGTGTAGTGTCCTAAACTGTGTAAATATATGGTATAATTCGAACCCTACAATTTATAGTTTGAGTTAAAATTTATGCCTGCACAAATCAAGATATCGCTCAGCAATTACGAGGAAATACAACTTAAAAAATTATCAATAGCAGTATCTCACCCGTTCGTTTAATTAAAAGAGTCAAAGCCATATTGATGGCAGCTGATGGTTTACCCAACTATCGTATTTCAGAACAACTGGGCATTACCCCGAACATTGCTGGGCGCTGGAGAAACCGCTTTTCTAATCAACGACTGGAAGGTATCACCAGAGTCTTCCTCGTGGCTTGAATCAAGGTGGACAATCGACCGCTAAGCAAGACAAGCTACGACAGGCCATCATTAAGAAGACGACACAGGAAAAACCTCAGGGTGGCACGCACTGGTCAACCCGAACCATGGCCAAAGCCCTGAATACCACTCATTCTTTTGTTAGCAGGGTATGGCGAGAAGCGGGGTTAAAGCCTCATCTGTATAAGAACTTTAAAGTCAGCAATGACCCACATT
This sequence comes from Gammaproteobacteria bacterium, assembly GCA_050291745.1. GTDB lineage: Bacteria > Pseudomonadota > Gammaproteobacteria > JACNJF01. The sequence goes on along the minus strand of JBNKKI010000175.1, from coordinate 15,898 downwards.
TTGAGGATAAGCTCAAGGATGTCATTGGTTTGTACATGAATCCACCTGAAAAAGCGGTTGTCTTTTGTGTTGATGAAAAGAGCTCGATTCAGGCGCTGGATCGGACGCAACCGGGTTTACCGATGAAAAAAGGTCAATGTGGAACTCTGACACACGATTATAAGCGTCATGGAATCAGTACTTTGTTTGCCGCCTTGAATACGGCAACCGGAGAAGTGATTGGTGAATGTAAAAAACGCCACCGTCACGAAGAATTTCTATCTTTTCTGAAAACGGTTGAACAGCAGACAGAGGATGATTTGGATATTCATATTATTGTGGATAACTATGCCACCCATAAACATGAGAATGTAAAAAAATGGCTCAAGCGCAACACGCGCGTCCAGTTACATTTCATACCGACCAGTTCTTCCTGGCTGAAGCTGGTAGAACGATTTTTTGGGTTGATCACTGACTAAGCGTTACGTCGGGGAGTGTTTACATCAGTCAACGAACTGGTAGAAAAAATCCACGCCTTTATAGATCAACACAATGAAAACCCAAAGCCCTTTGTGTGGACTAAATCGGTGAGTAAAATTCTTGAAAAAGTTAATCGAGCTAAGCAGGCCTTATCATCTAACCATGCAGTTTAGGGCACTGCACTAGGCTTAAATCAATTTCAGAATCAAGATTTACAATTCTCTCTGATATCTATGCATAGAGAATGGGCTATTAAATAAAGGTAAAAATATGACAAAGACAGGTAAATTCACGACAAAGAATTGATTTAATTCCCAATATATTTACTGTCAGAATTTATTAAGGATAAACATAGAGGGATTAATAATATTAAGTATTTGGAGAGCATCAGTGAAGTTTAGTTATCTTATCATCACCTTTCTTACCGGTTTATTTTTTTCCAATTTCGCTCATGCAGCTGATATCTCGGTTTTACCAGGGAGCGGTACTTTAGCTGCAGCCGTGGCAGCAGCTGCAGATGGCGATACTCTGGTGCTGGATTACGGTACCTACTCAGGCAACGGTAATCTCGTTATTAGCAAATCTCTTACCATACGTAGCCTCAATAGTCAGGCATTATCAGCCTTAATAACCGGCGGTACCTTTACGATTGATGGCGCGGATATTAATGTCACCCTGCAGGGTTTAGGTTTTTCGGTAGCAGTAACCGTGTTGGCTGCAGCTGATCTAAAAGTTCTGGAAAATTCTTTTTATCAGGGCGTGGATTTGAATGTTAGTGGGTATGCTACCAGTGATGGGGATGGTCAGTTGACGGTGGTCGGTAACTTCTTTTCATTAGACAGTCTGTTGACAACCATAAATAGTGAAGATGCCTATATTGCCGGTAATACATTTGACCGAGGCCATCTTATCTCGAATGTCCCGGTCTGGATTGTAGGGAACTCGATCACTGGAACATATCTTATGGATGTAATTAATATCGATACGTCAGGTTTTGCACGAGTGTTGGCTAATAGAGTGAACATGCCCTCATCTGCTTCATCAGGTAGCCCGTCTGATGGAATTGAAATAACAGCCAGTGCAGCTTTGGTTGCGGGCAATATAGTCACGGTAAATCATGCAAGTAGCACCAATTCTAGACGTGGAATTATTGCTTCTAATACGACTGTCGCCAGAGTGTTTAACAACGTAGTCGATGCTGGGGCTATAACTACGACAATGTCTACTTCAAGCTATGGGATTATTGCCTATGGTGAAGTATCAGGAAATATGGTCATCAACCTGACTGCTGGTAATATGAGAGGCATAACCGGTAGTGGTGTAGAAAACAACCTGTGTTTTGGAAATTACTCAAGCGATTGTGGTGCTACTCCTGTCACCACAGACCCCACTCTAGTCAATCGAATTGATTATCACCTTGATGCAGCCTCCCCTGCGATAGATGCAGGATCCGTCAACCCTTTTCTAGCTGACCTGGATCGTACCCGCAATGATATCGGTGCTCAAGGCGGGCCGTGGAGCATCGCTCAATATGATGCTCAGCGTGACCCGCAGTATTTAGGTCCTTTTGTTTACCCTCTGTTTGAAGCTAATTCCAGCTTTGTTAATGGCCAGTTACAGGTGCGTGCTTTAGGTGTTGCCCGGTTGCGTTAGGAATAACGCAATTGTCAGAATATATCAGGTCAGATGAATGTTTATTACGACCTGATGGTTCTCTGCTTATAAGTCAACATTTTGCCTGAAAGAATAAAAATCATGCCAGAAAATCATTGTCCGGAGTTGAAAATGAAAAACGGCTTTCAAACTGTTTTACGTCAGATAGTTCTAGTGTTTACCCTGCTGTTATTGCCTTGCTGGGTGATGGCGGCTGATGGTAAAACCAGCGTTGTCGCTGCAGAAGTTTATATCGACGATTATCAGCTTGTGACTTCTGTCAATGTTGACAGTGCTCTGGATCATGGTTTTTCAACTGCTCTGGGTCAAATTGATATCAGTAGTTTAACCCCCGGTTTTCACAGCGTTTATCTGCATTTTCAGGATAATTTACTGCAATGGTCTCAAGCCGTTGGGCAGAGTTTTTATGTTGATGAAAATGGAAAATCTGTAGGTCAGGGTGGTGAAAACTCCCTGTTGCGAGCAGAAATATTTATCGATACGGACCCCGGAGAAGGTAACGGAATTACCACGACTGTACCAGCCGATGGGGTATTCGATGAAACCGTCGAACGCATTATTCAGTCTGATAACGTACAGGCATTGGCTCAGGGCATGCATAGTGCCTATGTTCGTTTTCAGGATGCGAATGACAACTGGTCGCTACCTGTGGGGCAATCTTTTTATATCATTGCCGAAGGTGGGTCGGGCGGTGGTATAACTGCTGGTGGGGCCTTTGGTCTCAAGGCTGCTGAAGCTTTTTTTGATACTGATCCAGGTCAGGGTGCCGGAATTGCATTACTTAATACGGCTTCCGCTAACGTAGGTGTTAGTGGCGAAGAGCTCAGAGATTTAGTGGCTATTTCACAACTGTCACCCGGTATTCATAGTTTATATTTACGCTATCAAAACCAGTCAAATTTCTGGTCAAAGCCGTTAGTCCAGTCAGTGTATGTAGCTCCGGGTCAATCACTCAGTAATGGTATTGGTGATGGTCAGTCACCCATAGTATCTGCAGAATATGCCATAGATGACGGAGTTTTTCAGGTAGCTCCAGCCGCCGATGGGAGTTTTGGCGGCCTCGTTGAGCAGGTTGATATTACAGTGCCTGTGACATCCGATGTTTCTCATTCAGCAAGTGTTCGCTTTATCGACACGCTCGCCCGAACCAGCAGCAGTTTGTCCAGTGTCAATGCAACTGTGAACGATCAGGACTGGGATGGCTTACCTGATGCCTGGGAAATTAGTAATTTAGGTGGCACGGACTATTCGGCCAACGATGACCCAGATGGTGATGGCTTAAGTAATGCTCAGGAATTTGCAATGGGCACCAACCCACTGGTTAAAGATAATACGGGTGTTCAAACAATCTCCGGTTTTGTTATGGATACTCAAGGCAACGCGTTGGCTGGTGTAAAAATCTGTATTGAACTTAATTTATCAACAACCGATTGTGCGGCAACCACCGATGCTAATGGTCATTACGTTGTGGGTGAAAACGTATCTCTATCACCGGCTACTTATCGAATTTACCCGGAAAACAGCCTGTCAGCAGCTTATGCTTTTAATCCACTGAGTAGATCAGTTGCTTTAGGAGTTAATTCTGTCTCATCCATCAATTTTACTGCAGAAGTTTTGGCTTTGAGTCTGATTGAGCCGAGCGCGCCTGCGAGCTATCAATCTACCCAGCAAATAACATTAACATGGTCGGGCAATGGTTCTGCAAATAGTTTGATGGTGCTTTCTATGAAACGAGACTCAGTTCCAGTCAGCCAGACAGAGCCGCTAGCTAATGATCCAGACTGGTATCGCTTTACCATCAACACCGCTAATGATGGAACTGAAGTTGTAACACTACCAGCAGGATTAACTGCAGCTAATGACTGGCGATTTCATGTGGCGTATGCCAACACCAGTGTAGCAGCATCAACAGCTAATTTTAGTTATGAAGAACTGGTGATTAATTTTCCACTAGCCGAGATTGTTAGTGTCGACCCAGTGGCACCAATAGAAGGTGAGTTGTTTACATTAACAGGTCAAAGTGGCCTTGACGGACATACCATAACACAACATTACTGGGGTGCCGTTCCTCTGCAAAATGGTGTTGCTGTAGGTGATGAAATTGAGATAGGCACTGATGCCTTAATGACGACAAAAGAGTTGGCTGCAGGTAGCTGGCGATTTGTTTATCAGGTAAAAGATGATCAGGGGCTTTCTTCAGAAAGAGTCACTAAGGATGTAATGATTCTGAGTGCTGATGGTCTATCTGACCTGGCTATTAACAGGGCCAGCATACGTTTTGTCGATGTCGATGGTAACTCAATCATTCAGGCCAATCCTGGCGATAGCATCCTGATGGAAGTGGATGTGAAAAATGCGGGAAGAATGACTATGCCGGAAGCAGCAGTGGTGTCTGTGTATGACGACTTACCAGAAACCGGTCAGCTATTCGAGAATGCGTCAGTACGAGTACTGGCTAAGGATGAAACTCAAACGGTTAAAATTCCCTGGATTGTACCCGCTACGGAGGGGTATCAGGCGATTGTCTTTACTGTTGATTTTACCAGTAATTTAAATGTGACAAGTCCTCAGATTATCGAATCTAATCGACAGAATAATCTGGCTACCGCTTTCCTGATAATAGGTACGCCTCCGCCGGGAAGCTATGGTGTTGAAATGACTGCTGCCGCTAAAGCAACAGTTATTCGAGGATCTCACTTAACTGTAACTGGTGATGCGCACTATATGTGGGGTAATCACCTGCCGGTAATGGGTGCTCTGGTAACGGGAGCATTTGATACGAATACCTCGAATAATTATACTTTGAGCCCGAATGGTCGTTATAGTATTTCGCTACGAGCCCCCGATGCATTGGGTCAATATCCCGTCAAAATCAGGGTTTACGATAACAACCTGTATGCGGAGACAGTTATACAGGTTACCGTAGTGGATCCTCCGGTAAGTGTGCCGCCACCGCCACCATATTGCTCAATATACCCATGCCCGGTGTGGACTCCACCCCCGCCAGTGCTAATCCCTGATATGGCAATGTATGAATTATCTTTTACCGGTTCCGGTTTATATAGAACGGATAGTGGTCAGGATGCAGTAGTACAGAATTCTATGGTCGGGTTGTCTGCACAAATAAAAAATGTGGGTAACCTGACTGCAACAGGTGGTTTTAGTGTTCGTTTTTATGATGAACAGGATGTGCAAATCGGTGACGTAGTCGTTTATAACGGTGATGTGACTCCAAAAAGTGTTGTTAATATCAGTACTAGTGCACAACTCTCGCTAGATGCGCTGGGTACTAAGCAGGTTTATGCAAGTGTGTCTGCGGTAGCGGGTGAAACTAATCCACATAATAATTTAGCAACTAAAACTGTCGAGGTTCGCTCAAATCGACCTGATTTACGTGATAATAGAGGTATCGCTTTTTCAAATTTACCCCTTGTTGGAGATTCAGTTGAAGTTATTCTCGATGTATTAAATCGAGGCCCGGCAGATTTAAATCAGGCATTTACAGTTGATTATTATATGGGTGACCCTGATCAGGGTGGAACCCTGTTTGATCAGCAAACTCTCGCAGGTAATTTACTTAAAGGAGAAGCCTCAAGATCCAGTGTCACTCTGACCCCTCAAAATGAAGGAGATCTGGAAATATATGCGGTTATTGATGCCAGTAATACGATAAATGAAGATTCGGAATTTAACAATATAACACACGCCACCCTGCATGTATGCCCGGCATCGCTGAATCAAAGTATCTCTTTACGTGCTAGCAATAGTTATCCCGGTATGGGGGTGAATATACAGTTAAGTGCCACAGTTGCCAATCGTTGTGGTCTGGCTTCAACAGCTGATAGTATAAATTTTTATCAGGGTGATCCTGCTAATGGTGGTCTGCTCATAGGAAATGTAGCCGTGCCGGAAATTGCAGGTGGTAGTTACGCCACGCTGAGTTTGCCCTGGACAACACCGACCTTGCCTGGACAGACTGTGCTGTATGCTCAATTAGTGAGTAATCAGTTGCTGGCAAATACCTCTGTGTATATCACAACCACTCCGGTACCGAGTCCTGATCTGCAAGTGTATTCGGATGATATCTTCAGAGTGTCTCCAGCGGTAGGTGATGCGGTGCAGCTAAGTACCTTTATTCGTAATGTGAGCACAACTGAAAGCGCCAGTAATTTTGCAGTCAATTTTTATGCTGACTCGCCAAATGAATTCAAGAAGATTGGCGACACCATCGTCATTGAACAGGCTTTACTACCTGGATCGCAAATAACCGTATCTGCGAACAATACTTTTATCGCAAATGAAGCGTTGTATTCAATCTTGGTAGAGGTTATTCCCAATATCCAACAGGGTGATTCGAACTCTACGGATAATAAGGCAACAACATCTTTTCAGGTTGATGGGCTGGTTACCATTGCAGAAATGCCTACGGTGTCATTGTTAACAGCCAGGGCTGACTCTACAGGTTTGGTGACTGGTAGCTTTAGCGTAACACATTCTGAAAATCAAATTAAAAATCTGCGTGTTCACTATGCCAATACGCCAACATTTGAAAATTCTCTTTTCACCGATATAGGTATATATAGTGAGTTACAGGCCACCGGTGAAAAAACCTTTTCTTTTGATGCCAGCCAATGGATTGATCAAACTATTTATTACAAGGTCGAAGTTTACAATGTATCAGGCCTGCAAACTTTACCGGCACCACAAGGCAATGTCGTTCTTTCTAGTGTTAATTTACCGGCTATTGAAAACCCAACAATAATAGATGACGCGGGTGTAAATGCCTATATTTTCAGGGTTCAACTGACCGAGTCAGTACCGGCTGGATATGGGGTTTTCCTTAATTTTGATGATCTACAAGGAGACTGGTTTAAAGTAACAGACGATGGCGGGCATTTTCTAATGCAAGACCTGGGTGGCGGTGTGTATGAATATCATTATACCCTTCAAAAACCCGGTCTACGTTCAGTACGAGCAGGTATATTTGATACACAGGGTGGAGCGAATCTTCCTGTTGGTGGTTATTCAAGTGGAACCACCTGTACCTTAACAAGCTGTATCGATGCGGTTTTAAATGAGCACAGATCTAAAACAGGCAACCCAGCTATTAGTGGTACAGGTAGTCAGTTATTTAACAATGTGAATGTGGCAAATGGTAACTACCATCTATCTAAAACGGATCTGTCTGTGGCTGCTAAAGGTCCGTCTTTTAACTTTAGTCGTGCCTATAATTCATTAGCAGCATCGGCCCAACAATGGACTTTTGGCTATGAAATGAATCTGCAGTTTGTTGATGGTTCAAACCGTCTTGTAAAGATTGCTCCACGTGAAGATGGTCGTATTCAATATTATTTCAAAGATATGGATAAACGTTGGTATGCACTCAATGCTGGCAATTTTGATCGACTTATCGAAAACCCTGACTATAGCTTTACACTTTATACTCAGGGTAATCGGCTCTATCGTTTTAACAAGCCAGCTGTTGATACCGCTACCGGTTCTTTACGAAGTATTGAAGATCGTTTAGGCAATGCATTAGTTTTTGAATACAGCGCTAATGGTGAATTAACAGGAGCAACAGATGCCAATGGTAGGAAATACACGATAAAATATGCAATGGCTCCTGATGGAGTTAACCGTGTTAGTCGAGTTTCGGATTTTACCGGGCGCTACGTTGAGTATGGTTATGATAGTAACGGAATGATTACGCAAGTAAGAAATGTTCGCGGTGGTTTTGATAGTTATACCTACACAGGTTTTCAACTTAAAACCATTAGCGACCCAAGGGGTTATTTACAACTCACTATCAATTATGATCTAACAGGAAGAGTTAATGATCTAACAGACGGCCTGAATAATTTCACCGATATCAAGTACGGTACAGCTTATACAAACGGGCCACAGGCAACAGGAATCGAACAACCCCAGGTTGATGGCTTAAATCATAATCGTGTTTATATTCTAGATGATGGTCGCACCAAAGTGGTAGAAATCATAGATGCGAAAAACTATGGAGATGCAACTACCGAAAATGATATAACTACCAAACAGGAGTTTCTATCAGTTAATGAACGGAAGCGACTCGCTGAATCAGGTTTGGTATACAGGGTTACCGAGCCGAACAATGTGGCACTCCAGAAAGCTGCCGAGATCACTTACTATAATGATGGAACAGGTAACCCTAAAACCATTACAGATGCAGGTGGGCATGATACAACTGCAACTTATGGGATACTCCCTGACCAGGAAAATCTGACGCCTGTCGCCAGTATCACCCAGCCAGGTGTGGCAACTCCTACAACATATCAAGGTTTTACCAGTACCGGTAAAGCAGGCACTATTATCGATCCACTCAACAATAAAACCAGTCGAGCTTTTGATAGTAATGACTGGGTTAAACAATCGATTAATGCACGTAATTATTCTACCCACTATGTCTATGATGCTTATGGGAATGTCACCAGCATTACGGATGCGCTTGGTAATACAACCATGAAAACCTATGGGCTAGCGAACGGACTCAGACGACTGACCACTGAAACTTCTCCTCTGGGTTTAACGACCAGCTATGCCTATGATGAAAGTGGAAATGTGAAATCCACTACCCGGCAGGCAGCAGATGGAATCAACTACACCACCAGCCATGAATATGATGCCAGTGGTAACCTTATAAAAACAACTGATCCATTGGGGCAGGTTACTAACTATGTTTACGATGAATTGAACCGTAAAATTGAAGAGAATTATCTGGTCAATAATCAGCCGCATAAGCGCTCGTATAGTTATGATGCTTTAGGTCGGCTGGCTACGGTTACCAATGAAATGAGTGAGACAACAACAACTCATTATGATGAGCGTAGCAAGGTTAAATCTAAGGTTGATGCACTGTCTAACATAACTCAGAGTTATACCTACGATAACTCGGGGAATATCCTAACCATAACAGATGGAGAGGGTCGCACTGTAAGCTATGAATATGACGAGCTGAATCGAAAAACAAAAGTTACTGATGATCTCGGCCATTATCAACAATGGACTTACAATAATGCGGGTCAGGTTGCAACATATCAGGATAAGCGTGGTTTATTAACAAGCTATCTGTACGATGCCAACGGCAAAGTTATACAGGTAACAGACCCCGAAGGCGGAGTAACAAAATCAGAGTATGATGCTAATGGTAATGTCATTAAGGTGACTGATGCCAGAGGTAATTTTACCAGCTACGCTTACGATGAACTTGATCGACGCATATCTACCCGGTTAAATAATGATGCCAGTAAAACCTGGCTGTATGAATACGATGCCAATGGAAACCAGACCAGAGAAGTCACTCCAGAGGGTGAAGTTACTGTTCAGCAGTACGATGCTCTGAACCGGGTAAAAAGATTAACAGAGTATGATGCCTTAAGCGCTGTTACACGCGATATCAGCTATCAGTATGATGCCAATAATAACGTTAAAAGCCTGACCAGTGGTGGCAATACCATCAGCTATAGTTACGATGAAATCAACCGTGTCACCAGCGTGACTGACACCTATGGTCAAACCATAAGCTATGGCTATGACAAGGCCGGTAACCGCACCAGTCTGACTTACCCGGGCAATAAAACTATCAACTATGTCTATGACGAGGTTAACCGGCTAAAAACACTAACTGACTGGTTAAATAACAGCACAAGCTATACCCGCAATAAAGCAGGACAGCCTGTAAATGTTACCTATGGTAATGGAACAAAAGCAACTTACGTTTATGATAACGCGGGTAGATTAACTCAGTTAAATAATCTGCAAGCGAATGGAACAGTCATTAGTAGTCATGTCTTAACACTGGATGGCTCCGGGAATATTGCCAACTCTCTGATGGATTTACCGCTGCTGCCGAGACTGCCAGCCAGCAGTGGAATGATGTCTTACGATAATAATAACCGCATACTGAATGCCGGCACGAACAGCTATGAGCATGATCTATCTGGTCGCATTATTAAGGAAGATAAATCGGGTATTCAGACTATTTTTAACTTCGATATCAACGACCATATAAGCAGTATTACTCAAGACGGGTCAACATTGAGTAACTATCAATATGATTTAAATAATAATCGTATCAGTCAGACACAGAATGGAGTAGAGACCCGTTATGTGATCGATCAACTGGCGTCATTACCGAATGTAGTAGCCGAGACGGATAGTCAGGGTGTTGTTCAGACTTATTATATTTATGGTGATGGCCTGGTATCACAGATTGATGCGACAGGTAATAGCCATTATTACCACTTTGACCCCACCGGGCATACATTGGCACTAACAGATGACAGTGGCGCGATAAGCGATAAGTATGCATACAGCCCTTATGGGTTTACCACCAGTGAAGGTAGTACCCACAATCCTTTCCGGTATGTCGGTAAGTATGGCGTGATGGATGATGAGAATGGGCTGCATTACATGCGGGCCAGGTATTACAGTGAGGATATAAAAAGGTTCCTGAGTCTTGATGCGTTGCATGGGGATATTATGACCCCACAGGCTTTGAATCGGTATGCTTATGTTTTGGGGAATCCATTGAGTGGGATTGATCCTAGTGGTTATTATAGTTTTATCGATGCTGTCAAGTATGGCGCTAAGATTACATGGAAGAAAATGTTTGGACCAGATGAAAGTAATGAAAGCGAAGATAATGAGGAAAGCGATGCACAGGTTGTAATTGATACCTCTAAGAAGATAGAAAGATATCGAAAAATGAATAATGTATTTATGGATATGTGTTCAGCAATTAAAACGAATGAAGGGTTAACTACTGGAAATTGGGCGGGATGTATGGAACTACAATTAGAGTTTCAACGAACTTCGTTTGTAGATCTGAATGATGATTTAATAGATAGTTTAAAAATTGTATATCTAAAAGCGTTATCTAAAACAAATAAGGGTGTTGGTTGGGCCGTTAAAGTTGGGCTTTTTTTGGAAGATTATTAATTTGAAATTCGTAAGGCTGGTAAACGTAACCTGTAAGGGTGATAACCAATAAGACGGATACAGCGGTAGGTTGGAAAAGTGAAGCGCATTCCGACATTCTAAAAAATGGTACGGTGCTCATCGCATTCCAAAAAAAAGAAAGCGAAGAGTTGAAAGCAACGATAAAGATTTATATCGGAGAGTAAATCCCAACAACTTTTAAAGTTGGCACCTCTTAACAATTGTATGACGGAAAACGCTTCGCTATTCCATTTTACACAAACTCACGGTTGGGTGGTTTTAAGGTTGGGATTGCACACAAATTGTTTTGTGGGATTGGGTGGGGTTTTGGAAGATTTGAAAGGTGGAAAATGCTGCGCTCGAATTCCACCCTACACCATGATTTAAATATGTGTTTTTTTGGAAATGATTGTGGACGAGGTATGGAATGCCAAGTTATGTGCGTTATCGCGTGTGAGGCGGGTGTTACTTTTTTACTGTCAATCTGCTGGAAAGGAGAAAATCTCTGCTGGTAGATCATATTAATCTGTTGCGGGAGTCGGTTCGTTATTGTAAACAAAAACGATCATTTGTGATTAATGCCTGGGTCGTATTGCCGGAGCAGTTGCCGAGCATCTGGACATTGCCAGAGGGTGATGATGATTTTTCGAATCGTTGGAAAATGATTAAAACCCATTTTTCAAAAGGCTTGAAAAAACAGGAAAGGTGCTCTGCTAAGCGTTTGAAACGTGGGGAAAGAGGTATCTGGCAACGACGCTTTTGGGAGCATGTAATTCGTGATGAGCATGATTATGAAAAACACCTGGATTATATCCACTTCAATCCGGTTAAACAGGGATTGGTAGATGAAGTAATAAAGTGGCCATATTCCGCATTTCACCTATGTGTAAAAGAAGGTATATACCCGGAAAATTGGGCAATATGAAAACAGGATTTAAAAGTAGGCGAGCGATGATAGGTTGCTATATTGGGGTTGGTGGAGCGCCGGTTGGAAAAGCGAAGCGCATTCCGACATTTGTAAACTGACATAAAAATGCAAATTCAAAATAAAGTAACACCGACAAACCCAGTTTAGTAAATAAAGAATAATTTCAAATATTGAAAAAACGAGTAGAAGTTAAATGAAAGGTTCACGGATAACAAAAAAACATATTCTACCTATGTTATTGGGTAGCTTGCTGTTATTGGCAGACACATCTGCTCATGCCCTGTCCGTTAACTACAGCTACGATAACCTTGGTCGTTTAACAAAAGCTTCGTATCCCAATAATGAATCTATCGAATATGTTTACGATCCTGCTGGTAATATCACATCTAGCACGTCGATCATTGCAGATGCTGATAACGATACTATTGCTGATTACTTTGATAACTGTCCTACTACAGCTAATACTGATCAACTGGATACAGACAGTGACGGTGCAGGGAATGCCTGTGACACTGATGATGATAACGATCAGATCCCGGATGTTGATGAAGTCAACCTGGGCCTTGATCCGCTTGATGCCTCAGATGCCGTGCTGGATAGTGACGGAGATGGATTAAATAATCTGGCTGAGTACCTCGAAGGAACAGATTTATTTGTTGATCAAATTCCACCTGTGCTAACGGTACCATTATCGATTACTGTTGCAGCCGTCGATGCATCAGGGACGCCCAATACAGAACTGGCTATAAGCACCTACCTGAACACAGCGAGTGCCGAAGATTATAAAAACGGTATTGTTTCTGTTACTCATAATGTGCCCTCTGTTTTACCTTTAGGTGACACGGTCATTACCTTTAGTGCGAGTGATGCAGCGGGTAATATCATCACCGGTCAGTCCAGTATTTATGTAACGGATCAGACAATACCGGTTATTACGCTTGTTGGCAGTAGTGTTATCACTCATCCAGTTGGTTCGGTTTATAGTGATGAAGGCGCCCTGGCGACGGATAATGTCGATACACATCTAAATGTTCAAACTAGCGGCAATGTAGATAGCAGTATGGCAGGTGTTTATACACTAACCTATAACGTGAGTGATACAGCAGGTAATGCCGCGATCCCGGTTACTCGAGAAGTTAAGGTGCAGGATATGACTACTCTGGATACGGATGAAGATGGATTGCCGGATGTTTTTGAAGATGCCAATGGCCTTAATAAAAATGATCCAACAGATGCAGCTGGTGACCTGGATGGTGATGGAATCAGTAATTTAGAGGAATACTTAAATGGAAGTAATATCGCGCTTGATGAAGTACCACCAATCTTTACAGCACCCGATGACCTATTACTGGATGCTACCGGCTACCTGACATCGGTTAACCTCGATCCTATTAAAGTTCAGGATACTAAAGATGGCGTTCTAATGGCTTATGCTAATACTCAGGGGCCATTAGAATCCGGTCACTATTCAGTGATCTGGACAGTGAGTGATGCCGCCGGCAATAGCGCTCAAGATGAACAAATCATTGATATAATCCCCATCATAGAACTGGAAGTCGACAAAGTGGTTGGTGAAGGTCAGAGCATCAGCGTGCCCATTACACTGAGTGGTACAGCGATTAATTACCCCGTGAGTATTGAATATACAATTAGTGGTAGCTCTGACGGCAACGACCACGATGCCAGCAGTGGCATCTTGACTATAGAGTCTGGCACACAGGGTTTGCTTGATATCAATATCAATGATGATGGAGTGATTGAAGGTGATGAAACGCTCATCATAACTCTCACTCAGGCGAGTAATGCAGCACTAACGGTTGATGTCAGTCAAACAATCACTATTGCTGAAACTAATATTGCCCCTATAGCCAAACTTAAAGTGGAACAGAATAATGTGATGACTGTTAATCTTAGCAAAACAGCGGGCATGGTCAATATCATTAGTGAAATCATTGATCCGAATATTGGCGAAGTCCATAGCTATGACTGGAGCCAAACCAATAACAATCTGAGCGATGTTGATATGGATGACACAACCTTTAGCTTTGATCCTTCAGGTCTAAACCCGGGGTTATATGACATCACTGTAACGGTAACGGACCATGCCGGAGCATCTTCTCAGATCACTCAATGGATACGTGTTCAGGCTATTGACCTTGTACTATCGCCAACTATCGATAGTGATAATGATGGGATAATGGATGCCGTTGAAGGAGCAGGCGACAGTGACGGTGATGGTATAGCCGATTACCTGGATGATGCAGCGCAACCTGAAAATGTATTACCTCTTCCTAATGGAAGAACAATGAATGTAGCTGTGGGACTTACTCTCAAGATAGGGCAAAGCGCATTTGGTGGTAATACGAATACTGCTACGACCACGATGAGCGATATAGCCAGCTTTGGAGGATCAGCCGGAGGTGTCAGCAGTGTGGATGAAGGCTTCACAGCGCAAAGTATGATTTTCGATTTTTCTATTGGCGGGCTTTCTCAATCTGGAGAGAGTGCTAGCGTGGTTATTCCTCTAGAAACTCCACTAAAAGCAAATGCTGTCTACCGCAAATTTTTACCTCAATCAGGCTGGATTACTTTTACCGTAGGTGATGGTTACAATATAGAATCTACACTTTCTAGTGGTGGAACTTGTCCAAATGTGAGTAGCACCCTGTATAGTCCGGGATTGACTCAGGATGATGACTGTATCCGTCTAACTCTGGTTGATGGAGGGATCTTTGATGGTGATGGACTGACTAATGGCAGTATTTCTGATCCCGCAGTAATAGCGATTGCCGATTCTTTGGTCACTGAAGCCCCTGTATTGGCTACGATTGGTGACATTTCGATAAATGAAGGGGAATCATTAGATCTTAGCAATACAGCTGCAGATCTGACTCAGTATGTAACTGATGCGGATAGTAATATTGCTGACCTTCAATTCAGTATTATTAATGAAGCGAATATTGACTCGCGTTTTGGCATTAGCATTGGCATGGACGGAACAATTTTCAAAGATAGAACGGATAACAGTATTCATGCGCAGCCAGAAGTCGGGTTTACCGGAATCACCGAGATTAAGATTCAGGCTAAAGACCAGGAAGGTAATTTATCGAATGTAATGATGTTTACTTTTACTGTTGAAGCTTTACCCAGTGTTGATACTGGAGGCAGTAGTGGCGGCGGTGGAGTTATTAGTTTATGGATGTTGAATATGCTTCTGTCTTTCAGTTTTTTTTATGCGATTATGCATCGGAAAATGTTAAAAAATTAATGCAGGTTTAAAATGACTGCTGGTTAAATAGGTTTATTTTCCGTTAAAGGAAAGAAGCTTTGTTCATGATTGATTTCCTGAATCTAAGCTTCTTTTTCCTGTTTCAACAATTGTCAGTACCTATAAAACCGCCTGATAGCATCTTGTCGATGAGAAATAAGAGGTGTTCCTGACAGGTTGTAGGGTTGTCAGATCAATGAATTTATCAGACTTCATAATACTTTTTGTGATTTGAAAGCAAAGGGGCTTTTTTTCAGCGATTACCTTAGGGCTGATTTCTTCTACGAGATATTGGAAACGATCAAAGCAACAAGGCTACAGTTTGCGACCGAACGTCCATATTTTGCTGTGGCTGATGCTGATGTTAATCCGCATACGGTTTCGAATTAGTATTCTGGACACTGGTAGACAGGATCAGGCTTTAAGCAGCCCCTTTGGTCAATTATCAAATAATTAAGTTGAACCTGGAAAAATCAGTTGAATCATGAAAGTCTACGTAACAGCTTAATGCAGCTGATAAAATCAAAAACACAGTCTTCACCAATCAGCTGACTACGGTGTTTTTGATTTGCCGGCAATTGCTCCTGCATTGCTCTAAC
>JBNKKI010000174.1:0-24791 GCA_050291745.1 Gammaproteobacteria bacterium | reverse complement strand
GATGGCTGTAGTTAGAGCAATGCAGGAGCAATTGCCGGCAAATCAAAAACACCGTAGTCACCTGATTGGTGAAGAGTGTGTTTTTGATTTTATCAGGTGCATTAAGCTGTTACGTAGACTTTCATGATTCAACTGATTTTTTTAGGTTAAAGTAACAACAATTAGTTGTAACCGATCACTCTACTTATGCCCCGGACTAACCTCTGCCAGCGCTTTAATAAGCATATCCACATCTGCTTTTTCATGTCCTGCTGACAAAGTTATTCTTAATCTGGCCGTATTGTCTGGTACTGTGGGTGGGCGAATAGCGGTGACATGTATCCCCTGCTCAAACAGTTTCAGGGCGGTTTCCAGGGCTTTATGATTGTCACCAATAACAAGCGGTTGGATAGCAGTATCTGATGGCATCAATTCACAATCTAATGATGCAAGCTGTTGTTTGAAATATTCGATAAGCTCAAAAAGTTTTTCACGGCGCCAGCTTTCCTGTTGAATAATTTTTATGCTTTGCAGAATCGCTGCAGCTGTTGCAGGTGGGCTCGCAGTCGTATAGATATAACTTCGGGAACTTTGAATCATGGTTTCAATTAATTCTTCACTGCCTGCAACAAATGCACCACTCACCCCAACTGCTTTACCAAGTGTCGCCATTAATATCGGCACATCCTGCTGAGTTAACCCGGCTTCTTCACATAGCCCTGCCCCGTTTTTGCCTAATACGCCAAAGCCATGCGCATCATCCAGCATTAGCCAGCTATTGGCCTGCCTGCTCAGCTCGCTCAGTCTGATGCCATCGACCTTATCACCATCCATACTAAACACCGCATCAGCCATGATCAGCCGACGATGATCAGATTGATTGTGTTCCAGTAATCGCTTTAAGTGGGTTAAATCATTATGTCGATAACGTAAAAATTTAGCGTCAGAAAGCTTGGCAGCATCGATTAAAGAGGCATGATTTAACTTATCCTGAAAGATGAAATCATTGCGACTTAACAGGGCGGATGTAATGGCAAGATTCGCCATGTAACCGGTACTGAATAATAGCGCTCTTTCACGTCCGCAAAACTCAGCCAGTTGCATTTCACAATCATGGTGTAATTGACTATGCCCATTAACAAGATGAGCAGATCCACTGCCAACACCATATTTCCCTGTTGCTTCAGTAAAAGCCTGCTTTATCCGGGGATGATTCGCCAGCCCTAAATAATCGTTACTGCAAAAGGATAAAACATGTTTTCCATCAATGATGTTATGCACACCCTGAGCCGACTGGGTGACAAGTCGACGACGGTATAATCCCTGCTGTTTACGTTGCTCCAGGGCGTCACGTAATTCTTTCATATTTATTTAAGGAACATAACAGGACAAGGTCGAAAATGTCACTAAGGCAAATAACATTCTTAAAATGAATACCATAGTGTCATTTTCAGGATAATTTATTTTATGCTGCCGACTGCTGGGTATTGTCAATTACCTGCGGCTTTATTCCCAGTCTGTTAAATAATGCCATATCTTTATTTTCATCTGGATTGGCAGTAGTTAGTAGCTTTTCTCCATAGAAAATGGAATTAGCGCCACTAAGAAAACACAAAGCCTGCATTTCATCAGTCATATCATTGCGGCCTGCAGAAAGACGAACAGCAGACTTTGGCATTAAAATACGTGCCACAGCAATCGTTCTGACAAATTCCAGCGGATCCAGTTCTTCGGTACCATAGAGCGGTGTATTTTCAACCTGAACTAACAGGTTTATTGGCACAGATTCAGGGTGTCTTGGCATATTGGCTAATTGTTGAAGCAGACTGGCACGATCATCTTCATCTTCACCCATACCGACTATGCCACCACTACATACTTTGATATCTTCATCCTGAACGTGTTGTAAGGTATCCAGACGATCCTGATAAGTTCTGGTAGATATTATCTCTTTATAATATTCCGGTGAGGTATCCAGATTATGATTGTAATAATCCAGTCCGGCTTCTTTTAATTTTCGGGTTTGTTGTCTGGTTAACATGCCTAGTGTAAGACAGGTTTCCATGCCCAGGTCTTTCACCACGGCTATCATTTCAATTACACTATCGAGATTTCTATCCGTCGGATTACGCCATGCCGCCCCCATACAAAAACGCGTAGCGCCATTGTTTTTAGCCGCTAAAGCCGCCTGTTTAACTTCTTCCAGTGCCAGTAAACGCTCTTTTTCCAGCTCCGTATCATGTTTTGATGATTGCGGGCAATAAGCACAATCTTCCGGGCATGCACCGGTTTTTATACTCAATAGAGAACTTATTTGTACACTATTAGGATCAAAGTTTTGACGATGAACCGTTTGCGCCTGAAATAATAAATCATTGAAAGGCTGGTCAAATAATGCTTTGATCTCAGGTAGAGACCAGTCATGGCGCAAGCTTGTGTCAGTCATGAGGTAACTCGTTGGTAAATTCGGGTTAAACAGCTGTTTAGTCTATTGTATAGAAATGATTAGTCAATCCTGAATATCAACTCCAGGTTAATTTGATGGCTCGAATTCCAGTTTTACAGAAACCTGGCCATGATCCCGGTATAAATTATTTGAGCAGGGAACCTCTGATTAGCTTAAAATAGCATTGCAAATTTAATGGTTTATACAGCATTTCGCTGAAATTACAGGATCAGAATCATGTCAGGAAGACACATTTATCACCGTCTCAGGCAAAAGCTTTGTCAGCTTCTCAATCCGGCTTTATGTTTGACCTGCGGAGTACCGGTAACAGCTGAGCAATTTATCTGTCAACACTGTATCGAAGCTCTACAAACTGTCCCTAACCCCTGTTCAAGTTGTGGTTTAACGAATAACACCAGTGACAGTATTTGCCCATCCTGTCGATTTCAACCACCGCGCTGGGATAACATGATAGCACCATTAATTTACAGCGATAACACCAGGAAAATAATTCAGGATCTGAAATTTAATGACCAGTTACATCATGCTAATGCTTTGCTGACACATATTTACCCTTTTTTCAGGGGACATCCCGTTGATATTTTACTTCCTGTACCTTTACATCAATCCCGATTACTGGATCGTGGTTATAATCAGGCTGAAGAAATTGCCACAATTTTATCCGGGCTGCTGGATATTCCAGTTGACCGGAATAGCCTGAAACGAATCAGGGCAACTGAATCTCAATCCGGACTGAGCCTCAATAAACGCCAGCAAAATATCTTAAAAGCATTTCAATACACAGCTGTTCAGGCATACCAGTCAGTGGCAATCATTGATGATATCGTAACCACAGGCAGTACAGTCTCTGAAATTTGTAAAGTCCTGAAAAGAGCTGGTATTTCTCATATTGAAATCTGGAGTCTATCGCGAGCACTTAAAGATGATTAGGTTCTTTGAGGATTATGGTAGTCGAAGTATTTAGCGTATAATAGCTTTTCTACAACCTCATCAGCTAACAACTCTCATGCTTACAATCGGTCAATCTTACTCTTTAGAAGTTTTAAAAACTGTTGATTTTGGTTTTTATCTTGATGCAGAAGAACTCGGAGAAGTGTTATTACCCCGTAAACATGCCCCGGATGATTTATCAGTCGGGGATTTCGTTGATGTTTTTATCTATCTTGATTCAGAAGATAGAACTGTTGCCACTACCCAGAAACCCAGAGCTAAAGTCGGTGAATTCGCTTATTTAAAGGTGCTTGCCATTACTGAGATAGGGGCATTTTTAGACTGGGGCCTGGACAAGGATATTCTGGTGCCATTTGCTGAACAGCATCGAAAAATGGAAGAAGGGCATTCCTATATCGTGTATCTATATATCGATGAACGCGATGGAAGAATAGTGGCTTCATCTAAAATTGATAAGTTTCTGGATGATGAAAAACCGCATGATTTCAAGCCTCAGCAAGCTGTCAATTTATTGATTGCGAATACCACAGAACTGGGATTTAAAGCGATTATCAATCATAGTCACTGGGGCGTTTTATATAAGAATGAAGTATTCCAGCGTTTGAGTTTCGGTCAATCTAAAAAGGGCTTTATTAAAAAAATACGGGAAGATGGCAAAATCGATTTATCTTTGCAAGGCGGGCAGGAAACCAGAGATAAATACGCTAAAATTATTTTACAGTACCTCAATAAGCAAAATGGCTTTGCGCCAGTTCATGATAAATCTGATCCTGAGTTAATTTCCAGATTATTCGGCATGAGCAAAAATGCTTTCAAAAAAACCATAGGCGGGCTGTATAAACAGAAAATTATTTCCATAGAAAAAGATGGTATTCGATTGATCGAGAATTAAGTTACTCTAAATGGCCTGCTTATGCCGGTTCCGGTTAATCAGGTATTTTGATTTTAAGACTGAATAAATTCACAGAAACTTTACCCTATTCTTTCTGTGATTAACCCGGATTATCACAGTAAAATCAAATTATCCCGATGAATAAGTTCTGCATCGTCTTCGTAACCTAAAATATCAGCAATTTGTTTACTACTCTTACCTAGAATTTTCCGTGCTTCCTCATCTGGATAATTAACCAGACCTCTAGCCATTTCTTTACCATCTGGAGACAGACAGGAAACAACTTCACCACGCTTAAAATCTCCTTTAACTTCTTTGACCCCTATTGGCAACAAACTGGCTCCTGACTGCCGCAGAACTTTGACAGCACCTTCATCCAGTATCAATTCTCCAGCACAGTGCATATGACCGCCAAGCCACTGTTTACGTGCTGCCATCTGTCCTTTACTGGCTGACAGATAAGTTCCGATCGCTTCTCCCTTTACAACACGTTTGATTACATTTTGTTCACGACCATAAGCTATTACCGTATGAGTTCCAGAACGAGCTGCTTTTTGAGCAGCAATAATTTTAGTTTGCATGCCTCCCTGTCCAAGAGCACCTTTACTGGTTCCAGCAAAGCCTAACAGCATTTCATCATTTGCATCGGCTTTTTGAATTAACCGAGCATGCGGGTTATCGTCCGGATTACTGTCAAATAAACCCTGTTGATCAGTTAAAATTATCAGTAAATCAGCTTCAATCAAATTAGCGACCAGGGCACCCAGTGTATCATTATCACCAAACCTGATTTCATCGGTTGCCACCGTATCATTTTCATTAACAACCGGCAAAACACCAAAATCAAGTAAGGTTCTTAGTGTAGAACGGGCATTTAAATAACGCTGTCTATTCACTAAATCTTCATGTGTTAATAAAACCTGTGCACTGTGTATACCATGTTGTTTAAAGCTGGATTCATAAGCCTGTACCAGCCCCATTTGACCAACAGCTGCAGAAGCCTGTAAAGCATGGATACTGGTGGGACGTTTCTTCAAGCCCAGTCTTTTTATGCCTTCTGCGATAGCACCTGAAGATACCAGTATAATATCAATTCCTGATAGACGCAGTTGAGCCATTTGATCAGCCCACAGACTAATGGCTTGATGATCTAAACCCTTTCCAGCATTGGTAATCAGTGCACTACCAATTTTAACAACAACCCGTTTAACTTTGTTCATCCTGTTTTTCTTCTATTGCTTTATCTTCTTGCTCTGCTATTTTTTGTTCAAGCTGTTGAGCAGCCTCTACCTCAGCTTCCATCATATCCATAATGTCATAACACAGCTGATCGACGCCTGCCTTATTAATAGCACTTATTTTATAAACCGGCCCGGTCCAGTTAAGACCATCTATAATTTCCTGACAACGTTGTTGCTGCTCATCTTCCGGCAACAGGTCCAGCTTGTTGAGAACCAGCCAGCGCTTTTTACTGTAAAGTTCTTCATCATAGCTTTTCAGTTCATTCAATATCTTTTTTGCATCTTCAACTGGATCAAGTCCTTCATCCATGGGTGCAATATCAATAATATGAAGCAGTAATTTAGTTCTTTGTAAATGCTTCAAAAAGCGGATACCCAGTCCAACACCTTCAGAAGCACCTTCAATTAATCCGGGAATATCAGCAATGACAAAACTACGATGAGCCGCAACACTAACCACGCCCAGATTAGGATGTAAGGTCGTAAAAGGATAATCTGCCACTTTGGGGCGAGCAGCAGAAACTGAACGGATGAAAGTTGATTTCCCTGCATTAGGCATACCCAGCAAACCGACATCGGCCAGCACTTTTAACTCAAGTTGCAGATCAAATACTTCGCCTTCCGAGCCTGCAGAACACTGCCGGGGCGCACGATTAGTAGAACTTTTATAACGGGTATTACCCAGGCCATGAAAACCACCTCGAGCAATTAGCACAGGTACTTCAGTATCCGAAATATCAGCAATCAGCTCATCATGTTCCAGTGTCTTCACTATCGTACCAAGTGGTACCGGCACAATCACATCTTCACCTTTACGGCCAGTTTTATTGCGACTCTGACCTGTGCGGCCATTTTCAGCCACATATTTACGCCGATGGCGAAAATCAGACAGGGTATTCAATCCGTGGGTACCGATCATGTAAATCGAACCACCATCACCACCATCACCGCCATCAGGTCCACCCATCGGGATATATTTTTCACGGCGGAAGCTAACTATGCCATTGCCGCCTTTGCCGGCGCGTACCTGGATAATTGCTTCATCTATAAATTTCATGGTTTTGTCCCAGCACAATGCAGAGTCGAATAAAAGCCGGACAGTATATCACTGAACATGTTGATGGTATATTTACTGATCTCGCTTAAAAAGTGTTTTAAGCTTAAAATTTGGCTGAAATATTCGTAAACCGGGTAAATTGACAGCAGGAAGCTGTTTATGAGTAAAAAAAACTGTTCACTTATAAAGCGGTTCCAGTAATTGAGGCTGACCTCGCCTGCTTTTATTACGCTGTTGTTGCATCATCTGTTTAGCCTGATCAATGATAATCGTAAAATTCGGCGATAGTTTCTGATTGCCATAAAGCGATGCATCAATATTCCTGAGCGCTTCCTGCATGGGTAAATCGCAAAGCGGTATTAAATCACTGAGACTGAGAATATTCCGACCGGGAAATAAAGCTCTAGCCCACAACAATAACTGGTTTCGACAGGCAACAGCATCATTTTTATCACAGGCTTGCTTTAATGCTTTAAAAGCCTGTTTAACTGATACAGAATCATTCACTTCCTGCTCAGCCGATTGTTGCTTTTTGCGTGAATTTAGAAACCATAGAAGAGCAGTTATAAGCCAGCCGAAAGCGAAAAATATGGTCAGTAAATACCACATTTTAGATGGCTCAGTACTGATTAGCTGTTGCGGAGTTACCTTCGATTCCGCTACTGAAGGTAGCGGTTGTTGCACTGCAGGCACTGTAGCAGCTTGTGGGGTTACTACGGAATTTGCGGGACTGACTGCGGCAGCTTCTATCTGAATTTCCCGTGCAGGAATACGGGCAACCTCTCTTTGCTGAGTGACTGTATTCCACCAGGGAATATCGATAGCTGGCAGAGTAATTTTACCTGCTTTAGTTGGAATCAGGGCAATTTTTTCAACTCTGTAGCCACTGATTCCATTATCATTTTTTATGTCATTTAATAATGGTTGATCGGGATACTGCTTTAATCCATCTATAGAAATATCCGGCAACACTGGTAATTGTGCCGCAGTCAAACCTTCTGCCTTGATAGACAAGGTTCTTGTAACAGGTTCACCCTGCTTGAATTTTGGTGGATTTTGCGGCCATTGCTCTAACAGCTCGAAACTTTTTGCCGGTAACCAGGGATTAATATTAATATTTTGCGGAACCGGTAATACCGTAATTTCTAAAGCATTAGAAGCGACTCTGACTACCTTACTATTGCCAAATGAATTAAAAAAAGAATTACCTCCTGAGCCTATTCTAGCTTCAGCTAAAACAGGTGATATTTTCAATACTCCGGTAGATTGCGGAAAAATAGCAAAACTACGTTCCAGCACCAGATAAGGTTTTTTCCCAATTCTTGTTTGATACTGTTTCATATCGCCCAGTGATTGAGAAATAACATCCATACCATTAAAATCAAGATCTCCTAATTCATAAGCAGAAAGGCTTTTATCACTAAATAATTGTTGAGTTATAACAATCTGCTGTTGCGCATATACCTGCTCCTGATCTACCTTGAGGCGAGTATAAAAGGAAGATTGTACACCCTGGTTATCCGCAGCGGGCCGAACATTTATCTGTATAGAGTCACTTTGATCAGAGCCAAAATTAATAGCTGGCAAAATAATTTCACCTGCTTTTCGAGCCATAACAGAGAGTGACCAGGTTTTTTTGCTTTGATATTGTCCATTAGTAATACTGATATTACTGCTTTGGCTACGATTTAAAATATTAAGGTATTTTTCCAAAGGTGAAAAATCAGGGTCTCCATCCGGTGAATCACTAGACTGATAAGTCAGTACAAAGGATTCATTAAGCGCAACCGGGTTACGATCAGTACTAACCTGTATGGAAGCTGCATGAGCAGCTGAAGAGAGCAATACAGTAATTACCGATAAACAAAAAAACAAACTAACAATTTTAAGAAATGCTAACCGGTTCATTTTAAATGTAGATACACTCACCATGGCTCCTTTTCCTGAGTAGGCTGTTGTTGACGACCATATTGATAGTTAAATTTATTACGTAATAAGCCACCGGGATCATCAGGAATTTTTCTTAACCATTGAGCTTCCGCCTGATCTGATAAATCCTCGGTTTTCTGTTGATCAATCTGCTGAAGTGAATTTTCATCCTGCGGTTTATCATCCTGCTGCTTTTCAGCTTCCTGTTGTTTCGCCAATTGATCTTCTTTGGCCTTATTTTTTTCATCCTGTTCAGCTTGTTGTTGCTGATTTAAATCCTGCTGATCCTGCTCCTTTTGCTGATCGGATTCACGCTGTGATTGCTGTTCAGAATTTTGCTTATCGGATTGTTGAGAATTTTGCTGATCCTGATTCTGTTGATCCTGATTCTGCTGATCACTGTTCTGCTGATCCTGGTTATTCTGATCACCATCCTGCTTTTGTTTCTGCTGTTGCTTCTTTAAAGCTTTCCCGACCTGTTTCCTGTTAAATTGAGCATCTTCATTATCCGGCTGTAACTTTAATGATTCATCGTATGATTCCATCGCTTCCTGCAGCCGACCCAATTTAGCTAATGCATTACCACGATTATAATAACCATCAGCAGTCTTAGTATTTTCAAGTTGCTCAAGCGCCTGTTCATATTGTCCAGCTTTATAATATGAAGCCGCTTTCCAGTCAGTATCCTCAAATAATTCTGCAGCCTTTTCTGCATCACCCTGATTCAACTTTTTTTGTGCCCGTTGATTACTATTTTGCCAGATATTATCCCAGCTCGATAAGCTGTCAGGTATATCTAAAGCGTATACAGGTTGTGGCACAGGAATCATAAAAAAAGCAATCAGTAAAGTTAAGAAAACTCCGCGCCTGAAAACCATAGCAGCCAATGGTACGACCAGTAATAATATCCAGGGGCCTTCTTCATGCCAGCGATCAGCTTTAAAGTCCGTCTGCTGCTGATCCATTGCTGGTTTTTCTTCATCAAATAATTTTTTCATACTGTTTAAATCTTTATCATCCAGTGTTAACTGATGATAAAGACCACCATATTGTGAAGCTAGAGAATGCAGTTTTGATAAATTTGTTTTTGCAATCACAATCGAGCCCTCAGCATCTTTGACAAAGCCACCCTGAGAAGGAATAGGCGCACCCTGCTCTGTACCAATAGATAATACTGACAGGCGAAACTTATCCATATTCAAACTTTCTAATTTATCCAGACTTTTATCTGTCACATCATCTGTCATCAATAGAATGTCCCCTTTTTGCAGGTTCGCATTTTTAAATAACTCTACCGCTAAAGAAACAGCCAGGTCGACTCTACTGCCCTGAGACGGCATAATCTGCGGTGTTAAGCTACTGACCAAAGATTGTATAGTATCTGTATCATCGGTTAGCGGACTAACCGTATAGGCTGTACCAGCATAAGCAATTAAGGCAGTTTGTCCTTCCTTACGCTGTTTTAACAAATCAATTAATTTTAATCTGGCTCGCACCAGGCGACTGGGTTTTACATCCTGAGCATTCATCGAAGTGGATAAATCCAGAATAATAACCAGTGCAGATTGCTGCTTAAAAACCGGTAAAGGTAATTTCTTCCAGACCGGGCCGGATAGCGCAATAACAGAGAGTATCGCAAGAGCTGTCCAGAACAGTATCGGGAAAATATTTCTGGAGGCTGTTTTTCCAACAAGTAAATGAGGCAATAGACGGGCATCGATGACTGATTCCCAGTCTCGACTGAATAATTTTCTGCTCCAGAATAACCAGCTCAAAATGATGACTGGAACAATCATCAATAACCATTCAGGTCTTAATAAATGAAACTCTCCATCAAATATGGTCATGTTATCTACCTCGTCCTGTCAATCTGATAGCTGCAATACTCATTGCCAGCAGCAGAGACAAAGCCAGTGGCCACATATACAGTGACTTTTCCGGTCTGAAGGTTTGACTGTCTACCTCTACCGGTTCCAGCTCATCAAGTAATTTATAAATTTTCGAAAGTTCATCAATATTTCTGGCGCGAAAATATTTACCCCCCGTTTTTTCTGCAATGGCCGTCAGCGTTTTTTCATCCAGTTCCTGTGAAGGATTGAATCTCTGTTTACCAAAAAAAGATTCGCGTATCATTTCATCGGCACCTATACCGATTGTGTATATTTTCAGCCCATGACTGGCAGCCAGTTCTGCCGCTTTCACGGGTGTAATCTCTCCAGCTGTATTAGCACCATCGGTGAGTAGTATTAACACCCGACTGCCTTCCTTTTTATTTTTTAATCGTTTTATTGCCAGCCCAATCGCATCACCAATAGCTGTTTCCTTTCCCGCCAGCCCAATGAAAGATTCCATCAATAAAGTATTTACAGTCGATAAATCAAAGGTCAGCGGTGTCTGTAAATAAGCATTCCGGCCAAATAAAATTAAGCCCAGTCGATCTCCTTTACGATTACGGATAAAATCACGTGCAACATATTTGGTCGCTGTTAAACGATCGACAGCCTGCCCTTTGATACGAAAATCCTCCATCTGCATACTGCCGGATAAATCAACAGCCAGCATTAAATCACGTCCACTAACCGGTAGTTCCATTTGCTCTCCGACCCATACAGGCCTGGCAGTTGAAATAACCAGTAAGATCCAGCAAATTATCAGCAAAAGATTCAACCAGATTTTACTTTTAGCTTTCTGAAAAGAAGAATTCAAGGTATCGAAATCTTCCATAAATGGCACGCGTAAAGCAGCCTGCTCACGGGTAGCTGTTTGCGGTAAAAAATACCACAGCAGTAAAGGCAGAGGTAACAGTAATAAAGCCCAGGGCCACTCTAAATTAAGCACCAGCTTTACTCCTTGATAGAGTCGCAACCCATTGTTGCACCTGCTCAATCAGTGTATTAATTTTTTGATCATCCAGATCCGGTTTTTGCTGATAAGGTCCCTGCGATAACAAATCGATCATGTCATCACTGATTTTATTTTTCTCAACCAGTTGATTAATCATTTCGTACCATTTTTTACCAGCAATACCCGCTGTTTCATTTCTATTCAGATAACTGATTCCAATACGTCTCAATACGATAGATATCTGTTGTACAAGCAATTGTTTGTCATGATGTTCCTTATAGGCAGTAATCACCTGCTTTAATTCGGCATTGGCACTTTTTTTGAGAACTGGCTCCCGTAGTTTTTTAACTATCACAAAAATCAGCCAGATAATTAATGGAAGCATAATCAGCAAAAGCCACCAGCCAATGGCAGGCGGCCACCAGAATACCGCGTCGGGTAAATGAATATCTTTAAGAGGAATGCTTTCAGTCGGGTTCATTAACTTCTCCCCCCCGCTCTTTGCATTAAACCTTCCAGTAAATCCTGATCAGTAGAAAGCGTTAAAAATCGAATCCTGTTTTTTTTACATAAGGTTTTCAGGTTTTCCTGATGCAGGGTGAATCGTTGCTGATAGCTTAAGCGGCTATGTTTATTAAAAGCATTCACTGCTATTTCATTTTGACCATCGGTCACCCGGTAATAACCTTCATCAGGTAACTGAGTTTCCAATGGATCTGATAATTGAATCAATTCAAGTTCATTATGTCTGCTTAAACGGTTTAATGAAGATTCAAACTGTGAGGAAACATGACGAAAATCACTAATTAAATAAATCAGGCTGCCTGGTCGAGTAACATGTAATAAACGATTTAAAGCATGTTTTGAATCACGTTTATTTTCATCTTGCAAATGAATAGAGCCTGTCGATTGAACACTAAATTCAGATAATTTTTTTATCACCTGCAAAATGGAAGTTTTCCCGCTCGAAGGTCTAAGTTCCAGGTGATTGTTTTCAGAAAAAAGTAAGGCCCCCAGCCGGTCTCCATTCTGACTGGATTTCCATGCCAGCAAGGCTGCAATTTTGGCCGCCAGTACCGACTTGTAACACTGTTGTGTCCCAAAAAACATGGGCGCTCGAAAATCAACCCATAGTAAAACCGGGCGCTCCCGTTCTTCCCGAAAAACCTTGCTGTAAGGCTTATTTGTTCTGGCAGTAACTCGCCAGTCCATATTTCTAACATCATCTCCCGGCTGATAAGGTCGCGATTCATCAAACTCCATACCACGACCTTTAAAGGCAGACAGAAAACTACCGTTAAACTGAGAACGAATAACCGCCTTTTTAGGATTTAATAATCGTGCTTCACGCTGCAATGAAATTAGCCGGGATTGACTAATATAGATAACACCATCATCAGCTTTCATTTTGTTGTGACTTTGAACCATGGTTATGGAACGGCAACTCTATGAATTAATTCATTGATAAATTTATCTGTTGTTACACCTTCAGCTTCGGCTTCATAACTGAGGATGATACGATGACGCAATACATCAAAAGCAATTGCCTGGATATCATCAGGAGTCACATAATCCCTGTTTTCCAGCCAGGCATAAGTTCTTGCACAACGATCAAGCGCAATTGTGGCACGTGGGCTGGCACCATATTCAAGCCAGCTTTCAAGATCTTTGCCATAAGCCTGAGGGTTACGGGTAGCCAGTATCAGCTCCAGTAAATAGCTTTCCAGGTTATCAGCCATATGCACATCAAGTACTTCATCTCGTGCAGCAAACAGATCATTCTGTGAAATCACAATATTTTCACTGGATGGTGCTGAGTAATCCTGATGCGATTCGTTTCGATTCAAATGCAGAATTTCTTTCTCAGCCTCAGCATCCGGGTAGCCGATTGTTACGTGCATTAAAAAACGATCCAGCTGAGCTTCAGGCAATGGGTAAGTACCTTCCTGCTCTATCGGGTTCTGTGTTGCCATCACCAGAAATAAAGAGGGAAGCGTATAAGTTGTAGAACCTACCGTAATCTGTCTTTCTGCCATAGCTTCAAGTAATGCTGATTGTACTTTTGCAGGAGCACGGTTAATTTCATCGGCAAGAATTAAATTATGGAAGAGAGGCCCCTGCTGGAACTTGAAACTACCATCCTGAGGTCGATAAATATCAGTGCCGGTTAAATCAGCAGGCAACAGATCAGGAGTAAACTGAATACGATGAAAGTCACCTTCTATACAGTCACCCAACACTTTTATTGCTCTCGTTTTTGCCAGACCGGGAGCGCCTTCAACCAATAAATGGCCATCTGCTAATAATGCAATCATCAGGCGGTTTAATAATTTAGGCTGGCCGATGATCTGATTCTGTGCGTATTCCTTTAATTTTTGAAAACTGGCCTGGTGTGACAATGTTATTTCCTCGGGCTATTGAATTTTGAAATACTGCTTTGATGTTAAATCTGTCAGATAGTTCCTGATTTTAAAATTCCAAGATTGGAAAAAAATTTTTATATAGAAAACCTGAAAATAGGATCCTGATTGTTTTTACAGAATACTCAGTCAGTTTTTCCAACGGTAAATTAAAATCAAAAAAAAACCCGCAGATGCGGGTTTTTTTAATTCATAGTGAAGTAAGCTGTGTTAAGCAGATACAACATTAACGAAAGTCCGGTTATGACGTCCTTTCACTTTGAATTCAACATTTCCTTCAGCTTTTGCAAAAAGAGTGTGATCTTTGCCGATACCTACATTATCACCAGGGTGGAATTTTGTACCACGCTGACGAACAATAATATTTCCAGCTACCACTACTTCGCCGCCAAATTTCTTAACACCCAGTCTTTTCGACTGAGAATCACGACCGTTGCGGGTTGAGCCCGCCGCTTTCTTATGTGCCATAGTTTAAACCTTCCTAAAGATATTAAGCTGTGATCTTGGTTACTTCGATTTCAGTATAGCTCTGACGATGGCCCATCTGCTTACGATGATGCTTACGACGACGAAACTTTACGATATCGACTTTCTTGGCGCGACCATGAGACTTGATGGTTGCAGTCACTGTTCCTTTATCAAGAGCCGGAGTACCGATCTGGATATTGTCACCATCTGCAATCATTAAGACCTGATCAAGTTCAACTTCAGAACCTTCTTCGCCTGCTAATTTTTCTACCTTTAATGTCTCACCTTCGGTGACACGGTACTGTTTTCCGCCTGTAGCGATGACAGCGTACATTCTGATGTTACTCCAAATCGATCTTGAAAAAGGGCGCAGATTTTAGCTGTGTCTGTCTTTCAGGTCAATGCTTTATTTAATTTTTTAAAGACTAATGCAAAAATTAACCATATGGAGGCCATCACTACAATGGCTGGACCAGTTTGTAAATCATATTGCCAGGACATAAACATACCTGAAATCAATGCCAGAAAACCAAATAGTATTCCCGTAACCAGCATTTGTTCGGGACTATGGCTAAATACCCGGGCTGTATTCACCGGTATGATCAGCATAGCACCAATCAGTAACACACCCATCACTTTCATCATGACGGCAATAAGCAGCGCTATCATTAAATATAAAATAAATTGGATTTTTTGAACCTGAATCCCTTCCGCCTGTGCAATTTCAGGACTTACCGAGATAGCGACAAATGATGACCAGTGCAACTTTAGTAAAACCAGCAGGATAAAAACAGTCATACCTATAAAAACGAGATCACTCTTCGAGGTAGCCAGTAAATCCCCAAATAAAATAGCTTCCAGACTAATGTTACCTGCACCAATCACGCTTAACAGTAAAATACCTGCCGCCAGCCCTGTATGTGAAATGATAGCCAGCACTGACTCAGACATTGCTACAGGATTGTCACCCATAGATTGACGAACAATTAATATGATTAATAAAATAACCACCAGTACGCCAACAATCGGATGTAATGACATCATTAATCCCAATGCAACTCCCAGCACGGATGCATGACCCAGTGTATCAGCAAGAAAAGCCAGCCGTTGCCAGACCATTAGGCAGCCCATCGGGGCAGCAACCAGAACCATTAAAAATCCAGCTAACAGACTGCGAATTAGAAAATCATCAAATAGTTGTGCCATTTTATCGTTTATATCAATTTGTAAATGAAAGCCGGTGAGTCCTTAGTTAAAACTCATCTTATATTTTCAGGATTATGTACACAGCCTTCACAACCACCATCCAGCTCATGCACATGATCGTGATTATGGGTATAGATTCCAATTGATTCAGATTTATCCCCGAACAGGGCCCGATACTCAGGGTGCTGACTCACCGATGCCGGTTTACCGGAACAACAAAGATGATGATTAAGACATAACACCTGGTCAGTTTTTGACATAACCAGATGTAAATCATGCGAAACCATTAAAATAGCACAACCTGTTTCTTCTCTGATTTGTGAAAGCAAATCATACATTTGTACTTCACCGGTCACATCAACACCAGCTGTCGGCTCATCCAGCACTAACAAATCAGGGTTTCCTAACAAGGTTCGAGCCAGCATGACACGTTGTGTCTCACCACCGGATAAGCTTCCAACCTGTTGATTGATTAATTCACTAACACCCGTTTTTTCTAAAACCTGTTGCACTTCCTGCCTGCTCACTTTACGGGTTAAAGACATCAGGCGTTTTACAGTAACCGGCATTAACGGGTTGATTTTAGAATGCTGCGGTAAATATCCCATACTCAACCCGGGTTGACGCTTTATACGGCCCTCAAACTGCCGGTTTAAACCGATAACTATATTCACCAGAGAAGATTTTCCAGCGCCATTCGGGCCAATAATGGTTGTTATCTGCCCTGCTTCCAACTGGAAACTGACATCGTGAAGAATTCGTTTCCCGGAGAAACTAAGGCCAATATTTTCAGCACTAATTAAAGTCATGATTATTGCCGGCACCCTGCACATAAACCACTGATTTCTATCACCGCAGCACCAATTTCAAAACCAATTTTACGCGCTTCATCCAGTACCGGCGGGATCGCATTACCGAGAGTAGTATCCAGCTCTGCAACACAATGACATTTGGAACAAATGAGAAATTGTGCCGTACATCCATGCCCCGGATGCATACAGTGTATAAAGGCATTTGCACTTTCTATTCGGTGTATCAACCCCTGTTCCATTAAAAAATCCAGTGCCCTGTAAACAATTGGCGGTGTAATATTCTGCTCAGTTTTATTTAATCTATTGAGTATTTCATAAGCACCCATCGGCTGATGCGTACTAAGCAATATTTCTAAAACCTGGCGTCTACGCTGAGTCAATCTGACAGCACGTTGCTCACAAAGCGCCTGCGCCTTGTGCAACAAATCTATTTCACACTGGTGATGGTTATGATCACTAAATGCCAGTAAGTTATCGTTATTATCTTGTTTAAAACTCATATTGTTATATTATTACATAAGATTTCTTAAAGACATTATTTTGTTATCAGTTTTATGCGAATTGTATTATTTTTTATTAGCTTTTTAGTCTCGTCTCAAATTCTGGCAGAAGACAATAATATCCAGGTTGTCACCTCCATAAGACCAATTCAACTGATAACCAATGAAATCATGCTTGGTGCTGGACATGCTGAAGTAATCATTCAAAGCACCCAGTCTCCCCATCATTTCCAGCTTAAACCTTCTCAGCTTAAAATCGCCAGTCACACTGATTTACTGATCTACATTAGCGATGATTTTGAAACGGGATTAAAACGTTTAAAAACTGCACTGCCTACACGAGGAGTTAGCCTGGAACTGATCAGTTACTTTTCTGATAATCATCTTATAAGAGGTGACCATGAAATAGATGGACATGTCTGGCTTAGCCCTGAAAATGTGACTTTAATGGTTCAGTTGATCACTGATAAATTACTGGAAGTTGATCCCCTTAACCAGCAGATTTATCTCGATAATTCCATAAAATTGATTGATAAAATCACTCAGTGGAAACGGAAAAGCCAGAAAATATTACGCGATAAAAACCCCAAATATATTCTGGAGCATCAATTTCTGGCTTATTTTGAGAAAAGCTTTGGATTACAGAATATAGGAAGTTTTCGTAATAATCATGATCAGGGTAGTAGCATAAAGCAGTTAAAAGAACTCCATTCCAGATTGAAAAAGAATCCTGCAAATTGCCTGTTAATACCCGGAATGCCAATAAGTAATCCTGCAAAACAGATAAGCGAACAATATAACTTACAGATTAAGCTGGTTGATCTACTAGGCCGGAACAGGGAAATAAATAACATTATTGATTTACTTGATGCAATTGTAAAACCGCTTTCCAGTTGCCATAAATAGGGTCCGGATAAAAAATTTTCAGGGCTATTCATAAATGACCTCTATCAAGGCATAGAGAGATACGTTTGCATGAAAGCTCGCGGACAGTTAATCTGCTTGCCATTTTCAAAAATGCAAGCCCCTGTGCTTTACCAGAGGCTCTTAATTATTACCCCATAATCTGGAGGATTCCCATGATTAAACCAGTTGGTTCTGACGAGTTACAACCTCGTTTTGTCTATGATACTGAAGAGCATGCTAAATTAGTAAAAGAAGCTGAATCTCTTCCTTCTGTCATAATTAGCTCACAGGCTGCAGGAAACGCAGTGATGATGGGAGCCGGTTATTTCAATCCTTTAAAAGGTTTCATGAATGTAGCAGACGCTATGGGCGCAGCTGAAACCATGACACTGACTGATGGTTCATTTTTTCCTGTTCCTGTTTTATGCCTGCTAGAAAGTGCTGATGCTATTGGCGACGCCAAACGTATCGCTCTTCGCGATCCGAATATGGATGGCAATCCTGTATTAGCAGTCATGGATGTCGAAAATATTGAAACTGTAACTGCTGATCAAATGGCTGTGATGACGGATAAAGTTTATCGTACTTCTGATGCTGAACATCCAGGTGTTGCGGCTTTCAATGGTCAGGGTAATGTGGCTGTTTCCGGTCCTATCCACGTTTTACATTTTAGTTATTTCATTGATGAATTTCCTGATACTTTCCGCACAGCAGTAGAAATTCGTAATGAAATTGCAGAACGCGGCTGGAAAAAGATTGTTGCCTTCCAGACCAGAAACCCAATGCATCTGGCACACGAAGAACTCTGCCACATGGCTATGGAAAGATTAGGCTGTGATGGTCTGGTCATCCACATGCTATTAGGAAAACTAAAGCCGGGAGATATCCCTGCTCCGGTACGTGATGCAGCTATCCGTAAAATGGTTGAAGTTTACTTCCCTGCAAATAGCGCTATGGTAACCGGCTATGGTTTCGATATGCTTTATGCCGGTCCACGTGAAGCCGTTTTACACGCTTACTTCCGTCAAAACATGGGCGCAACTCATTTCATCATTGGTCGTGACCACGCTGGTGTTGGTGATTACTATGGTGCTTTTGATGCTCAAACCATCTTCACTGATGAAGTTCCTGCAGGCGCTCTGGATATTGAAATCTTCAATGCTGATCATACTGCATGGTCGAAGAAATTAAATAAAGTTGTCATGATGTGTGAAGCACCTGATCATGAAAAAGAAGACTTTGTACTTCTTTCCGGAACCAAAGTTCGTGAAATGCTGGCTAATGGTGAAGCCCCACCAAAAGAATTTTCACGCCCTGAAGTTGCCGAAATCCTGATTAAGCATTATCAGTCTGAAGGCTAACTCACGAAGTTACAGGTCTATTGCCTTAGGGCATAAATGTACTTTAAATATAAAAAAAGGGCGGTTTATCCGCCCTTTTTTTTGATAAACTAATCACAATATTTAGACTGATAAATTATTCATGGATAAAAGCACGAAACCACCTTACGAGCCATTCACTCTCGAAAGCCTTAAAAACTTCACCTCAATCGATATGCAACGAGTTAACGGGGTTATTGAACAGCACTTAAGTTCTGATGTCGTTCTGATTAACCAACTCAGCCAGCATATTATCCACAGTGGTGGTAAACGCTTACGTCCCATGCTTGTTATGCTGGCAGCAAAAGCCTGTGGTTATCAGGGAAAAAATGATGCTCTGTTAGCTGCTATTATTGAATTTATTCATACCGCTACCCTGTTACATGATGATGTAGTGGATGAGTCTGAAATGCGCCGGGGAGAGCAGACAGCCAGCTCAATCTGGGGTAATGAAGCCGCAGTTCTGGTCGGTGATTATCTTTATTCACGTGCTTTTCAGTTAATGGTTCTGGCTGAGTCAATGCAAATAATGAATTTGCTAGCCGACACCACCAACACCATTGCTCAGGGTGAAGTACTGCAACTTCTCAACATTAATGATCCGGATACCACTGAAGAAAAATATCACCAGGTAATTTACAGTAAAACAGCCTGTCTGTTTGAAGCAGCCTGTAAAACCGGTTCAATTATTACGAACTCTACAGATGAATGCGCTCTGGCTTTAGGAAATTATGGCAAACATC
This sequence comes from Gammaproteobacteria bacterium, assembly GCA_050291745.1. GTDB lineage: Bacteria > Pseudomonadota > Gammaproteobacteria > JACNJF01. The sequence goes on along the minus strand of JBNKKI010000174.1, from coordinate 4,997 downwards.
TGGGGATCGCTTTTCAACTGGTTGATGATGCACTTGATTATGAAGCCGATAGTGAAGAACTGGGCAAAAATGTCGGTGATGATTTAGCCGAAGGCAAACCTACACTCCCTTTAATTCATGCCATGCAGAATGGCACTCAGGCAGAAAAAGACATTATCCGCCAGGCTATAGAACAAGGTGGACTGGATAACATAAAAGAAATTACGGCTATAATCGAAAGAACCGGAGCACTTGCCTATACCCATAAACAGGCAATAGAACATGCTACAACGGCTAAAACATCTCTTGCTAAACTGCCGGACTCTGAATCAAAACAGGCATTATTATTTCTGGCAGATTACGCAGTTGAGAGAAGTTACTAAGGTCCCAGATAAACCTTATCCAGATAAATCACGGCTGGTTTTTTGAGGCGTACCGTAAAAAAGCTGACATCGCGAATCTGGCTCATATCCATTTTTCGGTTTTTAGGGGCTTCCTCAACTTTTGATAATGCAATCGATACGTCATTCCATCCACTTTGCAGCACAATCATCTGATTAAAACGGTCACCATAGTAATAGGCGCGAGCCCCTTTAAGATGTTGTGCATCATGAATTCTAAAAACCAGATTTAACGATTTATCCGCCGGATTAAAAAATCTAAAATTGATTGTTTTATAGCCACGCCAGTCTGAGGGTAGATACTTCAGGCCTGCACCAGAATACGTTGTCGTCTTAAAACCAATCCTTAACTGTGTTCCATCTGCTTCAGATTGTAGATGGACAAGCTCCCTGTCAGCATTCCCACCCCATCGACCCAGTTCAAAAAATGTTTCAAAATTAGATAAAACGGGAAATTGCTGATATGAAGTCAATTCATCAATCAATGCCACAGTAAAAGGCTGTAACTGTATGATTAAAATAATGGACACTAGCAAACGAATGACAAACCTGGTCATAAAACCGGATAGCTTTAAAAAAGATGGATGGAAAGAGAGAATCAGCAGACATCCCGTGATATCCCTCATTACATCATATATATCAGCCGTTCTACTGGTATCGTATTGCAATACCTCAATAAGCACGCCCCATAACAGACTAAACAGCAATAAACTCAACCATTGATAGAGTAGTGACAGCTTTTTAACAATTTTCAGTTTTGCCAGAAAGTAAATTGTCAGGGCGAAATAAACAATATGACCAAGATTCCATAATTCCTTAAGTGATCGAACTGTAAGGTAATCTCCCCCTCCATAAAATAGAAAGAAGGAGGCAATACAAAAAATGATGAGCAGGATTAACTGGTGAACTTTAAAAGATATTGAATTTGCCTGAACGTGAGCGAGCATTAATATTGATGATGCTTTCTAAAGCCGATTAGATAGTATGTTCTTCACTGAGTCGTCTTACCAGCCAACCGCGAAAAAACGGGTTTTCAATCTCAGCTTTTATTTTAGCTTCAAGTAACCATTGCTGAAGCTCATCCGGATCACTGGCAGGTTTGCCTTTTGTTGCAAAAAAACAATCCAGATAAAACTCAGCCTGTAATGCCTTCCATTGATCTTCATCAATTGCATCCTTTAGCTTATTGGGAAAAGGTATGACATTATCAGACATATGATCACTCAGCTCCTGTTGCAATCGGTCTCTGTGGATCTCGTATCCACTCACTCCATGAGCCAGCATAGAGCCTGGGTAACTCAAAACCAGCCAGGGCCAGGGCAAATATAGAGTGGCAGGCCGTGACCCCTGAGCCACACATATAAACCTGTTTATCTGTTGACCAGCGCGCATTCAAAGCTGAATAAAGCTCATTTAACTGAATCGATGTTTTAAAAAAACCATTCTCGTCGAGGTTATCACCCAGTGGAATATTAATACAACCTGGAATATGACCGGCGACCGGATCGATAGGTTCTGACGCTCCAATAAAACGCTCGTTGGTTCTGACATCAATCAACTGAAAATCATGAACAGATAAATTTGATAGAACTTGTTGCGTTGTCACTATAGATGAATCATCAAATTCAGCATTAAAAGTTGAACTTTGTAACGCTGGTAAATGATGATCAACAGTCAAATTTTGACCGACCCAGGCTTGCCAGCCACCATCAAGAATAGCAACAGCTTCATGCCCCAGGCATTTTAATAGCCACCATAATCGTGACGATATGGCAGCATAACTATCATCATAAACAATTACCTGAGTTTGACCGGTTAACCCACAGGATGCCAGCCAGTTAACGAATAAGTTCATATCAGGTAAGGGGTGTCGACCCGAATCCGCTGTAATAGCTGAGGATAAGTGTTCATCCAGATGTGCATATATAGCCCCCGGAATATGCGCATCAGCATATAAACTTCGGCCTTTGTCGACATCAGACAAATCAAAACGACAGTCAAAAATTAGCCAGTTACTTTCATTCAGATGGTTTTTTAATTCATTAAATGAAATTAAGGTTTTATACATAACAGCTTAAATCATTATTGAGGACAATATTCAACCTGAGCCAACCACTTAATTACCCTAAGGGTTAATAATCAACTAAGGTTTATCATAAACCGGTTGCTTTTATAAGTTAAGGTTTCTGGTTAAAACTTCAGCTGATTTAATAATACGTTCAGTGCGGTAAAGCTCCCCATGTTTTTCACTTTCCTTGTACCCTGTCGGCTCTCCAGTGACTGCGCTAACAAACCAGGAGATTTCCGGTCTACGTTCGCCCAGTAGCTTTTTAAATGTCGTAGGAGTAACGCTTAAAGCTTTAGCTGCTGCATTATAGGTACAACGTGTCTTAACCTCGTTGATATAATCTACTACAACATTAACATTATCATTCATTAAAGATGGCCTTTACAAAGTATAAAAAGTGAAATAAAAGGCACTAGGTTAACAGAGATCGAAGAACTCTGCGTAACTCAATTGGAAAAAACATACAATATTGTCACTTTCATTACTTAAGCACAATCATTAGCCACCAAAATGAGCTTTCCAAATACTTTGCCTGATTTATTGTGAAACATTGAATTCATAAGCAAAATATTGTGCGTTATAGGCTGTTATTGGAAATATTCTGAGTGTGATTTTACCCGATTGAGTCGGTACAAATTCATAAGCTTCAGTTTGGCCTTTACTGACAATCATATTTAAACTGCCACTTTCCAGTACAAAATCGGATGCCCCGTCATTAATTCTCAAATAAATGTCGTGATAAGAATTCGCCAGATTGGTCAGTGAAATAGTATAAACCTGCCCGGCGACCACTTCTGTACTGTAATAATCAATATGATCATCAATTCCAGTTAATTCACTATTAACAATTGATTGCAACTGGAAAGGGCTTGCCATTGATGGCGTATTATTTGGCTCAAATGAAATATTACTCTGTAATAGACCATTATCTGTTGATGGATAAATAATAAATTCATAGCCAAAATAATTACCAAAATATGCTGATGAAGAATTAATTTTAATCGTAATCCGCCCCGATTTTATCGGTTTGAATTCATAAATCTCAGTTATTCCTTTTTCAACCGCCATATAAGCATTGCTTCCTTCCAGTACCAGATTTGTAGATCCATCATTAATGACGAGATAAAGATGCGCATAAGAAACAGCAAGGTTTGACAGCATCATATTATAGGTTTGCCCCGCCACGACATCCAGACTGTAATAATCCACATAATCAACACCGCCACTTAATTCACTACTGACCAGTGTTTGTAGTGACACAGAAGTAGCCATTGAGGCCGTGTTATTAGGTTCAAAGCTTAAATCATCCTGAATCAATCCCTTATCGATAGCCGGATAAATCGCGAGCTGATAAAAATAATTTTGCGCAATATAGCCACCTTCCGGGTAAATCTTTAATGTGAGCGGGCCACTTTGCGTCGCAGTGAATTCATAAAATTTATTTGTCGCTTTTACTACCCGCATGTAATTGTTATCACCTTCCAGCACCAAATCAGCGGCACCATTATTGATAACCAGATATATATGCGAATAGGAAGTAGCCAGATTACTCAGAGATACACTGTAAGTTTCTCCAGCAACTACATCCAGAGTGTAATAATCTAAATAATCTTCATTTCCGGTTAACTCACTGGTAACCGGCGTTTGTAATAGTAATGGAGTAGCCATTGAAACCGTATTATTCGGCTCAAAGCTGGTTATATCCTGAACAAGTCCATTTTCAAATAATGGATAGATTGCTAACTGGTATGAAAAGTACTGCGCATAATAATCACTGGAATAAGAAGCAACTTTTATGGTTATTGAACCGGTTTGAGTTGGCACAAACTGATACACGCTATTAGTATCTTTTGCCCCCCTGATAAATGTCATCCCTCCATCAAATACCATATCCTTCGCACCATCATTAATCACCAGATCAAGATGATTATAGGAAGTATCGAGGTTACTAAATGATACCGAGTAAGCCTGACCGGCAACAACATCCAGGCTGTAATAATCAAAATAATCCTCATTTCCAGTTAACTCACTGGCAACAGGCATTTGCAATCTTAACGGTGTCGCCATTGAAGCTGTATTATTCGGCTCGAAGCTGCTTATATCCTGAATCAAACCATGATTACTTGCCGGATAGACTGCCAATTGGTAGGCATAAAACTCTGCATAGTGATTATCATAATAAGGATAAATTTTGATGCTAATACGGCCAGTATGAGTTGGTACAAATTCGTAAGTTTCATTAGTGGCTTTTACTACCGTCATACTCCTGGATGTACCTTCCAGTAGCACATCGGTAATGCCATCATTAATAACCAGAGAAATATAAGAAAAAGAACTTTCAAGATTTGTCAAAGATACACTATAAGTCTGCCCTGCCACAACATTCAGGCTATAGTAATCCAGATAATCACTAGTGTACTGTCCTAAACTGTATGCAGGTTATAGCGAGACGGGAAATAGTCATATGCAAGGCGTCATCCGCAGGGAATGGCATGCCCTTTTCAAGGATGACAACGCAGCAGATGGCTGTTTCCCGTCTCGCCCGAAGG
>JBNKKI010000173.1:0-80806 GCA_050291745.1 Gammaproteobacteria bacterium | reverse complement strand
CCAATCAGGTGACTACGGTGTTTTTGATTTGCCGGCAATTGCTCCTGCATTGCTCTAACTACAGCCATCCCTGGCTTAGACCAGGCACATCAATCTGTTACGCATCTTTTTCACGCTCAACTGATTTTTCTAGGTTGAAGTAGAGGGTTATGATTGCCTCTGAATTACAGTCACTGAACTAATTGATAGTTCTCATCTATCAACAATAAAAGCCAGATATCAGTAGAAATGATTTTAAAAAGCCCTGAATCAATCAGAGCTTCTTAATATGATAAAAAATAGCGATGAACTCTCGGTAAAACAGACATGTCAAACCGATCAACTCAATATTCTTTAAGCTGGAGACCCGACAATGGCCAGCAATACACCGGCTGCAACAGCAGAGCCAATAACACCTGCAACATTCGGTCCCATCGCATGCATTAACAGAAAGTTTTGCGGATTCGCTTCCATGCCGACTTTGTTGGCAACCCGAGCAGCCATGGGTACAGCTGAAACACCAGCAGCGCCTATCAAAGGATTAACTTCACCTTTGGTGACTTTATACATGACTTTACCCATTAATAGTCCGGAGGCTGTACCAACTGAAAAGGCAAAAATTCCCAGTAGCAAAATCCCCAGTGTTTCGGGTGCCAGAAATTTTTCTGCAGAAAGTTTGGAACCAACAGATAAACCAAGGAAAATAGTCACTATATTAATCAGTTCATTTTGCGCAGTATGACTTAAACGCTCAACCACTCCTGACTCTTTCAGCAGGTTACCAAAACACAACATACCAACAAGCGGAGTAGCGGAAGGTAACAGCAAAATAGTGACAAAAAGGAGTGATAATGGAAACACAATTTTTTCGGCTTTAGAAACATGTCTTAACTGTTTCATACTGCATTTACGTTCTTTTTCAGTGGTCAATAATTTCATGATAGGGGGCTGTATCAATGGTACTAGCGCCATATATGAGTAAGCTGCCACTGCGATAGCGCCAAGCAGGTCTGGAGATAGCCGTGAAGCCAGGAAAATAGCTGTCGGACCATCCGCCCCACCAATAATTGCGATAGCGGAAGCATCAGCCAGTGAGAATTCGATACCTGGTATCACATTCATTAATATTGCACCAAATAAGGTAACGAAAATACCGAATTGTGCTGCTGCACCTAAAATCATCAGACTGGGTCTGGCAAGCAATGGGCCAAAATCTGTCATTGCACCCACGCCCATAAAGATTAATAAAGGAAAAATGCCAGTTTCTATACCCATATGATATAGAATACCTAACAAACCTTCGGGACCACTGATTTCTGCTACCGGGATATTAGCCAGAATACCACCGAATCCAATGGGTAATAATAATAGAGGCTCAAAGCCTTTTTTAATGGCCAGATATATTAACAGGCCACCTATACCGATCATAAAGACCTGGCCAAGAGTAAAATTGTAGAGACCAGTTGATTCCCACAGTTGAATAAGTCCGCTGCCCATAAGTAATATTAACCCAGTGAAATCAGAGATTGGTTTACCTGAATGGCATCCCCTTTATTAATATGAATGTCCACAACAACGCCTCCCTGGCTAGCTCGGATTTCTGTCTCCATTTTCATAGCTTCAATAATAACAACCGGTTGATTCTCCGATACAGCTTCTCCTTCTGAGACAAGAATCTCTATAACATTACCAGCCATAGGAGCAACAATTTCTTCAATTGACCCGGCTGCAGCTGGTGTGGTATTTGAGGGTGATGCAGAAGCAGCTTGTAGTTGAGTAATCTCACCACCTGGAGCAACAACAACATCATAGCTGGTTCCATTAACCGTTACCTGATATTGCTCAGGCCCCGTAGAAGCCGTTGTAACAGACGCGGCAGGAGCTGCCACTGGTTCTACCTCAGTACCTGGGACAGGTTCAAAAGCATCGGGGTTATTGCGGTTTTTAAGAAAATTAAGACCAACCTGAGGGAATTGTGCATAAATCAACACATCATCGATTTCATTTTCTGCTACCTGGATATTTTCATCTTTAGCCAACTGACGGAATTCTGCCGTCAATTTATCCATTTCAGGTTCAATCAAATCGGCAGGTCGGCAGGTAATCAGCTCGCCACCTTCAGCAAGAACTTTTTGCTGTAGCTCTTCATTAACCGGTGCCGCTGTTTCACCATATTCGCCGCGCAGAATACCAGCCGTTTCTTTAGTGATGCTTTTATAGCGCTCACCGGATAAAACATTAATAACGGACTGAGTACCGACAATTTGTGAAGTCGGGGTAACAAGAGGAATATAGCCAAGGTCTTTACGTACTTGCGGAATTTCACTCAGTACTTCATCGAGCCTATCTGTCGCACCCTGCTCTCTTAATTGACCTTCCAGATTTGTTAACATACCACCAGGCACCTGAGCGACCAGAATACGTGAATCTATACCTTTCAGAGCACCTTCGAATTTGGCATATTTTTTTCTGACAGGTCGAAAATAAGCAGCAATTTCTTCCAGTTTATTAATATCCAGACCACTATCATATTCAGTACCTTCAAAAATCGATACCAGAGATTCAGTGGGCGAATGGCCATAAGTCATACTCATGGAAGAAATTGAAGTGTCGATAATTTCACAACCAGCTTCAATAGCCTTCACCAGGGTCGCTGTTGATAATCCGGTAGTAGCATGACAATGCACACCTATAGGTATATCAATCACTTTCTTAATTTCACTGACCAGTTCAAAAGCTGTATAGGGTTTAAGTAATCCAGCCATATCCTTGATCGCTAAAGAATGACAGCCCATATCTTCTATCTGTTTAGCCATGCTGACCCATTTTTTCAAATCATGAACCGGACTTAAGGTGTAGGAGATTGTTCCCTGAGCATGTTTTCCGGTAGCAACAGCAGCCTTAACAGCCGTTTTCAGATTTCGCATATCATTCATAGCATCGAAAATGCGGAACACATCAATACCATTTACCGCGCAACGTTCAACGAATTTCTCAATAACGTCATCTGCATAATGTCGATATCCCAATCCATTTTGTCCACGTAACAGCATTTGCTGTGGTGTTTTGGGCATAGCAGCCTTAAGTTGACGTAAACGATCCCAGGGATCCTCACCCAGAAAACGAATACATGAGTCAAAGGTAGCGCCGCCCCAGGTTTCCAATGCCCAGTATCCAATATCATCAAGCTTTTCAGCAATAGGTAACATATCGTCAATACGCATGCGTGTAGCAAATAGCGATTGATGACCATCACGTAGTACAACATCGGTAATTTTGATTGGTTTACTCATAGTTCTTATCCGAATTAAAGTCTGGTTAATATCTGATGATTAATTGAAATTAGATCTGCTAATTTACAGAGTGATTTTTTTTATAAGTCGCAACTGCGCTACTGATAACAGCAATAAGTTCATTATCACCGGTAACAGTTTTTTTTCTGACACTCCCAAGTTTCGCCTGTGTTGCCTTCTGTTCATCTTCCAGATTTAGCATGGAAAGTCCCTTGCCAATCATGTTGATCAGGAAAATCAGTAAAATCAAAATAAAGAATACCGTGCCCATCCCAATAAATAGTAATTGCACGCTTTCGTTAATTAAAGTCTGTAAGTCATTCATAAATTATGCCATTAAAAAACCTGTAAAAGAGATGTGGACAGGCAAAATATTCAATAAAAACAGTAGGTTATATTTAATCCCCCTACTTTTGCAGGCTACTATATCACTATTTATCAGTTGGGGGTTAGGTCTGTAATCGTTGCTTTTATAAAACTTATACCTCTATAAGTAAACATAAACTCACGAAATAGCATCGGTTTGAGGAAGAGAAACAGTTATTACTTTTTCTCAAAAAAAAACTTATCCTTAGAACTATATACTGTAGTTAAGCTAACAAAAATGCCACTTCAGCGAACCAGAATTGTAATCATTAATATTTATACCCTGCTCAATAGTTTTATAATGCAACTTTTGAATAATTGCGAAAAACTATAATATTTATATAAATCTATCACTGAGCAGTGATGGAAAAAGAATGTTAATATTCAATATTGAAAATACAAATCATAGTTAGCTCGAAATAAAACATTAATATTGCAGGCTTATATATAATAGCCGCACAATAAAAATAGTTAATATCTAGCAGAAAACAAACCAGTAATCGGGAGCAGAATAATGTCAAATGAACCAATTTATCCAGTACCAGAGGAATTTGCTGCACAGGCAAATATAACACCGGATGAGTACCAGAAAATGTATCGTCAATCTCTGGATGATCCTGAATCCTTCTGGAAGGAGCAGGCTGAAAAATATCTGACCTGGACAAAAAGCTGGGATAAGATTCAGGACTGGAGCTATGATCAAAATGACCTGCATATTAACTGGTTTTCTGGTGGCAAGCTTAATGTGTCAAGTAATTGCCTGGACCGACACCTGGAAACTCGTGGTGAACAGATCGCGATAATCTGGGAAAGCGATAATCCTGATGAAGATCGTAAAATCACCTATAACGAACTTCACAAGGAAGTTTGTCAATTTGCCAATGTTCTCAAAGATAGAGGCGTAAAAAAAGGCGATAGAGTATCTATATATATGCCAATGATTCCAGAGGCAGCGGTTGCCATGCTAGCCTGTACACGAATTGGGGCTATGCATTCAATCGTGTTCGGTGGATTTTCACCGGATGCACTGAAAGATCGTATTCTGGATTCAGATTGCCAAATCGTCATCACCGCTGATCAATCAATTCGTGGTGGTAAAAAAATACCACTCAAAACAAATGCTGATGAAGCAATTGCTTCCTGCCCGAATGTACATACCTGTATTGTTGTTAAGCGTGGTGGTGATCCGGTAGAGTGGAATGACAAAATTGATGTCTGGTATCACGAAGCAATTGGAAGTGCTGACAGTTATTGCGAACCAGAAGAAATGGATGCTGAAGATCCTCTATTTATACTGTATACATCTGGCTCAACAGGAAAGCCCAAAGGGGTTCTGCACACAACAGCCGGATATTTATTACAGGCAGCCATGACTCACAAACTTGTATTTGACTATAAAGATGGTGAAGTGTACTGGTGTACTGCCGACGTAGGCTGGGTAACAGGTCATACTTATATAGTTTATGGACCTCTGGCTAATGGTGCTACTACAGTCATGTTCGAAGGCATTCCAACCTACCCTGACATTTCAAGATTCTGGCAAATATGTGACAAACATAATGTATCAATATTTTATACTGCCCCGACTGCTATTCGTTCATTGATGGCTGCTGGTGAAGAGCCGGTTAAAAAGACTAAACGAAGCGCACTACGCTTACTCGGCACTGTTGGAGAACCGATTAATCCAGAAGCCTGGGAATGGTATTATAAGGTCGTTGGTGATAGCCGTTGTCCAATCGTTGATACATGGTGGCAAACAGAAACAGGTGGCCATATGCTTACACCTTTACCGGGTGTAACGCCTTTAAAACCAGGCTCTGCGACTTTTCCATTTTTTGGTGTAGAACCGGTGTTACTTGATGATGAAGGACAGGAAATTGAAGGTAACCCGGCGGCTGGAAGCCTGGCAATAAAACGCCCCTGGCCTGGTCAACTAAGAACCGTATTTGGTGATCATAAACGTTTTTATGAAACTTATTTCTCTACCTTTAAAGGTTATTATTTTACCGGTGATGGCGCTAAGCGTGATGCAGATGGCTACTACTGGATTACCGGTCGAGTCGACGATGTATTAAATGTATCAGGACATAGACTGGGGACTGCTGAAATAGAATCAGCACTGGTATTACATGAAATGGTTGCAGAGTCAGCAGTTGTTGGTTATCCACATGAAATTACCGGTCAGGGCATCTATGCCTATGTCACCTTAATGCATGGTTTAGAACCCAGTGATGAACTTAAAGCAGAATTGATTGCACTGGTAAGAAAGGAAATTGGACCAATTGCCAAGGTTAATGTAATTCAATGGTCACCAGGTTTACCGAAAACACGTTCAGGTAAAATCATGCGTCGAATTTTACGTAAGATAGCAGCTAATGAACTGGATAGCCTGGGAGACACTTCGACATTGGCCGATCCTACCGTAGTAGATAACTTAATAGAAAACCGGGAAAACAAATAAGCTTTTCGGATTTTTATAATAATGCTGCCGGATATCCATCCGGCAGCTAAAATTTTGCAGGCACCTTGATGAAAACAATAGCTTTTGATGTTTATGCCACATTGATTAACACTTACGGAATGGTTGATCTATTACAACGATATATTGGAAATGATAAAGCCGTTCCCTTTGCAACATTATGGCGCGACAAACAATTAGCATACTCTTTTCGTCGAAGCATGATGAACAGGTACCAGCCATTTTATACCTGCACAGCCGATGCCTTAAATTATTGTATTAAAAAGTTTGATGTCACACTTACTCAGGACCAGCATTTCAGCCTCATTAAAAGGTACCAGACTCTACCTGTTTTTAAAGATGTAGTGCAGGCCTTAACAACTTTAAGTAAGCGAAATGACCTGCAAATATATGCTTTAACCAATGGACCGGTAATAGAAGTCGAAAAATTATTTGTAGATGATCAAATTAATCATTTTTTCAAAGCTATTATTAGCGCTGATGAAATCCAGAAATACAAACCTGATCCAGCCATATATCAGCACTTTCTTGATAGAACCGGCTCCAAAGTGGAAGATTGCTGGCTTATATCCGGTAATACATTTGATGTCATAGGAGCAACCGCCTTTGGCATGAAAAGTGTCTGGGTTCAACGCAATGAAACCCAGCAATATGACTCCTGGGGTGACCAGCCAACCCACACTATTCATTCAATGTCCGAACTTAACAATATCTTATAAAGAAATTTTTATAAGATATTGCCTGATATCTATTCTTACAGTTTTTATCAATTAAGCATAACTGGCTACTTCAAACTCAATATTATCATCGTCTCGAAAATAGAAACGACGTCCTGGTTCATAATCAGCATGATTAAAGGGGTGCAAGCCTTCGGCTTTCACTTTTTGTTCAGTCGCATCCAGATCATCAACGACTATACCCACATGATTTAAACCAGCTATAGAAAAATAACTTTCAGGACCAGTTTTAGCACCTGCTCCTGAAGCATAAAGCGAAATATAATCAGTATCCGAACCAACATGAACAGTACGCCCATTGTGGAGCGATTCTCCTGCCCAACGAACTTTCCAGTCAAACAATCGAACTAATAAAGCAGCAGTCTTATCCGGATCACTTACCGTAAAATTGACATGCTCTAATTTTGCTATCGACATTATTTAATCTCCTGTTTTTTCATTTTGTATGAGCTTAATATGCTAATACCTAAAGTTAACTTGAGGTCAAGAATTTTTTTCTATATTCTTGCAAGATGAAAAATGACCCACTAATCAGCATAGGTTATATGGCAAAACGAACCGGGGTGGCTGTATCTGCAATCCGCTACTACGAAAGCCAGAAACTAATCCCGGCAGTTCGCAATCAATCCGGTCATCGTCTGTTTCCTAGATCAGCCATTCGCAGGCTTTCATTTATCCTGATTGCGCAACAACTGGGATACTCGCTTGAACAGATAAAAATAGCTCTCAATAAATTACCGGATAAGCGCACACCAACAAAAGCTGACTGGGATAAACTCGCCACAAGCTTTAGTCGGGATCTGGAAAAGAAAATAGAACAATTACAGAATTTGCATGACTCGCTTTCAGCTTGTATAGGTTGCGGCTGCCTTTCCCTGCAAAGCTGCAAACTCTACAACCCTGATGATAAAATGGGCAAACAAGGTGCCGGTGCTCGCTATCTTTTAGGTGATGAGGTTGAACCTGGATTCCGCAGTTGACCGCTCGCAATAGAGGTTAACCCACAGTTTCATAAACCATGACAGTTGATGTGTATAATCACCCAATCGGTGAATCCCACTACGAACTGAATTGCACTTTTGAGGTGGCGTATCTCTTCGTTGTAACTCCTTGGAATAGCTGGCTATTCCGCGTCGTTACGCCTTGATCTACACCACCTCAAACGCACAATCAGCTCGTCCAACTGCGGATTCTAGGTTAAATAAATTGAACAGGCATCAATAGATGCCCGCTGAAATTTTTCTGCTAAGAGATAAGCTGAATCGCTGAAATCAAATTCCCTTTACAATGCAGCCTACTGTAAATTATTACTGTAAATTTATGGAGATCAGAATCTTGTTTGTTATCGCTCTGTCAGTGCAAGCTTTACACCAAGAATGGCAAATGTGGCGGAAAAAGATCTCTGTAACCAGATAGTTAAGCGTGGTGAGTTGATAACATGCATACTGACAGCATTTGCAGTAATGCCATATAAAATAAATACAACCAACGTCATAAACATAAAAACAACACTCAGAAGAAGCAATTCAAACATCGGCGAAGATGATGCTGGTGAGATAAAAAGTGGAAGAAAAGCCAGGAAGAATATCGACAGTTTAGGATTGAGAATATTGAGTAAGAAACCTCTTAGAGCAACTTGACCTATACCCATCTTTGATGAGGAAGACTTAAAATTAATCGAACCTGCTTCACGCCATATTGACCAGGCAAGATAGAGTAAATAAAGAGCACCCGCAAATTTCACACATTGAAAAACAATCGAACTGATATGAAGAATTGCTGACAGGCCGAGTATACTTGCCAGCAAATGAGGAATAATGCCTGCAGTACAACCAAATGAAGCAGCTATACTTGCTCGCCAACCAAGGAAAAGGCCTGTAGATACTGTATAAATAACTCCGGTTCCAGGAATAAGAACCACGACCAGAGAAGTAAGTAAATAATCTGTACTAAGCATAATCAACTATTTTTAGCGTCTACAATTGCCTTTGCAGAGAAAGTTCAGACTGATCGCAGAGTCCACTAATTTAACAGCTATCCCGGTCTCAGCTCTCACGATAAAATTGCTCGTGATCCTGGCGTGTTTCCAGAATACGAGTCCGTTGTCCATTTACAATCTTTGGCATCACTGCCAGCACAGGCTCAAAATTATGCCCCTTAGGCCCCATATTAACCTGTTCACCATGATTTACCATTAAAGAACCGAGCAGGTCAGAACTAATGCCAGCCAGGCTGGTATTGACATAATTCGCTACCTTGAATGACAAAGCACTTTCATGATTAGGCACCTGCATCTGTAATCGTTTCTGCAAGCCTTGCTTACCCGGTGCCATGGTAGAACCCAGCGTAGAGCTGTGAGCAGGGGTAGTATTCGGTTGCAAGCCCTGATTGGCTGGTATGATAGCGTAAAGATCATAGTCGCCATGAACATAACGTGGCACCAGTAAGCCCATATCCGTCAATGCGACGCAACCATAGTGCCTGTGATTTGGGTTGGTTTGCAGCAAGTAAGGTGTCAGGCAGCCTTTTGGTTGAGTATGATCATCAAATCCAGAGTTGTTTTTGGGTACGGTTATCAAATGCGAACTTTTTAACCATAACTTTCGTGCATCAACCAGTCTATCTGCTGAAAATACTTCCGGTCGTAATAGAGGGGAGCAAACCAGACCAGCAGTTTTATATTTACCGAAATTGAGGTTGGCGGTTTTTGCCTTCATATCTGCACGTTTACCCGTGTAGCCACGCTTTCCTACCCAGCTTATGGATGCCTGCCCTGTCTTGCGGATCAAAATGTGACAATTAAACTGTTGTGCGGCTGCAACGAAAGACGCTAAGTGATTTGGGTGAACGAAGTCACCAATTTTCGTGTTGATAAGTCTCACTCCTTCAAGCTGTATAACTAACGAAAAATAAGCCTGATCAGGATGATCAGCGCTAATTCGTTTTCCGTGCTAATAATGAATTAATCGACAATCACTACCATAGCGATATGCCAATGAATTTTCAACCTGGATTCTCTCATTCACGATATAATTAATCAATGCGACAAACACAACTTCCAGCCCGCCATTAATCCAGGTTAAACCTGGAAAAATCACACTAAATCAAAAAATCGCAGCAAGGTAATACCTGTCGTAGTAGCAATCACCGAACCGATGGTAGTAAGAACAATAATATTTGCCGCCAGTGCTGCATTAGCGCCCATGGCGCGAGACATGACATAACTTGCAGCTGCAGTTGGTGAGGATGACATGAGAAAGACAATACCGAGTTGTATACCACTAAAACCAGCCAGATATGCAATGACAGTCAATATCAATGGCGCTAACAGTATTTTACAGCCTGTTCCAATTAGTGCATTACGTGATTCCAGGCGTAGTACAGAAAGGCTTAGTGAGCCGCCAGTGCACAGTAATGCCAATGGCAGAGTCATCTGTGCGAAGTATTCTCCTGTTTTTAAAAATAATCCGGGTATCTGTATTTCAAAATACGCAAAAGGCATGCCTGCAAGAATACCAATAATAAGCGGGTTGCTTGCAATTTTTTTAACTGTCTGGCTCCAGTGTAATTCATAATTTATTGAACGACTCAAAGTAATCACTGCAAGAATATTATAGAAAATCGTAACCAGGCCAAGATATAGTGAAGCCAGAACCAGTCCCTCACTTCCATAGGCATTCACCACATAGGCAAGCCCGATAATGCCCATATTGGATCGAAACCCGCCCTGCACAACGACCCCTCTATCCCGCGCTGGCTGGACACTGTATTTAACGATGATTTCCATCAAAAAATAAAGTATCAGAGTACCAGCCAATCCAACTGCAACCAGTTTGAAATTGGCGGCCCGGGAAAATTGAGTTTGACTAATAGTGATAAAAAGCAAGGCCGGTAAAGTAACATTAAAAACCAGCCTGGAACCAACGTCGATAAATTCCTCGGTAATAATATGCCAATGTTTTAACGCAATACCTAACAACAGAAAAAGGATGATGGGGCCAGTCACTGACAGGGCAAAGTTGAGATTAGCAAAAAAGTCAGACATCAGGAATCAGGTAAAAGCGGTGAAACACTGATTATATCAAGTTTATAGATTGTTGTTGTGAAGTTATTATCCTGCAAAAATCACCCAATCGCTACATTCCGCTACGAACTGTATAGCAGGTTTGAGGCAGCGTATCTCCAGGTTGTAACGCCTTGATCTACACCACCTCTAACGCACAATCAATTCGTCCAACTGCGGATTTCAGGATGATGAGTCAATATGAAATTCCTGTTATTCGGGAAGGTGGTGAGCGGCTGTCACTGAAGCTACTGGATGACAGTGGCAAATTCCCATTTGATAAGATCATCCGGATCACTATCGATAATATGTTTGGCCACAGTACGATGTATCAGGATAGCAGGGAGGTGTTCCTGTAGGCGAAACATGAGGGCATCTTTAGCCTTGTCGGCATCGATCATCAATTTGCAATAAACCCCGTGATTGGGCGTGTTGTCTGCGAAAGTTGCTTTGGGGAAATCTCCACAGGCAATGGCCTCTAAAATATTAAAAGCAACAAAGTCATCCCAACTTGATCGCTTGTTACCTTTTATAACAACCGGAAATGTCTGCAGTCCGCTAACACCTGCTTCAACAAACAGCGCGAGAAGCCGATTCGAACAAACAGGTATTTCTCCGAGTAGTAAATCTGGAAGATCATCCCTGGAGCTTGCATTAGAGACAAAAACAATGGGGGTGTCGACTTGCTGAGTAATTTCCTGACCACAGGAAAAATCCAGAGTCTCCGGTAGTTGGCTTTGTACCCTGATGGACATCTCATCATCAGGAATGGAATTGCCCAACAGATAATAGTCATCCTTTTTGTGCTCAGACAGTTTTCGTAATCGCCTAAAGTAAGCGACCAGAGCCTGAGTCTTTGAGGTATACAGTCGCCTTCGCAGTGGCCCCCTATCTTTACCCTTTTTGTCGGAATGATAGGCAAACTCATGGTGCTCGTCCTCAAAGCTGAATCCGCCACTGTTGTTGAAAGCCGTTACGACCACCTTCTGAATGGTACCGGCAACAGGATCTTCAGCCGACTCTTCCAGTTCTATCGTATCCGTATGGTCTAGATTGAGTATGAACAGGAACAATTCATCGCTGTAAAACGCTGCAAAATCCCCGTTAGTGAGAAAATCTTCCTTTGTATATTGTCGTTCCAGTGCAGCAACCACAAAAGGAAGCATCTCAATGATATTCCCGGCCCGGGCGTAGAGTCTGGCCATATTAAAATGCATCACGCCTTTGTTTCGACTTTGTTCTTCAATCACATGACTTAGTGGATCAAGTATCTGTATGCCTTCATCCACACGATCACAGCTACAGAAGGCTTCAGCTAGATTAGCAAGGATCTCAGCTGCCTGACTGCGCCCGGATTGAAATTCCTCCTGATGAGCGTAAAACGACTCAATAGCGTCTACCGGTTGTTCCAGCTTTAGCAGGCTTAGAATGTGACAATTCAACGCAGCATTGAAGAGGTGGCCATTGTTTGCTTTTAAAGTCAATGCTTTGCGGGCATAGCGCTCGGATTTTGAATAATTTGCGGGACCATAGTAATACGCCTGCGCGAGTTTCAGATAGATGAAATGATCCTGCGGGAAACTGGATAGAATATCTTTTTCCATACGAACGAGATCATCCCATCGCTGTTCTTCTGCTGCCTTTACAAAATGAACTTTCAGTAGTTCATGCTCGGGGGCTTCTGCACCGGCGTTCATTAAAAGCTCAATCATAGCCGAGTTATTTCTGGCATGAGCTAGCACAAGTGCATTCTTGCCATTGTCCGGCATAGCGTTAACATTGGCGCCTGCAGCAATTAGAAGTTCAACAATTCGGATAGCAGCTCTTTCGACTGCAAAGTGAAGTGGTCCTTTACCCTTTTCATATCCATCAGCAGAGAGACTAATATCCGGGTTGGCCCTGTATTCCAAAAGCATCTTGACTACTGCGAGGCTCTCCTCGTCATCACCCTGAGTTTGTGAACATATCCTGTTTAATACGGTTGAACCGCGATGATCAACCCGATCAACAGAAACACCCTTCTCAAGCAGTGCCTTGAGAAGCCGGAGATCCTTTCCTACAAAAAACAGTAGACTTTCTGATGCAGCGTTTACGAAGTTGGGATCAATGAGATCCGATTCGATATAGGCCAGTTGAATCTTGAAATTCTTCTTGATGTCCTGAAATAACCCTTCAGGGCTAAAGAAAATTCCCTTCTCCTTGAAGAGCTTAAGAATTGATAAATCCCGCTTCTTCAGAGTCCAGACCAGGGCAAGGTTTATAGCGCTGAGCGAAACAGGCACGCCTGCACTCAGGAGCTCATCGACTTCAATCAACCTGCCTGCTTCAATCGACTCCTGTAGTGCTTTGTCCTGCTGCCACCGCTCCCGCAACGCTGCTATTGCATGAAGAAGATCCTGCGAGGCAGATTTCGATATCTTTTTCAGCAAGCGTTCAAAGTATTTGGCAGTGCGTGTTTTCTCTTTCTTACTATCATCATCTTCATCCCGTGCGCTTCTGTAGCTTGCGAGAACATCAATGATAGTTTGTTGCAACTCCCTGTCATTGCTGTGCTGCAGGGCTGGCACAAAAAGTTCGTCCAGAGCATCGCCATCGTCAGCATTTAGCATAGCTGGCGTTGCTGTCGACAACAATGCCAGTAAGGCTGACGATTCGAATTGCGGGAAATAAGTATCAAGAAGCAGATCCAGATTGGTATTTGCCCTATTGCGGTGCCCCGCATCGTAATACTCACAGGCCAGAGTGAATTGAGTGACAACAGCGAGCTGTGCCACTTCATCCTTTCTCTTAACAATTTCCTCTGTCACAACACTGCTGGCTGCAAAGTTGTAACGGATATCCTGCAAAGTCATCTGAAACAGGCTGACCAATGCGCTAGAAGAAAGCTTTTTTAGATTGTTTTGCAAATATTCATCTAATACAGGAATTGAAACCAGCTCATCATCTCGCATTATAACGCCCAAAGATTCAACAAAAGGGTGCCTGTGTCGACTATGATAGGCGTCGACCAGAGCTTTCAGGGTCAGGATTTCTCTCTCAGATTCTTGAGCTTCAGCACGGGCCAGTTGATCAATTGCGACAGCAAAGAAGGAAAGCTTGCTGGGCTTATCATCTTGAACATAGCCTTCATCTATCCGTGCCCGGGTTAGTCTGGCGGCCTCCTGTGCTGCCTCCTGCTCCGTGGAAAATCGAGTAATCTCTATGCCTGGTACCTGGTCTGGACTACCACTCACCACGATACACAAGTCTTTCCTCGCATCAATTTGATAGAAATAGGCGGGGTTCTTATCCTGTTTAATTATGTAGTTATTTTTCACGATTGTCTTTCAGTGAGCAGTGAGTAGGCATACGAGCAGTACATCCGTATAATAAAAATGCAGGGAAGATAAAAGCTCTGTTAAAAGAAGTCAACATTCTCTCGTTCCCAACGCTCTGCGCGGGAATGCAAACGAGCTCAAATTGACCGCCAGAAATAAAAGTTCCAATGCGGGAGTATGAGAACCAGAATAACATTTTCTACAATCAGATCCTGAAGTAAAGCGAAGAACTTCAGCCACTCCAGAAGAGTTAACCTGGACACATCAAAACAATACTTTCACCATTCCGATGGATTTTCATATGCTTGAGTAACAATCTCATCAAATTTCAAGTGACTTAGATCTTCACCGGCAGCAAACGGGTAGCCAGAATCATGTATTAAGCCGGAAATCTCGCCAATCTTAATACCCGTGTATGCCTTCCTCAAAAGATCCAAAATTACTGATGAATCCAGTGATTCACAAGCATTGCTCTTTATAAAGCTTTGCAGGGCTACAGAAGGTTTTACTCCCTTAGCTATATCTAAAATAAACTGTTCTTCAGTTTCCATTGGATAGCTGTCTAAGACTGCATTATTCATGCTGTACAAATCAGGCTTCTTTTCACTCATAAGCATTCTCTAGTAATTTTCTCAATTTCCATATTCATAGATGAACAGAGTAAAAGCACGTACAAATTTTAGGCATGTAATTTGTTTCTGGAGGGATAATTTATTATGCATCTTTGACCTTCCACTCTAGTGGATACCCCCTTGAATTAGCGTGTCCGCGTAAATAAAAAACAACAATTGCAGCCGAATTCGAGTTCATACCAGTTAATATAATGCTGTCACCTTTAGTGTGAATCTCCAACATTTTTTTAATAGATTCATCTGCACTAAAACCAAAACAATGCTGAAGAACAAACACGACATATTCCATGGGAGTAATATCGTCATTATGTAAGCAGACACTAGCTGTTTCCGTTTCACTTAAATCCTTTATTAAAGATATAATATCATCTGGAAATTCCTTTTTAATTGTTTTCCATTTTTCTGAAAGTTTTTGACCATCCGGGAGCTTTCGATTCTCCCATTTTTTTTTCAATAAATAGCTTTTTATTATTTTAATCACATTGAACTCCTGTAATGCTAACGAATTCACCTAAACCGGCAGGTGTTTATGACAGTAAAATGCTGTGTAAGATTTGCTGCTTCCAAATACAATTTAACTGTTAGCACTTTCACTTTGAATATATTTCACCATATTTTTAATATAGTAACGCCATTTTTTTGTAAAAGTATTGCCCCCCACCTATTTCTCTCGTTCCCACGCTCCCGCGTGGTAATGCATACGAGATCAAATGATCGCTAAATCTTTCGGTTCCAACACGGGAGTATTAGGAACAGAATAAAAACACAGTCTCTGAGGCTACTGACTGATAATCATAATTCAACCTGGATTCCGCAGCTGTGTATTGCAATAATATTGACCTGCACTGGAGTGGCTGCGCCAAAAAATAAAAAAAGATATTAAAATAAAAGTACTCAACATAGAGACTAAATGCTGAGCTAAAATAGATACCATAGTCTCAGCTATTGAATTGATATAAAACAAAATGACGGTTTAATGATGAGCTGGCAGCAAGCATGGAAATCGGGCAGTCCGGGTTGCTGCACGACTATACAGACTAGAAAGCTGTAAGTTTCCGGCGATAATCCGGAACAAGGAAAAACACCATATGAGATAAAAGATGTCTATCCAGCTAAACATACATAACAGACTTGCACTCGTGCTTTGGGGGGTCGCCCTTCTGGCATTTGTTGTGACCGGCATTGGTGTAGTGCTGTTTCAGAGTTTTACTCTGGAGCAACGCACCCACCAGATCATGGACCCCTATGCACAACTGGTTTCAGTCGGCACAGACGCAGCGGTGGCTTTTGAGGACCCCACCCGTGCACAGGAAATTCTCGATAGCCTGCAGTCAAATTCGCAAATACAGGAAGCAGTCATTTACCTCGATAGCGGGCGCATACTCGCCAGTTTCAGCCAGCTACCAAACCTTACCCCGGCTCCTTTACCGACCAGACCGGATGGTCTCTATCTGGAACGAAATACAGCAGAATTGTTACAAGTGCTCCCCAGTGGAGGTCGTCTACGGCTAAGCATTGGACTTGAACAACTTCGCCAGCAAACACATCAGGCTCTGTGGGTATTCGCTATGGGTGTACTCGTTGTGCTTCTGGCTACAGTTGCCCAACTGCTGGTTTTACGACGCACACTCACGCGCCCCATTGCAAATTTGACCCAGGCGACCCAACTAGTTCGGGCCAGTGCGAACTATACGCATCGCGTTCCCGCGACTGGCACCGATGAAGTGGCACAGCTGGGCAAAAACTTCAACGCCATGATGGAAACTATCCAGGAGCGAGAAGATGACTTGCAACAGCTCACGCTTTTTCAGCGCACGATTCTGGATAATGTAGCCTACGGCATCATCTCCGCGACACCGGAAGGCATTGTCACCAGTTTTAATCCTGCTGCTGAGCGTTTACTGGGTTATACGGAAGACGAGATCGTTGCAAAGCAGACGCCCGAATACTGGCACGATCCGGAAGAAATCGCACGCTATGCCCAACAGTTGTCAAACGAATTGGGCGAAACAATCCAACCGGGATTTCAGGTATTTGCTGCCCGCCCGCAGCGCAATCTTGCTGAAGAAAACGAATGGAACTTTGTGCGCAAAGATGGAAGCCGAGTACCAGTTAATCTGTCAGTAACAGCACTCTACAACGAGGGTGGCGGTATTACAGGATATGTCGGCATGGTTTACGATCTCAGCGAACGTAAACGGACGGAACAGGAACTTGTACGCTACAAAGATCATCTTGAGGAAACAGTCCAGCAACGTACTGATGAACTGCGTCTGGCACGCGATGCTGCTGAAGCCGCGAATAAGGCAAAGAGTGTGTTCCTGGCTAACATGAGCCATGAGTTGCGCACGCCACTCAACGCAATCCTCGGCTTCTCGCAACTCATGCATAGTGACAGCTCCTTGAGCGCCAGTCAGCGGGAAAACCTGGATATCATTAATCACAGCGGTGATCACCTGCTCAAACTGATCAATGACGTACTGGAAATCGCCAAAATCGAGGCTGGCAAGTTACAACTTGATATCGCCAGTTTTAATTTACAAAATCTGGTGCGAGAAGTTAGTGACATGATGAGACTGCGAGCGCAACAGAAAGGTCTGCAACTGGAGCTGGATCAATCATCAGACTGCCCGCGCTACATCAAGGGCGACGAGGCTCGGCTTCGACAGATCCTGGTGAATCTGGTGAGCAATGCAGTGAAGTTCACCGAACTAGGCAGCGTGACCATCCGCCTGCGCAATTGGCACAACGCTCATCACAAGCTACTGATCGAGGTAGAGGATACTGGCCCGGGGATTAGTAGCTTCGACCAGCAGCGTCTTTTTAAGCCTTTCGAACAACTGTCTGCAGGCACTTCTTCACACGGTGGAACCGGACTGGGACTCACTATCGTATACCAGTTCGTACAATTGATGCAGGGGGATATCTCCGTTGAAAGCCAAACGGGCAAGGGGTCGCTATTCCGCGTCAAGCTGCCACTGAATGAAGCCGATGAGGTAGATATAAAACGTCTGAGCGGAGAAAGGCACGGAGCTGTGGCTGGTATTGCGCCGCAACAGTCCAGTCGCAAAATCCTGATTGCCGAAGATCAGCAGGATAATCAAATCCTGCTCTCCAGGCTAATGACAGACCTTGGCCTGGAGGTAAAGGTGGCACAGAACGGCAAGGAGTGCATACAGATATTCGAAGACTGGAAACCGGATCTGATCTGGATGGACCAACGCATGCCAATCATGGACGGAGACGAGGCCACTCAACAAATTCGTGCATTGCCGGGCGGCGGCGAGGTGAAAATCGTTGCCGTCACCGCCTCCGCATTAAAAGAGCAGGAAGCAACATTACGTGCATCAGGCATGGATGACTACGTCAGCAAACCTTATCACTTTGAAGAGATATACCATTGTCTGGAAAAGCAACTGGGATTGACATATATATACGCAGAGGAAGCCAATGAACCCGAAATACCCATGGTTGTACCGCCCCGCGAACAGTTACTCGAACTAAATCAATTAATCGAAGTAGGACAGGTATTTGAAATACAGGAGCAAGCCTCTCGTTTACAATCAGAGAATGAAGCTTTCATCCCCTTTGCTCAGCAGCTAATGAAACTGGCAAAAGGGTTTGATATCGAAGGGTTAAATACATTTATAACACAGTATTTAAGCTAGAATTCGCAGTTGGACGAGTTGATTGTGCGTTTGAGGTGGTGTAGATCAAGGCGTAACGACGCGGAATAGCCAGCTATTGCAAGGAGTTACAACGAAGAGATACGCAGCCTCAAACCTGCAATTCAGTTCGTAGCGGGATGCATCGATTGGGTGATTATACACATCAACTGTCATGGTTTATGAAACAGTGGGTTAACCTCTATTGCGAGCGGTCAACTGCGGAATCCAGGATCATAGATATCCTTGAAAAATATAACTCTCAAAGAACCAAAAAACTGCCTCGCAACTAAACGGATAGGCAAATTTTTCCGCTTACTTTATTTGTTAACTTTCAATTTTCTTTACCATAACTGTTGCACTATCAGGACAAAGACTTGAAAACTCTGCTGTAGCCTTAATAGCATCTGGAACTGATTGCCTCTCCACCTCACTATATCCAAGCCTGCTAAAGAATTGCTTAGCGGTAGTTGTTAGTAGATAGATAGTTTTTATACCTCTAGTTTTTGAAAACTCTTCTACCTTAATTACAAGCAGCTTAGCACAACCCTGATTTCTTGCTTCTGGAGCTACAGCTAATGAGCGTAGAAGTCCGTAAACCCCATACTGTTCGAGGCCAATTATACCATCAGGATTAACCTCATCACCACAACCAAAAAATGTTTCTAAATCAGATTTTTGCAGATCGCTTGAAGGCAATTCACATTGTGATAGTAATTCGAAAACTCGTACTCTATCTGGATTCTTATAGATTCGCATAATTCAGACCCTATACTCCACTTCATCGATTTTTTTGTAGCCCCATATCATTCCTGAGTGCCATCTACATCAGGGACAGGTAACGAAATATCCCAGTGATCGACAACGAAGGATTTTGATGTACTTGTTAAGTTTGTAAAATCCAAACAATTCACAAACTCCTTTGCCATTCCTTACGTAAATTAACAGAACTTTGATCCTGAATCGCCGCTTGAACCTGTTTTAGCAGCCTTGCTTTGTCTCTTCCGAGAACACCTTTCAACACCAGATAATTGGATGCATGATCACTACGGAAAATCGTTTTATCGAGTTCCAGCTGTTGTAGCAGTATTTCCATTTCGACAAATAAGTCTTCTGGTTTTAAGGCAATGAAATCACCTCCGAATGCTTTTTGAAATCGTTCTTCACCATAGTAAAAACTTATAACCAATGTAGCCAGATAATCCGGTTGTGCCTGATTCATTAATCGAGCAGAATTAATAGCATGCTGTTCACTGTATTTTTTTCCTCCCAGTCCATTTAAAATCATTACCGAGCTTTTCATGCGGGCATTTTTAATTTTTGTTAATGCCTGTAAAGATGATTCGAAGGTTTCTCCTTTACGAACCTTTTCAAGCAACAGGTCGTCACCGGTTTCACAACCCACATACATCAGACTTAACCCCATACTCTGTAACTGTAGTAATTCATCCTCTGTTTTGTTTAACAGGTTTCTGGGCAGGCAATAGGATGATACACGTTGCGTTTCCGGCAGGTATTGATTAATCAATAACATGATGCCATGCAATCTTCTGAAGGATAACGACATAGCATCTCCATCAGCCAGAAATATTCGCCGGTATCGCTGCCCGGAATTCACTATCAGTTGCAATTCCTGCTCGATAGTCTGCAATGTTTTAGGGCGGAATTTTTTCTGTGGTTGAGTATACATGTCACAGAAAGTACATTGATTGTATGAGCAGCCATTGCTTACCTGAAGAATCAACGAGTTCGCTTCACTGGGTGGTCGAAAAACAGGTTCAATATAATCAACAGGAAAATTATTCATAGAAGTATTCTATACTCATCATGCTGTCTAATCCTAATCAGAATATCGCATAGTCTTATTAATTAATAATTATCCTGGATAAGTTGATAAAATAATCCTGTGGCCCTATTTATCACAGACAAAATAAATATAAGCAAAAATTGCAAATAAAGGGTAAATTAACCTGGAAAAATCGCTTACCAATGGTGGAGAAACAACATGACTAAAGCAATTCGAATTCATAAAACCGGTGGTCCTGAAGTACTGCAATGGGAAGATATCGAGGTCGGACAACCCGCCGCCGGACAGGTAAAGCTCAAACAAACGGCCTGTGGACTAAATTATATCGATGTCTATGGCCGTACCGGCCTGTATTCCGTAGGTGATATGCCCGCTATTCTCGGTATGGAAGCCGTTGGCATTATCACGGAACTGGGTGAGGGCGTCACTGCATTTAAACCGGGGGATCGAGTTACCTACCCTATGTGTCAGGGTGCTTACGCTGAAGAACGTCTGATTGATGCTGATAAGTTATGTAAGATTCCAGTCAATATCGATGATTTAACTGCCGCTGCCATGATGCTTAAGGGCTTAACGGCACATTACCTGTTATTTCGAACTTATCAGGTCAAACCCGGTGACACTATTTTAATGTATGCGGCGGCTGGCGGAGTCGGTTTAATTCTATGCCAATGGGCAAAGTTATTAGGTGCCACAGTAATAGGCTGTGTAGGCTCTGAAGCTAAAGCTGAGCTGGCCAGAGCTAATGGCTGCGATCATATCATTATGTACCGTAACGAGGATATAGCTGCCCGTGTTGCCGAAATCACTAATGGAAAAGGTGTTGCAGTAGCCTATGATTCAATTGGTCAGGCAACTTTTGAGGCTTCACTGAATTCCTTACAGCCATTTGGTGTATTGGCAACTTATGGTAATGCGAGTGGACCGGTAGAAGCTTTTAATCCAGGCATTCTTGCACCCAAAGGTTCTTTATATGTAACACGTCCGACTCTTGCGACCCATGTCGCCACCAAAGAGTTATTCCTGGAAGGCGCAAATCGTTTGATTGGTGTGGTAGCCAATGGTGATGTAAAAATTCATATAAACCAGACTTACCCGCTGGCAAATTGTGCCGATGCGCACCGTGCACTGGAAGACAGGCAAACCAGTGGTTGCACGGTACTGACTATATAGTTACTCATATAGTTAGACTACCTTAAACCCGGAATCCGCTGTCGGACGAGTTGATTGTGTGTTTAAGCTGGTGTAGATCAAGGCGTTACAACGGAGAGATACACCGCCTCAAACCTGCAATTCAGTTCGTAGCGGGATTCACCGATTGGGTGATTATACACATCAACTGTAATCGTTTATGAAACAGTGGGTTAATCTCTATTGCGAGCGGTCAACTGTGGAATCTAGGGTCATGGTTATTGCGAGCGGTCAACTGCGGAATCCAGGTTTAATGGGATGATAAAATCAAAACACTTTCAGCCATCCCTGGCTTAGATCATCTACATCAATCTGTCAGGTTTTTTCACGCTAAACTGATTTTTCCAGATTAACAATCACACGTCCGCGAATCTGACCCTTTAAAATTTCTTTCGCAGCTTGTGGAATATCATTAAATTCAATTTCCGTGACCATTGATTCGAGTGAATTTAAATCCAGGTCCTGTGACAGTCTTTGCCAGGCATCGAGTCTTTTATGATTCGGGCAATAGACTGAGTCAATACCATATAAACTGATTCCACGTAAAATAAAGGGGGCCACAGATGTTGGTAAATCCATTGATTCTGCCAGTCCACAGGCAGCAACAGCTCCCTGTGCTTTAATTTGCGTTAAAATATTGGCCAGCGTAAAACCACCTGCCACATCTATCGCTGCAGCCCAGTTTTCTTTCGCCAGTGGTCGTGGCTTGCCTGCAAACTCATTCCTGTCAATGATGTCGCTAGCACCTAACTGATGCAAATAATCTGCCTCATGCATTCTGCCAGTCATCGCGGTTACTTTGTAACCCAGTTTATGCAAAATAGATACAGCGATACTACCGACGCCTCCAGCAGCACCACTGATTAATATATTTCCATCTTCTGCTTTAACGCCATGATTTTGCAGTGCCAGAATACATAACATGGCTGTAAAACCTGCAGTGCCTATGGCCATGGCCTGTCTTGTGCTCATATTATCCGGTAAAGGCACCAGCCATTCACTTTTAACTCTGGCAATCCCTGCATAACCACCATTATATTTTTCACCGACGCCATAACCGGTTAAGATAACCTTGTCACCTGCTTTGAACTTATCAGTTTCTGATTGAATAACCGTACCTGCGAAATCAATTCCGGGAATCAGAGGATAATTTTTAATGATCAGGGCACTTTTTGTCATTGCCAGACCATCTTTATAATTTAAGCCGGAGTATTCTATTTGAATCGTGACGTCTCCATCCGTTAAGTTGTCCAGAGTCAATTCAGTGAGTGAAACAGATGTACCTTCATCCGTTTTGTTAACTTGCCATGCAGGGAATGTTGTCATTATTTATCCTCTTTTATTAAATTAATTATTGATCTCGTTTAAAAAGAATCACCGGGTATATGAACTCTGCCTTCCATTAGCACTCTGGCACTACGGCTCATTATCACCTTGTTAACTGTCCAGTTACCCTCAACCAGGCTCGCTTCCGCACCCACTTTAAGCGTACCTGAAGGATGACCAAAGCGTACAGAGTTACGTTCTTCTCCACCTGCGGCAATATTCACTAAAGTACCGGGTATTGCTGCAGCCGTACCTATAGCTACAGCTGCTGTGCCCATCATAGCATGATGCAGCTTACCCATTGAAAGCGCACGCACATTGACGTCGATATCTTCAGCCGTGATGTTTTTACCACTGGAAGAAATGTAATCAACAGGTTTTGCAACGAATGCAACCTTGGGTGTGTGCTGTCTGTTAGCAGCTTCTTTAATATCTTTAATCAGGCCCATTTTAACTGCTCCATAAGCTCGTATTGTTTCAAACTTTTGCAGCGCCGCTTCATCATTATTTATTGCATCCTGCAATTCTGTACCCTTATATCCAAGATCTTCAGCATTCAGAAAGATGGTTGGAATACCAGCATTAATCATTGTGGTTTTAAATCTGCCCACATCAGGGACTTCAAGTTCATCTACTAGATTACCGCTTGGAAATAAAGCGCCTTCACCATCCGCCGGAGCCATAAATTCCAGCTCAACTTCTGCTGCCGGAAAGGTAACTCCATCAAGTTCAAAATCACCAGTCTCCTGAACTACTCCATTAGTCATTGGTACTTTGGCGATAATTGTTTTTTCAATATTAGCCTGCCAGATACGCACTGTAGCAATACCATTTTGTGGAATACCTGCTGAATCGACCAGACCGCTACTAATAGCAAATGAACCAACTGCCGATGTTAAGTTGCCACAATTACCGCTCCAGTCGACAAAAGCGCGATCTATTGCGACTTGTCCAAACAGGTAATCCACATCGTGATCACTGCGGCTGCTTTTTGACAGAATAACTGTTTTACTGGTACTTGATGTAGCGCCACCCATTCCATCAGTTTGCTTTCCATAAGGATCAGGACTACCAATCACTCGCAGCAAAATTGCATCACGAGCTGCACCTGCCTGTTGAGCGGGTTCAGGCAGGTCACTCAGCTTAAAAAATACACCTTTGCTGGTTCCACCACGCATATAGGTAGCGGGAATTTTAATTTGCGGTAAATGAGGCATTAATTCTCTCCTTTAAGCTATATTGCTGGATTGAAGAAAGTCCTGTGCAAATCGTTGCAGGACGCCACCGGCCGAATAAACATGAACCTCTTCGGCGGTATCGAGTCGACAGGTGACTGGTATTTCTACAAGCTCGCCGTTAGCACGAGTCATATTTACTGTAAGCGTTGCCAAAGGTGCTATTTCACCGATGACATCATAGGTTTCTGTACCATCTATTGAATAGCTGTGTCGGTTTTCGCCAGCCATAAATTCCAGAGGTAACACACCCATGCCCACCAGGTTAGTACGGTGTATTCGTTCGAATCCTTCTGCGACAATAACTTCAACCCCTGCCAGTCGGACACCTTTTGCCGCCCAGTCTCGTGATGAACCCTGTCCATAATCTGCACCGGCAATAATAATCAGAGCTTGCTTACGTTGCATGTAAGTTTCTATTGCTTCCCACATTCTACTTTGCCGGCCTTCCGGTTCAATTCTTGCCAGAGAGCCCTGTATAACTTCACCGTTTTCATCCCGACACATTTCATTGAGCAGCTTTGGATTAGCGAAGGTTGCCCGTTGAGCAGTTAGATGATCTCCACGATGAGTCGCATAGGAATTAAAATCTACTTCAGGTAGACCCATTTTATGTAGATAAGCCCCTGCTGCACTATCCAGCAAAATGGCATTAGATGGGGATAGATGGTCAGTGGTAATATTGTCACCCAGAACCGCCAGCGGGCGCATTCCTTTCATGCTACGTTCACCTGCCAGTGCACCTTCCCAGTAGGGAGGACGTCGTATGTAAGTGCTTTGCGGGTTCCAGTCATATAATGGACTTTCAGCCTCTTTCACCTGACCCAGATCGAACATGGGATTATATACCTGACTAAATTGCTCAGGTTTAACACTGTTTTTGACTATTTCATCAATCTCTTCATCAGTTGGCCAGATATCTTTCAAAGTGACGGGGTTGCCATTTTTATCGGTACCCAGGGAATCCTGTTCAATATCAAAATGCATAGTACCGGCAATGGCATAGGCTACTACCAATGGCGGTGATGCCAGAAAAGCCTGTTTAGCATAGGGATGTATACGACCATCGAAATTACGATTACCCGATAACACAGCGGTCGCATAAAGATCCCGGTCAATCACTTCCTGTTGAATTTCAGGGTCAAGTGCACCACTCATACCATTACAGGTGGTACAGGCATAAGCCACTATTCCAAAACCCAGTTTCTCCATTTCAGATAGTAAACCAGCATCCTGTAGATAGAGTTTGGCTACTTTCGAACCGGGTGCAAAAGATGTCTTCACCCAGGGTTTCCTGGTTAAACCCAGTTCATTTGCCTTACGTGCAACCAGTCCGGCTGCCACGACATTGCGTGGATTACTGGTATTTGTACAACTTGTTATGGCCGCTATAATCACTGCACCATCAGGCATTTTGCCATCATCTTCTATCTCCTTATCCTGATTAGCTGCGAAGCCACGCTGCAGTAAATCGGATGTTGGTAAACGACGATGAGGATTGGATGGCCCTGCCATATTGCGACAGACAGTCGATAAATCAAATTCAATCACACGTTCGTATTCAGCCTCAATCAGACTATCGGCCCATAGCCCGGTGGTTTTTGCATAGTGTTCAACCAGTGCTACCTGCTCAACATCCCGACCGGTTAATTTCAGGTATTCGATGGTTTGTTCATCGATATAAAACATACCGGCAGAAGCACCGAATTCAGGTGTCATATTTGAAATAGTGGCACGATCACCAAGCGTAAGATTGGATGCACCTTCACCGAAGAATTCAAGATATGAAGAAACCACTTTCTCATTTCGCAGAAATTCAGTTAGTGCCAGTACGATATCAGTTGCAGTAATACCGGGTTGACGTTTACCGCTTAGTTTGACCCCGATAATATTGGGCAGACGCATCATGGAAGGCCGACCTAACATGACTGTCTCGGCTTCCAGACCACCAACACCGATGGCGATAACACCCAGGGAATCGATGTGTGGTGTATGACTATCAGTACCAACACAGGTATCAGGAAAAGCAACACCATCTCTTGTTTGAATAACCGGAGACATTTTTTCCAGATTGATTTGATGCATGATGCCGTTACCTGCCGGGATCACATCTACATTTTGAAAAGCAGTTTTAGTCCACTCAATAAAATGAAATCTATCTTCATTTCTTCTATCTTCTATGGCACGATTTTTCTCAAAGGCATCAGGGTCAAATCCTGCGTATTCTACAGCCAGAGAGTGATCAACAATTAACTGGGTAGGCACCACTGGATTAACCTTTGCCGGATCGCCCCCCTGATCAGCAATGGCATCACGTAAACCGGCCAGATCAACCAGTGCAGTTTGACCAAGGATGTCATGACAAACTACCCGAGCGGGGTACCAGGGAAAATCCAGATCACGTCGACGTTCAATTATTTGCTTTAGTGAATCGGTCAAAGATGCGGGATCACAGCGACGTACCAACTGTTCAGCCAGAACACGGGAAGTGTAAGGTAATCGACTATATGCACCAGCTTGAATTGCCTCTATTGCTGCGCGTGTATCAAAATAATCCACATTGAAACCGGCCAGTGGTTTACGGTATTCAGTATTCATATTATTGCTCTCTGATTTTTTCAGGTTTCTGGTTATTAGTTTTATTTATTTTTTGTTCAAGGCTATTTTTTGTATAAAGGATATGTCGGCGCATTAAAATTTCAGCGAGCTCCGCATCACGATTGGAAATTGCTTTGGCTACCTGCCTATGCTCTTCAAAAGCGGTGGAAACTCTGGGGCCAGCCATTCCTAATTGCACACGATACATACGGATCAGGTGGTAATTACTATCAATCAAAACAGAGATCAAATGTTTGTTTTTACTACCCTGGACTATGCGGTAATGGAAATCCAGATCACCCGCTTCCTGATAATAAGAATCACCGTTTTGAACGGTTTTTAGATGGCTATCCAGTAAACTGTTTAAATCTTTTATTTGCTGATCCGTCATATGAATCGCGGCAAGACGTGCCGCCATACCTTCAAGCGCTTCTCGCACTTCATATAGTTCTGCCAGCCCTGTTGCGGTTATTGCGACAACTCTAGCGCCAATATTAGCCTTACGTTCTACCAGATGACAGAATTCAAGACGATTTATAGCTTCCCGGATAACTGCGCGACTGACACCATATTTTGTCGACAATTCAGCTTCACTTAGCTTGGAGCCAGCCAGAATTTCACCTTCTACAATATCCGCTCTTAACTTGAAAAAAGTTTTATCGGCTGATGTAACAGGGGCTTCGGTGACTAGCATCATAAAAAGAAGAAATTATTATATTCATTAATTGTCGACAATATAGCCATTATTCAGGCAATAGTCCATAGATAATATCGAAATTGTCGACAAAAATAATAATTACTTATGAGCCATTACTGTCACATGAACAGTAATGGCTTTTGATGGAGGAGTAGAATTGAACCTGGAAAAATCAGTTGAAGCAGCAGATTCAGCGATAACTTTATCGTTTATCAATGCTGACGTAAGGACGGATATCAGGCCCGACATAATTCGCTGAAGGACGTATAATTTTACCGTCTTCGCGCTGTTCAATAACATGAGCACCCCAGCCTGTGACCCGTGATATGACAAATAACGGGGTGAACATATCCGTGGGTACACCCATCTGGTTATAAGATACGGCTGAGAACCAGTCCAGATTAGGGAACATTTTTTTGATATCCCACATGACGCTTTCCAGACGTTCGGCAACATCGAACATTCTCGTATTACCTGCTTCTTCAGATAACTGTTTAGCAACGGATTTGATAACTTCATTGCGTGGATCACCCACTGTATACACAGGATGACCAAAACCAATGACAATTTCCTTACGTTCTACCCGGGCGCGAATATCCGCTTCAGCTTCATCTGCTGTTTTATAACGACTTTGAGTACGGAAAGCTTCTTCATTAGCACCACCATGTTTTGGCCCGCGTAATGCGCCAATGGCTCCGGTAATAGCAGAATAAATATCAGAATTTGTTCCTGCGATAACACGTGCAGTAAATGTTGATGCATTATACTCATGCTCGGCATATAAATTTAATGATGTATGCATCGCACGAACCCAGGAATCCGGCGCTTTCTTACCATGTAATAAATTGAGAAAATGCCCCCCTATAGAGTCATCATCAGTTTCAACTTCTATACGTTTACCATTGACTGCAAAGTGATACCAGTACAGTAAGGCTGATCCAAAACTGGCCATCAAGCGATCAATGATATCGCGTGCTTCAGCAGTCGGATGACTGTCTTTCTCGGGTATACAGATACCCATCACAGAACAGGCTGTACGCATTACATCCATTGGATGCGCGGTTGATGGTAAAGCTTCAAGCGCTTTTTTTACTGCTTTGGGTAAACCACGCATTGACTTCAGTCTGGCTTTATAAGCATCAAGCTCAGAAATATTGGGTAAGTGACCATGAATGAGCAAAAAGGCAATTTCTTCAAACTCGGCCTTATCGGCAAAATCCAGAATATCATATCCACGATAATGCAAGTCATTACCTGTGCGCCCTACAGTACAAATAGCAGTGTTTCCAGCAGCTGTACCGGAGAGAGCTACCGATTTTTTGGCTTTCGGTAAAACCTGATTAGAATTTTCAGACATGTTTATTTTTCCTCCGAGAATAATGCATCTAATTTCTGTTCGAAACTATGGTAACCAAGATATTCATAAAGATCATCGCGAGTCTGCATAGTATCTAATACGTTTTGTTGAGTGCCTTCAGTAATTAATGCCTGATAAACTTTAAGTGCCGCAGCGTTGGCAGCGCGAAAAGCAGATAATGGATATAAAGCAATTGAGACACCGGCTCCGGCAAGTTGCTCAGTCGTGAAAAGAGGGGTCGAACCAAATTCAGTAATATTGGCTAAAACAGGCACCTTAACGGCATCGGTAAACTGCTGATACATCTCAAGCTCAGTAATAGCTTCAGGAAAAATCATATCGGCACCCGCCTCTACACAGGCACAGGCGCGGTCTATAGCAGACTGCAAACCTTCTACGGCAAGGGCATCTGTGCGTGCCATGATAACAAAATCCTCATCCGTTTTAGCATCTACCGCAGCCTTTACCCGATCAACCATTTCTGCCTGAGTTACAATGGCTTTATTGGGTCTGTGACCACAACGTTTTTGCATTACCTGATCTTCAAGATGTACTGCAGCAGCACCCATCTTGCTCATAGAGCGAACAGCACGTGCAATATTAAAAGCCCCACCCCAGCCAACATCAATATCGACTAGTACCGGCAAATCGGTAATATCAGTCATGCGGCGTAAATCGGTTAATACATCTTCCATAGTGGTTATACCCAGATCAGGAATACCACAGGAACCGGCGGCAACTCCACCACCAGAAATATATAGCGACTTAGCCCCGCTAGCTTCAGCCAATTTTGCATGATAAGCATTAATAGCCCCGATACACTGCAAAGGTTTTTCTGTTTTAACCAGTTCGCGAAAGGTTTTACCAGGCGATTGCAAACTCATATATTAACTCCAGTTTAGATTTCTTATAAGTACCTGAAAATTCGGATTCAGGTAATAGTGGATAACTATCATAACCCTGAAATAAGGTTAATATTGCACAGTATTCCAATAGTAAGCATTGAAAATTGTCGGACTAATCGTTATGCGATTACCTCAAGGTCTTGGAATACCCAGCTTTTGTCGACGTTCCCAAAGATTTTTTCGACTAATACCCAGCCGTGCCGATAACTCGGTTTCATTAAATTTATGCTGATGTTCCTTAATAAATTCAATGAAATACTCATCCATCGATAATTCTGCTGAAAGAGCAGCTGATGTTTTTCTATCAGGCTGATGTTGAAGGCCAAGATCCTGTTCGGTTATCACTTCACCATTACTCAATATAATGGATCGCTCAATCACATTTTCCAGTTCTCGAACATTACCCGGCCAGTGATATGACTGTAACTGCTTAACAGCAGCTTCATCAAATTTAAAATTTGAACGTTGAAAACGAGTAGATATAGTATGTAGTATCTGATTGGCCAGCTGTAAAATATCATCACTTCTTTGACGCAGAGGTGGTAAAGTTATTTCCATAACATTTAATCGATAATACAAATCCTCACGGAATAATTTTTGCTCTACCATGTCGAGTAAATTCCGATGGGTCGCAGCAATTAATCGAATATCGACGTATTGCATTTTATTTGACCCCACCCGACGTATCTCACCTTCCTGCAAGACACGCAATAACTGAGCCTGAGCCTCCAGAGATAACTCACCAATTTCATCTAAAAATAAAGTCCCGGAGTCTGCAGTTGCAATTAACCCCTTACTACTTTGCAAGGCTCCGGTAAAAGCGCCTTTCTGATGCCCGAATAGTTCAGACTCAATTAAATTTTCAGGAATAGAGGCACAGTTAATACAAATCAACGGTTTGTCTGACCGCGCACTTTGTGCATGAATTGCTCTGGCAGTAAGTTCTTTTCCAGTGCCTGTTTCACCTAATATTAAAACACTGGTATCGGTTTGCGCTACCCGTTGAATACGATCTTTTACCTGTAATATTGACTTACTTTTACCAGTCAGGTTTTTTACTGGATGCAGACTGTCAATTTCCCGTTTTAATGCCTTATTCTGATTTTCCAGTTGTTGACTTTTCAGTAATCTATTTACAGTCAATATCATTTCATCATGATTATAGGGTTTTGCAATATAATCAGCTGCGCCCTGTTTCATAGCATCTACTGCCGACTGCACCGATGAGTAACTGGTCATGATTAATACCGGTACGGGATGCGCCATCTGTATTAAGGCTGTACCTTCAGAACCGGGTAATCGCAAATCAGCGATGATTAAATCAAAGCCCTGCAAGCCTTCCTCTTCAGCTTCGCTCACTGATCCTGCTGTACTGACAGAAAAGCCATGCCTGTTCAATAATCTTGAAAGGCTGGCACGAATAATTTTTTCATCTTCTACAATAAGTATTTCAGACATAATTTTTCGCTTTAATTAACTCAGGTAGCTGAATAGTTACTTGCGTACCTTTATTTGGTTGACTGGTTATTTCAATACTTCCATCATGCTCCCTGATAATGTTATAGGCTAGAGACAGGCCAAGGCCTGTTCCTTCTCCAGCCTCTTTTGTGGTGAAAAACGGGTCAAATATTTTATGAATAATATTTTCATTAATACCGTGCCCTGCATCACTAATTTTCATTTCAATAAATTCATTATTTTTTGCGACATCTATTACTATTTCATCTCCTTCCTGCGAAGCATCGATAGCATTCGAAAAAATAATGACAAGTACCTGTAATAGTTTCTGATGATCTCCGATTAGAGTTAAATCAGTGTCACAATGATTTACAAAATTAATTTGCTTACCTTTATGGCTTAAAGATATCAGACGTAGTGATTCTTCTATCAAACTATGTAAATTTACTGGTTCAGGTGAATAGCCTAACTCTGTACCAAGGTGACTATAACTGAGTAAAGAATGCACAATAGTAGAAATTCTATTAGTTAAATCCAGGATGTCACTGGTGCTTTCCTGTTGCAGCTCCCTGTCATCAGGCATCGCCTTAATATCCTGCGCCAGACAGGCAATACCAGTGACAGGATTACCAATTTCATGAGCTACACCTGCAGCCAGTCGACCTATAGAAGCAAGCCTTTCACTATGTGCCAGCTCAGTTTCAAGCTGGTGAATTTCCGATTGATCCTGTAGCAGGACAACATAGCCATGATTCTCATTTTCGGTTGATCCACTAACATCGGACTTGAATAAGTTAAGTATGCTCGTGGCATTGCTGGTCTTCACTTTTGTTGATCTTAAAACAGTTTCATCACCTTCAATAAATGCAGTTAATAAATCCGACCAGGGGTTTGACAGGTGGGCGAGATCTTTCCCCAGCACTGCAGTCTCTTCAATAGCAGCCAGTTTTTCCATCTCTCTGTTCCAGCTGATAATTTGCTGTTCAGGACTGATGGTTACCACAGCAAGCGGTAAATCAAGTAGTACCTGACGATGAAAACGTCGCAAGGAATCCAGTTCACCTGAAATTTCCTTTAATTCAAGGCGCGAATCCAGCAAACTTTTTTCAACATACTGTATGGTATCGGCAATAGCGACTTTAGCGGATGTATCTATTTCCAGCTGTTCGTTAACGACCATACTGGCAAGTACCGGCCCGATCAGACCGGAAAGATTATGCCTGATTTGCATGCGGAGATTGGCAAAATCTGTGCGATCCAGAATTTTATCTGACAGCCCCAGATCAGCTAATGCCAGATTTATTTCCTTTGTGGCTATTTCAGCGCCTATGGTTTCTGCAAGACCTGATTCAAATTGCTGTATGCTGGTTGCCAGCGGGATAGCATGGGTTTGATTTTGATTATTATTGCAACAGGCATTGGCAGCTTTGCGTTCTTCATCAGTTTGCGGCCATAAAACTGAAGCCAGTACATAAACACAGGAATTAGCCAGCAAAGACCAGAACGCACTATCAGTAGATGACATGGGCAGCATAATGGCTTCCAGAGGAGAATTGACCAGCCAGCCTGCTTTAGCAAATAATGGCAGGATTAAAGTCACTATCCAGATTAAACCACCAACGATCAGACCGCCAACAAAACCCTGCCGACTCGCTTTACGCCAATACAATAAACCAAAAATACCGGGCAAAAACTGAGCGACAGCAACAAAGGAAATCAAACCGAGGTCGGTTAACTCCTGATGCGTTTGCAGAAAAAGGTAGAATGAATAACCGGCCAGAATAATCAGTAAAATCAGAATCCTTTTACTCCACAGTAACAGGCTATAAAGATTGACCGAATTTTGCTTCTGCTTGGGCAGCACCACAGGCAACACTAAATGATTTAAACACATTGAAGCCAGTGCTATGGTGGTAACAATAATCATCGCACTCGCCGCAGAAACACCACCGATAAAAATAAATACAGGTAATAAAACTGACTGACTTTGCATAGAAACGCCCAGTACAAATAAATCGGGCCCATAACTTAAATCCATAGATTGTCCGGCCCATAAAATCGGCGGTATAGAAATATTAAGTAATAACAGAAATAGTGGAAACGCCCAGCTCGCAAAGCTTAAATTTGAGGATTTCAGGTTTTCCACAAAAATCATATGGAACTGTCTGGGCAATAGAAATGCCGCTGAGAATGAAAGTATTAACATCATAGCCCAGGGACCATCATGGATGGGCTGCATGAGAGCACGGGTCGCTTCAGTATTGTTTTCCAGCCAACCTGAAAACCCGTTAAATCCATTAAATACACCAAACACTGCATATAAACCAACTGTCATTAAGGCGACCAGCTTGACCAGTGATTCAAAGGCAATAGCCACGACCAGCCCTTCATGTTTCTCTCTGGGTGTCACATGTCTTGCCCCAAACAAAATTGCAAACAGAGTAATCATCAGACAAAACCCCAGAGAGATAAATCCGGGCTGAGTATCGTGAGTTAAAATTTGCAAAGAGTCTGTGACTGCCTGAATCTGTAATGCCATATAGGGTAAAGCACCAGTAAGCATTAACAGAGTAACCAGAATACCGCTGACAGGACTGTGATAGCGAAAGGCAATCAAATCCGCCAGAGATGACAACTGGTATTCCTTAATTAGACGCAGAACAGGTTTTAACAATATGGGAGAAGCCAGAAAGGCAATTGTTACACCCAGATAAACGGCTAGAAATGTATAGCCCTCACGTTCCGCCAGACCGACACTTCCATAAAAGCTCCAGGAAGTGGCATACACACCAAGAGATAGCGTATAAACGATGGGATGATTAATCAGAGACTCAGGTAACCACTTTTTATCTGCTGCTGTAGCAATAATAAACAATAATCCAAGATAAAGAATACTAATTAAAAATAGTTGCCAGATCTGGTATATCATTGATCACCAGAAGGCTCTTTCAGGCTACGCTGCAATAACCAGGCTAAAAATATACTCACTGCCCAGGCCAGATAAGGGCTATACCAGGGAGCATCTATGGCCGCCCAGAAATTGTTAATGGGAGATAAAAAAATCAGTAGCACCAGCAATACTACGATTAAAGTTTTCTCCGTTATATTTAATTTTGAGGATTTAGCCATGCCTTTTAAAAGTAAATGTTACATCTGGAAACATCGAGTGTTACGCATGGTAACATACGACAATAGCTTTTGTTAAATAGTTTAGAAATAACACAATAAATTCAAGGGCTTTTAAACTATGGCCTATAAATTGCTAATATGCTTAGCAGTGTTGCAGATAACCCTATATAGGTAATCGATATTCACTGCACGATATAAAATAAAACGGCAATGCTTTTGTCCTAATACGCAAGCAGAAGCCCAACAATTCTAGAGGAATCATATGAGTAAAAAAAATAATACTAGACGTGACTTTTTGAAAGCTACAGCCGCCACAGGTGTAGTTGCCAGTTCACCAATGTTCTTTGTTAAAGGAGCTTATGCTGCTGAGAATTTCAGAAACGCCCCTACAGGAAAAAGCGTTAAATTTGGTTTTAACGTTCCCCAGACAAATGCTTATGCAGATGAAGGAGCAGATGAATTACGCGCCTATAAACTAGCTGTTGAGCATTTAAACGGTGAAGGTGATGGCGGTATGTTAAATACCATGAAACCTTTATCCCTTAAAGGCAATGGCGTGCTAGGTAAAAAAGTGGAATATGCAACAGGTGATACTGCCACAAAATCTCCTGTAGCTCGTGCTTCAGCCAAGCGTATGATTGAAAAAGATCGCGTTATTATGATCACTGGTGGTTCTTCTTCTGGTGTTGCTGTTGCTGTGCAGGGTTTATGTCAGGAAATGGGCATCATTTTTATGGCTGGCCTGACTCACTCTAACGATACAACAGGTAAAGATAAGCGTCGTTACGGTTTCAGACACTTCTTTAACGCTTATATGTCTGGTCGCGCATTAGGCCCTGTTCTTGAAAAAGAATATGGTAAAGAAAGAAAAGCCTATCACCTGACTGCTGATTACACCTGGGGCTGGACTCAGGAAGAATCAATTAAAGATACCACTGAAGCACTTGGCTGGAAAACAACAGCTACAGTTAAAACACCTGTTGGCGCGGGTGACTTTTCACAATATATCACTCCAATATTGAATTCAGGTGCAGACGTACTAATCCTGAACCATTATGGCAAGGATATGATTAACTCATTGACTCAGGCAGTGCAATTTGGTCTGCGCGATAAAATGGTTAATGGTAAGCAGTTTGAAATCATCGTACCATTATTTTCTCGTTTGATGGCACAGGGTGCCGGTGAGAATATGAAAGGTATTCTTGGTACCACTAACTGGAACTGGGCATTAAAAGATGCTGGTTCACAGGCCTTTGTTAAGTCGTTTGGCGCTAAATATGGCTTCCCTCCTTCAATGGCGGCTCATACCTGTTATGTTCAGACACTTCTATATGCCAATGCATGTGAAAAAGCAGGTACTTTCTATCCACCTGAAGTTATTAAAACTCTGGAAGGTTTTAAATTTGATGGTATGGGTAATGGTGCGACTGAGTACCGGGCTGCAGATCATCAGTGCTTTAAAGATGTACTTGTGGTACGTGGTAACCAGAACCCAACCAGCCAGTTTGATCTGCTGGAAATTGTTCAGGAAGTGCCTCGTTCACAGGTTGAGTACGATGCATCAATCTTTGGTGGTGATTTAGGGCCTTATAAGGTTTAAAATTCGCTAACGTCCAGGCCATACCATCGTAAGGTGGTATGGCTTTTTTGTCTGAGCCAGTATTTTATACTGGTTCAGTTTCATTCCTAACTAGAAGTGTAAGCTTATGGATGCGATCCTCATACAAATACTTAACGGCCTGGATAAAGGCGGGGCCTATGCATTAATTGCGCTGGGTTTAACCTTAACTTTCGGCACGCTGGGCATTGTGAATTTTGCTCACGGCGCATTATTTATGCTTGGTGCATTTTGTGCTGTCTCCATGCAACAATTACTCACTATTTCAAAAAAAGTCAAAGATGAAAGCATTACTTTCTTTGATGCTTATAAAGAGCAACCCTATCTGGAAATCTGGTGGGGCGATACCGGCACGACGATCATAGATTATGCCGTCCCAATTTCAATTTTACTGGCTATTCCTGTCATGCTATTGATTGGCGTGGCACTGGAACGAGGCCTGATTAAACATTTTTATAAAAGATCTCATGCTGAACAAATCCTGGTGACTTTTGGTCTGGCTATTGTCATTCAGGAAATCATCAGATCTTTTTTCGGTGCCAACCCGATACCAACCCCTGCTCCACAAATAGTTTCCGGCAGCGCTCCGGTAGGTGCTTTATTTGGACTGGATGCAGCACTGGTCTATCCCTGGTGGCGATTAATTTACCTTTCATTCTCTGGCTTAATGATATTTTCAGTTTTCGCTTTTCTAAAATACACCACTTTCGGCATGGTTGTTCGTGCCGGTATGGCTGATCGGGAAACAGTGAGCTTACTGGGCATTAATGTGCAACGTAGATTTACCATTGTTTTTGGTATTGCGGCTATAGTTGCCGGTCTGGCTGGAGCCATGTACACCCCGATATTACCACCCGATTATCACATGGGTATGGACTTTCTGGTGCTCTCCTTTGTGGTAGTCGTCGTTGGAGGTATGGGCTCACTGGAAGGCGCGGTGGCGGCAGGCTTTTTATTAGGCATACTGCAGTCGTTTGCTTCCATGAATGAAATTAAAACTATATTACCCGGCATAGATCAAATTATTATTTATCTAGTCGCAGTTGTCATTCTCCTGGTCAGGCCTCGCGGTCTGTTAGGGCGTGAAGGCATGATGGAGGATTGATGATGATTTCTTTAAAAAATAACCTGGTCATTATGCTGATTTTCTCAGCTGTTGTTCTAACAGCACCTATCTGGCTCGACCCGATCGGTGCTAACTATCCCGATCTGTTACAGAAATTCGCAATCTTTGGAATTTTTGCCATTGGTTACAATATTTTGTTTGGCCTGACCGGTTACCTGTCTTTTGGCCATGCAACTTTTCTGGGTGTAGGTTCTTATACTGCCGTATGGTGTTTTAAGCTTTTTACCATGAATGTCATACCAGCTATTATTCTTGGCACAATAATGGCCGGCGTATTTGCACTTGTTATCGGCTATATTAGTTTACGACGTTCGGGAATCTATTTTTCGATACTGACACTGGCTTTCGCACAAATGTCCTACAGCCTGGCTTATTCCGTTTTAACGCCGATTACTAATGGAGAAACGGGACTGCAATTATCTATAAATGATCCCCGATATATAGACTCACTAGCCGGTGTTACAGTTGAAGAAGGCTTACCTTCGACAAATTTATTTGGCCAGTTAATGAGCGGTTACTCCGGATTTTATTTTTGTGCCATCATGTTGATAATTGGTTTTTATATTTCATTGAAAATTTTCCGTTCACCATTTGGTTTAAAGCTGACGGCTATCAAATCAAATCAAAATCGTATGCGATATACCGGTTTTAATACACGCCCTTATTTATTAACCGCTTTTATTATTTCAGGTATGTATGCCGGACTGGCAGGTTCATTAATGGCTATTACAGATCCATTGACGGGTGCTGAACGTATGCAGTGGACAGCTTCAGGTGAAGTCGTTTTGATGACGATTCTGGGCGGTGTTGGTACTTTGGTCGGTCCTTTACTGGGTGTCGGCATAATTAAATACTTTGAAAATATTTTTTCAGCCATGAATGAATCAGCCTTACATGAAACATTTGCTTATTTGCCTGATGGTGTCGAAAACTTTGTAGTCGCTATTACCAAAAATTTTGTTGGAGATGGCTGGCACCTGACATTAGGCGCATTGTTTATGCTTGTTGTTATCTTTTTACCGGGTGGTGTGATGGAAGGCATCACCAGACTGTTTAAATTCTTCAAAAAGAAATTAGGCATCAGTGACGAAGATCCTGACGACCAGATATCTGCAACTTCAGGAGAACAGTCATGAGTATGATTCTTGAAATTGAAGGCGTTAATAAAACTTTTGGTGGATTACATGCGCTCTCCGATATTAAATTACAGATCGAAGAAGGCACTACTCACGCTATTATCGGTCCCAATGGAGCAGGAAAATCGACACTATTAAACTGCTGTATTGGCCGTTTAATTCCTGATGAGGGCACTGTTACCTTTAATGGTCATAACATGATTGGTATGGAACCCTATGATATTAATCATGCAGGTATGGTAAGAGTATTCCAGACACCTGAAATTTTTCCTGAACTTACTCTTCTGGAAAATGTATTAATTCCTGCACTGGCTAAAAGAGAGGGCACTTTTAAGTTCAACCCTTTTAAAAGCATGTCAAAAGAAAAGCAATTACAGGAAGATGCCATGGCAGCCTTAGTCGATGTGGGTCTGGATAGATTTCATGACCAGCATGCAGGCAGTATATCGCGCGGGGATAAGCGTCGCCTGGAACTGGCAATGGGTCTTATTCAAAAGCCAAGTTTATTATTACTGGATGAACCCACAGCAGGTATGGCTCGTCACGATACGAATAAAACTATTGATCTACTTCAGAAAATTAAGAAAAGAGGTATGACCAAAATAATTATTGAACATGATATGCATGTTGTATTCAGCCTGGCTGATCGTATTAGCGTACTTGCCCAGGGACGTATTATCGCATCTGGTACGCCAGATGAAATTCGAAATAGCCCCAAAGTAAAAGAAGCCTATCTGGGAGAAGCAGAAGATGAGTAATCAATTATTGGGTGATGTTGTTGTAGAAGAACGAGTAAAACCTGTTTTAAACCAGGGCTCAGATCCTGCATTTTTTTCCTGCTGGGATGTACATTCCTATTACGGTGAAAGTTATATCGTACAGGGTGTTAGCTTTGATATTCGTGAAGGCGAAGTGGTTGCATTATTAGGTCGAAACGGTGCGGGAAAAACATCTACTTTACGCTCTATTGCCAGAGTTGATAGCCCGCAGGTGACACATGGTGAAATCTGGCTGGATCATAAGCCTATTCATAGTATGGCTGCACATGAAGCGGCACAGAATGGTGTTGCTCTGGTACCTGAAGATAGACGAATAATTCCAGGATTAACCGTAGAAGAAAATTTAGTGCTATCTCAGATAGCACCACCCATTGGCTGGGGTATTGATCGTATTTATGAACACTTTCCACGCCTGGCTGAACGTCGCAATCAAATTGGCACAACACTTTCCGGTGGTGAACAACAAATGCTGGCTGTAGCCCGTGCGCTGGCCCGTGATATTAAATTATTACTGTTAGATGAACCTTATGAAGGTCTGGCTCCTGTTATTGTGCAGGAAATTGCCAACATTGTAGATAGCATCAAAAAACAGGGTATTACCACCATTATTGTGGAACAGAATGCAGTTGCCGCTTTACGTCTGGCTGATAGAGCACTGATTCTTGATATGGGTAATATTGT
Source organism: Gammaproteobacteria bacterium (assembly GCA_050291745.1). GTDB lineage: Bacteria > Pseudomonadota > Gammaproteobacteria > JACNJF01. The sequence goes on along the minus strand of JBNKKI010000173.1, from coordinate 41,232 downwards.
GTTTGATGGCACTGCACAGGAAGTACTGGATAATGAAGAGTTACGACATGAGTATCTTGCTATCTAGTTTAGGATAAACCCGGATATAGTAAGAGTAAGAATGGCAATAAAGGATATTCTTGTTTTCCTGGATGACAGCGAAATAAATTCTGATCGGGTAAATACAGCTTATAAGCTATCAGAAAAATTTGACGCTAACATAACAGGTGTATCTCTGGAGTCAATGAAGCCAGTGCATGCCAGAAGTGATGATGACAAAGCCATTCTTCGAATGGCTTATAAACTCGCACACAAGCTGGCAGATGACTTTACAAAGGATGCAGTAGAGCGTGGTCAACCAGTCAAAACAATCGTTATAACGGGTAACAGTTTAAACAGTGCCATCAAAATGGCGCACTATAGCAGGAACTATGACCTGATAATATTAAGCCAGCCAAATCCTTCCAGAGATAATTACTCCAGATTAGTAGAATTTGCTCAGCAGGTATTAATTCATAGTGGCCGGCCGATATTATTTATCCCATATATCGGAAGTAAAAAAACAGAATACAACAAAGCACTGGTTGCCTGGGATGGTACACCTGCTGCCAGCAGAGCATTACATGAATCCATTCCATTACTGGCAAAAGCAAATGAAGTTATATTGCTGGTGGTTGCCAGTAAAAAGCAATTAAAAAGTAAAAGTGAAGTGCTTGTTGAAGGTCTGGCAAGCCACTTGAAAAGCCATCAGGTTAATGCACGTATATTAAACGTAAATCCAGGTGAGAACACGGTATCGAGTGTCATTCTGAATAAGATAACTGAATATGATATCGACCTGCTGGTCATGGGTGGCCATGGTACGCCCACATTAAAACAAAAAATATTTGGCGGTGTTACACAGAATTTATTATCTTCCATGGTAGTACCAGTATTAATGTCTGACTAATTTACTTTTGCGTAAATAGCAGAGGGAAGACTGATTCAGTTGACAGATAAACCGACACTGGAAAATTAATCCCATGAGCCGAGTACTTCTTCCTTAACTGATTGCATGGCAACAAAAGTTTTTGTATTTGCTACATGCGGTAAAGCGGAAATTTTTTCACCCAGAACTTTTCGGTAGGCAGGCATACTGCGGGTTCGCACCTTCAGCAGGTAATCAAAATTTCCCGCAATCATATGACATTGTTCTATTTCACCAATTTTTGCCACTTCAATATTAAATTTTGTTAAGGCTTCTTCACGGGTATCGCTGAGTGTAACTTCGACGAAAGCGACATGATCCAGCCCCAGTCGAATAGGGTCAAGCATGGCCCTATAACCGACAATATAGCCTTCAGATTCTAGCCGTTTGACTCTTGCCTGAGTTGGTGTTTTTGATAAATTAATTCTACGAGCCAGTTCACTAATACTAATTCGGCCATGCCCGGAAAGCACATCCAGAATCTTTTCATCAAATGAATCAAGGTTTACTGGCGTATTTGCATTGATTTTTGAGATATTTTGACCCATTCAGACTAATAAAACGGCTGTTGAAGTCATATAGACTAATACAAATACTCTAGAATGACTATTTTTATTCGAAGATAGCTATGATTACTGTAAGCAATACCGGTAATATTCAGCAAATAGATCAGCTTACTTACCGCAATGAAATTGAAATTATTAAGGAACTGATCAGCCAGACAAACCTCTCTGAAGCTGAACGGCAACTGATCAGTAAACACGGTGCCCAACTGGTATCAGATATCAGGGGGCAGTCTAATCCCGGTTTAATGGAAATATTTCTGGCTGAATACGGACTGTCTACTGACGAAGGCATTGCATTAATGTGCCTGGCTGAAGCACTTTTGCGAGTACCCGATGCTGAAACCATCGATGCACTTATCGAAGATAAAATTGCTTCCAGTGACTGGGCGAAGCACATGGGGCATTCGACTTCTCCACTGGTTAATGCTTCAACCTGGGCTCTGATGCTGACAGGAAAGGTATTAAAGGAGCAGTCTCCAGGACCTGTAGGTCATTTAAAAGCCGCTATAAAACGCCTTGGGGAACCCGTCATCCGTACTGCTGTAAATCGGGCAATGGAAGAGATGGGACGCCAGTTTGTGCTTGGTGAAAATATTCAGTCAGCAATGAAGCGCGCGCAGGGTATGGAAAAAAAGGGCTATTCTTATTCATACGATATGCTCGGTGAAGCCGCTATTACCAGTTCAGATGCCAGTCGTTACCACCTTGCCTACTCACGAGCTATCAGTGCTATAGCAACTGCCTGTGAGGGTACTGATATTCGAACTAATCCGGGTATTTCTATCAAATTATCGGCACTATTCCCACGCTATGAACTGGCCCAGCGGGAACGGGTGTTAAATGAATTAGTACCAAGATTAAAATCACTGGTTTTATTAGCCAAGTCAGCTGATATGGGTATTACAGTTGATGCTGAAGAATCCGATAGGCTATCTTTATCTCTTGAAGTAATAGAACAGGTGTTTGCTGAACCAGCTTTATCCGGATGGGATGGATTTGGGGTCGTTGTACAGTCTTACGGAAAGCGCTCTACCCAGGTTATAGATATTCTTTACCAGATGGCTCAGCAATATGATCGCCGCATTACAGTTCGCCTGGTAAAAGGTGCCTATTGGGATAGTGAAATCAAGCTGGCACAACTTAAGGGTATGGCTGACTTTCCTCTATTTACCTCAAAAGCGGCTACCGATATCTCTTATATTGCTAATGCAAAGCGCTTACTGAATATGTCGGATCGTATCTACCCGCAGTTTGCCACCCATAATGCCCATACGGCAGCGGCTATTTTACACATGGCCACCGACAAAACTGCTTTTGAATTTCAAAGATTGCATGGCATGGGTGAACAGTTGCACCAGTTAATCAAGGCACAGGAAAATACTCTTTGTCGAATCTATGCCCCAGTTGGTGCGCATCAGGATCTGTTAGCTTATCTGGTGCGCCGCTTATTGGAAAATGGTGCAAACAGTTCTTTTGTTAATCAGGTAGTCGATGAAGATGTACCACCGGAAATTGTCGCTGCTGACCCTTTCGCAAAAATTTCAGATAATTTAAGCAGCAATATCAGGACAGGCACAGATTTATTTCAGCCACAACGTAGCAATTCACGTGGCTGGGATCTGAATAACTGGGAATCACTTAAAGAAATTGATACTGCTCGTGAACCTTTTCATGAACATCAATGGCAAGCCACCCCGCTTATTGCCTCGGCCGTTGATTTTAAGGGTGACCAAATTGACTGCTACAACCCTGCCATTCCTGAAGATAAAGTTGGTTCCGTACAGCAGGCGGATGAATCTGAAGTTGAGTCAGCTCTGCTTGCAGCAAAAACCTGGGATGCAGACACTGAAAAACGCGCTGAAATATTAAATAAGGTCGCTGATCTGTATGAATTACATTTCGGAGAAATATTTGCTCTTCTGGCAAGAGAGGCAGGTAAATCATTATCTGACTCAGTGGCTGAAATTCGCGAAGCTGTTGATTTTCTTCGCTATTATGCTGCCAATGCGAGTGATGATACGCCTATTGGTGTTTATGCCTGTATTTCCCCGTGGAATTTTCCACTGGCCATTTTTACCGGACAGATATCCGCAGCACTGGCTGCCGGTAATGCGGTACTGGCTAAACCGGCTGAACAGACCCCACTCATCGCCTGGCGTGCAGTACAACTCATGCATGAAGCAGGTGTACCTGATCATGTTCTTCAATTACTACCGGGTGAAGGCTCAACTGGCGCTTTGCTAACCAGTGATCCACGTATCAACGGTGTTGTATTTACCGGCTCAACCGAAACAGCCCAGCTTATTCGTAGTTCGATGGCAAAACATCTTCAACCTGGAGCACCATTGATTGCCGAAACAGGTGGTCTTAATGCAATGATTGTTGATAGTACTGCATTACCGGAACAGGCTGTCAAAGCAGTTATTGAAAGTGCTTTTCAATCAGCTGGACAAAGATGCTCTGCTTTACGTTGTCTATATGTTCAGGAAGATATTGCAGAAACATTTAAAAAGATGCTGTTTGGTGCTATGGATGAATTGAGGCTGGGTGATCCCTGGCTCTTACAAATTGATTCAGGCCCTGTTATAGATCAGCAGGCATTAGATATCATTGAATCACATATCAATCGCGCAGAAAAAGAAAATCGCCTTTTAAAGCGATTATCCAGTCCTGAAATGGGTACTTTTTGTGGCCCGACTGTTATTGAAGTCAATGGTATTGAGGATTTAGAGCAGGAAATATTTGGCCCTGTACTGCACCTGGCAACATTTAAAGCCACTCAGATCAATCAGGTGATTAATGCGATTAATAATACCGGCTACGGTTTAACTTTTGGCTTACAGACGCGCATTGATGACCGGGTTCAGGATGTTTGCGAGAAAATAAATGCCGGTAATATTTATGTCAATCGCAATCAAATTGGTGCCATAGTAGGAAGCCAGCCTTTTGGCGGCAATGGTTTATCAGGTACCGGACCAAAAGCAGGAGGACCGCATTATCTTGAACGCTTTTATCAACGTCCGGCACCGGCTATTGATACTGATTATTCCAGCGAGCCTTCAATGTCTGTTGAAGAACTACAAAACCTGATCAATGAAGCTGCTGGTGCTTCCGGTAATTTGCAATCGATTAATTTACCCGGGCCAACAGGTGAGTCAAATCAGCTAAGTGGCATAGCAAAAGCTCCCCTGTTATGTTTAGGACCGGGACAACAGGCAGCCGCTGAGCAGGCTCGCTTAATTAGAGAAGCAGGTGGGAATGCCGTTGAATATGGAAAATTGATATCGGCTGATATATTAACCATACTGAATGGGTATTCCGCCTTAGTCTGGTGGGGAGATATTGAACAGGCTAAAAGCCTTGATCAGGCATTATCAGAAACCAGAGGTACGATAAAACCATTGATTACAGGAAAACCCGATAATGGACATATATTATCAGAACGACATGTTTGTGTAGATACCACAGCATCCGGTGGAAACACTGAATTACTTTCACGAATTTCTTAACAATTTATACTATTTAGATGACCAATTATTACTGAGGAGGTTTTATTTAACGATATACATACATCCTGAAATTATCACTTTTACCCTACTTGCTATAAGATGGGGAAATAAAATATCCGAACCAATACTGGTTCTAAATAAAATATATTCTATAGAGAGAAATAATATGAAATTATTAAATATACCTGTTATGGCTGCTGCATTGACTCTCCTGTTTACAGTCAATGCAAGAGCTGATCAACTGGATACAGTTCTTGATAGAGGGACCTTAAATTGTGGCGTGGTGCTAGACTTTCCACCCATGGGTTATTTTGACAAAGATAATAAACCAGCCGGTTTTGATGTAGATTACTGTAATGATCTTGCTGCCGCTCTGGGTGTTAAATCAAATGTTTTGAATCTTACCTGGGGTGACCGAATTCCATCTCTGGTTTCAGGAAAAACTGATGTCGTTGTTGGTTCTACTTCTGATACTCTGGAACGTGCTAAATCGGTTGGTTTCACCTACCCCTACTTTGTTTTCAAGTTTCAGGTCTTCTCCAAACCCGGTAAAAACATCAATACTTTCGATGATTTGAAAAAAGTAAAAGTCGGTGCAGCACTGGGAACAACTTATGAAACTGAGTATCTGGCATATGCTAAGAAAAAAGGCTGGGGTAAAAGCAACTACACAGCTTTTAAATCAGAAAATGATGCATTCCTCGGATTATACCAGGGTAAAGTAGATGCTATTATTTCTACCAACACTAATATCGCAACTAAATTACAATCAAAAGAATTCAAAGACTATGTTGCCGGCCCTTTTGTGCCAAATTATGACGATGTGGTTGGCCTAATCGCCAAAAGAAGTGAAGTAAGCTGGATTAATTATCTGAACCTGTTTCTGATTCATCAGATTCGTGACGGTAAACTGGATCAACGCTATAATCAACACTTTGGCTCAGATGCGCCTGCAGATCTGATCCAGGCTTTACGCGATAATAAATAATAATTAGAAAAAGCGCCCTGTTCATCAACCTGTTATCCGGTTGAACTGAACAGGGTAGTATTGTTACTGCGAACAAACGCCAGCCGAACATGCCTGTTCGCTGGCCTGTCTAACTGAGGTTGAGCAAATCATCCTGCTCTTAACCTGATGTGAATAACTCAATAGAGGATTACCAGGTATGGACTATCAATTTCACTGGAATATTGTATTCCAGAAAATGCCTGAGATGCTTCAGGGGGCTTTTGTTACCCTGCATGTCTCCGTTCTATCTATGCTCATAGGCATTGCCATTGCTGTTTTGCTGGCGATTGTCAAAATGAATCACACTAAACCATTCTGCTATATCGCCATCGCCTGGGTTGAAATTGCCAGAAATACACCGGCATTGTTTCAAATCTATATGGCTTATTTCGGGCTTGGTGCATTCGGCATCCATTTAAGTCCATATGCCGCCGTACTAAGTGCACTGGTTTTTATTAATGCAGGATATCTGACTGAGACTTTTCGCGGTGGGTTCATGTCCATTCCAAAAACCCAGTATAGCGCTTCCAAATCTCTCGGTATGACCAGTTTACAAGTGTATCGATATATTATTCTACCGCAAATGTTTAGACGAATTTATCACCCGATGACTAATCAGTTTGTATGGTCAATTTTAATGAGTTCACTGGGCATACTGGTAGGCATGAGTGAATTATCCGGAGAAACCCAGAGATTACAGTCTCTATCATTTAGAACGCTGGAGTTTTTTATTGTGGCTGCCGTTATGTACTTTCTCATTACCAAACTGGTATTGATCAGTTCATCACTTATCTCGCGTAAACTGTTCAGGGGAGAAATCTAATGGGATCTTTATTTACGCCTTTATCCTGGAATGATACTGGTTTTATTCTTACCGGTGTATGGAACACCATCATTATTTCTGTCGTAGCAATTGTTATTGGGACATTGCTTGGTATTGTTGTCGGCTTTATCAGGGCAGAAAGCAATAAAGCCGTCAATACATTTATTGGTAGCATTCTGGATATATTCCGTAGTGTGCCATTGATTATTCAATTGATTTTATTTTCAACCTATATAGGTGCAATTGGTCACCCTCTGGCTCCCTTTGTGTCAGGTTCCATTGTACTTTCCCTGTACACGATGGCGTTCATGAGCGAAGTTTTTCGTAGTGGTTTTGAAAGTGTACATCACTCTATGCAAATTGCAGCACGTTCGCTGGGCATGAGTTATTGGCAAACCATTTTTTATATTCGTTTACCGATTGGTTTAAGAGCTGTTTTTACCTCCTGGCTGGGAGTCGCACTTAGCGTTATCAAAGATTCTGCACTGGTATCGGTAATAGGTTATATGGAACTATTACGCACATCAGATCAGTTAATTTCACGAACCCAACAACCTCTGGAAATTCTCATTGGAGTTGGCATCTTTTATTTTATCATTTCATACCCGCTGTCTATTTATGGCCGGTATGTAGAGAGGAAAATGGCTTTATGATTAATATTCGCAATGTACATAAATCCTTCGGAGAACTTGAAGTATTAAAAGGTATTGATCTGGATGTCAATAAAGGTGAAGTACTCAGTATCATCGGTGGTTCAGGAAGTGGAAAATCAACTCTGCTATATTGCATTAATGCAATTGAAGAGATTCAGCAGGGTAAAATTATTGTTGATGATATTGAAGTTCATCATAAGAATACCAACAAGGATAAACTTCGCCAGAAACTGGGGATGGTTTTCCAGCAATGGAATTCATTTCCGCATTTAACCGTACTGGAAAATGCTGCTCTTGCCCCAAGAATTGTTAAAAAAATGAGCAAAGAAGAAGCAATGGAAATTGCTAAAAAGGAGCTTAAACATGTGGGCCTGGGCGATAAATTTGATGTCTACCCGACCAAGATGTCAGGTGGTCAGCAACAAAGGCTGGCGATAGCACGTGCCTTAGCCATGAAACCGGATTACATGCTGTTTGATGAAATTACTTCTGCACTCGACCCGGAACTGGTCGGAGAAGTACTGGATACTTTACGAATGCTAAGAGATGACGGTATGACGATGATCTGTGTCACCCATGAAATCGCTTTTGCGCGCGAAGTATCTGATGAAGTTGCATTTTTTAACCAGGGCATTATTGAAGAAATCGGACCTCCAGAACAGGTAATTTCTAATCCGCAAAAAGAAACAACCCGGCAATTTTTAAGTAAAGTTCTTTAAACCTTAAAAAATTAGCTGAACATTTTCATGGATAAAATCAATGACTGAACAGCACCGTGCAGTTTTATATGCGCTGACAGCAGTCCTGTTCTGGTCTACAGTAGCAACAGCTTTCAAGTTGTCATTGCAGTATCTTAGCACCATTGAGTTACTGCTTTATTCCACTTTTTTTTCTACTGCCGTGCTTGCAGTTATCCTCATTCAACAGGGAAAATTTCAGCAGGTTTTTAAATCCACAAAACAGGATTTTCTACTATCTATTGTACTTGGATTTCTAAGCCCATTTTTATATTATTTGATTCTGTTTGAAGCTTACGAGCGTTTACCAGCTCAACAGGCCCAGCCAATCAATTACACCTGGGCGATCATGCTTTCGCTGTTATCGGTACCATTGTTAAAACATAAAATCAGTAGAAATCAATGGCTGGCCTTAATCATCAGTTATCTCGGTGTGGTGGTGATTTCTACCGAAGGAAAACTTCTACAACTGAATTTCACTGACAGCTTTGGCGTAATTCTAGCACTGGTCAGTACGGTCATCTGGTCACTGTACTGGATTTTTAATACCCGTGATCATCGTGATCCAGTGGTGGGTTTATTTATCAATTTTATCTGCAGTCTGCCTTTTATGCTGATCTATTATTTCGTGATGGAAACGCCCAGAATAATTCCTATCGAAGGTATTCTTGGAGCTGCCTATGTTGGTTTATTTGAAATGGGTATCTGCTTCGTTCTGTGGCTACTGGCAATGAAACTTACTGACAATACAGCCAGTATCAGTAATTTAATTTTTCTTTCGCCATTTCTTTCTCTGGTTTTTATACATTTCATATTAGCTGAGAACATTGTACCCAGCACATTTATAGGCCTCGTTCTTATTGTAGGCGGCTTACTGGTACAGCGATATAATCCTAAAAAATCAGTTAAACCCCGTTAAAATATAAATGGTTCCAGACACAAAAAATCAAACAGCAACATCAAACTTACATCAAATTAATCCCTATTTTAAAAAATTAAACGTCAATAAGTCATCTGCGAATGGATTTATTTACCTGAGCTCTGGCACCTTGATTGAAACTATTTCATTCCTCAATACACCCAACCCAGAATATCCTTAAGACATACGCGAAGAAATAAACGCTTGCACTTCATCTTCACCAGAAAATGTTTCCCAGTTCAGGTTTAACTCTGATACTGGAATATTATCTAAGCCACCATACTCTTCTTTGCTCAGATAATCCCCAACAGAAAGCTCGCTTAATTTTGCAAGTCCCAGTAAAGCGGAGTAATCAGAGATTACAGTACCTTGAAGGTCTAAACGCCACAGCTTAGCAAGACCAGCAAGAGCATCAATATTGCTGATCTCGGTTCGTGCTAAATTAAGATTTGCCAGTCCAGTATTATTTGACAGCAGTGAGCAATCGTCAAAACCCGTATTAAGTAACACAAGCATGACTAAAGAGCTTATATCCTTAAGTGGTGAAAAATCTTTAACCGGGCAATTCGATATTTCAAGTCGTCCAAGCTCATTTTTTCCACGAAGCGCCTGGATATCGGTAAAAAAGCAATGTGATGCTCTTAGCCATTGAAGCTTATTAAGCTGCGTCAATGGTGACAGATCATTTACCAGAGTTTGTTGAATTTGCAATTCTTCCAGTTCTGTTAGAGAAGCAATAGGACTAAGGTCTTTAACCGGGGAACGGGATAAGCGAAGCACTTTTAACTGTCGACAATTAGCAATAGGACTGAGATCTTCAACAGCTGTATCAGATAAATCAAGTCGTTGCATCTTTGTAAAGTTACTTAACGGAGATAAATCACTAAAGTTAGATTTACCAGAAAGATCTATAGTTTCTTTATCTGATATTTTTCGCTGTGCCATTCTGTTATATTCCAGGAATATCTTTAAAGTTTATAGAGAAAGCGTTTTGAATACTGCAGAACAATCTACGAGTTATCCAGTTTTATTTTAGCAAACTAAGCTTTTGGATATTCTGCTTTATATTATGATAAATAAACAATGGATTGATATCTATAAGTGACGAATTCTTACCTGCTCTTGCAGCAGAACTATTTTTAGCTGATTTATTTTGAGAAATTGAATAACTCTGCAATATAGTCTCTGCTGAAAATGTCGCCGTTAGACTTAATTCGTTTAGTGTCATATTTCCATTTTTCTCTTCTTTAAGAAGAAAGCCATTTGTAGTATCAAACCACACGTAACCTGTTTCTGACATCGTATTAACAACAGCATTCTCTGAAGTTGTGGAAGAAAAGCTATATCCGATTTTAACAGCATTAAATGAACCTGCAGGCACTATCAATTGCTCTACCTTTAACACAGTAAAATCTATATTTTGGATTTCATAACCTGCTTCTACTCCTGATTGAGAATCGAATAAAGTTGAATTTATATTATAACTAAATTCATCACCCATATAAATATTCTCAGGTTTAGCCTTACCGCTTTCAGTCCTATATTCAACACTCGAAAAAAATTCAAAATCGTCGTCAATAATACTATCGCCAGATTCTGTCATATAAAACAATTGAAAAGGTTCATCATCTATTTTAAAAGTTTCTAGCACATATGGACCATTATTAGAGTTTGAATAATCATATTTAGAAGGAATATCACTAATATCAGAATATGTACTTTCCCCAGTAGCGCTGACTTCAGCATTTTGTCCATTTGAATATGCAAGATTTATGGTTCTTGATGTTGTAAACACATCTCCAGGTTTTTTGTCATAAAGATCACCTAAAATTAGTTCATCCTCCTTATCACCTGAGCCACCACAACCCGATAATATAATGCTGAATAGAACTGGTAGTACTAAATATTTATTAATCATTTCAGTTTTTCCTTTTTTATATAATGAGGCTGTAGAAAAAGACCATACAGGACATGATTCCATTAACCTAGAAAAATCAGTTGAGCGTGAAAAAGATGCGTAACAGATTGATGCGCCTGGTCTAAGCCAGAGATGGCTGTAGTTAGAGCAATGCAGGAGCAATTGCCGGCAAATCAAAAACACCATAGTCACCTGATTGGTGAAGAGTGTGTTTTTGATTTTATCAGGTGCATTAAGATGTTACATAGACTTTCATGATTCAACTGATTTTTCTAGGATTAAGCTTGAGATTACTATTAAAAACATCACTTTGCCTTTTATGATGTTTTTTTTCAATAAATTTCTTGATCTAACTTAAATCCTGGTTTTTTAACTTTAGTCTCTTAAGCCCTTAAGATTTTTGCAGCCTGCATTCATTGCAAAGCTTTGATTATCCTAGAATCCGTAGTTGGACGAATTGATTGTGCGTTTGAGGTGGTGTAGATCAAGGCGTAACGACGCGGAATAGCGAGCTATTCCAAGGAGTTACAACGAAGAGATACGCCGCCTCAAACCTGCAATTCAGTCCGTAGCGTGATGCACCGATTAGGTGATTATACAAATCAACTGTCATGGTTTATGAAACAGTGGGTTAACCTCTATTGCGAGCGGTCATCTGCGGAATCTAGGATTATGATCACAAGGGACATAGTTTGGAATAATTCTATCTCGACAACCTTTAATCAGTTTTTTCATAAAATTATGAGTATCTCTGATATTACTATCTGCCCCTGTTCCTGGGCTTATTAATTTCTCTACTTAAGAGCAACTTCTCTGTCTTTTTTCTGTTAACTCAAGCTCAGTTACTGCATCTTAAAAAGATGTTTGAATCTGGATTCCATCAAATAAGATTTTACCTCTAAAATTTATCCTATTTTCAACTTAAGCCGCCAGCTTATAAGGTTAACCCGTTAACAATCTCATCATTGGTAAAATAAAAAATATGTAAAATAATTTCATATTATCAAAAATAATAGGTGAGCCGCCATCCACCTTGTGCTGTTTTCGAGCTAAATCCAGTGGGCCCATCTGACCTAACACTTCCCCAAAAATCTACAGAAATTTTTTCCCAATTATACCCTAACCCGAATTTAATAGCTGAACCGATATCGATTTCAACTAAACTACGACCATCTACTCTATCTAACTCAATATAATCTAAATATCCCCCTAACCCAAGAAACACCCGGAATCCTGGATCTCGAAGATATAATCCACCAATAATTGTACTTCTTATTCCGTAAACACTCACATTTCTATAATCAGAATAACTAGACATAGGAACAGAAAATATATATTTCTTTTCATCTTTCTTTTTTAGAAAATCATAATATAGAACATCTGTACTACCATAATATACTCCATACTCAACACCAAACTGGTTAGTAAAATATTGATTGTATGAAAAGTCTATACCATCTAACTTAGCAACCAGATCTATAACGCCAGCTCCAATTGGCTCGTCATATCTAAAAATTACCGCTGAGTTTGTAATTGATATTCCGGATTTAATATCTTTCATCTGTATACTAAAAGTATTTTGGATAAAGCGATCATATAAAGTCGTCTCCTCACTATCTTCATTTGAATATGACATTTGTGAAAAACTGGCCAGATATAAAAAAATTATGGACGTAATTACTCTTATCATATGAAATTTATTTAATTCTTTAATCCTAGAAAAACCAGTTGAGCGTGAAAAAGATGCGTAACAGATTGATTTGCCTGGTCTAAGCCGGGGATGGCTGTAGTTAGAGCAATGCAGGAGCAATTGCCGGCAAATTAAAAACACCGTAGTCAGCTGATTGGTGAAGACTGTGTTTTTGATTTTATCAGCTGCATTAAGCTGTTACGTAGACTTTCATGATTCAACTGATTTTTCTAGGTTAATGTACACTACAGAGCTTTTGACAATATAACAGCCAAAAATGAAGCTTGAGTTGAGTATATAAAAGACTATAAACTATGCCGTCATTCACCTTACTACTCTCTTTATAAAGGGTATCGTATTTAAGAATTTGCTGAGTACTTAACCAATAAACAGACCCCGTGGTGTCTCTGTACTTTAGCTTATTATGTCGCTCCACTTCTTAACCTTCCTCAGACTTGATAGTTAAAGTTTCACAAAAAATGTACTCTGGTTCTATTTACCAGTACTAATCACCTTTCTTGAAAGCCCCAACTCATTCAATATTTATAATAATTTCTCTTTACGCCAATCTGTTGAGCTCAAAAGATAGCGCACAAGATATACGTTTCCATTTAAGCATATTATTTAAAAACATTAAAATAAATTTCCTCCAGATAATTAGTATCAATAGCTGCATCAGAAATCATTCTTAGGAATATTTGTTTGTGGTTTAAAGCATCAGTAGAATAAACTTCTTCCCATTCACAAGATCCTTGACTAATAAAAGCAACAGTATTTTCTCCATTTTTTTCCTTATTATTTCTAAATATTTTATTTGTTTGAAGTTTTTGCCAATATAAATAATTTAAATTTTCTTTTCATAATATTGAAGACTTATCATTTTGTGATTTTCTAAGTATATTCGATATCATTTTAAAAACTCTTATATTACTTTGACCCTAATTAGTCGATCAAGCTATTTACTATAAATAAAGTCCACGTCCTGGCTTGCAGCCAGGGACAGGCTTCGCTCTCCAACAATATATTTAAAAATAGCTCTACACTAATTAGCTTTCTTTAGTCATCAATTGTGCCACATTATTTTATAATCGGGTAATAGCCCTCAACTTCTGAAAAATTTCATCTGGTAGTAAATGCCATCATATTGCTTCGCTTAATGACGGACCAGGCAAGAAAGCTTCGGCTTCATCTCTGAGAAATTCTTTCAACTCCTTAGTCAAAGTCTGAACTTCAACTTCAAATTCTTTTCGTCCATTCAATAGATTAATAATATCTTCCATATCATCGCTAGCACCAATAACACCGTCACCTCGATTGTGGAGAGCAATTATTTCAAGACATTTTTCTTTCTCTATCTTGTTCATTAATTCATTGACATTACCATTGTCTGCCCATTAATATATTCTAAACAAAAAGTAATATTACGGAAATTGAAGGAATCCAACTATATTTGTATATTTTTGCTTCCTTTTTTTAAACTGCTAGAGTTTAAAAAATAATACAACACGGAGTATATATGAAAATCTTTTATTCACTGGTATGTGCATTAGCACTAGCCTTTACAGCTAATGTTCAAGCATCGTTGATTTCAGTAAATGCATCTGCTGATATGACCGATGGCCTTTCAATAGCTACAGATTTATTACCTATTGGCACAACACTAACTTCAAACGTTACCTTCAACATTGGTTCTGGAACCATAGGCTCATCAGTGATAGATAATGTTACTGGGACATTTGACTGGATTGATAGCGTTTTTGGGGCGCAAACGTTTAATGCTGAAGGAGCTTCTATATCAACGATCAATTCAGCAGGCTGGTTCCTTTTGGATTTTACAGGTAGTGGCCCAACTATTAATGGCATCTCGGCTTCTCTCTTCAGTATTCAATTTAACATAGGCACAAATCCATTTTTTTCTCCAGGTAGCTCATCCGAATTGTTTGATCTGGTTCTTAATAGTTCGATTGACAAGTTTCGCGTAAGCGCCTCCCAGGGCTTTCAAACCCAGTTCGGTAATCTTTCTTCCAACGTCAGCGGTACTATAAGTTCGGTACCTGCACCTGCGGTTTTACTACTGTTTGTTACAGGTTTAGCTGGCCTTTACACTTGTAGGATTAATAGAAAAAATTCTAACAAAAATGGATAGGCCGCGCGCAGTCGCGACTTAATCCATTGTTAGTGAAGCGAATTAAGTGCAACTACCCTAATTATTTTGTGCACTGGAGTTTGTTACGTGTTTGACTGAATGATAATAAGAACCGTATAAATCGATAGCTTCACTTACGGTTCTATGAAAAGCCTGGGGGAGACTCTCCTTGCTTACTCAACCAACAATAGCATAGGGATTTTCATTCATAACAGCACATTCATCTCCTTTTCTAAACTCTAATTTCCTCTGTATAACCGTTCACATATAGCAAACAGCCAATAGACAGTTACTGATACTGGGTCAAGTTTTCCACTGTTTCACTCCCGCCTTATTAAACTCATCCAGGTAAAAAGGAATAGTTTTAGCCTGAACCTGGAAACCGCAGTTGGACGAGTTGAACCTGGAAAAATCAGTTCAGCGTGAAAAAGATGCGTAACAGATTGATGCGCCTGGTCTAAGCCAGAGATGGCTGTAGGTAGAGCAATTGCCGGGAAATCAAAAACAGCGTAGTCAGCTGATTTGTGATGAGCGTGTTTTTGATTTTATCAGCTGCATTAAGCTGTTACCTGGACTTTCATGATTAACTGATTTTTCCAGATTGAAAGCCTGTTACTGCTTCACTGGCATTCAACAACATGATGATCGGTACGGTAATCACTACTACGGATACAATTACCCTGACTATCTTTCATAACATTTCCCTGACTGTTGAGCCAGAAGGCCTGGTAAAATGGTATTTTATCCATTTTAGTTGGTTCTATTACTGTCATGGGAGCCGGGGCATATGTTTTTATTTCCGCTTCACTGAATATAATACCCGGCAGGTTTTTAATCGGCTTAACCGGTGATTGGGCATCTTTCTGATATATGGCTTCGCCCGCATCTACCAGGGTTTCCTTGCCATCACTATGAGAACTGATTTGCCCATCAAGGACACCAATGTAAATACCTTGAGATAGTGTCACTGTGTTTTCTCCTGTTTTTATCTCACAACTACTGCTTGCGCAATAGCGTGCGCCAAAATCTGTTCCCCTGATTCCTATGGTCGCTACGGGTGTGTTGACGGCATAGTCATTAGGATCTTTTTTTCCAATCAGGCCAGAAACAGCGCGGAATGCTCCTTGCAGAAAATTTATAATTGAACGACCTGTACCAGCCTGTTCATCCCAGTGATATTCTGCAATATTAACCTGACTGGATTCTTTAACCGTCAGGCTGGCTTGATCAGCAAATTCAACAACTGCCTGTGAATCCAGCTCTGTACGGATACTATCGCCCTGCTTTACAGTTTGACCGACAACTAGTGGTTCTTTAGATTCGTCACTATGCA
Source organism: Gammaproteobacteria bacterium (assembly GCA_050291745.1). Taxonomy (GTDB): domain Bacteria; phylum Pseudomonadota; class Gammaproteobacteria; genus JACNJF01. The sequence goes on along the minus strand of JBNKKI010000173.1, from coordinate 24,983 downwards.
TAATCCAGCCAGTTCCTTTTAAGCGGCTGATTTGTGCCATTATTTTTTCAGGCACTTTGATTTCCGGGATTGTTTCGACGACTGGCTCAGGCTTTGGTTCTGGAACGGGATTCCCATCGGGAAGGTTTAATTTCATGCCAATGGATAGCTGGTTCGGGTTATTTTGTGGAAACTGCAATGGATTTTGTTGCATTACCTGATTAATAAATTGAACGACTTGTGGTGAATTATATTGGAGATCAGGGCTTATGCGTTGTCTGGCTATGCCTGTCAGTGTATCACCGGGCTTAACAATATATTCACTCGCTGCTAGTGGAGTAAACCAAAGTATTAAAAATAAACTCAGTATTCTGGCTAGGGGAGTTGAAGCACAATTCATGATTTTCCATCTGGGCCAAGTTAAAAGAAAAGTAGTTTATCAAGTTTTTAAGTATTTATTTTGCCTTAATTAACTTCGTAACAATTCTTTACAATTAAACCTGAATTGCGCAGTAGAACGCCCGCTATAGAGATTAATCCACTGTTTTAATCATGACAGTTGATGTGTATGATGTGAAAAAATCACCCAATCAGTGTATCCCGCTACGAATTGAATTGCAGGTTTAACCTTTCTATCTCTGTCTAATATCTACAGGATTTGAGCAGATTGCTGAATTTATAGCGTTTCACCAGGCGGATCAATAACTTTTTCACAACCCTGAGTTGATCTGCAAAATATCAGTTTACTAATCGAATTTGCTCTAAAATAGGTGATTATGAAATCAAACACTACACTAATAAACTGGATGCTGCTGATGAGCCTTGTTTTACTATGGGGCACTTCATTCATGTTTACATCTATAGCTGTCAGATCGGTTGATCCACTGTCGTTAGTTTTTTTTCGTGTACTGATAGGCGCTTTGATCGTCACAGCTTATATGTATGGTCGAAACAGACGCTTACCTTTTGATTTGCGAAGTTGGCTTATCTTCAGTCTGTACGGTTTTGTCGGCAATTTATTTCCTTTTTTTCTAATTGCCTGGGGACAGCAAACACTGGATTCCGGTCTGGCCGGCATGATTATGGCAATCATGCCTTTGATGACAATGATTCTTGCTCATTATTTTATACCTCAGGAATCTCTGAACCGATTTAAAATTATAGGTTTTATACTGGGAATAACAGGCGTCACATTATTACTTGGCCCTGTTTTTACCAGTGAATCCCGTGAAATTTTAAGTGCGATTGCCGTTTTTATTGCAGCCTGTAGTTATGCTCTTAATACAATTCTTGTAAGACGCTTGCCAGCTTTCAATCCAATGGTTGCCGGGGCCGGTGTATTAATTGCCGCCACCTTCTGTTTATTACCAATATGGTTAGCACAGCAGCATGTTGAGTGGAGCAAAATTAGTTCAGCTTCACTATGGTCGCTTATCTGGCTTGGTATTGCTCCAACCGGTATCGCATCGATTATTTTGTTTGCAGTAATTGAGCGGGCAGGCCCGACTTTTCTATCGACCATTAATTATTTAATTCCAGTAGTCGCTTTTCTGGCTGGTGTGTGGGTACTTTCTGAACCGATGAATATGAGCAGCCTTTTTTCACTGGCAATTATTCTGCTTGGCATTGCTTTGACCCGCTTTAAAGCCGAACATAATTCTCGGGTAAAGAACTAAAACAATAAGCCCGACTAACTCCGATTTGGCTATCGCATATTATTTCAAGAGATTATTAACCTGGAAAAACCTGTTGATCTGCAATTTTTCGACTTATCCACATCAATCGTAAAATTAACCAGAAGGCGGCATGGGCCAGACCGGCAATTAATCCTGCCCAGAAACCAGCTGCACCCATTGGCTCAGTTATCCAGTTATTAAAAGTCAGACTATAGCCTAGCGGAATGCCAATTACCCAAAAGGAAAACAGCATGATAAACATGGGAATACGGGTATCTTTAAATCCACGTAATGCACTAATACAACTCACCTGGACTACATCTGCAATTTGAAACACTGCACCAAAAAGTAATAAGTGAGTCGCCATTAACAGAACATCCTTATCATTACTGTACCATCCTACCAGGGTGGCTCTATTAAACAGTAAAAATGTGGCAAAACTGAAGGCAATGATCAGAGCCAGAATAATTGAGCTGCGAGCGACAAGACGTACACTGTCACATTGATTAGCACCAATCAGGAAACTGATACGCAAGGTGAGCGCCATACCGAGGCTGAGCGGCACCATAAACAGGACACTGACGATATTGAGTGCAATTTGATGACCGGCAACAACAATTGAGCCTAGCGGTGCCAGTAACAGGGCGATAACAGAAAACATTGTAGCTTCAACAAAAATAGTAAAGCCAATGGGAATACCCAGTCGCAATAATGTCTTAAACTGTTCAAAATTGGGCCTCATTCGATTTGACCATAGATGAAATCGTTTAAATGTCCTGGCCCGGTGAATATAAATCCATAGCGCAATCACTGCGATCCAGTTAGCAATCGTAGTGGCCCAACCGCATCCGACACCACCCATTTCGGGAAAACCAAACTTACCAAAAATAAAAATGTAATTAAGAGGCGTATTGATCGCAGTTGATATTATGGTAAACACCATGATGATACGCGTATGACCCAGTCCATCGGTCAATCCGCGTAGTGCTAGAATTAACAGAATTGCCGGTATACCCATGGAAAACGCAAATAAATATCCATTGGTTATTGTCGCCGGGTTAGCTTCCATTTTTAACCACTGTAAAACTGGGTCAATCTGATTTAATCCAATAATTGCGGCGATGGCGGCCAAAATCGCAAAATAAATACCATGCCAGGCAACAGGAGAAACCTTTTCAAATTGTTTGGCACCGTTAAAACCGGAGATAAGTGGTTGCTGAGCATTTAACACGCCTATGACAAAAAGGAAAATCGGCACCCATAAGCTATAGCCTATAGCTACTCCGGTTAAATCATCAGCACTGGCTCGTCCTGCCATCAGGGTATCGATGACACCATTCGCCATTTGTGCTAATTGAGCAATTAAAATGGGGGCGCCCAGACGGGCCAGTGTCGCCCATTCAAATTTAACCCGCTGACTTAGTGTTCCTTCAAGGTGGGCTTTGGGTTGGTGTGTTTCGTCCAGCAATTGATTCATTTTTATGGCTTATATATTTCCGGGTTAGTTTAAGCTGAATTCCGCAGTTGACCGCTCGCAATAGAGCTTAACCCACTGTTTCATAAACCATGACAGTTGATGTGTATAATCACCCAATCGGGACATCCCGCTACGAACTGACTCGTCCAACTGCGGATTCCAGGTTTAAGGCTGCAGATAATAGCAGAATTGCGAATTGTATTATTGGATAAAAACTTGTGTTTTCAGCAAAATAAACTAACTGACATTTTAGTGAAATAAGTAATACACTAAATAAACCTTAAGAAGTTTGAACTTGTTTTGAAAAAAGAATCGGTCAATAACGCTTATCAACGTATCAATCGACTGGATACCATGCGTATTCATCTTGCCCGTTCTGATGCCTTATTGCCTTTATCTTTATTCGGTTTACTCAGCGGATTACTTTCAGGAGCAGTAATCATCCTGTTTCGAATGCTGGTTGAGAATAGTCAGGACTTTATTCTACCCGGTCAGGGATCTGATAATTATGAAGCTTTACCTGAATGGGCGAATTTCACCTTTCCGATCATCGGGGCAATTCTGCTTGCTCTATTATTTCGTTATGCTGGTAAAGGAATGCATGTTTTAGGTGTGGCCAGGGTCATGGAACGTATGACCTATCATCAGGCGCATTTCACTATACGTGGTTTTATACTGCAGTTTGTGGGCGCAGCCATCGCCATAATCAGTGGTCACTCGGTAGGCCGGGAAGGCCCTCATGTGTTTCTGGGTGCGGCTGCTGCCAGCCTGATGGGGCAATATTTTTCGCTTCCTAATAATACTATTCGGATATTCGTCGCCTGCGGCACTGCTGCGGGTATTGCTGCTTCATTTAACACGCCCCTGGCTGGCGTTATTTTTGCACTGGAAGTGGTGCTGATGGAATATACTTTAAGCAGTTTTATTCCAGTGATTTTAGCCGCAGTAGCGGCGACTACCCTGTCGAATGCTGTATTTGGTACTGCCCCCGCCTTTGCCGTTCCTATCATGGAAATGGGTTCATTGAGTGATTTATTTCTGGTCGTTATTCTGGGCCTTCTGGCGGGTACAGTATCAGCAATTTTTATACATTTATTACAGCATTTTGCCAGTAGTAGTAAGCAAATCCCTATCTGGTGGCGCTTATTATTGGCTGGCGCTTTTATGGGTCTTAGCGGAATGTTTATTCCACAACTGATGAGTATTGGATACGATACGGTTGAACTTGCCTTAAATGGACATTTAACTATTGTTCTGCTGGTTTTTCTGGTTATCGGTAAATTGCTGGCAACCTCTATCGTTGTCGGATTGGGCGTACCTGGCGGTATGATCGGGCCGACACTTTTTATTGGCGCAATGCTGGGAGCACTGCTTGCAAAAATATTTCTGTTACTCCCATTTGAGCTTGATACTGAAGTTGGCTTTTATGCTCTACTTGGCATGGGAGCAATGATGTCGGCCAGTCTACAGGCACCACTTGCCGCGCTGGTGGCAATGTTGGAACTGACAGATAATCCAGCTGTAATTTTACCCGGTATGCTGGCGGTAGTTATCTCCGGAGTAACGGCCAGTGAATTATTCAGAAAGGAATCCCTGTTTCTGTCTATGCTGAAAAGTTCCGGCCAGGATTATAATACCAACCCCATTTTGCAAAGCCTGCGACGGATGGGTGTTGGTAGTGTCATGGAACAGAATTTTTTACATGTGGATAATCTCATTTCCTCTCGTCTGGCACATGAAATACTGAAAAATAAACCTCTATTTATTCTTATCGATAATGAGAATATGCCGGAAGCCCTGATGCCTGCAATCGAACTGGCAAAATATATAGAAACCAATAAGGGTAAAGAACTTGAGTTTATCAATCTGCTGGAAATTCCAGCGTTGCGCTGGCAGGTTGGCTCGATTCATCTGGAAGCCGATTTACAGGAAGCTTATGAATTACTTGAAAAGGGAAACTTTGAAGCTCTCTTTGTAGAACGTAGTACGCATTCAAATAAGCATTATATTTTCGGCGTATTAAGTAAAAATATGGTCGAAAAGGCTTATCATTATTAAATGAGTGTTTAACTCCCTGAGTCTCAAAATTATAAATTGATTAGCGTTTATCTAAGCATCCGTATTCTTTTTCATTTCTGAAATAAGCCAGTCTTTAAATACGCGCATACCTTCTGTCATAGGTCTGTTTTTTTGTTGAACCAGATAAAACGATCTTTGACTATCCAGTAGTAAATCAAATGGCTTGAGTAATTTTCCCTGTTCAATTTCCCGCGCAGTCAGGGTTGAATCAGCTAACGCAATACCTAAGCATTCACGTGCAGCTGAAGTCGCTAATTGACTACTGGATAATTGCAGGCCTCTGGAAAATCCTTTGCTCGTCATGTTGGCCAGTTCCAGCCACTCCGGCCACTCAAATAATCGCTTTGTCACATGAATCAAAGTAAATTTTTTTAAATCTTCCGGTTCATCCAGCGTTAAACCTTCTGATAATAAATCAGGACTGCATACGGGTACCAGATAAACTTTATGCAGAAAATGCACATCGATATCGTGCCAGTCGCCATGCCCAAAATAAATCGCCATGTCGATATTCGTTTTGTATAAATCAACAATATCATTGGATGCCGTTAACTGTAATTCAACATCCGGGTACTTTTGCTGAAAGTCTTTTAAGCGAGGCATTAACCAGCGCACCAGAAAATTTGGTGCCGTACTAATGGTTACAATTTCAGTCTCAGGATTAGAAACTATATGCTGAGTAGCAACTTCCATTTCATTCAGAGATTGCTTGACCGGAGTCAGATAATTTCGGCCTGCTGCGGTCAGTTCTACCTTACGATTAAGACGGTTAAATAATTTCAGGCCCAGATATCTTTCCAGCGCTTTTACCTGATGACTCACAGCGGATGCGGTAATAAATAATTCTTCTGCGGCCGCAGCGAAACTTTCATGCCTGGCGGCAGATTCAAATACCCGAAGTGAATTTAATGGCGGTAGGCGTCTGATGACAGTTTTCTCAGGTGAATAATATTCATCATTCTGCTGAAATATGATCGTTTGTGCAATCAATAATTGAATACTAATATCCTAACCATAGCTTTACAGGGGAACGACATGACAAATGAATTTGAATTTAAAACCGACGAAAATGGTGAAATAGACCTGAACTATTATATGCACGAAGCAGAACAAATGCGTGCAGATTATATTGCAGAATTAGCTTCAGATTTTAAAAAATGGCTACACAACAAGGCTCATAATTTATCTGTGAAATTATTTTCACAGTACAGACAGCTGACGCACTAAAACTTTCAAATATTCGCAGCAAAAATCTGCAAGTTTTTTATTGCGCGATACTAATTAATTTAGTATCGCAGTTGATAAGCTTATAAAAAATCAGTCTGTTAAATCTGCCGCTGATCACCAGAATATCAACGGTAAAATATAAATACTGTTTTTTTCCAGGTTTAATCTATATTAAATTCCACACCCTGAGCCAGGGGTAATTCTGTGGAATAATTGACGGTATTGGTCTGTCTGCGCATATAACTTTTCCAGGCATCGGACCCGGATTCCCGACCACCACCTGTTTCTTTTTCACCACCGAAAGCACCGCCAATTTCTGCACCACTCGGGCCTATGTTAACATTGGCAATACCACAATCAGAACCGCTTACAGATAAAAAGTATTCACTTTCACGTACATCATTAGTAAAGATACAGGAAGACAAGCCCTGAGGTACATCATTCTGCATTTTAATTGAATCATTAAAATCTTCATATTCCATAACATATAGAATTGGTGCGAAAGTTTCACTTTTAACTATTTCACTTTGACCCTGTATTTCTACTATAGCTGGTTTTACATAATAAGCATCAGGATATTTACCAACTAATGTTCGTTCACCACCAGTCACTCTCGCCCCATCTTTTTCTGCTTTCTGTAAAGCTGATTCCATAGCCTGATAGGCATTTTCATCAATTAACGGGCCAACAAGATTATTACTATCCAGAGGATTACCTATACTAATACTGGCGTAGGCTTTTTTTATTTTTGGTAATAATTGATTTTTAATATCTTTATGAACAATCAAACGGCGCAGTGATGTACAACGTTGCCCACAGGTTCCGACTGCACTGAAAAGAATAGCTCGCACAGCCATATCCAGATCGGCAGAAGGTGTCACTATCATTGCATTATTACCACCTAACTCCAATATAGAACGACCAAAACGTTCGGCTACTATCGGTGCAACTGTTTTACCCATACGAGTACTGCCTGTTGCACTGATTAAAGCTATATCATGATTTTTCACCAGAGCTTCACCGATATCTCTGCCACCTATTGCTATCTGGTGAAGATTAGCCGGTGCATCAGCAAATCGGGCCAGAGCACGATTCAGGATTTTTCCACAGGCAATAGCGGTTAAAGGCGTTTTTTCTGAAGGTTTCCAGATAATACTGTTACCACAGACCAGTGCCAGCGCGGTATTCCATGACCAGACGGCAACCGGGAAATTAAAAGATGAAATAATGCCGACTATTCCCAGTGGTTGCCAGCTTTCCCGCATCGTGTGTCCTGGCCGTTCGGAAGCAATAGTTAAGCCATACAGTTGACGTGATAGACCCACTGCAAAATCACAGATATCAATCATTTCCTGAACTTCACCCAATCCTTCAGAATATATTTTTCCACACTCTAAAGTAACCAGCTTACCCAGTTCCTGTTTTGATTTTCGTAATTCATCAGCCAGTAAACGTACCAGTTCGCCACGGCGGGGAGCAGGTACATTTTTCCAGCTGTTAAATGCAATTTTCGCCTGAGCAATTATAGTATCCATTTCGGATGCATTTATTTCAGCTACAGTAGAAATATGAGAGCCATCAATAGGAGAATGAACGAGCAAGCTACCATTAAGGTAATCAGAAGGCTCAAAATCAAGATTTTCTAATATTTCATTGTAAGACATTTAAGTTCCCCGGTTAAAAGCTAAAGTTAACTGCGTTCAAGGATAACAGCAATTCCCTGACCGACACCGATACACATACTGCACAGCGCATATCGACTCTGCGACCGTTGTAATTGATAAGCCGCTGTTGTAATAAGTCTTGCACCACTCATACCCAAGGGGTGACCCAGAGCGATAGCGCCACCATTTGGATTAATGCGTGAATCATCATCCGCCAGGCCCAGTTCACGATTGCAGGCCAGCGCCTGTGCGGCAAAGGCTTCATTCAATTCTATGACATCCATATCTTTTAAAGTTAAACCTGTTTGCTGCATAATTTTCTGGATCGCTTTAACAGGCCCCATTCCCATTATACGGGGTGGCACACCGGCAGTTGCCATTGCTACAATTCTTGCTTTAGGTATCAGTGCATTTTTTTCTATTGCACTTTTAGAAGCAATGATCAGCGCACAGGCTCCATCATTAATGCCGGATGCATTACCGGCGGTCACTGTCCCGTTTTCACGAAATAGTGCTTTTAGAGATGATAGTTTTTCCAGCCTGGTTTCTGCGCGAGGATGTTCATCTCGATCAAAAATAACTGGATCACTGTTGCGCTTTGCGATGGAGACAGGAATCATTTCTTCAGCCAGAACTCCTGATTGTTGTGCCTGAGCCGTTTTCATTTGAGAATGATAGGCGAATAAATCCTGATCTTGCCGCGATATAGCAAATTCTTCAGCAATATTTTCAGCGGTTTCCGGCATGCTTTCTACACCATATTCCTGTTGTATTAATTTATTGACAAAACGCCAGCCCATAGTCGTGTCATACAATTCATTACTACGACTAAAAGCATTGTTTGCCTTGGGCATTACAAAAGGAGCGCGTGTCATACTTTCGACACCACCGGCAATCATTAATTGTGTTTCACCTGATTTAATAGCCCGTGCTGCAGTGCCTACGGCATCCATTCCTGAACCACACAATCTGTTTATAGTCATGGCGGAAATGCCAACCGGAAGTCCTGCTAACAATGAAGACATACGAGCTACATTACGATTATCTTCTCCCGCCTGATTAGCGCAGCCATAAATGACATCATCAACACTATTCCAGTCCATCTCTGGATTACGTTGCTGTAATGCCTTCAGTGGTAATGCACCCAGGTCATCGGCACGTATTGAAGAAAGACTACCTCCATATCGTCCAATCGGAGTACGAACAGCATCACAAATATAAGCCTCGCTCATGATGTAGTCTCCAGCAGAATGGGTTTGATTTTAGCTAAGGCACTGACAACAGCTTCAGCCAGACGATCAATGTCAGTTTCGCCCATAGCGGTTGAAAGCGCAGCCGCTCCGGTATGAATCATCATAATGCCATCATCATATAAAGCATTTATAAATCTGGTGAGCGCCTGTTGTTCATTTTTTTGAAGGTGAGTTTCTCGAAAGTTGGCTGGCAGCTGTGATTTTAAATGCAGTCTTAACAGTGAACCTGCACCAGTAACCGTGGCGGGTACATCAGCAATTTTTATTGCCTCTGTTAAATTATGACGTGCATAATCGCCCAGTTGATTGAGTCGCTCAACGGATTGCCTGTCAAAAAATTCCATAGCAACCCGACCAGCTGTCATAGTAACCGGATTGGCTGAAAAAGTTCCAGAGTGAGGTAATTTTCCATTAGTGAATACCTGCATCACTTCATTACGACCGGCCAGAGCACCGACCGGAAAACCTCCGCCAATCATTTTACCCATTGAAGTCAGGTCAGGTATCGCTTCGTAACGCTGTTGAGCACCACCATATTCTGTACGTAAAGTAATAACTTCATCAAACATCAATAGGGCAGCATTTGCCTTACACCATGTATCCAGCTTTTTTATGAAAGCCTGGCTGACCGGTGACATGCCTATACGATGTGGAATCGGATCAATCAGCACACAGGCGATTTCACTTTTAAATTGATCCAGAATGGCAACCGCTTTATCGGGTTCATTAAAAGGCAGTATAACCATGTCTGTGCTTACCGAGTCAGGTGTGCCTGTTGCCAGCGGAATTGAATTAGGATGATCCAGTTCACCCCAGTTGTCCGGAGTGGGAGACTGACTAACTTCTGCATAATCATAAGCACCGTGGTAACTGCCTTCAACTTTAGCTATTTTATGTCTACCAGTAAAAGCTCTTGCAGCTTTCATACCAGCCATAACAGCTTCAGTACCAGAATTGACAAAGCGAATTTTTTCGAAACTCTCACAGCGAGAACAAAGGTGTTCGGCATGCATTATTTCGGCTTCAGTGGCCATTGTAAATGCTGTGCCTAATTGAAGTTGATTACTGACAGCTTCTACAACCGGTTCAAATGCATGCCCATGAATAAGAGAAGCCATATTATTGGCAAAATCAATACGTTCAACACCATCTACATCGGTCACAAGTGAACCTTTACCCTTGCTGACATATAGAGGGTGAGCACCACGTAACAGTGTATTTCGACTAAGCCCACCTGGCAGAACTTTCTGAGCGCGTTCAAATAGTCGGGCGCTTTTAGGATAAATCATTTTATATTTCCTGCGGTGCTATTAAACTGGCATCGGTTTTTTCACAGACTTCTTCAAAACTAATACCAGGAGCCAGTTTCAATACTTTCAAGCCTTCATCTGTCACATCTATAATGCATAAATCAGTATAAATACGTGAGACAACTTTAGGGCCGGTTAATGGGTAGCTGCATTGTTTAACAATTTTAGCGTCACCATTTCTTGTTGTATGCTGTGTAATAACGAAAACGGTTTTAACTCCTGCAACCAGATCCATGGCGCCTCCGACAGCGGGAATAGCATCAGCCGCTCCGGTTGACCAGTTTGCCAGATCACCCTGTTCAGAAACCTGCATAGCGCCTAACACGCATACATCGATATGACCGCCGCGAATCATAGTAAAACTATCGGCATGATGAAAATAACAACCACCCGGCATAATGCTAACCGCTTTTTTTCCCGCATTGATTAATTCATGATCCTGATCTGCTGGAGCAGGCTCCGGCCCCATACCTAACAGACCATTTTCTGTGTGGTATATAAACTCGCGACCTTCAGGTTTATACTTTGCAACCATTTCTGGAATACCTATACCTAAATTCACATATGATCCGTCGGGAATATCCTGTGCTGCCAGTTCAGCCATTTTTTCTCGTGACCAGCCTTTTACAGTATCGCTGATTTCATTCATGGATAACGTACTCCCGCAGCAATCATTGCAGATTCAATTAACGGTTGTTGTACTTCTACAATACGATTAACAAAAATATTTGCTGTGATAATCGCTTCCGGATCAAGTTCACCTACTTCTACAATTTGATGTGCCTGTACAATGGTGGTTGTAGCAGCCGTACACATAACCGGATTAAAATTTCTGGCCGTTTTATTGTAGATTAAATTACCCAGACGATCTGCTTGTTCGCATTTGATTAATGCAAAATCAGCTTTCAGGGCATATTCCATGACATACTGACGGCCATCGAACTGCCGGATTTCTTTATCTTTAGCCAGAACTGTACCCACTGTTGTTGAAGTATAAAAAGCCGGTATGCCAGCACCACCAGCTCGAATACGTTCAGCCAGTGTACCCTGTGGCACTATTTCCAGTTCGATATCGCCATTGCGGTAAAGCACCGGGAACACTTTTGAATGGCTTGATCGGGGATATGAGCAAATCATTTTTCTTACCTGACCCTGTGCAATCAGGGCAGCCAGTCCAATTTCACCATTGCCGGTGTTATTATTGATGACTGTCAAATTTTTTGATCCAAGATCGATCAGGGCATGAATTAATTCGGTGGGACTGCCCGCTTCACCGAAACCACCAATCATGATGGTGGCGCCATCAGGTATATCGGCAACGGCTTCTGCTACTGAACTTACGCGTTTATCTATCATGAGAATAATTTTATATAATCTTTAAAAAGCCTGTGGAAAATCTGTTTCTGCAGACTGGTCCTGTTGCAGAGTTTTATCCATATGAATATTTCTGGACGTACTCATTGCTTCTTTTAATGAATCTTCTAATGCTTGTTCAATTTCTTCAAGTTCCTGCTGAAAAAAGAAACTGTCACCCTCGACAGCCTGTAACAAATTAACATCATTTGTACGCGGGTTATATTTAGCATGAAAAACTTTATCTATCCATTGCATATTACGGGCTTCATTAAACTTTAACGCAATAACCGTTTCACCATTAATTTCGGAAAGACCCATCAAAGATAATTTACCTGCCGATGTAGTCATAGAGATGTGCCGGGTCGGTCTGGCAATCGATGGTAGTGAGCGATAGATTAGATTAAATATTTTGATTACATCGACCAGTGGTGCTGTGTAGTAATGATGTTCACCGGTTGGACGTGCGCAATACATTGAATGGAATCCTACTTGCAATGTATTCTGAATAAGTGCCAGATCAATCCAGTTTTGAGCTGATTTTTCAATATCGGTTGAACCATCCTGTTTAGGAAATAAACTGATATGTTTCATCATAGGACTTTGGCTACGGATCGCTACACCATGTTGCTGTAAACGACGTATTGCCGCAATAGTCATAGGATTGAGTAACTCTTTCGGTGTTGAAAAATGAGCCATCCACGCAAGCTGTATACCATTTTCATGCATTTTGTCGAACACTCCGAGCATTTTCCGGTATTTTTCAGTCAAAACCATTTCAGGCTGAAATGTCAGTGATCGGGTTGCCAGGCGAACAGTTCGGATGTGGATTAATTCAACATCATCAAAAAGTGGTTCAACATATTGCAGTAAACGCTCAGCTGGCATAAATCCACCATCACCACCGGTGATTAGCAAGTCAGTTACCTCTTTGTGTTTACGAAGATATTGATGAATTTGATTTATATCCTGCTGTAAAAACATATCTTCATCTCCGCGTACCTGAGCGTGACGGAAACAATAAGTACAGAATGAAAAACAGTGCTGGGTGGATTTATCAAAAATAAGCTGAGTCTGCGGGTATTTATGCTGACTACCTGCCAGCACTTCAAGATCGCCATCTTCATTTTTAAACCAGGGCTTATTGAGTTGCTGATTACCATCATGCGGGTTAGTTTCATGCATATAGTCCCTGGCAACTTTCGAGCGAGCTTCTGCATTGGGAGCTGCAAGGTATCTGTCAACCACATTTTGCTGAATCATACCCGGTTGTGGAAAAACCAGTTGAAATACACTATCAGTCTGGTAATGATCCCAGTCAATGCTATTCAAAGTGTGGCGGGTTGCCAGAAAACGATAAACTTCAATAAAAAGTTCCCGTTCAAGGATATGATCGATATGAATTCCATGTTCAGCCAGCGTTTTGCAAACAAGACGAAAGCCTTTCAAACCGGTGTAGTTTTGACGCTCGGTAAAAATCGGTGGAGTTGTACGATTGAGAATAGAATACTGCGGATACAGATTATGCAGGCGATTCACCAGCCCCTGAGGTAATAGATTTTCAGCCTTTATGATGTTTTGCGCTTCCTGCGGATAACCGCCTTCGCTTAAAACTTCATCAATATGAATGGACAGATAATTAACTCGATCTAACATTTTCCACCTCGAAATTTGCTGAATTATCAGCATGAAAAGGAATAGCTCTAGAAAAACAGATCAGATGGAAAGGCGCAAACTACTTAATATCAACAGGGTATTACGAAATGTAATAACCTTTTGCCTGCTCTAAAATCCACTCTCTAAAAATTTTGACCGGTGCATAATGAGTTCTATGTTTGGGGGTAACCAGATAATAGGCAGAAGAACTTTTACATTCACCCTCATCGAAACAAAGTAAACTGCCATTTTTAAGTTCATTTTCAACAAATAATTTAGGCATAAGAGCAACACCCAGACCAGCTACAGCAGCGGGGGCAAGCGTCGAAAACTGTTCAAAATTCAATCCTTCAGATGCATCATGCTCCATTCCATTGATATGAAACCATTTGCTCCAGTGATCAAGGCGGGTCGACAAATGTAACAGTGGTGTTTTTTTGAAGTCCTGAAGACTGCAAATTGAATATTTTTCTAATAGCAATGGTGAATAAACAGGGTAAACGGTTTCAGCCATTAAAAAAGTGCAGTCTGCATTCGGCCAGTCAGCCTGACCATAATGGATAGCGGCATCGATATTAGTACCATGAAAATCAAAAGCGGCTACTTCTGTTTTAAAACCAATATTAATATCCTGATTTTTCTCTAAAAAATCAGATAAACGCGGAATCAACCACTTAGTTCCGAGAGCAGGCAGAATAGCAAGTTTTAACTCTCCTCCGGCGCTATTAGAGATAGTCTTCAAGGTTGCCGTTTTGATAATGTTTAAGGCTGTGGTTATTTCATTTGCGTAATACATCCCCGAACTGGTGAGAATAACCTGCTGGTGTGTACGTTCAAACAATTCAGTATCCAGTTGTTCTTCGAGAGCTCGAACCTGCCTGCTAATTGCACCCTGAGTGAGATTCAGTTCATTCGCTGCTCGCGAAAAACTACCCAGACGGGCAGCAGATTCAAAAGCAGAAAGCATGCTGGTAGAGGGCAGTAATCTTCTTTGGTTCATTGCTTTTAACGATATCTAGATCCGGGAGTAAAAGTAATATATCGGATATTGACTACGAAATGTATGAGTTTTTGAACCTGGAATCCGCAGTTGGACGAGTTGATTGTGTATTTGAGGTGCTGTAGATCAAGGCATAACGACGCGCAATAGCCTGCTCTTCCAGGGCGTTACAACGAAGAGATACACCACCTCAAACCTGCAATTCAGTTCGTAGCGGGATGCACCGATTGGGTGATTATACATATCAACTGTCATGCTTTATGAAACAGAGGGTTAACCTCTATTGCCAGCGATCAACTGCGGAATCCAGGTTGAATACTGTTGAATCTATAAGGAGCTTTTGATCAATTCTGCCTGTTTTAACCTGTCCTTTTTTGTCAGGATTCACCTTTATTAATTTCCTTAAGACACTCTTCAATGCCACCTTGCATACCTGCAATGGTTTCTTTTCCATCACCCTCATAGGAAATTGTAGCGCCGAAGTCATTAGCAAGTGCAATAGACACCATTAACACACAAGTACAATCTTTAAAGTTACCACCCCAGGAAAACGCTATCGAATAATCATTATCACCTATGAGTTCCTTAAACTCTTCATCATCTTCATCGTCTTCGATAAGATCTGCAGCAGGCTCATAAAATATTTCAAAACCTACATCTTCTTCTCCGCGAAGAACACATGGTGAAAACCCTTCGTCTTCAAATGGGGTAAATTCAGGATCAAGCTTTAGATCGAAGCCTAAAGCATCAATTGAAGCCTGTAGCTGATCTCTATTTGGAACATTTTTCTTCTTAAGAAAGGCAAATTGTGTTTGAGATATCTTTTTTCTCCTTATTTAATATCCTGACGAGGCTGTAGAAAAAGTCCATTTATTGGCCTGATTCCATTCAGCTGATTTTATACCTCATAATGCCACTGTCTTGGGCTTTTCTTTCAGTTTCTTGCTACTTACTTTTATCATCTAAGATTCCGTTTCTTAGCCGGCCTAAAATTATCTAAATCTGATTCTGATTGCAAAGGAGCATCAGGATCTAATTCTGCATTTTTACGAATTTCCTCTT
This sequence comes from Gammaproteobacteria bacterium, assembly GCA_050291745.1. Taxonomy (GTDB): domain Bacteria; phylum Pseudomonadota; class Gammaproteobacteria; genus JACNJF01. Next base: position 9,247 of record JBNKKI010000173.1, on the reverse strand, counting down.
CAGACATTTTCTTAAGCCGATCATAGTCGGTTTTGTCTTCCAGCTTTTCGATTTCCTTTCGTGTATATTTTTTTATCACCATTACACTTATTTATTGACCCTGTGACTTTGCCTAATGTTGGTGGTTATTTCAATGAGTTTAATTTGAAAAACATGGGTGGATGGAGGAATGCTTCCGATTCATCCATTAGTAATACAGAAGAATCACCTGTAATCATTTCAGTAACTATGCCAGTAAAGGCCTTAACTCCGTCACTAGCTTGATTAATAGGCATACATCAGCACCCACCAGGGCGTCAAACTCAAGTAGCATTGCCCCTCTTGCATATCTAACTGTAAAAAGCAGAAAAGCAAGCCTTCCTGAGTGGCTATTCAGGTAAGTTTAAGATACTTTAAGAATATTATTCAAGGAGCAAAACAGTTAAACCTGGAAAAATCATAAGTCTGTTTAATTGCTCATGTTGCAGAATGACTTTATTCATCCCGGTCGCGGCGTTCTACCAGTTCGGGATCAGCGGTTATTTCCCGATAAATTTCAATTCTGGTACCTTCTTCTGCTTTGGCATCAAGTTTTGTGACTTTGCCAAATACACCAACCTTTTGTTTGTCCAGATTAATATCTGGAAATTGATCCAGTAAGCCTGAATGCTCTATCGCTTCTCTTATGCTGCTTCCGTCAGGAATTTCCAGTTTTAACCAGACCTGTTTGAATTTGTCTGCATAGGCAACACCAACATTCATATCAATCTCTCCTTCCGGTTTAAGCTGTTGCCAAAGCAAGTTGTTGACGTTCGGCAATTCGTTTATCCAGTACCCTTTTACCGGCTAATAGAAATCCCAGTACCAGAAATCCTCCTGGTGGTAAAATAATCAATAGAAAACCCTTGTATTCTGGTATTAGCACCATTTCAAGATGCGATGCCCAGGAACCTAATAATAAGGATGCATTGGCAAATAAAGTACCACTGCCAATGACTTCACGTGTAGCACCCAGAATAACCAGAGCCAGGGTAAAGCCCAAGCCCATCATTAATCCATCAAACATACTCGGCAGTACATTATTGCGCGAAGCAAAAGATTCAGCTCTACCCAGAATCGCACAGTTAGTAACAATGAGCGGAATAAATAAACCCAGTACCTTATGTAAATCATGTACCCAGGCATTCATCGCCATATCAACCATGGTAACAAGTACGGCAATAATTAAGACGAAAACGGGGATACGAACCTGAGGCGTAATTATGACACGCAGTACAGCAATCATAAGCCCTGATGCGATCATTACGACTGTGGTGGCAAGCCCCATCCCTAAACCATTACTGGCTGTTCCAGTTACAGCAAGTAGCGGACATAAGCCCAGAGCCTGAACGAATATAATATTGTTATCCCATAGACCATCTTTAGCGATGGCTGAATACTGGTTACTCATCTGCTTTCTCCTTTCTATCCAGGGTTGAGACATTGACACGCTCATCTGTCTTATCCGGGATTGAGATTAAACGACTACGATTAGCTTTAAAAAACTCTAAACCTCTGGTAATGCCCTTAACCACTGCGCGTGGAGTAATCGTTGCACCGGAAAAAGCATCAAAACGACCGCCATCTTTTTTCACCTTCCATTCATTCAGCGGTGGGTTACCCAAAGACAGTCCATTGAAATCAAAAATCCAGTTACTTTTCTTTTCTTCGATTTTATCACCCAGTCCAGGTGTCTCTGAATGAGAAATAACTCGGACACCAAGAACTTTACCGTCAGGATCAACAGCAATAATCATTTTAATTTCACCGGAAAATCCCTCTTCAGAAATTTGCCAGGCTAAAGCACTCACTTGAGAACCTTTAAAAGCACGATAAATCACAATGCTATGATCTTTTTGATCGCTGACTTCCAGCGTATTATCCAACAAGTTATTGTCATGAATATTATCAGGTACAACCTGACTCAGGGATTGCAGTAAATCCTCTCTAAGACGTTCAGCAATGACATCTTTGGTCGCCATATTGCCCGATACTAAAAAGGCTGAAGCAATGGTAGCAAAGCCACCCAGTAGCATTGCCTGATAACCTATACGCTTTCTGTATGAGGGTTCTACCGGTGTACTCATGACGCACTCTCTTTACTACTTTCTACAGGGGCATAATTAAGTGGCTCTCCTTTTCTATCACGACCATAGATTCTGGGCTTGAAGTAGTGATCAATAAGCGGTGTACAGGCATTCATTAACATGACTGCAAAAGCTACACCCTCAGGGTAACCTGCCCAGGTTCGAATGACATATACAAATAAACCACATCCTGCTCCAAATATGAGTTGCCCGCGAATTGAGACTGGAGAAGTCACCAGATCGGTTGCAATAAAAAAAGCACCCAGCATTGCTGCCCCTGACATTAAATGGGTTAAAGCACCGGGATAAAGCTGAGGATTAATCAGATGAAATACGCCAGCCAAAAGAGCCAGAGTAGCCAGCATGGAAACAGGAATATACCAGGTAATAATCTTTTTATAGAGTAAAAACAAACCACCTAATAATATAAATATGGCGGAAGTTTCACCCAGACTGCCTGGAGATTTTCCAAAGATCATCTGTATTAGAGATTCAGTGCCCTGCATGACTTCAGTCAGACTTTTACCTGTACCCAACTCAGTTTTGATATGTCCTAAGGGTGTCGCACTACTAATGGCATCGAATTCAGAGCCGGTACCAAAAGTGATTGACAATCCCTGCAACCAGTCTGGTGCACTAGCTGAAAAAATAGGTGCAGGGGCACTGAATAAAGTCATTTCAAGAGGAAAAGAAATCAGTAAGGCAACACGTGCGACCATAGCTGGATTAAATAAATTCTGACCCAGACCACCAAATACCTGTTTACCGACAACAATAGCTAAAAATGATCCAACCACCGCGATCCACCAGGGGGCCCAGGGAGGTAGTGTCATCGCCAGTAGCCAGCCAGTCAATATAGCCGAACCATCCATTAAAAAAGGGCGTACCGGTTTAGCTGCCACTTTTAGCGACAGAAATTCTGCCAGCATTGCACTACCTATGGTAATAGCAAAAAGATAAATGGCAGGCCAGCCGAACATATAAAAACCAACCAGAGTCGCAGGGACTAATGCAAGCATCACCATTTGCATGGTTTTGCTGATGCTATTCCCTTCGTGGGTATAGGGACCGGCTATAAGTGGTTGTTCGATCATACGACCTCCTGTTGACTGCTCTCGGTCTGTTCACTGGCTGCCTGTGCCAGGGCTGCTGCCTCTGCTTCCTTTTTCTTTTTGGCTTCCATTTCCAGTTTTCGCTTTTTCATCGCTTCCCGTTTAGCCTGTTTAATTTTTTCCATCCGTTCAGTACGTGCTTCAGTCAATCGTTTAGTTTCACCCTGTTTATGTTGCAGGCGCTGACGTTGAGCAAGTTCACCTTTGGCGTAATTAAAGTATTGCACCAGCGGAATATGGGCTGGACAGACATAGGAGCAGGAACCGCAGGCAATACAGTCGAGTAAACCTATGCCAACCGAGTTATCCAGGCTACCGGCACGAATATTAGAAGCCATTTCCAGTGGCACCAGGCCGCAGGGACAAGCCTGTACACAACTGGCACAGCGGATGCAGGGCATCTCGGGTGCAGCATTGATTTCTGCTGCTGTTAATGCCAGCAAGCCGTTACTGCCTTTTACGGCAGGTACACGAGTTTCGCGTAGAGGCTGCCCCATCATTGGACCACCACTGATTATTTTGGCCGGCTCTTCGCTATAACCACCACAAAATTCAACCAGATTATCTAAAGGTGTACCGATTAGGACACGTACATTTTTGGGTTGTTTAATCGCTGAACCGGAAACGGTCATCACCCGAGATATTAATGGATGACCATGTTTAATGGCATCATTTACAGCCAGAGCAGTCGCTACATTGTGAACTACGATACCAATATCAGCGGTCAAACCGCGTGCTGGTGTTTCTTTACCAGTGAGGGTTTGCACCATATGTTTTTCTGACCCCATGGGATAGCGGGTAGGTAAACCAACAACCTGAACATGAGGAAAATCTACAGCTGCCTGCCGCATGGCTGCAATGGCGTCAGGTTTATTGTTTTCAATAGCGATTAAAACTTTCTCAACTTCCAGTGCTCGCGCCATCAGCAAAATACCCTGCAGCACTTCGTCACTATGTTCCTGCATTAAACGGTCATCACAGGTCAGATAAGGTTCACATTCGGCACCGTTAATCACCAGTGTATCGAGACTGTAGCGCTTACGTAAATTTAATTTCACTGATGAAGGGAAAGTTGCACCACCCATACCAACAATACCCGCGTTGGCAACGCGTTTGGAGATTTCATCAGGCGAAAGAATAAAAGGGTCTGCTACCGGATCAAGGTCATCTATCCATTCATCCAGCCCATCTGGCTTAAGAGTAATGGTACGCACCAGTAAACCAGATGCATGATGTGCAGGATAACCACCAACACCCATGATTTTCCCCGAAGTGGGCGCATGAACAGGTGCTGAAATCGCACCTTGACTACGTGCTAATAACTGGCCTTTTTTAACCATTTCTCCGCGCGTAACCAGCGCAGCTGCTGGTGCACCAATATGCTGTTGCAAGGGAATATGCAGTAGTGCCGGCATCGGCAGATTTTCGATGGTCTTTTTGCCACTCAATGACTTGCGGTCATCGGGATGAACACCACCACGAATTTTAAATAGCTTAAATGCATTTGAGACTGACATATTAATTCTCAGGCTACTTTAGCCGGTTCAGGCCAGTACCAGGTTTGCAAAGTGTGTTCTACTTTGCGCATTTCGATACATTCTGTCGGACATACATCAAAACATTTTTCACAACCAGTACAGGCATCCATAAATACGGCGTGTATCTGTTTCGGGCCACCCAGTATGGCGTCGGTAGGACAACGCTTAAAGCATTTGGTACAACCGACACAGAGATTCTCATGAATATAGGCAACACGGGGTTCCTGTTCATCGACATCTGACAGATCCACACTCACACCCAGTTTCTCGGCCAGTGCTTCAACCAGTGCTTTACCGCCTGGTGGACATAAAGTGACAGGCGCTTCACTATTGGCAACAGCAGCCGCCGCTGGCGAACATCCAGGATAACCACATTGACCACATTGTGATCCCGGTAACAACTCTTCAATTTCAGCTTCAAGTGGATTACCTTCAACGGCAAAAAATTTTGCTGCGTATCCGAGTAAAGTTCCCATCGATAGACCCAGCAAAGCAATAATGATAATAGCTGCAGACATAAGTGTTTCTCTCTCCAGTGTTAACTAGTTAATCCAGCAAAACCCATGAAGGCCAGTGATAATAATCCGGCCACAACATAAGCGATGGGCGCACCACGAAATGCTGCTGGTACTCTTGATAAGGCAAGTCGTTCACGTAATCCGGCGAATATCACCAATACAAGCGTAAATCCCAGTGCAGAACCAAAACCGTAGATCAGGCTTTCCAGTAAGTTGTTTTCCTTTTGTACATTCAGTAAGGCTACGCCAAGCACTGCACAGTTAGTCGTAATTAAGGGTAAAAAAATGCCAAGAACCTGATAGAGAGCTGGTGAGGTTTTACGAACAGCCATTTCAGTGAATTGAACCACCACCGCGATAACCAGAATAAATGTTAAAATACGCAGATAACCAATATCCAGCGGTTGAAGAATAAAGTGTTCCAGTAACCAGCCCGCAAACGCTGCCAGAGTGAGTACAAAAGTAGTTGCCAATCCCATACCAAGCGCTGAGTCAAGCTTGTTGGATACACCCATCAAAGGACATAAACCTAAAAACTTAACCAGTACGACATTATTAACCAGCGCCGTTGAGAGAATGATCAGAATGTATTCCATGGAGCTTCACTAAATTTCAAGATAATGATCTCTACTCAAAAAATATGCCAACTAGTGTTATGAGCAACAGTATTATCTAAACATTTAAATTCAAAGATCCGTCAGGATGGTGATTTGACTGGGTTTATAGCTTGATCAGCGCAGGGAAAAGATGCTTGGCCAGGTACACTACTAGTAAAAAATCATAAAAGCACACAGAGTATAATGTAATATATCCGACAAAATCTAAAGCAGGGAATGTAATGTTTGTTACAGATTCCACAATTAAGTAACAATAACGACAACCTGGTTAGCGCAATTAAAGGTAATTATTTCTTTGGTATAGATTTTGCTCTTTAATTAATTCAGGTTATTTTTTCAGGCTCAAATATATGGCTCAGCAAACGGTAAAATGCCACCCGGATAAAATGGTTGATGCAATCAGTCGGTTTCTAGATGCACCACCAGAAGGCACGCCTGCGGAAGTCATAGAAGCGATAGAAAATATTGGAAGCAAAGAATCTTTACCTCCCCGACTGTTTTATGAAACAGTTATGCAATCCCCTGTTGCAATATCAATTACTGATCCACAAGCCTGTATTTTATTTGTAAATCAGGCATTTGAGAATCTTACCGGTTATAAAAGCCATGAAGTAATAGGCAAAAATGAATCAGTTCTTTCCAGCAAATCGACTCCGCTGGAAATCTATCAGGATTTGTGGACGAAAATCCAGGATAAGCAGGTCTGGAAAGGTATGCTGGTCAATCATGGTAAGAATCAAAAAGAATATCTTGCAGAATTAACCATTTCTCCAGTATTAAATGAACAGAATGAAGTCTCATATTATCTTGGAATGCACCGTGATATTACACAAATGCACCAACTTAAACAGCGACTTGAATTTCAGAAGAATTTAACCGAAGCTGCATTTGATGCTGCTCCGATGGTTATCGCGATGCTTTCATCAGACGGCAAAGTGGTTATGGATAATCTGGCTTATAAAGCATTAAGGGGTGATTTCAGAGATGATGAACCGGTACATTTATTTCTGGATGTACTGGAAACACAACTGGGTAAATGTCTTGATCAGGTTTGCCAGACAGGCGAAGGCTTTACCAATGTTGATGTCAGACTAGATCCTCCGGGTAGCATCAGTCCACGCTGGTTTTCCTGTTCTGGAGTGTATATAGATGAGCTGAGTGAAGAAGCTCAGGATTATTTTACCGGACCTGAGCAGACAAATGGCTTTATGTTATTAATAGCCAATGAAGTGACAGCAAGTCGGCAGCGTATAAATGAAGCAAGAATGAATATGATTCGAGCTAATATGACTGAGCAACAACTTAGTCAAACGATGCATGAAGCAATTTCAGGAGCCATTTATAAATTACAGGTTCCCCTGAATGTTATTAAAGCAGCACTAGCGATACCTGCCGATAAAAGAAGTGAAGGTAGCCTGCAAAATATTTTACGGCATGCACTGGAAAGTGGTGAAGACGCAATGGATAGTTTACATGCAGCTTTACCGCTCCCAACCAGCGAGCAACTAGGCGCTGTCAATATCAATGAAATTTTGCATGAAGTATTAAAGTTATCTACCGATACATTACTAGCCTCAGGTGTTGTTGTTGACTGGCGACCAACAACTGTTTTACCTTCAGTGGATGGTCGCGCAAATGCATTACGCGGTTTATTCAAATACCTGATCGATAATTCGATTAAGGCGGTGAATCAAACCAAGCAGGATAGCCGTGAAATTAGAATTCAAACAAGACAGGATGGAAATGATCTTGTAATAGAAATTATGGATAATGGACCAGGTATTTCTGAAGCACATCGGCTTAAGGTGTTCGAGCCTTTTTACTGTGGTTGGGAGTCATCAAAAAACCATTCAGGTATGGGATTAACAATGGCTCAGGAAGTCGTTTTAGGACATAACGGTAGTATTGAAATTGATGCAGATTTTTATGGTGGTTGTCGAGTGTTTGTTCGCCTGCCTGTTAATTTCGATTATTGAGAAGTAAATGAATACAAACCAGGACAATAAGGATACAGATATGAGTAACCAGCAACGACAGGTAATGCAGTCGGGGCTGGAGAGTTTGTATCAGGTCAGCAAAGTGCTTAGTCGTTCACTGGATTTCCGTGAAACGCTGACTGAGGTACTGAATGCTTTGAATGATACGGGCAATTTAAGTCACGGTATGATCAGTCTTATTGATGATGAAACGGGTGACCTTAAAATGATTGCCCTGCATGGCAAACCTATGCCTGCTAATTCAGTCAGTTACAAACAGGGTGAAGGTATTGTTGGTACTATTCTGGAAACAGGTAAGTCCGTTGTCCTGAAGCGAGTTTCTGATGAAGTTCGTTTTCTGGATCGATTAAATGTATATGATCAGACTTTACCTTTTATTGGAGCTCCCATACTGATTGGAGATGAACAGACCATAGGTGTATTGACAGCTCAACCGGTTTCAGCTTTAGGTGAACTGGATGAATACCTGCGTTTTATGGAAATGGTCGCTAATCTTATCGGACAAAGCGTAAGACTGGCTAAAAAAGTTGAAGATGAACAGCTTGCCCTGAAGGTAGAACGTGACGCACTACGTCGAAAAGTTCGTGGTGAACATGGTTTTTCGAATATGGTGGGGCGTTCACATAATATGCAACTGGTATTTGGCCAGGTACGCCAGGTTGCTAAATGGAATACCACCGTTTTAATTCGTGGTGAATCCGGCACCGGTAAAGAATTAATTGCTAATGCTATTCACTATAACTCACAACGAGCCAATGGTGCTTTCGTCAAACTAAACTGTGCTGCATTGCCGGATAACCTGCTCGAATCAGAATTATTTGGCCATGAAAAAGGCGCTTTTACCGGTGCTGTAAATCAACGGAAAGGTCGTTTTGAACAGGCTCATAGTGGCACCATTTTTCTGGATGAGATTGGTGAAATAAGCCCTGCATTTCAGGCAAAATTATTACGCGTATTACAGGAAGGTGAATTCGAAAGAGTTGGCGGTAGTAAAACCATCAAGGTTGATGTGCGTGTTGTCGCTGCGACTAATAAAGATCTGGAAGCAGAAGTACAGGAAGGCGATTTTCGTGAAGACCTATATTACCGCCTAAATGTGATGCCGATATTTATGCCTGCATTACGTGAAAGAACTGAAGACATCCCTGATCTATCGCGTTTTCTGGTAACCAAAATCGGAAAAATGCAGGGCCGGGAATTAACCCTGCAGGACAATGCCATTGGACGTCTGATGCAGTATGACTGGCCGGGCAATGTGCGTGAGCTGGAAAACTGTCTGGAACGGGCTGCGGTTATGAGTGAAGAAGGCGTGATCAATAGTATGGCGATTAATCTTTCAGGTTTGCAAAGCAATCAACCT
>JBNKKI010000172.1:0-5972 GCA_050291745.1 Gammaproteobacteria bacterium | reverse complement strand
TCCCTTTATCAGTATCTCCGAGCGACCCGAAGACGTAGAGGACTGGGCTTGCGTAAATCGACCGAGTTGCCCCGGCGAGGGTATGCAGGCATTCCCCCTTTTTCGATGTCGCCATCAATTATCGTAAAGACCTCACGCGGTCTGATGACACTGCCGACTACACTGGATGTCCGGCTTATCCATCATGGGAACCCGATGTGTCGCTGCACCGGCATCTCGGGACAAGAATGCCAGGCATTTGCCTGCAAGCAGGCGAATCTGGAGCAGATACCCGGAATCGAACTGGGGTCCCCGGCCAGGTAGCCGTTGCTCTACCATTGAGCTATATCTGCAGTTGTGGGCGGTCGACAGATTCGACATATCGCAGACGAATGTCCGCGACAAAACAACTGACTGCTTACTTCAGTGTTTCGCCCGGCCACCGGTTACCCGGTGGCATTGCGTGATTCCAAATTGTCAAAGATCATAAACACCGGGAACGCCGATGTTGGGGCATAAAAAAACCCCGGGTGCCTTCTCAAGCGCAACCGGGGTTTTTTAAACTCTCGGAGGTGCTTACTATTACTGCAACTCTCCGAAGGACTTTCATGGAGAATTACGTCATACCAATCCCTGTTGAATCAAAATGATTCTGTTTCAGGTTACTGGGCACATTGCTTATATACAGGTTCGATATACAGAGTTTCTTGCCCATAAATTCTGGGCGCAACTGGACTGTTGGCGATACATAAATCACCGGCCAGACAGCTCTATTTATCGATAACATGTTCACTTAAAACTTTGCTCCTAAATTAATTCAATGGCTTACGCCAACTACTCACCAGTAATATTCATGGGGTCGGTGATTACCCAATGGGAAAACCAGACTATCCGGATCTTTCCCCTTCAATACTGCCATACAGCAGCGCTTATTTTGTCGTCTTCTGGGCCGATTCATATAGAGCTTGACCCACCAGCCCGGGGTATGATTTAACCAATAGGTTGACCATGGCCCCGTATATTTTCTTTTAATACGACCATTGTGGTCCCTATCAAAAGTCTTGTTTTTTACAGACATTTCATATTCCTCTAGTTGAATAACTAGAAGATGTCTTTACAAAAATAACTCTCTAAACAATTTTTCATTTATAGTTTCCCTTTCTGCAGGCATAAAAAAACCCGGACTTGTTTAGCACAATCCGGGTTTTTTATTTTTACTCGGAAGATGCTATTGACCTTCCAAAATAGAAAGTCAAAAATCTACTGTCTTATATCCATTATCAAAAGATATACATATCCACTCAAGCATAGATGCAGCCTGGGGGCTGATCCTGAGTTGCTTCTGCGTTGAAATGAATGAATGATGCATACTTTTAAAATTAATCAGAATTAAGAATTGCTGTGTAGTATAATCAAGAATTACAAGCTGTCAACAACTTATTACAAGTTACTTGTTATTTATTATGTCAAAAACAAACACTTCTACTGATGATTTCCGAAAACAGGTCGGTGCACGAATTAAACAGGCCCGACAAATGGCGGGCTTTAAGACGCGCGCAGCTTTTATTCAGGCGACTCCAGAATGGAGCGTCAGCCGATTGGGTAACTATGAGCAGGGTATTTCTATGCCCGCCTCTCAGGATATTTTGAAGATAGCTGAAGTCACAAAAATTAATCCCTGCTGGATTCAGTTTGGATTAGGTAGCATAGGATCTGGTGAACGTGACCTGCAGGCTATTCGCCATCAGAACCTGAGCCAACTGGTAAAATCTTTAAATAAAACAGATGTCACCGCAGTTAGAAAAACTACCGGACTGAAACCTTCCGAATTCAAGCAACAGCTGGATAATCCTTTCCTGAAGCTCCAGGATAATTTATGTCGTAAGATCGAAAAGCAACTTAAAAAACCCCGCAACTGGATGGATGAGCAGCATGTGGAGTTAGATGGCCTATGTGCCTACTTTCCAGATGATCTGCAGGAGATATTGATGATTTACTCAAACCTGGGACAAAAAGAAAAGGAGCAATTGATACAGATATCCAGAGTCATTGCAGATGGTTCAATCTGACCCTATTTAGGTAATATGTTAATAATCGGGGACAGCTACATTTTTTATTTTAATCGTACCTGGCCGCCGATATTACTGCAAAAGGTATCCAGTTATCTTTGCTGTTTTGTTCAATTAATAACTCGAGTCAATTGCAGTTGTGAATACTCGTTCATCTTTAACCTGGAATCCGCAGTCGGACGAGTTGATTGCGCGTTTGAGGTGGTGTAGATCAAGGCGTAACGACGCGGAATAGCCCGTTATCCCAAAGAGTTACAACGAACAGATACGCCGCCTCAAACCTGCAAATCTGTTCGTAGCGGGATGCAACGATTAGGTGATTATACACATCAACTGTAATCGTTTTTGAAACAGTGGGTTAACCTCTATTGCGAGCGGTAAACTACGGAATTCAGGTTGAACCTGGTTAACTCTGGTTAACAGTATATTTTTGTTGTAATATCCACAGGAAGATAATATTGTTGAAGTGTTATCAATCTTTCTTTACCAGACAGACAGTAACTTATAAAATATTATTAAATTATCATGTCGATTATGATAAAAATGTAATCGATACTTTAATTTGAGTTATTTTAATAAACTTCAGTGAAAAATAAGTACTCATCAAGATAAAAGGATTTACAATTATGAAAGTATTAACTTAACATGGATGCGAATATTAATATTTGCAATTCCTTTTATTTTCGTAACAAATCCCATTTTATTATCTATGATAATTGAATACTTGATGTTAGCTGAAATAATTGGTACTGGCTTATTATTTACAACTACGTTTTATAACTACAGATTTATGATTCTATACCGTTGGAATTACATATATATGGGTTAAATCTATAATAATGGAACAAGCAGGTTAAGAAGCAATAACTGAAATGATATGGAACCTATACAAATTAAAAATAATCTGTATAGGTCGCCCCAGTGAATTCATAAGAATACAGAATAATATTTAACAGCCTCACAGCTTGTACTATGCAAATATGGCTTTGATATTTTTATACATCTTATATTTATAATTTCAAAAACAATCGGCTCATTTGTGGCGCTCATATCAAGTGGATTGATGTTTAATTAGAGGTGTGTCATTACACATAATGCTAACATGAAAATATCTGTTATCGTGCCCGTATTTAATACGATAGAGTATCTTGAAAAGTGCATCGAAAGCTTGTTATCTCAAACTCTGGATCACTTAGAGCTTATCTTTATCGATAATGGCTCAACTGACGGTTGTTACGAATTACTTTGCGAATACCAGAGCAAACATGAAAATATTATAGTCAAGCAGGTTCACGGTGGACGTCAGGGCCGTTGCCGCAACATTGCCTTAGGTCTGGCCTCTGGAAAATACATCGGCTTTGCAGATAGTGATGACTGGTGTGATGCCGACATGTATGAAACATTATTCAATCTGGCTGAATCACATTCAGCTGAAGTAGCCTTATGCCAGGCTCGAATCTTTCAAGGTAATAACAATGTAGTTGGCAAATATTATTCAGACTACTTCATTAGTGATGGCCTTTACAACAAGTCAGAACATCGTCACCTGACTCGTATGACCGCCGGTTGGAATAAAATTTTACGCCGCGATCTTCTACTCAACAATCACATCACTTTCACTGAGGAAACAGTGCATGAGGATGTTGTCTTTACCTTTAAAGCATTTTTTCTTGCCAACAAAATTGCTGGCACTAGCAAAGTCCTCTACAACTACCGGAAACATCTCGCTTCATCAACTCAGGTTCTTAACACTGGCAAACTTTCAAAGTCCAGCTATGACATCTTTCTTGTCATAGACGATCTAAAGAAACTGATTAAAGAACTTGAAATGCCGATGAACTGGCAACAGTCAATTTATAACAGGATTGATCTCCATTTTAGTTACCTGACAAGAAAACTGGATAATGAGATTTTTATTGATTACATGCAGAAAGTTAAGGCCCACCTGGAATATTTTCCAGAAACTATTCTTAACTGTCTGACATGGAACCAACTGTCATCACTGGAACAAGGCGCCCCGGAAATTTATCAGGAAATTTACTCCAACCTGAAATACTCTCAAACACTTTCCACAAAAGGGAAAAAACCCTACCAGTCAAAAGCACAGAGATATAAAAAACGATACCAATCTCTAGTATTTGTACTTGTTGTTCTTATAGTACTAACTGGATTGAGAGAGTTTATTTAACCACAAAAATGGGGTATCTATAGCAAAACTTTTACAATCATGGCGTAGTCATTCTGGACTCATTAACTGTAGCCGCCTCCTGATCATTCAGATGACGATATAGATAGTTTCAAAATTGACTAACCCTCCTTTCTCAGACGATGAATAGTTTAGGACAAATAGAGCTGTTATTTTATTTATACCCGGCGATTGATATTTGAGCCCTTGTCATTCACTAGTAGTTATCATTTAATACCAACAGGTTCTGTTGGTGATCTTGCTACAGAGGACTTTTAACTCATTCCTTAAGCCCATGTCGGTGGATGCCTGCCTAAATATTTGCAAAGCATGGCATTATGTTAAAAAAATGAATCGACACTATGAGAAGAGATGGAGATATGGACAATATTCTTGATTGCACTGGTCACAAGCTAAAAATCCCAAATATCGTGAAGAGTGATGGGATCTATCTGTTTGATGCCGATGAAAAGCGATACATGGATTTGGAATCCGGGGTTTGGTGTACAGCTCTGGGACACAAAAACCAGAGAATTAATAAAGCGATCAAAGATCAAGTTGAAAAGATTATGCACGTTGGTTTTTGCTACTCCAGTGAGATAGTAGATAAAGCAGCAAAATCACTGTTAACAATAGCTAACTTTAATGATGGAAAATGTGTATTTCTCAGTTCTGGTAGTGAGACAATTGAGTTTTTAAGGCAAATATCCAAAACTTTAGCTGCTAAAGAATATAAAACATTAACACTCCATGATGCCTATCTTGGTTCGTATAGCTCGACCATGAATAGAGGAGAAAACTGGCATAGTTTTAATTGGGAAAAATGTGCAATATGCCCTGGTAGAGATAGCTGTGATTCGAGTTGCGAGGCTCTACAGCATATTCCTCATGACATATCCGAATTTATCTTTGAACCTGGAAGCGCATCTGGATTTGTGAGGTTCCCTCCCAGAGGGTTGATTCAGAATATAGTTACCATTGTACGAAAAAATAATGGAAAAGTAATAGCTAATGAGGTGACTACAGGAATAGGAAGAACGGGAAAATGGTTTGGGTACCAGCACTATGATATTGAACCAGATATGATTGCCATTGGGAAAGGTATCGGCAATGGTTATCCAGTTAGCGCAGCGCTTGTTAACCAGGAAACCGCTAACGAGCTGCAACAATCAACGTTCGGATATATGCAAGGGCATCAAAATGATCCTTTAGGTGCCGCAGTCGTTAGAGAAGTTATTCAGACAATAATAGACGAAAACTTAATAGACAATGCACAGAAGAATGGAGAAATATTTTTTGCTCAGCTCAAGGCTCTGGTAGATGGAAAAAATATCACTGGAATCCGTGGTAGAGGTTTAATGTTTGCTATTGATTTAGCGAGCGAGGTAATCACGGGCGAAATATATGATGACTTGATAGAACGTGGGTATATTGTTTGTAACAGAGGTTCTTTCTTAAGAATAGATCCTCCTCTCACCATCTCTAATAGTCAGTTTAGTGAATTTGTAGATGCGCTTGCTTCGATAGTTTCCTCAAAGTAAGCATCAAAAATCTGGACCGAAAATCTGGTCAAACCTGAAAATATCTCTTTGATTGAACCTGGAAAAATCAGTTGAGCGTGAAAAAGATGCGTAACAGATTGATGTGCCTGGTCTAAGCCAGGGATGGCTGTAGTTAGAGCAATGCAGGAGCAATTGCCGAAATATCAAAAACACCGTAGTCACCTGATTGGTGAAGAG
>JBNKKI010000171.1:0-6505 GCA_050291745.1 Gammaproteobacteria bacterium | reverse complement strand
TATTAATTCTTTTACAGAATTGTATTCTTTACCACTTTTATTAGGATATCGATGGCTTTCAATAGCTCTAAGCAAGCCTTTATAAACGCATATAAAATCATTGTCATTTAGCTTGAAGGATTTTTTACTACCACTCGTACTGTAAAGGATATCCCCTACCTTGTCGCAGTTTTCAAACTCGAAGGAAATAGATATTAACGCTTGCAACAGACTACCTTCAAATGAAAATTTAATTCTTGGCTTATTAATATTATTTTGCTCATTTACTGGTTTTATTTTTCGTTTATTTTTTTGAGCATTGCCGATATGCCAATTCATCCAATGATTTATGTCATTTATGGCAGTTTGCGCTGCTTCTCTGACTTTTTGATCTTTATCTTCTAAGCCATTTAAAAGAACTGGTTTGATAATGTTCTTTTCAATTTTATGATGAAATAAAGTAATCAAGGATAAACTTAAAAATGCATCTCTTCTTATAGAAGGATCATTATGTACTGATAGTTTGACGCAGATATCCTGAGAAAATCTCCAGTTATCATGTGTTTTTGCTAACGGCATACAAAGGCCAGCTAAAATTGAGATATTATTCTCATCTATGGCATCTAATATTTCCCTATTTGATGGTAGTTCAAACATTAACTTAATTATATCACCCCGCCTCAGAGACGAGCGCCATCGTACTCACCGGAGCGGCACGAACAGTGCCACGAGTTCTTTGCAGGCGTTTGTTATGCATTAGTTGACATACCTCTTAAATTTATATTGTGTAGGGCCTGACTCTTTTACGGTTATTTCAATTTCTGCCCTAGCATTTTGACGAAAGGGGATGCCCTTGCCGCTAGCGATTGATACTTTAAGTACCTGATTATCATCGAGTCGTATAAAAAAATGATCTAAATCAGATCCAGTTATGCTCTGGCCCTGATGTAGTGACTCAACAACACCAGTAATGATTTCTTTGTTTACTATAGGGCTAAAATGATTTCGAATGGCGTAACCCATAATAATAACAAACGCCAAGGTTATCGGAATTGCATATTTCAGCTTTTCAGTACGAAGATCTCGGACGTGCTTATCGATAGCTTCGTTCGTTTTTTTCATTTTATATATGCCTAACAGTTTTATAACAGGAATCCGAAATAGTTGCACTAATCCGGATTCCGGTTTATTTTATAACCTTAGTTTACAATTCAAATATACTAATTAACCAACAAAGGAGTTGTCAATGAACTCTTCAGACAGCGAAAAGGTTCTATAGGGTCGACTCGATCGATTTTATTTTAGAGCATCTATCGAGTCTAACCCCATCGATTATATATAAATTTGACCCGAAGCAGTGGTTACCTGGAAGAAAACCACGCCCTCAATTGCCGTGTAAATGTTGTGGCGGGTTGATGATAATTGTCAAAACCCGAATTCAAAAGCTGAAACCCATTATTAAAGTGCCGCAACAGCCGCGCCTGGTGTTTTAATAACGGCACCCGGAATGGGCCTCAGCTGAATGTAACAAGCAGTTTTAGGGCTGAGGCTCAGGCTTGTTTACAATAAGTCGAAAATCGGAATAAATGCAATATTAACCCCACCCTTTATCGTAAAGGGTGGGGTTGATAGGAATAGATATATTATTAATAGTGCCTGAGTGCAATACTCAGCAGAATAGACAAAAATCTATTTTCAATAGCGAAATACTTCTACTCGCCTTATCGGGCTTGTCCAACAAATGATTCAGATCGTGGCTTCATGCTACGCGTAAATCACGATCTAACCTTATTCGTTATGTTAGTTTTACAGTGGCTTAACTGGCAAGTACATTTCAATAGTATTTAATTTTTTGGGATGCTGCTCAGGATCATTCAAATGATTTATGTAATACGCGCCTTCACCCGGCTGATAACCACTATTTGGTAGCCAAACATTAAATAACGTATTCCAAGCTTCACCACATTCTTCCATAGTAGCTTCAATTAAAGAGATAACTGCATATTGCCCCGCAGGTATAGCTCTCTTTCCAACCTCACCCTCAACCACAATTTGCTTCTCTATGCTAATAGCAACGTCAACGCTCAAATGCTTAGGAGCCGTTGTTTCAGGATGACCACTACTAAATATGGTCATTGCTTTTGTTAAGGGTGGATTAAACAGATTTCTAGGTGTTGCCCATGTGATAAGTTTAGAAAATAGCGATTGAAATAACTTTTTATCAAGCGGATTGTACACGCCGTGGTGACGAATATAAGCAATTGGCACTTCAGGCATAGAACGGACTTGAACATTAAATGTGTTTTGATTTTTCATTTTAATTCCCCAACTTGGTTTGTTTTTGGAGAACTCAATATACATTTCAGATTCTTGTGGTTCTTTGCAGATATTGCGGTCAACTTTGCAAATCTTGCTTTGTTTTTCACGACGCCACTGAGATGGAGATAATTTAAAGTGAGCCTTGAAATCACGTGAGTAAACTGCAGGACTAGAAAAGCCAGAGTCAAACGCGATAGATGTAATAGACAGATTTGGATTATAAATTAGCATAAAAGCCGACTTTTCTATTTTCATTCTTCCTACACAGGAATTTAGATTTTCACCTGTGACTGATTTGAATATTCTGTGAAAATAGAATTTTGAAAAATTTGCAATTGATGAAAGCTTTTCTAGCGAAAGATCACCTTCTAAGTTTGACTTAATATAATCAATTACTCGATTGATTCGAGATATGTAGATACTCTTCGATTCCTCGGAACTCAAAACTTCCAATCTAGATGACCTCAATAAAGTTCAATCCTGCGAGAACGTCGCAAGCAAAGGCGAGCGATTGCGCGAGTCCAGTAGCACGAAGTGCTACGATTTTGGCTTGCCTTGTTAATTTTTAAGTACTTTTTACTCATGCTCACCGACTAGAATAGATTCAAGAGGTGGAAGATTAGCCCCGCTTTTAAGCTCCTCAAGATAAACACTCTTAAGAACCTTAAATGCTTCGTCATAAGACAGAAGGAGTTCTGTAATATTTTCAGGATCACGCAAAGTCTCTGATTTTAGTAAAGCCTCAAATCTGTTAATACTTTCGTAGACTGATTGTACCGAAACTAAAAGTGTTTCCCTATCAATATTAGGCATTATGCAATTTACCCCTTTGCTTCTCGATATTTATCAGCAACCGATCGATTAACAATTTAAAGTTCTTTACTGACATTGGATCTGGCACCATCGAATAATGCGTTGCTTGAAAATGATCATTGTAGTCATCCTCAATTATTAGAATGCCACCTGGGATTTCCGTTCCTTTGGGGATTTCAATGTATTCCCATTGTTTACCCGGAAAAGTGTTAGGCCTATCAAATAATGACGTTCCCTGGACTTTTCAAATATCTTCAGGCCTTTTCTTATAAACCTTTAGAATTATGAAATCAACTCCATTTCGTTTTTCAACTGTAACGTCTGCTTCCCTAAATTTACCTTTCCTAATTTCTCTACGTACAAAATCTGGATGCCAAGGATTTTCACATGCTTGATCTGTTCGTAAGGTTCTCCACAAGAATAACGCAAGATCTTTTTCACTGTCGTAGATACGACTTAGCGCATCTATTTTTCAAAGAATGCCTTCACTGTACCTGTTTCTATGTTGTGTTCTTTCATTTTTGACTCCGTTTTATTTTCTCTTTGAAGTTAACTGCTGGGCTCAGTGGGGCGAGCGATAGCGAGCATCCACTGGAGCCCATGGTTATATTGCAACTTCAATACCTTTATGCAACGTATTGAGACCAGCTTTAAACACTGAGACCATAATGGCAACTTCCTCCTCTGCCCACTTGGGGAGATAATGTTCACCCTCAGGTGTTACAGGCGCTAAATTGTTTCCGTAAAATAGTTTATCGTATACGTTATTTGACCCATCGGGTTCTTTTAATTTCCTTCCAAATGATTTTTCAATATCCCCAAGCATATTCCAAGCATTAAGAAAGACTTCACAATCAATATTGTTTAAATCAGGCGTTCTAGTCCAATCCACTAATGCATCGAAATCGTAGATTGCTGGTTTCTCTGTTTGAATGATGAGATCCTTCTCTGTCCCAAACGCCATAAGCTCGCCGATATTCGAAAACGCCGCCAATCTATTCTTGCGCGACAATACAAGCCTATCGGTTTCAGATGAAACCCATATGAGAAAATATTCGGCGCATTTAATCCGAAAACAGACTGCGAAATATTGGTCGTGCTCATTCATGCAACGTCGGGTTCACCGGAGTAGCGAGCGCAGCGAGCGATTCCGGTGGAACCCCTTGTTACGCCTGTATTCTTGAATGTAAGATTCAGCATTAGACATACTTTTTTCGTCCGTTTCGATACATAGAACATACCCTCCTTCCTTAGCTGCCCAAGGAGGACAAAGTGAATACTTAAGTTTTATTTCTAGAGAGTTCTGCCTCCGCTCAAACGACAGTTCAGGCTCTATAAAATCTATTTCTTTTCCGTTGTCTAAATAATCAGACTTATTAAAAAAATTTTGTAACCCTTCTAGTTCACTAAACATTATGCAAGGATCTTGAGGTGAACTCCATTTTCCATGTTCACACTCAATAAGCACACTTGCTTTACACCACCCCTCTAAGTCTGGACCTGAGGCAAGTGTTAATTCAAAGCGCTTATCTTTGCTAATGAATTTCATAGGCTAGACAAAATGATTCCCTGAGGTGCTAGCCTCCAGAGTATCGCGGCTCAGCAAAGCCAAAGCCAAAGCCATAATATATGCTCTACACATATAACCGCAGGCTAGCATGAGTAAAGATACACTAATTTTCATTGCTCTGGATACCCATAAAGAATTTTCTGAAGTTGCTTATACGGACGATAACCCCGGGGCAACCGGCTATCACTACCCTGGAAAAACCAATTGAGCGTGAAAAAGATGCGTAACAGATTGATGTGCCTGGTTAAATCAAAAACACCGTAGTCAGCTGATTGGTGAAGAGAGTGTTTTTGATTTTATCAGGTGCATTAAGGTGTTATGTAGACTTTCATGATTCAACTGATTTTCCAGGATTAAAGCCAGATTAAAACGACTAAACCGGCATTAGTCAAGCTGGTATGTCAGTTCGAGAGTAAATATCCATCAGCAACGCTGCATTTCGTCTATGAAGCTGACCCTTGCGGCTACTGGGCCTATCGTTTACTGACCAGTTTGGGGCACTGTTGTTACGTGGTTGTTCCCTCGTTAATTCCAAAAAAAACCGGGGATAGAGTTAAAACGGAAAAACGCGATGCGATGATAAAGACAGGCACCCCAGCGGACTAAGTAAGGTAAGCAAAACGATCGTAAGACCGTAATCCACGAATACCAGCATGACAACCGACGAAATGTACCGACTTCATCTGACGTGTTAACTCTTCTTATAGATGGACTCTGCTCTGAAATAGGGACAGAGTCTTTTTTTGATTAAACTTGACAAAGGGAATCATACCAACGTTTGAAATAAGGGGCTGATAGACCGCAGGCCTAGCAGTCCCGCTTGATTTAGTGGTTATACCGTTTTTAATTTTCTTTAAAATCTTCCCAACCCTGATTGTAGTACTTTGGGTTAACACCGAACTCCCCTGCGCCAATATCTAAATCACCTGAAAATGGAATACGATACTCACCCCAGTTGCAGGTTTACTTTTTTTGTCTTCCGTAATTACTCCATGTTCCAATATATTGATTGTTTTCGTAACCGTCTGAAAAAGACAACTCGATATCGTCATATTTAATGTTGCCGGTTTTATCTACTAACCAATACAAAGTCATAATTCCTTCGAAGCTGCCACTGTGTTTCAGGCTAGGATTTTCTTTGAAATTGTATTCTCCAATTAAAAGACCTTGAGCTTTAAAACCTGCATCTTTGAATTCGTCGTCGATTCCAAAATGCATTTGCTTGTATTCTCTAATTTGCCCGACTTTTATTTCGCCACTAAAATCACAACGATTGCTACCAATTTCGGAAAAGCCTTCTACGGTGTAAATTTTAGGGTCTGCTGTATTTTTTGATATTGATTTGAAATGAATTTTTATCCTTTTGTAATTCGGGTCTATGTATCCAAGGAAGTTGCTTTTGGGCTTAAAAAGTGGGGAAAAATCATAGTGTAAATATTCGGCAATGAAATTTTTGGTTTTTAGTTCATTGCTTTGCCACCTCGGTTTTTCAAGGTGATCAATCCATTGGTCTGTTTGTGCGCTATTTGCTACTGAGGCGCAGAGAAGGATTATGGCAACGATGATTTTCTTCATGATTTTTAGGTATAACGCTCGGCTAAACGGCTCGCGCCGCCTTTGGTAACGTGAGCGGCACAGCAGTGCCGCGAGTCCGTTTTGAGCCGCTTGTTATAGCAGCGCTTTTATTTATTACTGTGCTCTTGCACATAAATATTGTATTTTTTAGCATATTGTTTTGCTAAGTCATTATATCTTTTATGTTCGTCACTTTTAAGGCCATCAGTTGTTCCTTCAATTATTCGATAGCCATACCTTTTAGCTGCC
>JBNKKI010000170.1:0-28055 GCA_050291745.1 Gammaproteobacteria bacterium | reverse complement strand
TTCCGCACTACCACGAAAACCGGCTACAAAAATGACTGCAAGATTCCTTAACTCTTTGGGATAGCCTTTCAACGCCTGAATATAGTTATCCTGATTTTCGATCAATAAAATTCCGTTACATTGTTCAGGCAGGTGGACATTGACCAGTATTGGCCGGGGTGCTATTTGTAGCTCTGGAAAAAGTTGCCGCAACACATCTTCTCTTGAATCAAGAAACTTGGAGTTGCCCCAGAAACATCTGGCACTTAGTTGACGTAATGTAAAATCTCTATTCAGATAATCAGCAAGACCCGCATAGGCTCTCACCACTGATGCTGCTGACTGATCGGCTACTTTCTGTGGTCGGGCTCTAAGTGAACAGCCTTTATCAGCAAATACACCTGCCTGTGCATCAAGCGCCTGTTCCCATTCCTGTTGATATTGATTAATAACAGGTCGGTTAAGCCATTCTCGGCAACTATCTTCTGCACTCTTGATCATTACCAACGATGAGCCAGCGAATTCAGCATCATATGGTGAGCGCTTGCGCGGCGGTCGGATATCGTACAATACGCCATCCAATGATTTGATTAATGCCCAGGTCCTGTCCGCTGCTTCATCCTGCCTGAATAGCTTTGGCATTTTTTTCTGTGTCAACGTAAAGCTCGGCATCTTTTCCCGTTCACTGGCGGGCTGCTTATCCAGTCTGTTGAGAAAGTAATTAAGCGCCGCAATAAGCTCTAACTCATCATCCAGCCAGGGTGGCCTGCTTAGAAGCTTATCGGCCTGACTCATCCCGCTGCAAACTCTTCCATAAAGTCTAGCTCTGCCTGCTGGTAAATAGAGCGTCTATGTGTACTCCATAACTCCTTAATGCGTTCCTTGTTGCATTGTTTCCTGTCTACAAGAACTCGTGTCGATAGCTGACCTCTGGGAACTTCACTCGGCACCTTGGCAAATACAAATTCATTACTGATCAGATCCATAAAGGGGCCGCACTTACTGGTTGGCATTATAAATACCAGTTGCAGACCCAGTGATTCGGTGAGGTACTGGATGACTTCGCGTGATCTGGTTTCATCCATTTTTGAAAAGGCTTCATCTACCAGTACCATACGCAAATGGGTTTTACCTTCGGAGAAGCGGAAAGCCGAAGTAATCGCCGCAGAGCGTATGATGTAGGCAGGCGTCTCCAGCTGGCCACCCGAACCAGTACCGTATTCACTCAGCGGAATCGGCTCTTTGCCTTCCACTTCTTTGTAGATTTCATAGCGACGGTAATTACGATAATCGGCAATACGCTCCAGATCGCGCATAGCTCTATGTTCGTCTTCATCCAGCAGCATCTTCATTAATTCATCACGCACCTTGCGTGACTTTTCACTTAAATCTGCTTCAAACAACATGACTTCATCACCCAACCCCGGCGTTTTGATAACTTCTTCAAAAAAGCGGGAATAGTCACGGTATTCAGGCACCCAGTCACTGGCAAAGCGGAAGGTTTCTCTATCTGCACCGAAGCGATGATGTTGTAATTCCTTATTCAGCAATTCAATCTGTCGTTTACTTTCACTCAAAGCCTGATAGATGGCATGGCAGAGATGAGAGACAAAGGCATTGTTAAATGACTCTTTCAATTCAGTTAAGGCCCTGTGCTTTTCTACCAGCACATTATTTTTCAGAATATTTTGCACGCGATCCATCTCACGGCGGACATCACAGATTGCCTTGAATAGCTGCGAACCATATTCTCCACTAAAGGGGGCATAGATAATCGAATCAGAAGGCCGGCATTTCTGGTTGTGATTCATGATTGCTTCAGCGGTTTTTCTTTCCGCTGCGTGTAATGCATTTTCCAGTTCTGAGCGTTGGTCACGTGCAAATTCCATATTCAGATTACTGGCTTCTTCATCTGCTATATTCAGCTGAGCATCCGCATCAAAGTCAGTCCAGATGGTGGTGATAGCGGCTAAGGCTGCTTCATGTTCTTCTACCTTTTCGCGATTCTTTTCCTGTAGTTCACTGAGTGCCTTTATCTGCTTATCGATGGTCCCCAGTTCGGTTTCCAGTTTGCCTTTATCCTTATTGAGCTGATCTTTTTCTCTATTACAGCCATCACTCTTTTGTTGTAGTTCGGCAAGTCGATTTTCAAGATCTTCATGTGCGGTAAGATCTAGCTGGCTAAGCAATTGTTCATTTTTCTGTAGCGCTCTATATAACGAAAGGATATCTCTGAGCACATCACCATAGCTTGATCGTTTCAGGTTATCTACGTTGCGCTGTAATGCGACAGAGTGCTGTAGTTGATCGTTAGCTGTATTCCAGTCGAGCTCGATAGTCTCCAGTTCCTGTATCTTTGCGGCCAGCGCTCTTTCGCGGGCCGCTGTACCAAAAACAAGTTCACCTTCAGGCAGATCACAGCGCCACATGCTGTAACCACCTGAACCCATACCGTCTTCGGTAACACCGCGTCGGGTTTTGCGCAATTCTTCTGCGGAACCCACTCGCATCACTGAACCATAACTTGCCGTTAAATAGGCGCGTGCAGTCTCATGGGTGAATTCAAGAACATGGATAATAGATTCCTGATGAATGTTTACACGTAACGAATCCTGTGCAGCTTTATAGCCCTGGATGACTTTGGCCCGATTATCTCTACCCGACATGTTGCGGACGATACGAATTGCCTCAGCCTCATAATCTTCTGATACAATAATGGAAAAACGCGCTCCACCCAAATAGCCTTCTATTGCAGCCTGCCAGCGCGGATCTTTCACTTCTACATGGTCACAGAGTACTCGGGGATCAGCCTGCGGACATTGTTGGCGTATAGTTTTAATCGCCCTTTCTACATAGGGCGGATAGGTTACCTGATTGGCGCTTAGCCGTGTTATCTCGCGCTTTTTTTCTTCTCTTTGTGTATTTAGCGTTGCGTAACGTGTTTTGCGTGCATGGATAAGGTCGGCCAGTTGATCTCTATAGCTGGAGGCTTCACGCATCTCATGCCACAGCTCATACCAGTGGTTATGCGCCTGCTGAACCTGACGAAATACATCTAACTGCCCATCAATTACTGAGGCACTATCTGCAAGATCCCGCTGTACCAGGTTATGGATTTCCTGCAATACATTTTGCGAGCTATCGACAACCGCCTTTGCGATTGCCTGCCCTTCCAGACCTGATATTGCAGGTAAGGCCTGTGCAATATCGGTTTCTATTACAGCGCGTTCTATGTCTCGGGTAGCCTGTATATTTCCAGTTACAATCTGGTCCTGCTCGAGTACGGTTCTTACACTGGCAATCAGGCTTTTATTCAGCTCCTGCGCTTTATCTTCCAGCTCATCTTTCTGGCGCAGCGCATCTATGCCCTGTCTTTGCGCCTCCAGACTAATCAATTGCTGCTGCACTGCCTTTAACTGATCCTCTGCCATTACGATACCTTCATCGACTTCGGTCAGTTTTATACGTTTCTCTTTCTGTAAATCCTTACCCCTCAGATAATCACTCTGGCGCAATTTATATTCAGCCTGTGCCAATGTGTAATCGAGTAGATTGAGTTCTATCCAGTTATCGATATAGGACTGAGCATGCGTTCTTGCCTGGTCGATTATATCAATGGATTCGACCAGCTGTGCGGCATCCTGCTCCATGCCATGAATGGTTTTCAGCTGTGAAGAAACCGAGCGTATGGCTTCGCCCAGATCTTTCTGTTCGAGTATTTCGTCGGCGACAAAACGGTTAATGCTTTTCACCGGCTTATAGGACATGAAGCGCGAAAATGATCGTGCAGCTGCTACCGCCTCGGCTTCTGATACGGCATCGGTTTTAGCACGCAATGCGCCATATAGACGCCGTAGATAAGTCTTTTTGCCATCGTATCTTTCAACCTGTCGCTTACCAAACTCCTGAATCAGCAGGGTTTGTAACTGGGTTAGCGCAACGATATATTTCTCGCCAGCTCCTTCACGTACAAAATGTTTTTGCTCAAGTTCAGCACCAGTAACAATAAAGAACTGTGCTTCTTCCTGCCTGGCAACAGTATTGCTGCCCGCTGAATCGAGCCAGGCGCGTACCGCAATAATGGCGGTAAAAGGATCACCGGATTCTCCCTGACTGGGATGAAACACGGCGGCCAGATAGCCATCGGTAGGATCAAGCCTTGCAAAGCTTCCATCATCACAACCCAGCACATAGGATGAAAGTGTACGTACGCGTTTACCACCACGTCCACGTTGCGTGGTTTCGTCCTGACCGGGGTTGTACTGGAACAGATTTTCATGTGCTGCCGTCATCACGGTCTGTATCGCATCCGCTGCTGTAGTTTTACCTGAGCCATTTCCACCGGAGAATAAATTAATGGGGCCAAACTCAAATTCTACCGCTGGAATATTACCCCAGTTAATGAATACAAAGCGCTTAAGAAACATCATCTTCCTCCGGCTGTGCTTCTTCTGGCAGACTCTCATCCAGTGCTGCGATGGCATCATCGGAAACAAAGGCCACGATCATGGGATGAATCTTCAATCCGGCTTCGCTGGTCACCAGATCATCCTCATGACGGTATTTAATCAGACGCAGTTTTCTCAGGCGTTCGAATACACGTTTGCGATCCGTTAGTTTCTCGGGCAACGAGCGGCCGAGGAAATTACGCATGGCAATACCGATAGATTCAATCGACTCAGTGACAAAACCGGCATCGTCTACCTGACCTTCTCGCAGGGCCTTATCATACTGTTGTCGCAGCACCAGCAATAACGCCACCTCATCCTGTTTAAGGCGCGTGCGTAATCCGCTGGAAAATGCATGATCAGTTGCATCGTCCATACCCGGCACCTGAGCACCTGGTGGATACAGCCGTAGGTAAGCAAAACGACGGTCATGAAATACCTGTATGCCTACCACCGCAAGATACTCATCAACCAGATCTGCAACACGCAAATAGCGGTCATACAACTGTTGTTCTACCTGACTTTCATCACGGCACAATACACCAAAGTTGAGCAGCCTGAGGCATAGCTCCTGATATTCTTCCCAGCTAATGCCAGACTTTTCCAGGTGTTGAATAAGAGAGTCAGTCAGCATCGCTCGTCCGGGTTATCAGTTCTATGGTAAATTCGTCAGTGGCGTCAAAGTAATCGGTCTTGACGCGTTGATGAGTCGGGGTTACTTTGAATACAAATTCGCCGTTGCCCACCGTCCCTACCTCTATGATATGAGCGTTCATCAATAATTCTTTTGCATCCCTTATGGGTAAGTTCTGACTATGAATGCGATGCCCTTCGCTGAGTGCATTGACTACATAGTCGCGTTGTGTGCTGCTGCTGAAATTAAATGCCAGATCAACGGCAGACTGTAAAAACATTTGTTTGCGCGACTCCAGATCGTGCTCATAATTCGCTTCCACTGCGCCATTCACGACCCTCGGCTTACGCGGGGCATATAGCCTTATGGAATCGGTATCGGCCAGCCCGACAGAGAGTGTGGACAGTGCATCACCGGCTTTTTCCAGTGCTTCTGCCTGTTGTGTTTCATCCGCTTTTCTAAAACGCTCACTCAATTGTTGAAGCTGGTTATGCCCAACCCCACCTGAATAGCTGAGCTGACGCATGATGATATCGGCACGACGAGTGAAGCCATTCAGCGCCTGTCGCAACGCAGGTAGCATGACAGCAGAGGCATTGTGCATACGCGTGTCTATGCCGTCCAGTATCGCAAGCAATACCGATTGTTTTTGATGGATAATCAACTCCGGTGCTGCACGACGCAAATCGCGCTCTGCCTGCGCCTTGAAGTCCTTACGCTTACGTTTGATTTTTACAATAAGCTCGCTAATCTCGTCACGGTACTTTTCCACCGAATCCGCTGAAAGCCGGATTGCCACATCGGGCATGAATCTTTTTTCCATAAAATCGAAAAACTCATCCGCCGCACGCTGCACAATTTGTTGCGATTCCACCTCTTTCACCAGCTCTCGCCGGCGCTCATCCAGTTCAGAAATCACATCTGAAAAGTCTGATACGATGCGCTCGGAATACTCATAGGCATCCAGCAAGTCATAAACCTCACCCTTATCGAGAAAGGATTTCAGCGCATTGCGTGTGTTACGGGTATTGCGGTGGCGGGTACGATAACGTCTGCCCGTCGCTTCCACCATGGGTTGTGTAAACAGGCGCCCATAACGGGTGAAGGCATAGGTCGCATGCAGTGTTGCCTCATCCATCTGTCTCTCAAGCCAGCCGTGCTCCAGCAACAGGTTGAGAATCCAGCCCGCCTGCTCGCGCTGAGTTTTTGAGCTACCGGCATACTCATCAGCGTCATCTTCCTCAAACACCGGGCTTCGGGCGATGGCCTCTTCCAGTATCTCAACCACCTGATCGCGAGTAAAACTTCGGCTGTAATCCGCCAGCGAGCCATACAGTCGCCCATAAAAAATACTCAGGCAATCAACGACCTGGCCTCTGAACTTACCATTCAGTGGGCGGAAGAAGTGCTCTCGATTTTCTGCAAATAGCATCTATACCCTTATTTCGGTTCTATTGAATACATTTTTAAGCTAATGAACATATTTATTATTTTCACGCTACTGTCCAATGAAAGGGTTAAATACTCAAGCCTGAAATACATATCGTTTTGACATAATGAAACCGCTACAGAATTTTGATAAACAAAGGGAAGGCCTGGCCATGAGTCGTAATAATACTGCGTTTTCTAAATTACTGAAACTACTACCTGAACATATTCAACCTGGAAAAATCAGTTCAGCGTGAAAAAGATGCGTAACAGATTGATGAATTTCAGCTCGAGGAGAGAAAATATTTTATGGAAACGGTCAGCACGTCATCGCCTTTGATTCAGCTGAGAAATACCTCTAAATTCAACTTTGTCTGGATGAGGTTTGTTTTACGACTTTTCATTAGCAGGTGAATATTCTTTTCAGGATAGTGTAAAATATCGTCTTCAAAAAAAGGCGAATTTATTATGTCCCAAAAAACAGCCTACTCTGTCTGCCCCCACGATTGCCCTAGTGTATGCGCACTGGAAGTCGAAGTACTTGATCAAAATCGGATTGGCAAAATCAATGGTTCAAAAGCCCTGCCTTATACCGATGGCATTGTATGCGGCAAGGTCGCTCGATATAGTGAACGCATTCATCATCCTGAACGGCTTCTATATCCTCTGAAACGCGTTGGAGCTAAAGGTTCAGGCCAGTTTGAGCGTATCAGCTGGGATGAAGCACTTGATACCGTAACCTCTGCTTTCCTGAAAGCTGAACAGGAATATGGTAGTGAATCTGTGTGGCCTTATTACTATGGCGGCACTATGGGATTATTGATGCGCAAAGGTATCAATCGACTTCGCCATGCAAAAGCTTATTCTAATATGGCAGGCACTATTTGTATTGCTTTATCAAATCCCGGCTGGCAGGCGGGCGCTGGTGGTTTTAATGGTGTTGATGCCCGTGAAATGGCACAGTCTGATGTCATTGTTATCTGGGGCACGAATCCCGCTTCGACTCAGGTACATGTTATGACTCATGCTCTAAAAGGTGTGCGTAAAGGAGCCAAACTGGTTGTCATTGATCCTTATCGAACTAAAACTGCACAACGGGCGGATATGCATCTGGCAGTACGTCCAGGTACTGATGGAGCTTTGGCCTGCGCAATGATGCATGTACTGTTTCGTGAAGGCTACGCAGATCGAGAATATCTTGACCGTTACACCGATGCACCTGATGATTTTGAGCAGCATTTAAAAACAAAAACGCCAGAGTGGGCAGCAAATATTACCGGCTTAACTGTTGAACAGATTGAAGCATTTGCCAGACTATATGGCAGTACCAAAAAATCATTTATTCGTCTGGGTTATGGTTTATCACGCTCTCGTAATGGCGCTGTGAATGTGCATGCTGTGTCCTGTTTACCGGCAGTAACTGGTGCCTGGTCAGTAGAAGGTGGCGGTGCTTTATTTTCTGTAAGCCGATTGGCTCAGGTAGATACGAATTTAATCGAAGAAAATGAGTTGAAACAGACTGATACTCGCACTCTGGATATGTCTCGTATCGGTGATATATTGACTGGTGATAGCAATGCGCTATGTGGCGGTAAACCGGTCAAAGCCATGTTGATTCAAAATACTAATCCTGTAGTCGTTGCCCCGGAATCAAGCAAAGTCAAAGCAGGTTTTGCGCGCGAAGATTTGTTTGTCTGTGTGCACGAACAGTTCATGACTGAGACTGCGCAAATGGCCGATATAGTATTACCTGCCACCATGTTTCTGGAGCATGAAGATATATATTGCCCGGGTGGACATGCTGTCCTGCAAGTTGCCAAAAAGCTCGTTTCAGCACCGGGTGAATGTCGCTCCAATCATGAATTGATTAGTGCTCTGGCTAAGCGTCTCGGGCTTAACAATCCGGCCGATGAAATGAGTGCCTGGGAAGTTCTGGAAGAATCTCTACTTCGATCGAACTATCCTACAGCCGGGCAAATTTATGATCAACGAGGGCTGGATGTCAGCACATCTTTTGAAGACTCTCACTTTCTTAATGGCTTCATGCATGAGGATGGTAAATTTCATTTTAAAGCTGACTGGGCTGCCCTGGGAAGCGTGGGACCGGGAATGCCTTCCTTTCCAGACCATTGGGCAGTGACCGATGAGAAATCGGAGCAGAAGCCCTTTCGATTAGTGACAGCTCCAGCACAAAATTTTCTCAATAGCAGTTTTAACGAAACTATGACTTCCTGTAAAAAAGAAATTCAACCCAAGGCTTTAATTCATGCTGATGTATTAAATAGTATTGCTGTTAAAGATGGAGATACCGTCCGTATAGGAAATGACAACGCTTCTATTTTGCTCGTTGCTGAAGCAGTGACAGGTCAGCACTCCGACACTATTATCGTTGAGGGACTCTGGCCGAATAGTGCTTTTATTGAAGGTATTGGTATCAATGCACTGACTTCTTCAGAACCGGGGTTTCCTGCAGGAGGAGCGGCTTTTCATGACACCAGTGTCTGGTTAAGGGCAGCTGATTAATCAGACACATAGTATAGATAATATTTATCAGTAATCCAGCCAGGGCCGGAATGAGCATAATTTATCGAATAAACAACAAATTGTTTACAGGGTTCAGGCCCGCGATCATTTGCGGGCGATTTTAGTGCATTAGTCAGGATCTTTTAACCTGGAATCCGCAGTTGGACGAGTTGATTGTGCGCTTGAGGTGGTATAGATCAAGGCGTAACAACGCGGAATATCCAGCTATTCCAGGGCGTTACAACGAAGAGATACGCCGCTTCAAACCTGCAATTCAGTTCGTAGCGGGATGCACCGCTTGGGTGATTATACACATCAACTGTCATGGCTTATGAAACAGTGGGTTAACCTCTATTGCGAGCGGTCAACTGCGGAATCCAGGTTTAATAAATATTAGCTAACTCTTCTTCAGACATTTCTTTAATTTCTTCTTCAAGTAGAGTAATTGCTTCTAAAAGCGTCTCGGAAATTGACAATAATCTCAGCATTAATTCATCAGCTTCTTCCTGATGTTCCTGCTTTAGTTTTGCACTAGAACCAAACAGTTTCTCAAAACCTGATCTTTCATCTTTACCAAACAGAAGTTTGAATATTTTCATGTAAATTTGATGGAGCATTTCATGTGGAGCATCTATTGCACTATATGAACTCAGAGATGACAATTGCTGTCCAGGCCCATAATACCATTTACCAAATTTACAATTTGTATGTACTACCGGTACATGATCCTGCTCGATAGGGATACCGGCAACAAGAGCCTGTGCATATGCACGCCATTGAATATGACCCGATTTAGCACTGCGTAAATGCGCTAATATTTCTTTCTTACTCATTTTCCTTCTCCTTACGAATTGTAGCCTAACGTTAAATTAAGAGGTGAGCACTACAACATTCACCGAAGCGGTGCCGAAAGCACCGCGACTCCATTAGAAGTCCATGTATAAGAAAGCTTAGCGAAAAATGAAATTGATAATATTGTTACTTAACTGATATCTTACCTATATTTAAATTTTGAAGCCCCCTATACTAATTATACTTATAGCACAATTTTAAACAGTGTAATTGTATTTTGAGCTCTCCACTGAATATCACTATGAAATTATGGGGTTTAATTAAGAATCATTTACACTTACTCAAATTTTTCACAATTTCACCCTGTAACTACAAATTAAACCTGGAATCCGCAGTTGGACGAGTTGATTGTGCGCTTGAGGTGTGTAGATCAAGGAGTTACAACGAAGAGACATGCCGCCTCAAACCTGCAATTCAGCTCGTAGCGGGGTGCACCGACTGCGTGATTATACACATCAACTGGCATGGTTTATAAAAAAGCGGGTTAACCTCTATTGCGAGCACTCACCTGCGGAATCCAGGTTTAACCCAGGTTAATCCCGCAAAGGAAATTATAATATTTTATTTGTAGTTACCGGTTTAAGAGCTATATATGTATTCTATGCAATATATTCAAAAATGAATTACTGATAGAGAAAAAGCATGCCTGTCAATTTATCTATATCTCAAAAAAGCATCTTAATTTCCTTAATTACCTTAACAGGATTTTTCTGGATGGGGTTGACGACTTATCACTCCATGAATCAGTTACATGACAGTTACTTTATAAGTCATGGATTATCTGAACAGAAATCAACGCTAGATGATATTATCAAGAGCGGCTTATTGTTCAACAGTGCTTCTGGAGTTGTATATATTAGCCAGAGCGATAAAGCGAAAACATCGATGTCAATGGCTGTTGAACAAATAAGCAAAAGCATGGATCAATTAAAGGCACTTAATGAAAAAGTCCATGAAGATTTAAAAACTGAATTTACTGCTTTTATTACTATCGCAAAACAATTAAATGAAAAAGTAAAAACACAGCCTCTTACTAAAGATGATTTAAATAATCGTCTTAAAGTGTGGCGGGATCTTAAATTTAAAACCCAGAAAATCACTCAGTCAATTAAAGCGCTTAGCTTAAAAACTAACCAGCAATATAGCGAATTACTGGACAGCAGTCTTTCCTCATTCGTTATAAAAGGCGGACTTCTGGCTTTCATAATTGTTTCTCTGGTAACGTTAATCATACGAAACATTGTGAACAGTATTTCTCGTCTGGGAGTTGAGGTTAACAATATTCTGTCTTCTGGAGACGTTAAAACCAGAATAAATATTCCAGCTCAGGATGAAATTGGTGAAATCGGTCATATCATTAACAAATTGCTTGATAACGCCTCAATAGCGACCGAAAAAGCTATCGAGCATGCACAGAACTCTGAACAGCACATTCAGGAGATGCAGGCTAAACAACAGGAAAATGAGTTAATTACTTCACTGATAGACTCATCTATCGATAATTCAAATAGTAATATTAAACTTGTTCAAATTGGACTGGAATCTAATAAAGAATATCTTGAGGAAATTATCAACTTAAATACCAGAGCCGATCAATATATCGATGCAATGACCAGCCAGAACATCAAAGTTTCTGACACTATCGCAAACATTAAAGTATTAGCAGGAAAATCGGAAGAAAACTCGCATAATTTACACCGGCAAATGGATGAAATAGATAGCGTTGTTACGCTTATTAAAACCATTTCTGAACAAACCAATTTACTGGCTTTAAATGCTGCCATTGAAGCCGCAAGAGCAGGTGAACATGGTCGAGGTTTTGCAGTTGTTGCCGATGAAGTCAGGACACTTTCTGCCAACACTGAAAAAGCAACACTGGATATAGAAAAAAATATTAATCAATTAAAAGAAAATACCGAAGAAATGGTTGAAGACAGCCTGAATATCAATGCTGCTTCAGAAGATTCTGCCAAAATTCTTGATGAATTTCAGAAAAGTTTTAGTTCTTTAAAAGAAGATCTTAATATAATTGCAAATGATACGAAGAATGCCACCCATCAAATATATCTCAATACGGCAAAACTGGATCATATTAAATTCAAACAATCAGGATATAGATCTGTCATCTTAAAACAAACGGAAACAAATTTATCAGATCATACTAATTGTCAATTTGGTCAATGGTATTTATCTGAAGGTAAAGCCAGCTTTGCAGATATTCCTGCCTACGATAGATTAAATACACCTCATGCATTGGTGCATAGCAGCATTAAAAATGCATTAAATCTATCTTCTTCCGGCAACCCTGCTGACAATGCTGCAGAAGTAAAAAATATGTTTAAACAGGCTGAAATAGCCAGTCTCGAATTATTTGAATTAATGGATAGCCTGACCCATAGATAAAATCAGAAAATACCCGTATCTGCTGAAATAGAATCAATGATTGAAGAAATAAATCTGATTTTGACCAGATTAAAATGACTGGTTCTCTTATGGACTGGAGAGAATAAAGGGAGCTCTAAAAACCTTACTTCAGTGAAGGGTTAATTTCAGGAAAGAATTAAGGTTTTTAGAAATTTCCTTTTATTGACTTAGCCTTCGATTTTACCACCTTTTTCGTCACATTCAGCCTTAGTCGCTTTAATCCAGCCCTGTCCTTTACAGGAATTCTGTCCAGCGCAGGAAGTTGTAGCTGTGTGGCAAAAACTCTGACCTTTACAACTGTTACCACCGACACACTTACTTTCTGATTTACCATGATCACTTGCAGATGCAGCTAATGGAGCAATCGATAGTAAAGTTGCAGCTGTGGCTGCCAGTGCAACACCAGATAGTTTCTTTGCTGTTTTCATATATTACTCTCCGAAAAAATTATTAATAATGAGTTTATACCCATCTTTAAACCTGGATTCCGCAGTTGTCCGCTCGCAATAGAGCTTAAACCACTGTTTCATAAACCATGACAGTTGATGTGTATAATCCTGGAAAAATCACCCAATCGGTGCATCCCGCTACGAACTGAATTGTACGTTAGAGGTGGCAATCTCTTCGTTGTAACGCCCTGGAATAGCTGGCTATTCCGCGTCGTTACGCCTTGATCTACACCACCTCTAACGCACAATCAACTCGTCCAACTGCGGATTCCAGATCAAACTTTTTACAGTTTAATTCTACGAATGTCAAAGAAAACTATCCCTCACTCTCAACTCTAATCATATAAAGCCACATTATTACCACTATATTCCAGCTTTCATCTATGCGTGGATTTCACTATTAGCATCAAATGAACTCTTTAGTTGATTAAATAGTCATATTGTTTTCCTTTCTACTAAACTGGAATTCAACCATGAAAGCTTATATTTTAATCCTGTTAGCCCTGTCAATTAACATTGCAGTAGCTTCTCCTCCACCAGAAAGCTTTGATCGTATGAATGAAGCCTTCCCTGATATCACATTTATAACCCCTGAAGGAAAGACATCACGATTATCAGAATACAAAGGCAAGGTGATTGTAGTTAAGTTATGGGCGACCTGGTGCGGTGTATGCCGAGCTAAGTGGCCCGAATATCAGGCACTATACGACTCGGTTAAAAATGAAGCCGATGTTCAGTTCATCACACTTTCTGTAGCCGAAGACCCTCAGGTCAGTCAGGACTGGGCTGATAAACAGGGCTACAAAGTTCCTCTTTTTAAAAATCTGATTAACGATAGAGGAGCTGTTAAAGTAGCAGATGATACTTTTTATTTCATCAAGGGAACACCAATGAAATTTCTTATTGATAAGAATGGAATATTACGTAAAAAAGCGGTAGGTGCTGCCGGTTCTATCACCGAAGCCGATATACGTGGATTATTTTGAATTGATGAATTTTTCTCACCAAAGCCCCAAATATTTATCAATTGTTAGGTCGCAATAATTGCTCTATCTTATACACATCTGCAGGGCCAATAGCTAAACTAGCTTTAATGGTCAGATAGCTGCACAAGAATTCCTCCCTTTACCCGGTTCGGAGTTCGTGGTGATACACCCTATTAGGATATATCACCACGAATTAACGCTACCGGGTTTTTTTTGCCTAAAAAACTTCTGCTTAATTCTGGTTGACCTAAAATTCAGATATAAACGACGAGCTTGCTTGCATAGAATTTATACCTTAATAGAAATGTTCTGATTTTATCGAACTCGGGTTGAAGTGAACAACGAACCACTATATTGCTGCGAATTTCAGGATGAATCAGGGTATTCATCCCGCATAAATAATCTTGATTTGATCAGAATTTACTTAAATAAAGTTCTGATAAGGACTATTTTGAATCCGCTCCGGTTTCTTTGTTCATTTGCTCTGAAGTTTCAACCCGCACCCACTTCCAGCCAGTAATCATTGGCTTAACGAGGTTTTCAGATTTCCACAACCGATAAAAAACGATGGCAGCCAGATGCAAAACTACCAGCACAAACAATACTTCAGCAAATGAATGGTGTAACCAGGTAAAAAGATTTACCACAGCTTCACTAACATAACTGACTAAAGGTGCTGATTCAAAAAAATCATCAGACTCAATGAATAGACCACTTACAGCCTGTCCCATCAAAACCATAAGCAAAGCAAGTACGGATAGTGAACCAGCTGGATTGTGTCCGGGTGTTCCACTGGGTTGACGGTTTAAAATTTTTGTTAGATAGCTCAGTATTTCTCCTGGGCGCACTAATAGAGATTTCCAGCGTACCGGTCGAGGGCCAATAAAACCCCAAAACACTCGAAACGCCAACAAACCTAATACCACGTAGCCAAGGTAAAAATGCCATGCAATCGTATCAAATGACATAAATTCGCCAATGGCCCAGTTGATAATAACAATCAATGCCAGAACCCAGTGCCACAATCGGGTCACCGGGTCCCAGACTTTTTCTAATTTTAGCTGTGGCACAATTTTAGTTAATTATTTTTTCTCACGGAAATCATCATGACAACTTTTGCAGGATTTGCCCAATGCACCAATCTTGCTCTTAAGTTCACTTTGACCTTTTCCGGCTACTGCGGCAAGTTCACGAACAGCTGTAGCATACTTTTTGCCATACTTACCGATCTCAGGATAAGTCGTCCAGATTTTAGGCAAAGAAGTGGTCGCCTTCGGGTAATTTTCATTGTCCGTTCCCTTCACCCAGGAAGCACCCATATCAATATCCAGTAATTTGACAAGATTATCTGCCAACATACTGGCCTTAGCTGAATCATATTCCATTTTACCTTTAGCCATTGCAAACAATGGACCTGCAAAAAAGGATCTTAATTGCATCTCACCCTGTCTTGCCTTGATCGCTGTTTTGTTAGGATCTTTTGCTGCAAGGCCGGGCATACTCAAACTCAGGCCAATAGTCAGTAAACCGATTTTTAAAAATGTGTTCATTATAATTTCCCTTATCTGTCAAAAAATGAGCGCATAGTATATACCGTTAAAAATTATCATAACAATGCAATTTTACAGCTATTTAAAATTGAAATAATACTACCGTTAAAGCCCTTTCAGATAAGCTAATATATCACCTTTCTCCTGTGCACTACATTCTCTGCCTAGAGTCCACTTACAGTTACGCAGAAACCATTTATTTACCTTTTTAATTTTAGTTAATCTGGCAGGATTAACTGAAGGAGCCATTGGTTCAATAACTTTTTTAGTGCGTTGATGCAGTCCTGATTTAGTTAAATCGGTTCCGTGACAAGTTGTACAGCTTCTCTGCTTTCCTGTTTTTGGATCATTATGTTTTGTTGTCCACAGCATTTTTCCATTTTCAGCGCTAAAAGCTGTCGCTCCCTGTTGCTGAAACTGTTTTTCTAACTGATTAATAGTTTCATTAGCTTCTACATGAAATGATATAAAAATAATAAATGCACTGAGACTTAGGCTTATTAACTGTTTCATAAATACCTTCTTTTTAAAATGATAATAGATTATGGAAGTAAAACTTCTTTGAAGCTTATACTGTTTAGCTTAATTTAAACTTAATTTTTCGAGATAAAATTAAACTTCAAAAATGATTTGAAAAATTGAAGCGCAAAGATAAAGCAGTTATAAATTGATAACTAAGTTGATGCTGCTTAACTCAGCGATAGTATTAAACCGGGAAAAATCAATTGAACGTGAAAAAGATGCATAACAGATTAATGTGCCTGGACTAAGCCAGGAATGACTGTAATTAGAGCAATGCAGGAGCAATTGCCGAGAAATCAAAAATACTGTAATCAGCTGATTGGTGAAGACTGTGTTTTTGATTTTATCAGCTGCATTAAGGTATTACCTGGACTTTCATGATTCAACTGTTTTTTTCCAGGTTAAATCTTCAGGAGTAAACAAAGTAAAACCCATTTCCATACTATGTCTGGTAAAGTATTTTTTTGTATTAAATAAACTTTCAAAACGAATTAACTCTCATCCACCTCTCCTAAAATATTATCTAATGACAGCATTCCTTTTTTGAGTCTTGCTCCAGATAATTTTAAAGCGCCCCCGCCTGTATAATCATAATCCCGATTTCCTAATGCAAATAGATCATTTCAACATATATCGACCAGCCTGCACTTTCCTTTTCCATTTCCAAAGCCATACTTTCTCCAGCAATATAAAGAG
This sequence comes from Gammaproteobacteria bacterium, assembly GCA_050291745.1. Classification (GTDB taxonomy): domain Bacteria; phylum Pseudomonadota; class Gammaproteobacteria; genus JACNJF01. Next base: position 11,564 of record JBNKKI010000170.1, on the reverse strand, counting down.
ATAGAATCATCATTGCTGGAATCAGCAAAGTTTTTTCATATAAAAAATTCATTTTTAATCACAAGCAGACAGACATAGTGATTAGAAACAATAATAAAATGATCGTCCAATAACTGTTTTACGTTTCTGGAAAATACTGAAATTTCCAGTTAGACAAAAAAAGCCCACTAAATTAGCGGGCTAAAAAACAGTATCTGAGGGGATTTGATACTGGGTTATTTTTTCAGGTTGTTTATTTCCAGAATGGCTTTCTGATTTCCTCATTAACCTGGCTTACAGTTAAGCCCATATCCTCTAACTGAACCATATCTAATTGAGCAAGCTGCTTGCGTTGATGATGACGATCAAGCCATAACTGGATCAACATTTGTACCGACTCTATCTTTTTGACAAATAAGTTGATTTCATGTTTTTGCTGCAAAATTAAAGTTGACATAGCTACTCCCTCAAAAAGTATTAATTGGCGGTTTGTTTACGATGATTAAATAATAGTAGCTAAACTGTCACTATAACAGTTACAATTTATTAAAAATTTAATCAGTACAGTTAAGGCATTGTTATGGCTATTGCAGTAAAAAGTGATCAGGATCGCTTTAAATATGACCAGGTTTCCACATACATCCTGCAATTGATAGATAAAGGTACCCTGAAACCAGGAGATCGAGCCCCTTCTTTACGTAAATTAAGTAGTACACTTAAGGTCAGTATCTCAACGGTTAACCAGGCTTACCTGTCACTTGAAGATAAAGGTGTATTAATCGCTCGACCTCAATCCGGATTTTATATCAATAGTCAGCTCAAACAGACTATTGAAACCCCGAAACCTATTATTTCTGCTAGCTGCCAACCTCGTAAAGTTCGCTTTGGCCAATTATTTGAAGAAGTTTTTACAATTTCAAATAACCCGGAAATCGCACCATTTGCAGCGGCCAGACCCGCTATGGAATTAATGCCTTACAAAGCATTGATGCGGGAGACAAAAGCGATCCTGAGCCGTCACCCGGCATCTTGCATGGACTACTGTTTTCCCCCGGGGCATCATAAATTGCGTTCACAAATTGCTATTCAATATAGCAAAATTGGTTTATCACTTTCCGCCGAAGACATCATTATTACCAATGGTGCAACTGAAGCACTGTCACTTGCATTACAAACTGTCGCTAAACGTGGTGATATTATTGCCGTTGAATCACCCACTTATTTTTCTGTTTTACGCCTGATCGAAAAGCTGGGTATGCTGGCCCTTGAAATCGATAGCCATCCACAAACAGGAGTAGATATTGAATCTCTGGAATATGCACTGGATACAATGGATATCACTGCCATGTTGCTGGTACCCAATTTCAATAATCCTAATGGTTCTCTGATGCCGGAAAGCAATAAAAAGCAATTAGTTAAAATACTTAATGATCAGCAAATCCCCTTAATAGAGGATGATGTCTATGGTGATCTTTACTTTGGTAATGATCGACCGGGTATAGCCAAGTGTTATGATAAGAAGGATATGGTACTGTCCTGCTCCTCTTTTTCCAAAACTCTGGCACCGGGCTTTCGTATGGGATGGATTGCCGGTGGACAATATCATGAAAAATTACTTGAATGGAAACAGGCTTCTTCATCTGCATCTGCTTCCATTCAGCAATTAGCAATCGCTGAATTTCTCAGAAGCGGCCAATATGATCGCCATTTAATTAGACTTAGAAAAACATTTCGCTCACAGGTCGAAAAAGCCCGTTTTATGATTTCACGTTTATTTCCACCGGGTACACGAATATCAGACCCTCAGGGTGGTTTTGTGTTATGGATTGAATTACCACGAAATATTAATTGTTTCGAAGTTTATAATGAAGCTCTGCTACAAAATATTGGCATCACTCCGGGTATGTTATTTTCTGCAACAAGAAAATTTAAAAATTACATCCGTATCAATTGTGGTTTTCCATGGAATCAGGAAACTGAAAAAGCTCTTGAGAAGTTAGCTTCTCTCATTAATTCACTAAATAATTGATTTCATTAAATCCGTAATTTATCGATACCGAAGTGCTTTAACCTAGAATCCGCAGTTGGACGAGTTGATTGTACGTTTGAGATGGTGAAGGTCAAGACGTAACGACGCGGAATAGCCGGCTATTCCAGGGAGTTACAACGAAGAGATTCGCTGCCTCAAACCTGCAATTCAGTTCGTAGCGGGATGCATTGATTGGGTGATTATACGCATCAACTGTCATGGCTTATAAAACAGCGGGTTATCCTTTATTGCGAGCGGTCAACTGCGGAATCCAGGATCATGATATAACTCAAAATTATTTTATCTAAATCCATAATTCATCAGATTTTTTTGACCCTGAATACTATACTAATTAACAGGTCTCAGCACTATTGAGACGTTTTAAAATTAGTTGAATCATAACCGGAGGCTTAACAATGATTCCAGTAGCAGAATTCAGGGCTGAAAATAAAGAAATAAGAGATTTATGTGAAATTCTTAATGTAGCAGTTATTCATTACAGCCTTAGCAATAACAGTATTGTCTGCGAATTAATAGATAGATTTACCAAAAAAGTTAACGCTCACATGTCACATGAAGATCGATCAATTTATCGTGATTTACTTAAAAAACATACCCATGAAGGAGATAAGCTGGCAGATAAATTTCTTGGCAACTCACAGGAATTAAAACGTATCTTTAACTCCTATAAGAAAGACTGGTGCCGTAAACCACATTCAGAAAGTGAACACGCAAAATATGTTGAAGAATCGAAGGAAATGTTCAAACTAGTCTGTGATCGAATCGAATTTGAAGAAAATAAAATTTTTCCTCACTTTGAGTAAATGCCCAGCACTATATAGCCTATTTACCACAGCACCGTTTAAACTTTAAGCCGCTATTACAGGGGCAAGAGTCATTTCGACCAGGTTTAAACGGCTGTGTTAATGGCTGCATCATTTCACCAGTTGTATATAACCATTGGCCGTTTTCCAGTAAAAACTGACTTTTTTCATGTAATACCTCAACTTTCTGATTCACTAACATCAATGCCTCAAACTCGACTTCAGCATGAATATCCTGCGAACTATAATCGATAATAATAAGGTTTAACCACTTTATTCCATCATCGATCTGTAAGTTAAGCGGTCGATATTGCTGATGCCAGGTTTCCCTGAGATAATCCAGCTCATTTAAAGCATAAGCTGAAAACCTGGACCGCATCAACAGTAAGGCATTTTCAGCAAGCGCCTGATGTGATATAAAACGACCACAGCATAAGTCGTAGTTTTCACCTGATTGACAAGGACAGTTCATATCTACATTTTATTATTCATAAGGATTATTATTTTAGCATGTCTCAAGCTCTGGAAATACTAAACAGTCACTTTGGCTATGAAAGCTTTCGCTTTCAACAACAGAAAATAATTGACACTTTGATTAATGGTCAGGACGCTCTAGTCTTAATGCCTACAGGTGGTGGAAAATCAGTCTGTTATCAAATCCCCGCCATTATCAGACAGGGTGTAGGAATCGTTATTTCACCACTTATTGCTTTAATGCAGGATCAGGTAGATGCTCTGGAACAAAATGGAGTGAAAGCTTCGTTTTTGAATTCAACATTGACGAATGAACAGCAGTACAGGGTTAAACAGCAATTACTCAATAGCGAAATTGATTTACTGTATGTTGCTCCTGAACGGGCAATGACCGAAGATTTTCTTCAATTGTTACAGCAAAGTGAAATATCCCTGTTTGCAATTGATGAAGCTCATTGTGTATCGCAATGGGGTCATGATTTCCGTAGAGATTATCAAAACCTCTATCGGCTTCATGATTTATTTCCTGAAATACCACGTATAGCATTAACAGCCACAGCTGATAAACGTACCCGACATGAAATAGAACAACAGTTAAACCTTCAACAGGCTGAAAAATTTATTCATAGCTTTGATCGTCCCAATATTTTTTACCAGATCAGTGAAGGACAGAACAACAGGCAAAGACTCTGGAACTTTATTGAAAAAAATCATCCGGAGGATGCGGGCATTATATATTGCCTGTCAAGAAAACAGGTAGAAAGCACAGCTGAATGGCTATCAAAGAAAGGTCGTAATGCTCTGCCTTATCATGCAGGTTTGGACAAAGAGACACGCGCGCTTAATCAAAAACGTTTTCTTCAGGAAGAAAATATTATTATTGTTGCAACTATTGCCTTTGGCATGGGTATAGATAAACCGGATGTAAGATTTGTAGCTCATCTAAATTTACCGAAAAACATCGAATCCTATTATCAGGAAACAGGTCGTGCCGGGCGTGATGGTCAACCCGCCAGTGCCTGGCTGGCTTATGGTTTGCAGGATGTTATTACCTTACGCCAGATGACACAGGATACTGATGCTGATGAAAGTCACAAACGTAATGTTCATCAAAAACTGGAAGCCATGTTAGGCTTATGTGAACAAACCCGCTGTCGACGCCAGACTATACTCAATTACTTTGATGAAGCAACAGATAAACCCTGTGGCAATTGTGATAACTGCCTTTCTCCCCCGGAAACCTGGGATGCAACTGAAGCATCGAGAATGGCTCTGTCATGCATTTTTCGAACAGGTCAGAGGTTTGGCGTAAATTATCTCATCGATGTATTACTTGGTAAGGATCATCCACGAATAATACAAAATGGTCATGACAAAGTTAGTACATTTGGCATTGGCTCCTTTTTATCTAATGCCGAGTGGCATAGTATTTACCGTCAGTTAATTGCATTGGGCTATATTAGCAGTGATGTGGACAGTTTTGGTGCTATTAAGCTCGATCCAGTTTGCAAACCACTATTAAAAGGTGAAGAAACATTATTACTTCGAAAACAGCAGGTCGAATTATTTAAGGAAAAATCTAAAGATAAAAAATCAAAAGTACGACTAGCCGACCAGGAGTTATTCGATGCCTTGAGGGAGTTACGTAAACAATTGGCCGATAATCAGGGTGTACCACCTTTTGTTATTTTACATGATAAAACTTTACAGGAAATTTGTTCCAGACGACCGGGCACTCTTGATCAACTGGAAAACATTTCCGGTATAGGTACAAAGAAACTTGAATTATATGGCGCAGATATACTGAAAGTTGTATCACAATATCCATTGGAAGAAAGTTTAGATAATTTTCTAAGCGACACCATCAACCTGACTCTACAACAATTTAAGCGGGGAATTAAACCTGAACAAATAGCTAAAGACAGGGAAATATCTATTAACACTATTTACAATCATTTAAGTAGCGCTATAGAAGCAGATATTATTCAACTGGAAGATGTTGTTCAGCTGGATAAAAATGAACTGGAAGATATTAAATATGCCATGGAGCTGGAAGCTAATGAAGAAAATTTCCGTCTAAAAAATGTCTATGATAACCTGCAACAGAAATATGATTACTCTATTTTAAATTGTGTCAAGGCAAGTATGTTACTTTAATCCTGGAACCCGCAGTTCGTAGCGGAATGCACCGATTGGGTGATTATACACATCAACTTTAATAGTTTATGAAACACTGGGTTAACCTTTATTGCGAGCGGTCAACTGCGGAATCCAGGTTCAACTTCTCTAACCAGAGTTTTATTCTGTAGCTGAATAATGAAAGCTTCCCTTTAAACTTTAAACTGACTCACTAATGATTGTAAATCAGCAGCCAAGCGTGATAATTCTTCACTCGCCTGAGCGGTCTGACCAGCACCTTTAGCTGTATTTTCAACAATTCCACTGATATTAACAATATTTCTATTAATCTCTTCGACTACACTACTTTGTTGCTCAGATGCATCCGCGATTTGAGCATTCATATCTTTAATCAGTGATACTGAACTGGCAATTTCTTCCAGTGAAATATTTGCCTGTCCAGCCTGACTAACACTGTTTTCCGCTCTGGATCGACTCTCATCCATCACCTTAACGGCACTTTGTGCTCCATCCTGGAGTCTTTCAATCATTTGTTGTATTTCCTGAGTAGATTGCTGGGTTTTACTGGCCAGATTACGTACCTCGTCTGCTACTACTGCGAAACCACGACCCTGTTCGCCAGCTCTGGCTGCCTCAATAGCAGCATTCAAGGCCAGTAAATTAGTCTGTTCAGCTATACCTCTGATTACATCAAGTACTGAACCGATATTTTCACTATCCTGTTCAAGCTGTCCAATTACAGTTACTGCTGAATTAACTTCTGATGAAAGAGCTTCTATAGCCTTCATGGTATTAATCACGACCTGTTTACCCTCAACAGATGCCTTATCAGCTTTATTGGCCGCTTCTGCTGCATTATTAGCATGACGAGCAACTTCCTGTACTGTAGAAGTCATTTCATTCATTGCTGCGACAACCTGTACTGTTTCAGATTGTTGTTGCTGAGTGCCACGACTGGTATCTTCCATTATGGTTGACATTTCTTCTGCAGCTGCAGCAAGTTGTGACGTTGAGCCACTCACCTTACTCACAGTGACACGGACTTTTTCTGCAAAGCTATTAAAGGCTTTTCCGAGCCGGGTGATTTCGTTATCACCTGATTCATCAAGACGACGTGTAAGATCACCTCCACCAGCAGCAATTTCATTCATAGCTTCAACTGTAGATTTTAACGGACCACTAATCATTCGACCTATAAAGCTGGAAATGATTAAACCGGATATTAAAGCGGCCACACCTATTATGATTGCAAGGTTTCTTGCATCGGCGATAGTTGCAACATAATGACTTCGGTCCATACCTATTTCTATGACACCTACTGCATTACCAGCATAATCATTTACTCGATAGGCATAAACAGCAATATCCTGATCATTTATTGATAAATCCTCAATAACTTCTGACTTCAATGCTGTGTTCAACTGCTCTGTTGTTAAAAGTGGATCGCCTTCAAGCGTAGATGCAAAGGTTTTAAATTTAGCACCATCACTAATATAAAGTGAAATATCTACGTTATGTCTTTTTTTAAAATTTTCAAAAAATGGTTGCCCGAAAGACATTCCAAATTCTACTGAACCAATATGCCTGCCCTCAAAGAAAACCGGAGATATTCCTCTAATACCAAGCCCGGCCACACCTTTTTCAAGACCGACTACATTTTTTTTCTCACTATTTGTGGCAATGACAGTTTTACGAAATGATGATAAATCATCTCCAAATTTTTCTAGCTTATGAAGACGTAAAAAGGATGTTGCAGGAGGTAAGTGATATTGAAACTGTCGTGCATTATAATCTTTTTTTATCTTTTTATAGACCCCTTCAAGATTTTTAGAAAGTCCTTCTCTATCCTGATTGGCAAACATTTCATTAAAAACATCGATGCTGGCAATAGTAGAGGCCAGTGCATTCGCCAGGTGACCTTCAGACTGAATCTCCATTGTGGCGGTATCAAATAAAGATTTAAGTTCACGTTCTTCTGCCGATTGGACGACAGAATTAACCGTTGATATAACAACTGGAATATTCACTAAAGTTACTATCAATAAAATAATAGTAAAACTGAACCCAAGTAAAGTGCCTATATTAATTTTTTTGAACATTTGACACCTATTTTTTGACCTTATATTTTATAAAAATATCTATATTTATAATCGAGTATAGTTAATAAAAATTATATTTTCCGATACCAGGCCCACTAAATATTGCTAATTTATACTTTTTTATTAAATTTCTGCTGAATTCACTTCAAATCGTCATGTGTTATTTATTTTTTACGTAAATCCTGTTTTCCAAAAACAGGGATTGTTATGTGTGAAACGCCTAAGATTCTTTATTTAATCTCGTATTAATGCGAGATTAGACTAAATCCGACTGCCGTCTTGCCTGTATTCCAGTTCACCGATTGGGTGATTATTCACATCAACTGTAATGGTTTATGAAAAAGTGGATTAATCTCTAATGCGAGCGGTCAACTGCGGAATCCAGGTTGAACCTAGAATTCGCAGTTGGACGAGCTGAAGTGTGCGTTTGAGGTGGTGTAGATCAAGGCGTAAGGACGCGGAATAGCGAGCTATTCCAAGGAGTTACAACGAAGAGATACGCCGCCTCAAACGTACAATTCAGTTCGTAGCGGGATTCACCGATTGGGTGATTATACACATCAACAGTAATGATTTATGAAACAGTGGGGTAATCTCTATTGCGAGCGGTCAACTGCGGAATCTAGGTTGAAGTTAACACCGGGGACAAAACCAGAGCGAAGTGGCGGTTTTGGCATCCGTGTGATTTGCCTTGTTATATGCTGACTTACAATGTAGACTCATTATACGCATAGGCTATACGCATTAATTTTAGGAGGCAAGCTCTGATGCCACAATTTTATGACTCAAAAGCCCCAAAAAAACCAACAAACTTAAGTATAAACAGCGACTTACTTTCAAAGGCCCGCGCGAAGAAAATAAATCTCTCTGCCACACTTGAGAAAGCGCTAGTGCAGCAATTACGACAAAGTGAGCGTGAAAAATGGAAAAGTGAGAATAAGGAAGCCATCGAAGCATTAAACGAATTGGTTGAAAAACATGGTTTATTTTCTGATTCATTTAGGGATTTCTAATGAGTCAATTCTCGGTTTATAAAAATGATGATAAGGCTACCAGGAAAACATACCCTTATTTTCTAAATGTTCAGAATGACTTGCTCGATGAACTTAACTCAAGAGTAGTTATACCTTTTTCAACACCCGTTTCAATAAAGCACAGAGACGCAAAAAAGCTTTGCCCGCTAATAAAGATAGGTGATAAAGAGTTTGTGCTTTTAACCCATCAAATCACAGCCGTTCCTGAATCCATGCTTCGAACCCAGGTGACAGAAGTTGAAGCATTCAGAACAGAAATTATTTCGGCGATTGATCTGCTTTTTACAGGCATATAACGCTTAGCATAAGCGGCTTGCGTGCAGCGCAGCGGAACGCAAGTCCGAGCCAGCGTTTTTTTACTGGCGACATAAAGCAATTGTTATGAGCTGTTATCACAATATTTTCATTGAGTAACCGGAGCAATCTCGATGTAAGAACTTACCTTCACAAATTGTTCCTGAGTTGTCGAGGTGTTCGCCACAATATGGGCAATGTGATATTTCTAAAATGGTTTCCCAAATTGTTTCGCCAGCTTCTTCCAGATAATGGTTATTTTCAAGATCGGTCTCCGTGGACTCTCTTCGTATGATTAGATTCCATACACTATCATAGCCATCCATTCCGTTCCGGGAAAATATGACTTCAACACCTTCCTTTGGTAGTGATGAGCATTGATGTATTTTGAAATCTTCTTCATCCATCTGGGTCATATCTCTGAGTTATTTGTCTCAACGCCGCGCTTTGCGGTTGCTTTGGAGCGCCAGCGGAAAAGCAATCCGAAACAGCACCTTGTTATGTGTGAACTTCAAAACAAAGCTCCCCGCCCACTATATTTACTGAGCCAAAATCGCCAGATAGGTTAAACCCAGTTTCAGTTTGGCTTAATGCGTCAATGTTACCATAATCAGTTGAGCCATCAGGATCTGTTGTTGAAGGCACCAAATTAATAGACTTTAAGCCATTTATACTTTGCACGCCCGTAAACTTTAGCGCGGCTTTGCGATAACAAGTGTACTCACCATTCTGGGGTTTAGAGTAATACTCGGAGTCAGGCCAAATACTTGCCTCTAATTCAAAGGTAAGTTCATTGCCGTCGTGTGACCAACTCAGAACGAACGAATCGGTTAAATCAATACCTCTGAATATGTCGATTTTAGACTACTCCATGCTTATACTCGCTTACACATAACGCTGCGCTCAGCGGAAAAATCGACCGCAGGGAGATTTTATCCGATGCAGCGCCTTGTTAAATGCCTCGTTTATGCGTATAGTGATGCGCATTAATATTTGCTCTATTTTTGGAGATAAAAAATGCAACCTTTATACGATTCCGATGCTCCCAAAAAGCCCACAAACTTGAGTTTAAACAGTGACTTATTAAAACGCTCAAGAGCTTTAAACATTAACTTATCAGCCACCTTGGAACAAGCTTTAAAAGACAAGCTTGCCGAGAGCCAAGCCGAAAAATGGAAAACCGAAAATAAAAACGCCATTCAAGCATACAATGAATTTGTCGAGAAGAATGGCTGTTTCAGCGACGAGTTTCGGGAATTTTAATGGCCCAATTTGATGTTTATATTAACCCAAACTCATCAACTCGCGATGCCTTTCCATATGTTGTTGATATTCAAAACCCCATAATTTCAGAAATTGCTACCCGTATTGTTATTCCGCTAGGGAGAATTACATATTTTAAAAATGAGGAAATGAAAGAGCTAACCCCCATCATTGAATATGAGAATGAAAAATTGCTTCTTCTCACAGCTCAAATTGCCTCGATACTCGAAAATAAACTAAAAAATCCGGTTGGCACATTGTCCCATTTTAGGGATGAGATTATTTCGTCTCTGGATTTTGCCATTACCGGCATTTAACGCTTCAAATCACCCGACCGAAAAACGCGTAGCGGTTTTTGGGACGGGTGTATTTGTTTGTTAGGGCTATTGCGGCAAGTGATAGCTGACATTGCTATTGCTCACCTTGATGTACTGTTTTTGCTCAAGCTCCTTAACCAAAGACGCCAACTGCTGCTCTGAGAGGTTTTCGGTAAATAGCGAATTTATCGTATTTGAAAGAGTTTTCACCTTCCTGGGGCGAGATTGCCCCCGACCTGCGAGATTCTTCACTATGGCCGATATCTTTTCATCGTTCGATGTCGCTGTGGATATTCGAAGCACTGGAATTTCAGCCAAATCGCGCTCGCGTTGCACCTTTATTTTTTTGCTCTTTAAATGCTTGATCAGAGGATCAAAACCGGTATCTCGGGAGATAATATGGAAAAATGCTCCTGGCTCATTTGCTGCGAGTTCCCCAATGTAGTATGCGACATGAAAATCTAAAGCGTTTTTTCCGGAACCAGCGATTTTGATGTATTTGGCAGAGTCTCCCAGCGCTTGCATGGCAGCGGCAAGATCAAACGGAACCTTCGCTTGATTTGCGCCTACGAACACCAATACCTTGAACGAATGATGCTGTAGAACCCCCAGATTGCTGGGCTGGACATTCTCGAAATCAATCAATACGTAGTTGGTTGCCAAAGATGTCTCCGTTTCTATTTGCCCTAACGCCCAAGCTCAAAGGAGAGCGAACGCAGTGAGCGATTCCTTTGGAGCTTATTGTTAAGCATTTATTGCACCGCATATGTTGGAATAGAGTCAGCACGGAATTTAAGATTGTATGTCTTTCCGCTCCATGACTCTCGTTCTTTTAGTTCAATATTGTTACCTGGAAGAATTGTTTTAACTTTAATAATCAATTCTCCATTTCCTGTAATATTGCGTGAAACAAATTCCCATCCTTTTGATACTGGAAGCACATAAAGTTGTGGAGCTTCATAAAGATCACCCATCGACGTAACAATACTTAACCTAGAGTTTGGGCATGAATCAATCTTACCCCAACATTCTCCGATTTCCTCATAACTTTGGATCACTGTTACATAAATAGGATCCTTCCCAAGATTCTTACTTGAGTAAAGGATGTTCAT
>JBNKKI010000169.1:0-27421 GCA_050291745.1 Gammaproteobacteria bacterium | reverse complement strand
TGAAAAATCAGACAGAGCAAAAGTGTTTGCAGATCTTCTAGTAGAAGGTGCTCAAAAAGAAAATGTAGATGTACTTTTTACCAGCTCAACAGAAGCCGAGGCCGTTAAGCTATTTTCAAACACTTTCCTCGCATTACGAGTGGCATACTTCAACGAACTGGATACCTACGCAGAAGTACATGGACTGGATTCCAAACAAATCATTGAAGGTGTTGGTCTGGATCCACGAATCGGCTCACACTACAACAACCCTTCGTTTGGATATGGTGGCTACTGTCTCCCAAAAGACACCAAGCAGTTGTTAGCCAACTATAGTGAAGTGCCTAGTAATATCATCAAGGCAATAGTTGATGCAAACTCAACCCGTAAAGATTTTATCGCATTTTCCATACTGGAAAGAAACCCAAAAGTAGTTGGTGTGTATCGTCTGGTCATGAAAAGTGGTTCGGATAACTTTCGAGCGTCGGCAATTCAGGGGATTATGAAACGAATCAAAGCAAAAGGAATCGAAGTAGTTGTATATGAACCAGTGCTTGAAGATGATGACTTTTTTAATTCAAAGGTAATTAGAGACCTGGATGAATTTAAGGCGATGTCTGATGTGATTGTTGCGAATCGTGTGACTGACGATATTAAGGATGTTGCCGATAAGATCTATACACGCGACCTATTTGGTAGTGATTAATTTTTTAAATTTAAACTCAATTTTGTAAGTGGTTATTAATGTCTAACTCTTTTATTTTTACCTCAGAATCTGTTTCAGAAGGCCATCCCGATAAACTTTGCGATGCAGTATCTGATGCAATACTGGATGCTGTACTTTCGCAGGATAAACATGCGCGAGTCGCGTGCGAAACCTTAGCTAAAACCGGCATGATAGTCCTGGCCGGTGAATTAACAACCTCGGCACATATCGATTTTGAATCGATCGTAAGAAAAACCGTGGTAGATATTGGTTACGATAATTCAGATGTTGGTTTTGACGGCAACACCTGTGCGGTGATAAATGCTCTTGGACATCAGTCACCAGATATCGCAATGGGTGTCGACCGTAGCATCGACGAAGACCAGGGGGCTGGTGACCAAGGGCTGATGTTTGGATACGCCACCAATGAAACAGATAACTTTATGCCTGCTCCTATCAGCTATGCGCACAAACTGGTCAAAAAACAGGCCGACGTACGCCGCGCTGGAACTTTAAGCTGGTTAAGGCCCGATGCCAAAAGTCAGCTAACATTTCTCTACGAGGATGGTAAACCCGTGGCAGTAGATGCTATTGTATTATCTACTCAGCATTCACCTGAAATATCACTAGCCAACCTCAAAGAAGGCGTGATGGAAGAAATCATCAAGCCAGTGATTCCAGCCGAATGGATTAACAGCAACACACAGATCCACATCAATCCCACCGGTAATTTCGTGATTGGTGGCCCGGTAGGTGATGCAGGCCTAACCGGACGTAAAATTATCGTCGATACCTATGGCGGCATGGCGCGTCATGGTGGTGGTGCTTTCTCTGGAAAAGACCCCTCTAAAGTTGATCGCTCTGCAGCCTATGCTGGTCGTTATGTAGCCAAGAATATTGTTGCCGCAGGCCTTGCAGACCGTTGTGAAATCCAGATCAGTTACGCCATCGGTGTGGCTAAACCCACCTCGATTAGCATTGAAACCTTTGAAACAAATCATGTAGATAACAAGATGATTGTTGATCTGGTTCGTGAGCATTTCGATTTGCGTCCCTGGGGTATTATTGCTGGGCTAGATCTGCTCAACCCGATCTACCGTGATACAGCGGCTTATGGTCATTTTGGTCGTAACGACCTGGATCTAAGCTGGGAGCATACCGATAAGGCTGATTTGCTTAAGGCTGAAGCTGGGATTTAGTTTCGCTGGTCAAGTATTTAATGAGTATGACATACACAATCACACTGAAACCTTCAGATGTTACTTTTTCGGGATCTGAGCAAAGGTCATTGCTGGATTCGGCAATTCTATCGAATTATATTCTGCAATACGGATGCAAAGATGGCCGCTGTGGTGCGTGTAAATCTAAACTGATAAAAGGAGAAGTTGATCAGCAGGCATGTATGGGAGGGATATCAGAGAGTGAGCAAAAAAATGGTTATGTCCTTACTTGTTGTGCTAAACCACGATCAAACATCGAAATTGAAGCGGATTATTTTCCTGAATTGCAAGGTATAGAAACTAAGGTGGTACCTTGCAGGGTGGATGCTATTGAATACCCTGCTAAAGATATCGCAATCATAAAATTAAGACTGCCTCCCCGCACAGTATTTGAGTACATGTCTGGTCAATATATCCATTTGATTAATAGTGGTGAGCGACGCAGTTATTCAATTGCAAATAATTGTGTCTCTGATACAGGGATCGAGCTTCATATTAGAAAGGTGGTAAACGGACGATTTAGTAGTCTTATATTTAACGAGCTTAAGGCGAACCAGCTTTTCAGGTTAGAAGGCCCCTTTGGCTCATTTTTTATCCGCAAGAGCTCTCGACCAATTATTTTTCTAGCAGGTGGGACAGGTTTCGCGCCTGTTAAGGCTATGGTTGAAAAGTTGTTGGATGAAAACTCAGATAGAAAAATTTCTATTTATTGGGGAGCAAGTTCAATAGCAGGTTTTTATAGTGAACTTCCCCAAAGCTGGGAAAACAACCATGAAAATATAATGTATGTGCCGGTTTACTCTGGTAAAGATGATTCCTGGAGAGGAAGAAAAGGCTTTGTTCACAGGGCTGTTTTAGAAGACTTTAGTTCACTATCAGATTACGAAGTTTATGCGTGTGGTGCTCCAGAAATGATTGATCAAGCCAGGATTGATTTTACAAATCATGGGCTGTCGATCAGAAATTTTTATTCAGATGCATTTGTAGGAAGTAGTTAATCGTGGAAAACAGGATGAAAGCAGTAATTCTGGCAGGTGGATTGGGTACCAGAATAAGTGAAGAAACAGATTTGAAACCAAAGCCAATGGTTGAAATTGGAGGCAAACCTATTCTATGGCATATCATGAAAAGCTACTCAGCTCATGGAGTACATGATTTTATTATTTGTTGTGGTTATAAGGGGTATGTAATTAAAGAGTATTTTGCCAACTACTTTCTGCATCAATCAGATGTAACCTTTGACATGTCCCAGAATACGATGGAAGTCCATGAAAAGCGGGCAGAGCCCTGGAGAGTGACCTTAGTCGATACAGGTGATAGTACTATGACTGGTGGGCGATTAAAACGTGTTAAAGACTATATATTTGAAGAAGAAGAGTTTTTATTTACTTATGGCGATGGAGTATCAGATATTGATATAACGAAAACTATTAGTTTTCATAGAAAACATGGGAAATTAGCTACTCTCACTGCAACCTACCCACCTGGAAGATTCGGTGCTCTTGAGATTAAAGACCACAAGGTAGTTAGTTTTCAGGAGAAACCAAAAGGTGATGGAGGAATGATCAATGGTGGCTTTTTTGTGCTTTCCCCACAAGTACTTGATTATATTGATGATGATAATACAGTGTGGGAGCAGTATCCGTTAAACCAACTTTCAAATGAAGGTCAACTGATGTCTTATGAACACAAAGGTTTTTGGCAACCCATGGATACTCTACGTGATAAACATCTATTGGAAGATCTCTGGAAAAATAAAAGGGCGCCTTGGAAGAACTGGAAATGAATCCTTCATTCTGGAAAGGGAAAAAAGTACTGATTACAGGGCATACCGGATTTAAAGGCGGGTGGTTGTCTCTCTGGTTACAAAATTTAGGGGCCGAAGTAGTAGGTGTTGCACTGGAACCCCCTACAAAACCAAGTTTATATGAGCAAGCACGAGTAGCCGAGGGAATGGTAAGTCTGAGAGGAGATATTCGAGACCTCGAAAGAATGAAGTCTATCTTTGTTGAGCATAAGCCAGAGATAGTTTTCCATCTGGCTGCTCAGCCGCTTGTTCGTTACTCCTATCGGGAGCCGGTAGAGACCTATGAAACCAATGTTATGGGTACGCTTCATATCCTTGAAGCCATCAGAACATGTGGATCGGTCAGATCTGCACTAATGATAACAACTGATAAGTGTTATGAAAATAAGGAGTGGGAGTGGGGATATAGGGAAAGCGAACCTATGGGGGGGCATGATCCTTATAGTAGCAGTAAAGGCTGTGCAGAATTGCTTATTGCTTCTTACCGTGACTCTTATTTTCCCAAACAGGAATATTTACAACACAGAACAGCTATTGCTTCAGCCCGAGCTGGGAATGTAATTGGTGGTGGTGATTGGGCTGAAGATCGGTTAATTCCCGATATCATCAGAGCTTTTCAAAGAGGTGAAAAGGTCCTTGTACGTAACCCTAATGCAATTCGTCCTTGGCAACATGTGTTGGAACCGTTAGCAGGATATTTAGAGTTAGCGGAGAAATTATTTGATGAAGGTTGTATTTGGGCTGAGGCTTGGAATTTTGGACCTCGAGAGGTAGATGCAAGACCTGTAGAGTGGATTGTTAAAAATATGAGTCAGAAATGGGGTGATAATGCAATTTGGGAAATCGATAATGGAGAACATCCACATGAGGCTAATTACCTTAAGCTTGATTGCTCTAAAGCACATTCAAGACTAAAGTGGTTTCCTTGTTGGGGCTTAAGTGAAGCTCTTGAGAAGATAGTTTACTGGCATAAGGAAGCAGAAGGTAGATCGAATGTAAAAAGCTTGTGCCTAAAGCAAATTAATGAATATATGAATTTAGTTGGATCGTACAAAATATTATGACTCAGGAACAAATCAGAAAAGAAATTGCAAGACTTGTTGAAATGTTTGCCCATGAAGCTTATGCAAAAAAAAATTTCGTCCCTGGTGAGACAGTTGTTCCTCCTTCAGGTAAAGTGCTTGGGGCCAACGAGTTGCAGCTTATGGTAGAAGCGTCCCTTGATGGATGGTTAACCACGGGGCGCTTTAATGATATGTTTGAGAAAAAGTTGGCTGATTATTTAGGGGTTACTCATGTACTAACTACAAACTCTGGTTCATCTGCAAACCTTTTGGCATTAACCTCTTTAACGTCTCCATCTTTAGGCGATCGAAGTTTAAAGCCTGGCGATGAAGTAATTACTGTCGCAGCAGGTTTTCCAACAACGGTAAATCCGATACTACAAAATGGATTGGTTCCTGTTTTTGTAGATGTAGAAATACCTACCTACAATATTGATGTTACCCAGTTAGAAAAAGCTTATTCGAACAAAACTAAAGCGGTGATGATTGCACACACCTTGGGAAATACCTTTAATTTGGCAGCGGTGAAAGCTTTCACTGAAAAATATAAATTATGGTTGATTGAAGATTGCTGTGATGCTTTAGGGTCAGAGTACAATGGTCAAAAAGTAGGCACCTTTGGTGATGTCGCAACGCTTAGTTTTTATCCTGCCCATCATATAACTATGGGAGAAGGTGGCGCAGTATTTACTCAGTCGAATGAGCTAAAAAAACTTCTGGAATCTTTCAGGGATTGGGGGCGAGATTGTTATTGTGCTCCAGGTTGTGATAATACCTGTGGAAAAAGGTTTGAACAACAACTCGGGACTTTACCTTTTGGTTATGATCATAAATATACCTACTCCCACCTTGGGTATAATCTGAAAATTTCTGATATGCAGGCTGCCTGTGGAGTTGCGCAATTGGAGCGTCTTCCTGAATTCATTGAAAAGAGGAGGCAAAATTATTCATACCTAAAGGATGGATTAACTTCCGTAGAGGAATTCCTTGTTCTTCCTGAGGCGACTCCCGGTTCTGATCCATCATGGTTCGGGTTTCCAATTACTCTAAGAGATACAGCGGGTGTAGATCGTGTAGAGTTACTTAAGTATCTGGATCAGAATAATATTGGTACGCGGTTATTATTTGCTGGAAATTTGACTCGTCAGCCATACTTTGAAGGTCGGCAATATCGAGTGATTGGGGCTTTAACAAATACAGATTTAATCATGAATCAGACGTTTTGGGTTGGAATATTTCCAGGTCTGAGTCATGAGCAACTAGATTATATTGTCGAAAAATTCGAAGAATTTTTCGGGGTAAATTTTTAATGAAAATCGAGGCGCTTGAAATGCCTGGCTGTTATCTTATTCGACCTAAAGTATTTCAAGATAATAGAGGTGATTTTGTAAAAATATTCCAGTCTAGTAAATTTATAGATCTTGGGCTAGATACTCACTTCCAAGAAGAGTACTTCACTACATCTGCTAAAGGTGTGATAAGAGGGTTGCACTTCCAACGTCCGCCTGCTGATCATGCAAAGCTAGTATATTGTATAAAGGGTGGAGTGTTTGATGTATTTGTTGATTTAAGAGCGGGATCTCCGACCTTTAAAGATCATCAGATAGTTGAGCTTAATAGTGACAATAACTACATCCTTTATTTGCCCTCGGGTATTGCACACGGTTTTTGTTCACTTAAGAATGAATCCATTATGGTATACAAAACTACTACTGAGTATGCTCCGCAGTGTGATGAGGGAATACGATGGGATAGTTGTAGTATTAATTGGCCGATATCATCTCCTGTGATTTCAGATCGAGACTTGGCGTTTGAAACGCTTAAAGATTTTAGGACTCCTTTTGTTATTAATGATGAAGGTTAGGCTCCTATGAAAATTCTAGTCACTGGAGCTACAGGCTTTATAGGTGGTCGTATCGTACCTTATCTATTAGAAAGGAATTATGAGGTTAGCATTACGGTCCGTTCGAATTCTGATGTTGATAATCTCGGTGATCATCTTAAGAATGTAGATATTGTTACTCTTGAGGAGAATTTTACAACTATCGGCCTTGTTAAATCCCTCGATAAAATAAAGCCTGATGTTGTAGTACACCTTGCGTCACTCTATATTAGTGAGCACAAATTAGATCAGGTCGAATCACTGATAAACTCAAATGTATTATTTGGCGTGCAATTACTTGAAGCAATGGATTTTATTGGATGTAAAAAATTAGTCAATATAGGGACTTCATGGCAATACTATAATGGAGCTGAATATGAGCCTGTTAATCTTTATGCGGCGACAAAACAGGCGTTTATTGATATTGCTCAATATTATATAAAAGCCAGGGGCTTGCAAGTTATTGATTTAAAGTTATTTGATACTTATGGGGTAAACGATAACAGGAAGAAAATTATACCTTTTTTGATTGAGAATTTAGATGCGAATGAAACCATTGCTTTGTCTGCTGGAGATCAAAAGATAAACATAGTTTATGTGGATGACGTTCTGAGCTGTATAGAAATGGCAGTTTCTCATCTATATTCAAAAGTTGTTTTATATGAGGAGTATGCGGTTGGTAGTTCTGAAGTACTTTCTCTTAAGGAGCTTGTCAGGTTAATTGAAAATATTTCAAAAAAATCACTGTCAATAAAATGGGGTGGAAAGGAGTATAGAGATAGAGAAGTTATGGTGCCATGGAATAATGGAGAGCGGTTGCCGGGATGGGAACCAAAGATTTCTTTAAAAGAGGGTTTGAAGAAGTTGTTGGGTCCAACTCAGGTGAGTGGTAGTTAGTTGTCTTTTTTGAAATTTAAATATAACGCATTGGCCCTCGTAAATGCATTTTTAGGTGTTTTAGTATCTGTATTGCTATTAATAAATTTTGGAGCGTCCGGTGACACAGATGCTTTTTTTTTAATAGTGTCTACTGTTGCGGCATTGAATATGTTGCAGTTATCATTTGTTGAGCAGTTTATGTATTTTTATAATGACTGCAAGGTGCAGAGTAAGAATAGAGCTTCCGAGTTCTTTGTGGTCATGTTTTGTTTTTCGTTTTCAGTAGGTGTGATATTCTTTTTTCTTTTATATTTTTTTAATGATTTCTTATTAAAGTTTTTTGTTTTAGGAATAGATACAGATAGATTTGAAATCATGCAGCAACTTTTTTCTATTTTAAGTTTTGCGTTGATTTTTTATCCGGTCAATTTCATTAATGATAAGTTGCTGAATTCAGAAGGCTACTTTGCGATACCTTATGTGTCAGAGTTTATGCCATTTGCAGTTATGTCTTTGGTTCTGCTGATAACATTTTTTAATCATCAGGTAACTATTTATGATGTTGCATATGCTCGGCTTGCTGGGTTAGCGATAGGGTTCTTCATAAATTTATTGCTTATTTATAAAGCTGTTGAAATTAAAATAAAATTCAATCCTAAAGTCGATTTTTTTTCTTGTGTCAAGAATAGTTTTTTCATGAGAAGTGCGCATAATATCCATAATTTTTCAGTTATTCCAATAACTAACAATATATTGTCTTCCTTAACGGAGGGTTATGCTTCTTTATACTATTACGCTTTAAGAATAATTATGGTTGTTAAAAGTGTAGCAGTTGGGCCGTTATATAAAGTTTATATTGCTAAAGTATCACGCATTTACTCCAGGAATTCATTGCTTGAAATTAATGCTTCTAAGCTAGAGTTTATTACGGTAAGTATTGTTTTATTTATAATTTTGGCAGGCTTAGTGTTTGTTTTTTTACCTTACATGCTTGGAATTATTAAGATCAAAAACTTTCTTCAAGATGTAGACACCTTAGTGTTGATCTATTCATCATTGTTTTTTTGGCAACTCGCAATGGTGATAGAGTCACCATATGTCGGTATAGTGATGGCGTCTAAAAAGAGTTATGTATTCTATATTGTTAATACAATATTTATTTTTCTTTATGCAAGCTGTGGTTTTCTATTAAAGAATGAATTAGGTGTTTATTCTTTACCTATGGCAGGTTTTTTAGCTCAGTGCGTTAGTGTTATTTTATTCATTAAATTTTCTCAGCATATTATGATTAAAGGTGTTAGCGAGGAGAGACAAACAAGATGATAGAAAAGGTGTGTCTTGGATAATAGAAGTAATAATGTGATTGCTTTGGTTGGTGCTTTTCCTCCGCCCGTCCATGGCATGTCCGTTGTTAATGAGGCTATTAAAAATGAGCTAATTAAATGTGATGCTGAACACATCATCTTTGATGTCTCACAAAGAGATGTAACCAGGAATTTTATATCCAGGATTTCACGGGTATATAAAGTTATTATTCAACTATTAAAATTTATTGGAAAAATTAATACATGGGATGTTTTGTATATAAGCCAATCTGGCGGAAAGGGACGAATATATGAGTTATGTTTTGTTTTAATCGCTATCATGCTTAGGAGAAGGGTTTATCTACATCATCATAGCTTTTCTTACTTAGATCAAAAGGACTTGCTAGCTAATATCATTTTTTCATTATCAAACACACTTTTGTTACATGTTGTTCTTTGTAAAAAAATGAGCGAGAAAATAAAACATTTGTATGGGAGTAGTATCAGTACGTTCGTATTGTCTAATGCATCCTTTATAAAAAGAAATAATAATGTGCGATTAAAAAATAGTCTGACTACTCTAGGGTTTATTTCAAATATTGTTGAAGATAAGGGGATTTTTGAATTTTTAGACTTATTTAATAAGCTCACTCAGAAGATGACAATAAAAGGAGTTATCGCCGGTCCTTTTTTGTCTGAAAAAGTAAAGAAAAATGTAATGCTGATTGTTGATGAGTATGAAAACCTAGAATATAGAGGAGCATGCTATGGTTCAGATAAAGAGTTGTTATTTCAAGAGCTGGATTTGTTAGTTTTCCCAACTAAATATAAAAATGAAGCTGAACCTCTAGTTATATATGAGGCATATAGTTATGCTGTGCCGGTGATTGCATGGGGAAGAGGCTGTATCGATGATATGTCCAATATTGAATGTCGTATGACAGTAGATCCTGAAAAACCTTTTGTTGAGGGAGCTTTATCATATATAGATAACAATTTTATGGACGCTAAGTCGATAGAAGAAAAATCACAGGAAGTTCATAATTTTTTTAATGAGCACTATTCCTTGACGAAATCAAGACTGACTGATTTGGTGAATATGATGATTGGTGAGAAATAATTGCATGACTAATCCGCGAGTTATGACCTCCAAACTTATTGATGTGATTATACCTACGTATAACAGACTTGAATATTTAAAACTGTCGCTTAAAAGTGCCTTAGAACAGGACTTTTTTTCCTTTAATGTCATAGTTGTGGATTCAAACTCAAATGATGGTACCAGGGAGTATTTGTCTTCTATCAAAAATGATAATTTTTATTATCAGACCTATGATGACAATAAGGGCCTGTTTGGAAATGTTAACCGTGCTTTGCAGCATGCAAAGTCGGAATATATTTCGTTGTTTCATGATGATGATTTAATGATGCCAGATTTTTTAAAATCTCACTATGATGTTTTCCAGGATAATCCTGATGTTGTCATGTCGCATTGCGCGGTGGTTGAAATTAACTCTGCTGGGGACATTATTCGAGAGCGGCAGAAAAGCATATTGAATGGGGTAGTCGATAAAGATGTGTTTCTTGAAAACCTATTAAAGGTACCTGAGAAAGTTTCAATAGTTGCACCAACTGTAGTATTTAAAAAGGAAGTAATAGATGCAGGGGAGTTTTTTGATGATCGAATGATTTTCTGGGCAGATTTGGAATACTGGATTAGGCTATCAAAATACGGAAATGTGTCATATGTGAATAAAGTTTTGATGAAGTACAGGATTCATGATGAGTCAGGATCAACTACAGTATTGAAAGGTAGTTTTATGGACCGGTTAAGAGATAGACTTTTGCTGGAAAGTGATGTTAAGAAAGATCTTGTGTATCGTGAGCGGAATAATTTTAAAAACCGAAGACTGTTGAACTCACTTATAGGTAGCAGATTAGTAATTGATTTGTTTTATGAAAAGAAAAATTTGATGAATAGTTTGGATTTCTATAAATCGATATGCTCACTTTTAAAGTTTAGACCATCTACTTTTTTGAGTATTCCAGTTTTTTTTAAGATTCTAATTGTCTGCTTAGTTCCACTTCGTATTATCAAGTATTTAAAGAAAAACTTTCAAATACAATGAATTGATTTTATGAAAATTTACCATTTTATTGCCATTTTAATTTTATGCCTAACTAATTTTTTTATAATTAAGCGTAGTAAATCATTTCTTACACCTTATACACTTATATCATTGTCATTTTTTTTTCCGTTGCTATTTTCTGATATGAGATTGTCGGGGTTGCAGTCAGCTTCTTGGCACAAAGATTCTCTTGTGGTGATAGGTATGGCTGTAATTTCTTGGCTCATACTCCCATTTGTTGTCGTCATAACTAAAAGTAATTTTGAGTATAAGAAATTAAGAATAAACATTAATATAAATAGGCTAACGAAACATTTCAATTTCCTGTGTTTGCTGATTTCGATTTTGTATGGTTCTTTATTCATTGTTGAAAACTATCTTTTAACCGGGAGTGCTATTCCAATTTTTTCAGGAGGTGAAACAGCTCACCTTGCACATACACAAACTCTACCTTTAATTAATGTTATAACTAGAGGGCTGCCAATGGTTATGATATTTATGTTCTTTTGGTATGTTAAAGCTAATAAAAGCCCGAGTGTATTAATAATTGCCATTGTTTTATTTGTTTTACCCCTCACAAGAGGGTCTCGTCTTGACTTGGTAATTGCGTTGTTGTCAGTATTAGTACTTGTTAGTGAAACGATTGATTCAAAAAAGATGAGAGGGATGCTTTATAAGTTGATTTTCATAATGACAATTTTGATTACTGCTCTTTCATTTGTTGGATTTAAACGAGCAGAATTCACTGCTACTGATTATTCTTATGCGAATAATATACAGTTTGAGATTAATGATAAAACTGAAATTTTATCTGCATTGTATGGAAATTTCTCATTACCTTTTGAAAATTTTGATAGATTAGTAAGAAAAAATATTGGTAATACTTCCAGTGGCAGATTCGGTTTGATGCCTCTTACAAATACTTTTTATGATTTCAGTGAGGTTACGTCAATGTATTCGATGGATGATATCCAACTTTATGATGATCCAGTTAGTGTCTCTGGCGTGAGTTCTGCATTAGCATACTTTTATCTGGACTTTGGTGCTGTATGGTCAATTATTCCAATGTTGGTGGTGATGTCAATATGGCTCTATCTTTATCGGAATATTCATAAAAATACCGCCTATTTTGCAATCTATGCCTTATATAGTGGGTATTTTGCTTTAGCTGCTTTCCAGCCACTGATGCTAAATGGTGCGACTTATAGAAGAATGATTTTTATGTTATTATTGTTCGTTTTTTATGAGGTGTTAAAAACTATACTGCCCACTGGGGAAAAACAGAGATTGATAAGGAAAATGTACTAATAGATTTTCTAAGTAAGTACCAAGCTCTACACGAAATTTTATTTTTCACTTAATTATAAAAGTTGCTATTAGTTTAGGTTTTATTGTTGTAATAAATGGTTAAGTACGAAGTGCTAAATGTAAATGGGCATTTCTAGGTGGGGCAAGTTATTTATTGCACGAAACCTAAGCTATAGTTTTTACATGTTGTTTTATTTTACGGATTTACTATGGAAAATTTAAATATTGATAAAAAATTAGAAGAATCATGGCAAATAGTATTAGACAAGTTTCCATTTGAGAACTACATCAATACTGCCCGTAAAAGTGGTTATTTTGATATGGTGAAAAAAGTGGCCAAGTGGAGTGGTACCAATGTTGATGTGCTAGATTTTGGCGCCGGGCCATGTGACAAAACGGCTTTGTTTGCTCTTGCTGGGATGAATGTTACGGCCTTTGATACGCTTGAAGATACCTGGCATAAAGCAGAAAATAACCGTGAAAAAATACTGCAATTTGCTAAAGATATTGGTATTAACTATGTGATGCCAACTGCTGATAATCCTTTGCCTTTTATGGATAAGAAATTTGATGTAATTATGTCACATGATGTTTTAGAACATTTTCACTCATCTCCTCGTGTAATCCTTAACAAGCTTATAACCTGTTTAAAACCGGGTGGAATATTAGCTATTACAGTACCGAATGCAGCAAATTTAAGGAAAAGGTTGCACCTTTTAATGGGTAAGACAAATTATAACCGTTATGATTATTTTTATTGGTATCCAGGGTTCTGGAATGGTCATGTACGCGAATATGTGAAAGATGATCTGGTTCAAATGAATAATTTTATTGGAATGGAGTTAATTGAGTTGAGCTCGTATCATCTTCAACTTGATGTGTTACCAGGTATTCTTAGAGCTCCTTATAAATTCATGACAAATTTTATGCCTGGAGTTAGAGACTCATGGATGTTGGTGACAAAAAAACCAGATGACTGGGTAGAGCATTTAACCCCTACACAGGAACAAATTGATAAAGCGCTTGGGTGGCACTATTTTGACCAATCAAAATACGATTACGATTGGAGCGGCGAAGAATAGTTTATAATGAATAAGATAGTCGATAGTAACGAGGAAGCCAGCGAGTTTTTAAGGAGGATATTACTCGAGCTCGATTCAAGCGACGTTAAATATTGTGCGCAAAGAAACTATGAGGGTTATCCTCAGGTCCTAACGGGCGATATTGATCTGGTGGTATCTGAAGAGGATATTAGTTCTGCTTCATTAATTATCAATAATGTTGCAAAGGAGATTGGCTGGATAAAATTTCAATCTTACTCATGGGCTAAGACTGTTTATCTAGGCTTTACGAAATCTATTTATCCAGAAAGATTTGCCTTAGTTATAGAGTTATTTGCTGGAGCGCGCTGGCATGGGCTTGAATATATCAGTGCCAAAGATATTTTGAATGAAAGGATGAAGGTTAATAATGTGTGGGGTCCATCTCCTGCTCATCAAGCGCTAATTACTATGTTTCATCATATGTTGTATAACAATACAGTCCCGGAAAAATATCGTGATGAGATCGTAAGGTTAGTTAATATATCTAAGATGCAGTTTATTAATTCAGTCGATAGCGTCTTTATAAATAAATGTGGACAGGAATTTGCTGAGGCGATCAGGTCTGGTCGCTGGGACGATGTTAAGAGCTATATTTCAAAGCTAAAGCTATCAATTCTTTTGAAAAACATCATTTTTTCACCTATATCGACCATAATTAGTGTGTTTGGTGGTTATCGAGCTAAAAAAACGGTCAATCCAGGCATAATTATTTTTGTCAGGAAATATAATGGTTCAGCTGAACTTATGGATTCATTGATGTTTATTGCGAATAAATGGCATTTATATATGCCAACGAAAAGGAAATTGTTTTTTAGTGGGCCGAGTCAAGAGAATGAAATATTTAAAATATGTAATTCTGGTGGTTTGGCAATTGTTGAAGGTGATAAAAAGGATTTTCAAATTAATAATTCCTGGTCCTACAGCATAGAGCTTAATGATCATGAGTTATATCTAATTCGAGATGTTAGATTGAATGCTTTTGCTTCTCAAAACTCCTCAGATAGTATCAAGCAGGCTTCTTTAATTTTAAATACAATATTATCAGACAGCCAAATGAGGCTGATGTAAACGAAGTTATATTGAGAGAGTTATTTTGAAAGATATTAACATTGCATTGCTGAGTGATACCCAAGGGAATGACGATGAGGGGATGAAAAAAATATCCCGAAAATTATCTTCCGAGATAAATGAATTTGAAGGTATAAATCTCAAGTTAGTCAATTTGAGAGGCGTGTTTTCCGAAATAAAAGATTTGAATGTTATCCACTTTATTGGTGGACCTTCTTATAAGACTTTAATCCTCATCCTGATTTTTAGAATTCTTAAAAGAAATGTTAAATCTGTATTAACATTTACAAATCCTTTCTGGGGTAAAAGAGCTGATTGGTTATTTAAAATCATAAAACCGGAGTATTCAATAGCATTATCAGATAAATGGTTTGATGAAATCTCAAAAAAAGGTGGTCGAATAGACTTTCTGTGTGTTTCAGGGGTTGATGTCAATAAGTTTAAACCTGTTTCTGCTGATACAAAAAAACATTATAGAAATAATCTGGGGCTTCCTTCTGGAAAGATTGTGTTACTCCATGTGGGGCATATTAAAGCTGACAGAAATATATCTTATTTGAAAGAGTTTCAGTCTGACAATGTTCAGGTCGTTGTCGTAGGAAGTACAACAACAGAAAAATCAACAGAGCTGAAAAGAAGTTTAGAGGCTGCTGGTGTTATTGTAGTGGATAACTATATTGAAAATATTGAGCAATATTACCAGGCATCCGACTGCTATATTTTTCCCACAAGAGATGAACGTGGGGCTGTTCAGGTACCACTTAGTATATTAGAGGCTTTAGCTACAAACTTACCTGTTTTGAGTACGGATTTTGGTGGTGTTAAAAGATTGTTTAGTGATTGTAGAAGTGTAAAATACATTGAATTATTTGATCATGATACTGTTTTAAATACAGTCCAAGAGCTTATTGACGGTGAAAAGGATGGTGCAACGTATATTAAAAAATTTACGTGGGAAGTTATTGCTGGTCAGCTAGTGAGTACTTACAAAGAATTAACTAAAAAATAATGAAAAAACCAAAGCGTGGACTATTTATAGTATTTTTCGGAACTGATGGTTCAGGGAAAAGTACGGTAGCAGATAAACTGATTAAGAGCTTATCTGAATCAAATGTCCCTGTTACCAGATTTCATTGGAGGCCGAGGGTTTTGCCCCCTAAAAATAAAGAGAAAATATTTAAATATGATGTAACTAAACCTGATGATATGCCAAGTAGACCTCTGATATTAAGTCTAATTTTATACCTGTATTTCTATCTGGACTTCCTTTTGGGCTATTTTAAATTGATATTACCAGGTTTGCGAAAAGGAGAATTCGTGATCTATGAGCGATATTTTTATGATGTTTTAGTGCATCCCGTTAGATATCGGTTAAAGCCTATGAATTGGCTTGGCAAGATTTTATCTAAAATCTTGCCTTCACCAGATTTAATGGTTATTTTGCATGGTGATCCAGAAGTTATTTATGGAAGAAAAAAAGAACTACCCATAGAGGAAATAGAAAGGCAGCAGAGTTTATTTAAAAAACTTTTTTTACATGAAGTGCATGCCAAGTTCATTGATGTCACATCAATGACTCCAGATTCTGTAGTCTCCGAAATTTTAGAAACAAAATGATTATTATGATACTTGATTTTATTAAATTATTATTGGCACTAATAACCTGGCCCAAATTTTCCATGACATCCTATAAAATGGTAAATGATTTGAAGTTGCAGGGGATTATGCCTAATAGTGTTATTGATGTTGGTGCAAATGTCGGTCAATTTGCAATAGCCTCATCAAAAATATTTAAACCTAAATCCATCTATTCCTTTGAACCATTACCCGACTGTTTTGAACAGTTGGAGAAAAATACTAAACTCTGCAATTCAGTCGTTTGTTTCAATAACGCTTTAGGTGAGAAAGAAAGCTCTATTGAATTTCATGTCAATGAACATAGGCATTCAAGTTCAATTTTACCGTTGGGCCGGGCGCATAAAGGTTCGTTTCCTGATGCCAGGGAAGAAGGTGTCATAAAGGTTGATCAAGTGACTCTAGATTCAGTTTTCACGGGTTTAGATCTTGAGCCACCAGTTTTATTGAAAATAGATGTGCAGGGCTATGAGTCTCATGTTTTAGCTGGTGCTATTCTATGTCTTAAAGAGATTTCATATGTGGTTCTTGAGGCATCATTTAAAGAAATGTATGAAGGCGAAAAATTGTTTTTAGAGTTAATAAAAGAAATGGATGATCTTGGCTTTGACTTTTCAAGGCCGGTTGGTTTTCTGAAGGATCCTGTTTCAAATGAAATTCTTCAAGCTGATGCTTTATTTACTAGAAAGATATAATGAAAATACTTATACATGACTATTCTGGGCATCCTTTTCAGGTTCAATTGAGTAGGAAGCTTGCGTCTTGCGGGTATGATGTTATCCATGTCTTTTGTTCATCATTCAGTACACCCAAAGGCAATTTGGTAAAGTCACCTGATGACCCTGCTTCGTTTAAGATCATTGGTCTTGCACATACACACAAATTAAAAAAGTATTCATATCTGAGAAGAGTTTTTCAAGAGCGAGAGTACGGTAATAAGCTTTCCGAATTAATATTAATTGAAAAACCTGATATTGTGATTTCTGGAAATACACCATTGGATGCGCAGAATATCTTAAAGAAGACATGTAATAAATCTCATATAGAATTTATTTTTTGGGTACAGGATTTTTATAGTATAGCTATCCAGAGATTTATAAAAATTCCGCTAATCAGTTTTATCGCGTCCAGATATTACCTTGCATTAGAAGCAAAGATGTTGCGTGACAGTGATGGAGTTGTTGTTATAACTGATGATTTTCTACCCACGCTTAGAAGTTGGAGTGTAAAGCTTGATAAAGTGGTTACAATTCCCAATTGGGCACCAGTAAATGAATTGCCTCTAGTTGATAAAGTGAACGCCTGGTCCGAAGACCTTTTATTATCTGATACTATGAATTTTATTTATAGCGGTACTTTAGGCCTTAAACATAATCCTCAGTTACTTGTAGATTTAGCTTTAAAATTTATTGATGATAAAAAAGTCCGAATTATTGTGATTTCTGAAGGTCTTGGTGCAGATTTTCTAAGAGTAAAAAAACAGGAGCTGAATTTAACTAACCTTATATTGATGGGTTTTCAGCCTTTTGATAGGTACCCTGAAGTATTAGGTTCTGCGGATATATTGATATCAATCCTGGAGGAAGATGCGGGGCAATTTTCTGTGCCTTCAAAGGTTTTATCGTACTTATGCTCTGGAAAGCCTATATTATTATCTGTTCCATTAGATAATTTATCATCAAAAATAGTGAGTGATAATCAGGCTGGATTAGTCTCAGCACCAGCAGACAAGGAAAAATTTTTAGAGTCTGCAGTGTTATTGTCTGATAATTCGGATTTAAGAGCAAAATTTGGTATAAATGCGAGAAAATATGCTGAAAATACGTTTGATATTGATAGAATTTCAGCTGAATTTTTGAATGTAATAAAAATGGCCAGTCAGGAATAATTTTTAGTATTTTTTATATTTTAATGTTTAGAGTCTTAAGACAAATTTTTGGAGATATATAACAGTATGAAAACAGCATTAGTATGTGGAGCAGGTGGATTTATAGGTGGACATCTTGTAAAACGATTAAAAAGGGAAGGCTTTTGGGTAAGAGGTGTTGATTTAAAATTTCCAGAGTTTTGTGAAACTCAGGCTGATGATTTTGTGATTGGTGATTTAAGGGATCCACATCTCTGTAGTCATGTAGTAGATCAAAAATTTGATGAAGTGTATCAGCTCGCTGCAGATATGGGCGGTGCGGGTTTTGTTTTTGTTGGAGATAATGATGCCGATATTATGCACAATTCAGCAATGATTAACCTGAATGTTCTCGAGGCATGCCGCAAGCGCAATAGTAAAAGAATTTTTTACTCTTCTTCAGCCTGCATGTATCCCGAGTACAACCAAAAAGAGCCGAATAATCCTAATCTTGCTGAAGACTCAGCATACCCCGCTCAACCAGATAGTGATTATGGCTGGGAGAAATTATTTAGTGAGAGACTCTATTTGGCATATGGTAGAAATCACGGAATGGAGGTTAGAATTGGTAGGTATCATAATATATTTGGTCCGGAAGGTTCATGGAATGATGGAAGAGAAAAATCTCCTGCGGCATTGTGTAGAAAAGTAGCTGAAACTGAAAATGGTGGTGAAATTGAAATATGGGGCGATGGTGAGCAAACAAGATCTTTCCTGTATGTTGATGAATGTCTCGAAGGATCCCTTCGATTGATGCGATCAGATTGGGAAGGGCCAGTTAATGTAGGTTCTGATGAGATGGTTACTATCAATCAACTGGCTCATATGATTATGGAAATTGCGGATAAGAAACTCTCTATTGTCCATATCAATGGACCCTTGGGTGTAAGAGGAAGAAACTCTGATAATCGCCTTATTTTCGAAAAATTAGGTTGGAAGCCCTCACAGCCTTTGATTGAAGGCTTAAAAGAAGATTATGTGTGGATTAAGGCTCAAGTAGAGAAGTCGAGAGCTTAAGTAAGATGCGGGGGATCTGGAAAGTTACCAATTCCTTGTTATTTCTTTAAAGCAAGTAAAAAAGATTCTCTATAGTCTTATAAGGTTAGAGCCCCATTTAATTGGGGCTCTATGTTGTTTTTGTCAATAGGCGTTTTTGTCAATGAAGCCTTTGATTAATGTTAATAAAATTATTTTGATATCCATCCATACTGACCAGTTGTCAATATAGTAAAGATCATACTCAATTCTCTTTTCCATTTTATCAAGAGTATTTGTCTCTCCTCTCCACCCATTTATTTGTGCCCACCCTGTGATACCAGGTTTTACTGTATGTCTTAACATGTACTTTTGGATTAACTTCCGGTATTGCTCGTTGTGGATTTTGGCGTGTGGTCTCGGGCCTACGATAGACATGCGGCCAGTTAATGTATTAAAAAACTGTGGTAACTCATCTAGAGAGGTTCTGCGTAAAAAGGAGCCAATTTTTGTAAGGCGTTTATCATCCTTTGTGGCCTGTGGGATATCATCTCCATCCTGCATCACTTTCATAGAACGAAACTTCCAAACATATATTTCTTTTTCGTTAAGTCCGTACCTTTTTTGCTTAAATAATATGGGACCGTGCGATGTGGTTTTAACTGCAATTGAAATTACAATTAGCAGAGGGGAAATTATAATCAGGATGACTATGGAAAGGCTGATGTCTTCGAGTCTTTTTAAAAACCGGTTTGTCAGGTTGTTTAAAGGGGAGTCATAGACGCTAATGATTGGCATACCGCCGATATCTGTCATCCTTGAATGAAGAAGGTCAAAAGCAAAACAATCCGGTATGAATTTTACAGTGACAGTACTATCAGCTAGTGAGTTTAATACTTGTTTAATTCGCTCTTCGGCTCTAAGTGGAAGCGTAATATAGATTTCATCAAAATATTCAGAATATTGTCCAATTTTTGTAAAATCTTCAATGGAACCAATTACAGGTGTATTTTGAATGATCCTTCCTTTAATTGATGGGTTATCATCAAAAAATTCACATGGCTGATATCCAAGCATTTTTGCATCTAGTAGTGTTTTTGCTAATCTTTGACCTAAATCACCGGCTCCAATTATTGCTACCCTTGTAGTATTCCATCCTTGAGTTCGAAAATAACCCATTAAATATCGAAGTATCAGGCGATATACAAATAAAGTGAAAGGGGTTGAGATTGCCCAGATTGTAATGATCAATCTTGAAAAATGACTGCTGTCTTTCAGCAGAAAGGCGATTGCTAAAAGCGCCAACCAGGTGAATATCCATGCCTGGATTACCAGTTTGAAACCGGCAAACAATGTTCGGCCTCGCCATTGAGAATAGACGCCGGTACTTTGGCTAAATACTACTAGCAATAAACCACCTAAAATCCCGAGAATCAGATACTTATCTGACCAGGCATTATTGTAAAGTAAGCTACTCAAATATAGGGTTAGGCTGGGCAACGTTGCATCCAGAATGCGGTGCAGCCATACAGTAAAAGAGATGCTTTCTTTGACGTTTGAAACCATTTTTACCAGCGAGTTATTAAAACGACGGGATTATACTGGTGTTATTGTTATTCTGCTATCAAATGTGGATTTACCTGTATTGTGGAATTTGTGCTGTTCCGGCAATAGTCCTCGCCCCCACTTTTTTGATATATTGATATATTTGGTGGAGTATTGATAGCTCTGGGCGTGAGCAATAGCCTGATGGATGAAATAACTTGAATAGCATCAGTTTATCGTTGGTGTTTTAAGTTTAAAAAGGGGCAAGAATTTAGAGACATAAGGAGTATGTTGGTGCTGTTTATGATGCCCAAATCATGGAATACCTCTAACAGAAAGATGACGTATGAGATTCCGGCGAATAGAGCGTCAATACAACCTGGCGATATATTATTTAATGAATTTCTTTGGCCTCTTGGTCTTTCTGTATCACAATTAAAGTCTTTCCCAGTGTGACAGGGTAGTCCAGAGCGGGGGCGGCTTGGATGGATCCGGGGGGGGGGGCGGGCTCGGTGATGACGGTTTATTTTAGGGGGGGGCTATCATTCTGTTTGAGTGGATCATTCAGTATTACTATTATCGACATTACCCGGCTTGACCGGGTAATCCAGAGCAGAGTTCTCGGTAGTGATGAATTGGTAATTTTAAAGGCAAAGGGTTTCGTTCAATCTTATAAATTCTATCCTCAGGTCTGTAAACTACCTATTTATTTGCACTCCTGCCGCCAGCGAAGACGCGGTTGGTCCTGTTTTGCAATGCACTGTGTGCTAAGATTCATCCCGTTTTAATAGCAATATTAAGTACATATTAATGAAGATATTAGTAGTAGGCGGCGCTGGCTATATCGGCTCCCACATGGTCAAGGTGTTGGCTAAAGCTGGGCATCAGGTAGTGACGCTGGATAACCTGTCAATGGGGTATCGTGATGCGGTCAAATATGGCGATTTTATCGAAGGTGATATCGCTGATTCTGAATTTGTTGACAGGGTGTTTTCGAGTAACGAGTTTGATGGTGTTATGCATTTTGCTTCCTGCATTGAGGTAGGTGAATCAGTGCGAGAGCCGGCCAAATATTTTCGTAACAACTTTTCCAATACTCTGAACCTGCTGGATGCTATGGTGCGTCACCAGGTGAAGTCTTTTATTTTTTCATCCACGGCGGCAATCTTCGGTGAGCCTGAATATACGCCCATTGATGAGAATCATGCTAAAAAACCCATTAATCCTTATGGCAAAAGTAAGCTTATGGTTGAGCAGGCGTTAGAAGATTATGAAAAAGCCTATGGCATGCAATCGGTTTGTCTACGTTACTTTAATGCAGCCGGTGCTGACCCCGAAGGCGAACTGGGTGAAAGGCATAACCCGGAAACCCATCTGATTCCGCTGATTTTACAGGCTGCATCAGGGCGTCGGGATAAAATATCCATCTTTGGGCTGGATTACCCAACGGTTGATGGCTCCTGTGTGCGCGATTATATTCACATTGTTGATCTTTGTTCTGCGCATATGCTGGCTCTGGAAAGGCTGATCAACGGTTCTGGTAGTAAGAGATATAATCTGGGGAATGGTAATGGATTTTCAGTGCTCGAGGTGATTGAAGCTGTGAAATCAGTTACCGGTAAAGATTTTAATGTGGTTACCGAGCAGCGAAGACCCGGAGACCCGGCGGTACTGGTGGCAAACTCTGCTTTAGCAAGAACAGAGCTTGGTTGGAGACCTGCCTATGATGACGTGGAAATAATCGTTAAACACGCATGGAATTGGGAAACCAGTCACTTTAAATAATCTGACCAGATTGTATGGTCTCTTTTTTAAGTTCAATATTCGGATATTTAAGAATGAAAATTACCCCTGTGATACTGTCTGGTGGGTCAGGTACCCGCTTATGGCCCCTTTCACGTAAAATGTATCCCAAGCAGTTCATCAATCTGCATGGGTGTATGACCATGTTGCAGGAAACGGTAACACGATTGGATGGCCTTGAGATCAATACCCCTATTGTTGTTTGCAATGAGGATCATAGATTCATCGTGGCTGAGCAGATGCGGCAGACAGGTATTGAGCATCCGCAGATTATTCTGGAGCCAGAGGGTAAGAATACCGCTCCGGCAATCGCGCTTGCTGCCTATCATGATCTCGCGGTAAACGGACAGGATTCAATACTGCTGGTATTGGCTGCAGATCATATCATTGAGGATCAGCAAGCCTTTCAGCGGGCGATCCTGCAGGCTGCAGCATCTGCCCAAAAGGGGGCGTTGGTCACTTTTGGTATTGTCCCTGTGCGACCAGAAACGGGTTATGGTTATATCAGGTTTGAAAAAGCAGATGGCGAGAGTGTATATAAGGTAGAAGGTTTTGTGGAAAAGCCTGATGCTGATACAGCGTCAACTTACCTGCAGGCAGGTAATTATCTCTGGAACAGTGGTATGTTTATGTTTACCTCTACTCAATATTTACAGGAGCTTGCTGCTCATCAGCCATCCATAGCCGAAGTTACTAAAGCTTCTATGCAAGATGCCTCCACCGATCTTGATTTTATCCGACTCAATGCCGAGGTTTTCGCTAATTGCCCTTCCGATTCTATCGATTATGCCGTGATGGAAAAAACACAACACGCGATGGTAGTACCGCTGGATGCGGGCTGGAATGATATCGGTTCCTGGTCTTCGCTGTGGGATGTCAATGAAAAGGACGAACAGGGCAATAGTACCCATGGTGATGTGATGTTATTCGATGCTCATAATAATCTGGCCATGAGCGAAAGCCGTTTATTGACTGCGGTTGGAGTAGATGACCTTATTATTGTTGAAACTAAAGATGCCGTAATGGTGGCGAGCAAGGATAAATCGCAGGAAGTAAAGCAGATAGTTGATCGACTCAAGAAGGAAAATCGTGAAGAATCTAATTTTCATCGAGTGGTGTACCGACCCTGGGGGCATTTTGACTCGGTTGAAGAAGGTGATCGATTTAAGGTGAAACGTATTACGGTTAAGCCAGGGGCAAAACTATCACTGCAGATGCATCATCATCGCTCTGAACACTGGATCGTGGTTTCTGGCACGGCCAAAGTACAGCGTGGGGACGAAGAGATACTTCTTACTGAGAATGAATCGACCTATCTTCATGTCGGACAAACCCATTCTCTTGAAAACCCTGGCAAGTTACCACTTGAGTTGATTGAGATTCAGACAGGTTCTTATCTGGGTGAGGACGATATTGTAAGATTTGAGGATAAATATGGAAGAAATTGATTCTGTGGTTTAAAAAGCGAGATATCTACTGGATAAATAGGTACTCTGGGTGTATGTTCCCCATTTTTTCATATTCAGGTTCCAATGAGCGGTAAAGTCTTTATCAAGACGCATGGTTGTCAAATGAATGAGTATGATTCAGCAAAAATGCTGGATGTACTTGATCAACAATGCCATTTAACGGTAACGGATTCGGAAGAGTCTGCGGATGTTTTATTGCTCAATACCTGTTCAGTGCGCGAAAAGGCGCAGGAAAAGGTATTTTCGCAACTGGGGCGCTGGAAAAAGCTCAAACTGAAAAAGCCGGGTCTTGTGATAGGTGTTGGTGGTTGTGTGGCAAGCCAGGAAGGGGATGCGATTCGTCAACGGGCACCTTATGTGGATGTGGTCTTCGGGCCACAAACCCTGCACCGTCTACCTCAAATGCTAGCCGAGGTTCAGTCACAGCATCACCCAGTGGTTGATGTCAGCTTCCCAGAAATTGAAAAGTTTGATTATTTACCTGAGCCTAAATCTGACGGGGTAAAGGCCTTCGTTTCAGTGATGGAAGGTTGTAGCAAGTATTGTACCTTCTGCGTAGTGCCCTATACGCGGGGCGAAGAAATCAATCGCCCATTAGACGATGTGGTTGCCGAAGTGGCTAGTTTAGCTAAGCAGGGTGTAAGGGAGGTCAATCTTTTAGGGCAGAATGTAAATGCCTATCGGGGACCTATGCATGATGGTGAAATTGCTGACCTCTCGTTGTTAATCCATTACGTCGCAGCCATTGAGGGTATAGATCGCATTAGATTTACCACCTCTCATCCGGTGGAGTTTTCAGACCGGTTAATCCAGACTTATGCCGAGGTGCCTGAGTTGGTGAGCCATATTCACCTGCCGGTACAAAGCGGTTCAGATCGTATTTTGATGCAGATGAAACGCGGACATACCGTACTTGAATATAAGCACAAGATTCGCCAATTACAGAAAATTCGTCCTGATATCAGTATTTCTTCAGATTTTATCATTGGTTTTCCCGGTGAAACAGATGATGATTTCATGAAGACTATGAAGCTTATTGAAGATATCAAATTTGATACTTCGTTCAGCTTTATATACAGTCAAAGACCTGGTACACCTGCAGCTTTTATGGCGGATGATGTGCCTGAAGAAGTCAAAAAAAATCGCTTATCTATTCTGCAATCGCGCATTCTTCAGTTTGCGGCTGAAATTTCGCAGAACATGGTTGGCACAACTCAATCTGTTCTAGTTGAGGGGTTATCCAGAAAAGATGAAGAAATGCTGTCAGGGCGAACTGAAAATAACCGGGTGGTTAATTTTTCAGGCCCTAAGGAGCTAATAGGGCAGTTTGCCCCGGTAACCATTACCGAAGCTTTAAATAATTCACTTCGAGGAAAGTTGAGTAGATAATGAATGAAGCTAAAAAACACGAGCCATTGCAGCCGATATATCCTCAATATATACAGGCGCCTTATGTTGAAGACGAAATCAATCTGGTGGATGTCTGGATAGCACTTATACAATATAAAAAGATCTTTTTTGGAGTGTTTATCGCGTTGCTATCCTTGGGTGTTGTTTTTGTGGTGTTTGTGTTTAATGAACGCTACATGTTGAACAGCGCGGTGGAAATCGGTTCCGTTGGCAACGAAGGGTCGATTCGAAAACTGGAATCCCCGGAATCGATGATCAGTAAACTGTCTAGTGTGCTGGTTCCCAAAATTACCGCACAATACCTGGTTCAGAATCCAGAGCTTGGTTCCTTTGATACGGTCATCTCTACAGCCAAAGACAGTGAGATTGTGCTGATTCAAAACAAGATGAAGGAGGCGCAAATACCTCTGTTTATCAGCTATCAGAGCTTGCTCGCCGATGAGCTGATTAAGGATCATGACCAGAAGATATCGTTTTATCAATCAGATCTAAAAGCTAAGCTGTCGCAGGCGACCGATAAATTGAAGCAGTTAAAGTCTCCTGAAGAGCTGACTTCAAAATTGGAAAAGGTCATGCTTCAACAAAAAAGTAATGAGTCCAAACTGGCGCATACAATCAAAAGTTATAAGTTGATTGAGCAGGGTGGTACAAACCTGATTCTGACTACCTTAAATGATGATCAGCGGAAATTATTTATCAGTGGCGGTAAGCTCAATCAATCTTTACTGAATATACGCTATCAGGATGTCTTGCTCAGTAACCGGATTCAGCAGGATGAGCTTACGGCATCAATCGAAAGTAGTAAGGTCAAAATTAAAG
The DNA here is from genome assembly GCA_050291745.1 of Gammaproteobacteria bacterium. Classification (GTDB taxonomy): domain Bacteria; phylum Pseudomonadota; class Gammaproteobacteria; genus JACNJF01. Next base: position 1,410 of record JBNKKI010000169.1, on the reverse strand, counting down.
ATATCAAGCGAGAGCATCAGATTGAAATCGATCAGCAGCAACGACTGGTTGATAGCATTCAGTTTAAGCTTGACAGCTATATTCGTACCCGTGTAGTGACTCAGCCAGTGCCTTCGCTTGAGCCTCAGGGTATGACACGTAATACGCTGATCATTTTGATTGTTTTTCTTGCGGCTTTTGCGGGATTTGTAGCGATGTTGCTGGCTATGTTCGGCGACAAAGTTAAACAAAGACTTGAAGAAATAGCATGAATTTATCTAGATGTTGCGCTATATATGGCATATCTAGTTGTTATGCCACATCATTAAAATATTATTCTGGAAAAATCGAAAAATAACCTCCGAACGAGAAAGGAACTTTTGCTATATGAATGAACCAGTTAGAGGGTCATTGAATTATCCAGTGCAGACCTATACATATCTACCTCAGGAAGAAGAAATCAACTTGGTGGATTTATGGTTATCTCTGGTTGGGTATCGCAAGGCTTTTTTAACGGTATTTCTGGCGATCATCATCGCAGGGATCTTATTTGCGCTATTTGTGTTTCAGGAAAAACGGTCCTTAGTAACGGTGGTTCAAATTGGTACTTATGGGCAGGAAGGTAATGTATTACCACTGGAATCGCCTGAATCTTTATTATCCAAGATCAACAGTTCTATAGTACCAGGCTTGACTACTGAGTGGATGGAACAAAACCAGCTTGCTGAGAATTTTAAAACGGTTGCCGAAAATCCAAAGGATAGTCAGGTTATAACGATAACCAATAAAGTTAAGGAAAATAATATTCAGTTGTTCTCAGGTTTCCAGCAAAAGGTTGCCGGACTTATCGTAGAAGATCATCGTCGATTGATTAATTCTTTTCAGGCAAAATTGATTTCCGACCTGAAACTGGCGCAATTGAAACTTAAAAAACTGGAAAATCCTCTGCAGCTGAGTATCAAGTTGAAATCCAGCCAGATTCATCTGGAATCAGAACAGGACAAGCTCACAAGACTGCAGGATGAAAGTTTCTTCGGCATTGAGAAGGATGAGTTTAAAAATCAAATTACCACCAGTGAGCATGAGCTGGAATTGCTTAAAAAAACTGGCGTAAAGTTACAGGAGCAGGTGGATCGAATTGCTGAAAATAAGAAAATCATCTCCAGGAACCTGACAGAATTGACTCAACAAATAAAAGAAGATCGAACAGCACGTAAGGCGGCACAAAAGGAAGTTACTCAATTAAGCGCTATGTCTTTGCTGATGTTGAGTAATGAGTCCCAGCAAAATCACAATCGATTATTAAGTCTGGAAGAGCGTTATTATGTGACTCTGGAAAATGAAAAAGCAGCTGTTCTATCTAAAATTGATGCCAATAGACTAGCCATTGTTGATATAGAAAAAAGAATAAACGTACTTAAACAAAAATAT
>JBNKKI010000168.1:0-38950 GCA_050291745.1 Gammaproteobacteria bacterium | reverse complement strand
CCCGCTACGAACTGAATTGCAGGTTTGAGGCGGCGTATCTCTTCGTTGTAACTCCTTGGAATAGCTCGCTATTCCGCGTCGTTACGCCTTGATCTACACCACCTCAAACGCACAATCAGCTCGTCCAACTGCGGATTCTAGGTTTAAATAATTAACTGACAGGTAGAAATCATGATTTGATTAGATTTCACCATACATACAATGTTATTTTTCATCATCGGTTTCAGCTTCACCAGACCATCCAGCAGCAACTGCCCGGATAATTGCCTCATCGTGGATGAGCTGGTGCCGGGCAAATAATTCAGCAGGTAACTGGCTCACCAGACAACCATATTTATCCCACTCAGCATTTACCTTATCCAGCAGAGCATCGATACCAGCGAAATTCCAACCTTTACAGGTTTCTGTTTCTTCAATCAGTCCAAACACTCGTGCATCACGAATTATTTTACCAATCGTGGTCATGCCACCATTTACTTCGTTGTCTAATCCTATATAGGTTTCTGGTCTACTCATTATTCGAACCTGTATCCGTAGTTGTCTATGAAGTCGTTAAGGTTTGAGAAGTTCTGATTAATTCAGTTACAACTTCCTTAAATAAGAGTCCCTGTTCAAAGCTTCGATCATGGACTCTTATCACCATCATCTAGCGATTACACTGAAATACCGCGATGAACAACCATGGCGGCACCGGCTGATTGAGCAAAGTTATCAAAACCCAATAGACGAACATGGTTAGCAGGATGCGCATTATGACAGGCTTCTATTTCAGTCAGAATCACATCCACATCCGTTTCACCAAACATCGGCAGTTTCCACATATACCAGTAATTACTGATCGCATTTTCAGGCTCAGTATGTTCAATACCCGGGTTCCAGCCTTTATCAACAATATATTGAATTTGAGCGCGAGTTGACTCTTTACTCAATGGAGGCAAGTAGGAAAAAGTTTCATATTTACGGCTTTGAGCAGCATCGCTCAAGCTTGAATTGTAATCTTGTACATCACTCATGTGATTTACTCCAAATTTAAAATTTAATTTTAGTTTCTAGACCATAAAGTATTTGATAGAGTGATCTGACATAGTTTGAAAAGAATCCTGTGATGAAAATAACAGGATATTTCATAAACAGTGCCAGAGAGCTCTCAGCAAAATTTATTTATGGGCTACATCAATTTTGTCGACAGTATCAAACTCGAACTTAATCTCTTTCCATGTTTCCATGGCTATCTTAAGTTCAGGACTATGTGTTGCAGCTTTGCTTAGAATATCTTTACCTTCTTTCTCCAGCTCAACCCCCTGATTGCGGGCTTCAACACAAGCTTCAACAGCAACACGATTTGCAGCAGCGCCAGCAGCATTACCCCAGGGATGACCTAAAGTTCCACCACCAAACTGTAAACAGGAATCGTCACCGAAAATACTGACCAGCGCAGGCATATGCCATACATGAATTCCACCGGAAGCAACGGGAATAACACCCGGCATTGAACCCCAGTCCTGATCAAAGAAAATACCTCGTGAACGATCTTCTTTAATATATGAGTCACGCATAATATCAATCCAGCCCAGAGTCGCATCACGATCACCTTCCAGCTTACCAACAACCGTACCAGAGTGCAGATGATCACCACCGGAAAGACGTAAGATTTTAGTTAATACACGAAAATGAATACCGTGGTGTGGATTACGGTCAAGTACTGCATGCATAGCACGATGAATATGTAATAACATGCCGTTATTCTGGCACCATTGTGCTAACTGGGTATTCGCTGACAAACCGCCAGTCAGGTAATCATGCATAATAATGGGAGCACCAATTTCCTTCGCATATTCAGCGCGTCGCATCATTTCATCAGCTGTCGGCGCTGTAACATTCAGATAATGTCCTTTCCGCTCACCGGTTTCAGCTTCTGCCTTCTGGATTGCTTCCATTACAAAATCAAAACGATGTCTCCAGCGCATGAATGGTTGAGAATTAACATTCTCGTCATCTTTGGTGAAATCGAGACCACCGCGTAAACCCTCATAACAGGCTCGGCCATAGTTTTTTGCGGATAAACCAAGCTTGGGCTTGATGGTGCAACCTAACAATGGACGACCATACTTATTGAGAATATCACGTTCAACCTGAATGCCCTGTGGTGGACCATTACAGGTCATGACATAAGCCACCGGAAAACGGATATCTTCCAGACGTAACGCACGTAACGCCTTAAACCCAAATACATTACCAACCAGCGATGTTAATACATTAACCACTGAACCTTCTTCAAATAGATCAATAGGATAAGCCACAAATGCATAGAAACAGCTATCATCACCGGGTACATCTTCAATGGCATAAGCACGGCCTTTATAGTAATCCAGATCTGTTAATAGATCTGTCCAAACTGTGGTCCAGGTACCGGTGGAAGATTCGGCAGCAACCGCCGCTGCCACTTCTTCACGAGGAACACCTTCCTGTGGCGTGATTTTGAAACAGGCCAGAATGTCTGTTTCTTTCACGGTATAATCTGGTTCCCAGTAAGTTTCGCGGTACTCTTTTACACCCGCACTGTAGGTTTTCTTTGACATTTATAGCACCTATATAAATTAGTCTTTAATTTTGACTTAAAGAGTTTCCCCGTTAAGTCCCAAACTGATATCGACCATTAGCTGCGGCTTTTAAAACCGGCTTCGTTGGACTGGTAAGCACTATAACCATGAACAATCATTTATAAAAATTACAATTTATTATAAATTTCATTTACTTTTGTTTATACTTAAATCACTATGCATCTAACTTTACAACAATTGAAACTATTCGAAGCAGTCTCCAGAAATGCCAGTTACACACGTGCTGCGGAAGAACTTCACCTCACCCAACCGGCTGTTTCCATTCAAATTAAACGTCTGGAAAACCAGGCAGGTATTCCTCTGTTTGAGCATGTGGGCAAAAAAATATTTCCAACCACGGCAGGTGAAGTGATGTATCAGGCCAGCCTGGATATATTGCAAAGAGTTGAAGAGTTAAAAATTACTTTTGAAGAACTGGAAGGGAAGGTAAAAGGTATTTTACGTCTTTCGGTAGTGACTACCGCCAAATATTTTATGCCACATATGCTTGGTAATTTTTTAAAAGAATACCCGGAAGTCGAACCAAAATTAAAATTCACCAATCGTGAACGAGTGGTTAGCCGTTTGATGAATAACGATGATGACTTTGTTGTTATGGGTCAAATTCCAGATGATAAAAACCTGAAGACATACCCTTTCCTCAACAATATTTTGTGTGTTATTGCACCACCAGATCATGCACTGGTAAAAAGTCAGAATATAACCCTAAAAGAACTCAGTAAAGAACGCTTTCTGGAGAGAGAACCCGGCTCCGGTACACGGCTGGTGTTCGATAAGTTACTGGCTGATAATAATTTATCAATTGATCCTTACATGGAACTTGGCAGTAGCGAAGCAATTAAACAGGGGGTTATGGCTGGATTGGGACTTGCGGTATTATCCATGCATGCAATTCAACTGGAACTGGCTGCCGGAAAACTGCGCGTACTGGATGTTAATCATTTTCCACTCAAACGGCGTTGGTATGCTGTGCACTTAAAAGGCAAAAAACTTTCTCTAGTGGCGAGGACATTTCTCGACTATATTCTGCTTGATAATCAGGCAGAAATTTTTAATCCACTCTCAATTAAATAAGGTATTCGGCATGCATACTTATCGTTTAACAGCTTCTGTCAGTATATTAAATCATGCGCCTGCTTATGCCATGATTTATCTACTAACCAGCTTATTGTTAACTGGTTGTGGTGGTGGAGACTCTGAGTCAGAACAATTACCCGTTGATAACGAAAACTGCACACCGACACAACTGGAAACAGAGTTACTGGAAGCACATAATCAGGCACGATCACAGGCTCGCTTATGTGATACTGAATCATTTTCTGCTGCACCTGCCCTGCAATGGAATTGTACCCTGGCTGAAATCAGTCATCAGCATTCCAATGATATGGCACAAAATGATTTTTTTGATCATACGGGCTCTGATGGCTTAACAGCATTTGACCGTATGACTAATGCCGGTTATAGCTATAGTTATGCAGGAGAAAATATTGCAGCGGGCCAACAGGATGTGGCAACCGTCATTGAGGCCTGGCTGAATAGTCCGGGACACTGTAGAAATATAATGAACAAGAACTTTACCCAGCTCGGAGCAGCCAGAGTTGATTCAAGCTTATCTTCATCAACCTATGGAATTTACTGGACAGTGGATTTTGGAACTCCACGCTAATATTTATGCTCTGGTCATTATTGATATTACTGGCTCTAATTGCACTATCTCTCACCTTCAGTTACAACAAACTGGTTACCGATAAACATCGAGTTTTGTCCGGTTGGAGTGATATCGAAGTTCAATTAAAACGACACCATGATTTAATTGCAAAACTCATTAGCAGCATCAGGCAATATGCCAGTTATGAGCAGGCGACACTTCAGGCAATTACTGTACTCAGAAAACAGGTAAATCATAAGCAATCTATTGCACAACGTGGACAAATCGAAAATCAGATATCAGGTTTTCTTTTTTCAATAACTGCCATTGCTGAAAAATATCCGGAACTTAAACCTGGATTTACAGCAACAGATATCTATTATTAAAAAAGATATTCATTTTGCCAGACGCTACTATAATGGAGCGGTAAATAATCTGAATACCCGTATTGAGAGCTTTCCGGATCTTATAGTGGCTAAACTATTCAATTTCAAACCTGCAGAATATTTTGAAATGCAACAACCCGACAATGACAATATTTAAAACTGCACTTTTATTATTGCTGATTAGTATTGCTCAAAATCTATGGGCCACTGAGCAAATCACCTCATATCACAGTGATATAAAGATTCAGCAAAACGGGCAATTACACATCATTGAAAACATTCAGGTCACTGTTGAAAATAATCAAATAAAACATGGTATTTATCGGGATTTCCCGACTACTTACACAACCGGTTTCGGTACTATAGTCAAAGTCGGCTTTGATCTAATCGGTGTTAAACGTAATGGAATTGCAGAAAACTTTCATACCAGTAAACAGGCTAATGGAATTCGCATCTATGCAGGAGATCAGCAAACGATTCTAGCGCCGGGGCGCTATAGCTACCAGATTGAATACACTACTAGTCGTCAGATCGGCTTTTTTAAAGAATACGATGAACTGTATTTTAATATAACTGGTCATGGCTGGAACTTTCCAATTCTGCAGGCTTCTGCCACCCTAAGTTTACCTGCCAGGGTCGATATTCAAAAAATAACACTTAACGGTTATACCGGTAGACAGGGATCGGTAGATCAATTTTTAACTCATCATATTGAACAGGCTGATGAATTTTATTTTGAAACCACACAAATTCTAAATCCACAGGAAGGCTTTACCATTATTGCCAACTGGCCAAAAGGTGTTATCAGTCCACCGACTGAGCAGCAGGCAAGAAATTTTTTTATTGATGACAATAAGCATAGTCTGATTGCAATTTCCGGCTTGTTACTGGTTATTAGCTATTATGTTCTGGTGTGGATTAAAGTGGGTAAAGATCCACAGGCTGGTGTTATTGTACCAATCTATCAGGCACCTGCCGGATTTTCACCTGCATCAATTCGTTTTATCAGTCACATGGATTATGATAAAGGTTGCTTCACCAGTGCAATAGTTAATTTGATCAGCAATGGCTTTATCAGTCTGGATCAAAATGACAATAAAGAGTTTGTAATGAAAAAATTACCGCAGAACTCGAACAGTCCAGCAGCAGGAGAATCACTGATATTAAAAGACCTGTTTAAGCACTCAGATCAAATGACGATCAGCCAATCCGAACACAAACGTCTTAGTAAAGCAATTGAAAGTCATGAAACATCATTACGAGAAAATTATGAAAAACTTTATTTTTTAACCAATAAAAAATATTTTATACCGGGTATGGTACTCAGCCTGATCAGTATTATATTAGCGATCTTAAACATCCCTGATCAGGAAATCATGAAGCTGACGATTTCTACTATATTCTTTAGCGCTATCCCCTTTTTCATATTCGCAGTTATCTATAAGCAAATGCTTAAAAAAAGTCGCCCCATGTCGATTAGAAAAATCATCACCTATATCAGTTTTCTGGGAATCATTTATTTCATTATTAGCGACTCAATAAGTCATTTTCTTCCACTTGTAACTACCCTATCCTGGCCGCTGGTCATTTGTTTTTACCTGTTAGTCATGAGCAACATAGTTTTCCAGCAATGGCTTAAAGCCCCCACACTGGCTGGCCGACAATTGCTGGATAAAATTGAGAGTTTTAAATTATTTTTAAGTGTCGCTGAAGAAGATGAAATCAAACTCACTGGACAACCTCAATTTAATACCGATATATATCAGCAATTTCTACCCTACGCGATTGCTTTAGGTGTCGACAATACATGGTCTGAAAAACTGGAGCATGCAATTAAAACAGGCATAATCGAACCGGATTTTATGCCGAGAGGATTCGAGTTTCATCATAACTATCATAGCTTCACTGATTTTTCCAGCACGCTATCGAACGGTCTAAATACAGCAATAAGCGCTTCTTCTACGCCACCCGGATCGACTTCAGGATCTACTGGCGGTTCAGCTGGCGGCGGTGGTGGCGGAGGAGGTGGTGGTGGCTGGTAAAACCACTAATAATTATATGGCTGTACGAAATCAGGCTCTGGTATAACAATAGATCTCTTAATATTTTTTCACTTTTAAAACAAACTCATTATGTCAAACGAAATTAAACGTGTACCAATTTTCTCTACCGCACAACGAGTCACCCACTGGTTAATAGCGGCTGGAACTTTTTTCCTGCTTATCAGTGCATGGCTGGTGCAACATGCCGATGTTGATGCTATTGCCTGGCTGGACTGGCATATCATGGTTGGACAGGCACTTTCGTTAGTACTTGCCTACCGGGTTTATCTGTTAATCATTCCGGGTTCTGGTCACTGGCGTTTACTCATCCCGACCAGAGAACAACGTCATATTACCAAACAGACCATAAAATTCTATGCTTCTCTGGGACGATTACCCTGCCCGGACTGGTATGCTTTTAATCCGCTCTGGCAACCACTGTATCTGCTATTGATTGTTATTATGATACTGGCTACAGTGAGTGGCTATTTGACTGGAAGCTATCTTTTCCTGAATTTTATCCCAATGCCGGAATTACATTCTTTTTTCGCTGCAATAATTCTTTATTTTACTCTGGCACATATTGCTTTCTCAGTATTACATGATGTCAAAGGCAGTGGCGCTCAAATTTCAGCTATGTTGAATGGATTTAAATTTTTCCAGATTAAGCCTGTACCCAAAACACAAGTTGAAAACAGTGTATCTATTACGGATTTGTTAAAAAAGAAACCCTGAAAAAGGAGATCTGGAATTAACGGCTAATTGCCAGGCTAAATAAAGCAGTTTATTTTCTGGGTTAGATTTAGTTTTATCCTGGCTACAGCATTTTTCTGTCACAATATTGTAACAGTGTGCAGCTATCATCCCGTCATGAAAGTTTTTAGCCAATGCTGATGGAAAATAAAGAAAATCAAGATCCCCCATTCCCGTCATTTATTCTCAGTCCAAAATTCTATGGATTGATGGTGAGAGTATTAATAGGTCTATTAATGATTTCACTTAGCCTGTGGCTTGCAGCTGGAATTTTCAGCCTTTTCAAACACCTCTGGGTAGCCGTTACCCATGAATGGGGGCATGAGGCTGAAAAAATCATCATCGATGTGGTCATTATTCTAGCCATTCTGGAGCTGGTTCGTACTTTACAGTCTTATCTGGAACTGGGCCGGGTTAAGGTAACGCTTATACTCGATGCAGCTCTAGTCGTTTTGATCGGTGAGCTGATCAGCCTGTGGTATCGTAACTACACCGCCACAGAAGTCATACTGAGTATGGGTGTTATTACAATGCTTACTCTACTTAGAATTATCACTGTGAAATTTTCACCCGAGCTTTGTTCAGAATAGGACAGAGATAGTCCGCAATATTTAATATAAGCATAAAAAGATTTAATCAAGATTTTAAGTTTCATTTAAGTTAACTTTAGTATAATTCCATTCGCACGTCCCCCCACGTGTGTTGAAGTTTTCACCCAAACTTCTCCTATAAAGTGATGGTTGATAATATTCAACCATCATTTTTTTTATGACCATCTGAATAATCTTGATGAAATAAATAGTAAAAGCACCGTCAATCCGTTTAATAACCCAAGTTCAAAGGCAACAGCGGATAGATCACCACCATCAATCATAATTCGCCTGGCAGCATTCACCAGATGAGTCAGAGGAAATAACTGCGCAATAAATTGAGCTACCGGGTGAGTACCTTCCATGGAAAACCAGACGCCGGAAAAAATCATCATTGGCCAACTCATTAAATTTAATAATCCATCGGCTACTTCCTCAGTCTTTAGTCGGGTTGCGACAGTTAATCCCATGCTGGTTAAACAACCCGCCCCACTGAAAAATACCAGAAATAGCGTAAAATATGATCCACGCATAGTAAAATCGACAATTATATCCGCACCTATAAAAACCATTAATGTGACAGCTGTAACTATCACCAAACGAGCTAATACCTGAGCGCTTAAAAACTCAAGAGGTGTTAATGGAGTAGCCTGTAAGCGTCTTAATACGCCATTTTTGCGATAGCGGACAACTACCCAACCTACACCCCATAAGCAGGAAAACATCATATTCATCGCTAATACACCGGGCATTACCCAATCGACATAACGCACATCCTTGCCGGTTACTACTTCTCTATGAATATTCAATGGTGTTGATATTAATGATTCACGAAATAACTTTTCCAGCATATAGCCTTTCGCAGAATGTTCATTAATCCAGTATCTGGGTTGTCCTGTTAAATCCAGTAACATATCAATCTGGTGTCTTTGCACCTTGATAATGGATTCATCCAGATCTTTTACCTTTATAAATTGAATAAAATTTGTCTTTAAAAAAGATATCTCGACATCGCTATCATTTTGAAGCACAGCAACTTTAAACATATCTTCTGAATCACCGCTAAATATAAAGGCAAAACCGATGATAATTAAAATTGGCATGATCAGATTCCATGACCAGGAGGCAGTATCACGATAGAATTCGCGAAATCGAGCTCGCATCACGGCCATCATTCTTTTAAAACTCACTCAATATCTCCCTCAGGTTCTCAGGGCATGCCCGGTTAATTTAAGAAATAGATCTTCCAGTGTAGGCGCACTAATCTGGCAATCTCCCAAAGTAACACCAAGCTTTTCCAGCCGCAGGATTGCCGCAGGTACATCATCAGTATACATTTCATATTTACGGTCTTGCAGATTAAGATCATCCGGTATTGATGCAGTAGAATTAATTGCTGATTCAGGTAAACGAATGATTGTTGGCGCAAAATGCTGCCTTAATAAATCATCAGGATTTCCTTCAATAATAATTTTACCTTTATCGACAATCGCTATCTGATCACATAATCGATAAGCTTCTTCCATATAATGCGTCGTCAGGATAATGGTTTTACCTGCCTGTTTAATGCCTTCAATCAACTGCCAGAAATTACGTCGGGATTGTGGATCTAAGCCGGTAGTGGGTTCATCAAGAAAAACCAGTTTTGGATCATTCACCAAAGCAATAGCCAATAAAAGGCGCTGCCGTTGTCCACCGGATAATTTACGGGTATCCCGATTGATAAAGTCCTGTAAAAAGCACAGTTCAATCAATTCATTGATATCTGCTGTTTTCTCATAAAACGCTGCAAACATTTGCAGGGCTTCCAGGACTGTTTGAGCATCCTGCAGGGAGGTTGATTGAAATTGAATACCTATCTCATGCCGAAAATTTTCATCTACTTTCTTACCCTGATAAAAAATTTCCCCGGAGTCAGGTTTGATAATTCCCTCAAGCATTTCCATAGTGGTTGTTTTGCCTGCCCCATTAGGGCCGAGTAAACCGTAGCAAACCCCGGTTTCAACATCAAAACCAATACCATCTACAGCAATCACATCTGGATAAGTTTTTATGAGATTGTTTGCGGATAAAATTAAAGACATAATTGAAAAAATTATAAAACAGGAAAAACCTGCATAATAAAACAAGTTAAGATTAGTTTGTCCAGTTAATTATCTGTCGACTGCGGAGGAAAAAAATAGTGCTTCATAGGATGTGGTTTTCCATAGTAATAGCCCTGAATATAATCAACCCCCATATCCTTTAAAAGATTAGCTTCAGTGACGCTTTCCACCTGTTCAGCAATGACTTCCTTATTGGTAATTTCTCCAATTTTTATCATGGTTGAAACGAGTTCCTGATAAACACTATTATTTTCCATTTCTCGAATAAAGCTGCCATCAATTTTAATATAATCGACATTAAGTCTGGTTAAGTAAGAAAATGATGACATCCCTGTACCAAAATCATCTAACGAGAACCTGACTCCCTTTTCATGAAAGAAATGAATAAATTTTTGTGCATTCTCTAATTTCGAGACAACTGCTGTCTCTGTAATTTCAAAGCATAATTTTGAATAAGGAGCCTGATAGCGTTCTAAAATAGAATTAATGGATTCTATTGATGATGGATCTACAATGGTTAGTGCTGATAAATTAATACTAATGACATTTAATAATTTCACGAATTTTGGCTGTTCTGCCAGGGTTCTACATAAGTTTTCAATCACCCATAAATCAATTTTTCTGGATAAGCCATATTTTTCAGCCAATGGTATAAAAATTCCAGGAGAGATAATTTCGCCCTCGTCAACAAGCCTGATTAAAGTCTCAAAATGATCATAATTAATACTTTGCTGTTTAGTAGATACAATTGGCTGTAGATAAAGTAGAAAAGAATCCTGATCCATTGCTCTATAGAGACGACTCACCCATCCCATGTTCTGCCTGAAGCTTTTGAGTTTCGAATCACTTAAACGATATATCTTAAAAGAACCAGAGTGCTCCTGTTTAATCTTATAACATGCGCTATCAGCTGAACTTAGAAGTTCATCTGCAGTGGTTTGTTCATCTTTAAAAAGCACACAGCCGATACTGGCCCCAACTACAAAGTCTCTTTCAATATAAGTAAATTCGTAATTATTAACCAGTTGCAGGATATTGTTAACAATAGTCACAATATCCTGTTCTGCCATATCTTCAATTAAAATCAAAAACTCATCACCACCAATACGCCCTATCCTGCATTGTTTATACAAACTAATAGAAGTTAAAAGCCGTAATGACAAGCGTCTGAGTAATTCATCACCAGCCCTATGTCCACAGGTATCATTGACTACCTTAAATTTATCCAGGTCCATATAACAGACGGCATGATAACCATGAGCAGGTCTGTTATTTAAAAGTGATTCGAGATGCGAGAGTAATTGATAGCGATTTATCAAGTTTGTCAGATTATCGTGATTTGCCTGAAATGAAAGATGATTCGTTTTTTCCTCAACATTTCTTAATAACAGGTTATAGTTTTTTATTGCCAGACCAATTTGATCATTTCCACTATCCTTTAATTGACGGGAAAAATCTTTATTATCTGCAGAATATTTCAGTGCTGAGCTCAACTCTGATAATCTGGCTATAAATTTTTTATCTATAAAAAAAATAACCAGAAGGCTTAACAAAAATAATGCCACCATGATAGTGATAAATAATTGCTCTGCCCTTTTTTGCTTATTATTTAATTTCTGACTGAAAAATACAAATTCAGCTGTGCCAAGATACATCCCCACATATGTAATTTTTGTATTAATCAGTATTGAACCTTTTATATTCAAATCTATACCATTTCCTCTTTCATGATTAGAAATTTGCAGGATAGGTTGATCCTGTAAATTATAGAAAGTGACTTTTTGAATATCAGAAATTCTTTTAATTTTACTTGTTATAGAAGAAGCCACATCTGGATCATCAAGTGTAACCAGACGGGCTATATCTTCAGAGACCAGACTTGAAATAGCCTCTCCCTGACTCAGTAAATTTGCATAAATAAAATTCTGCTGCTGGTAACGTAAATAGAAAAAACTACCAATCCCTATCATTAAGTTCATCAATATAATTAACACACTTAACTGTAGACGGAATGAGCAATTTAATTTAAATAGCATAGCAATATCATTTATTTTCAACTGGCATTTTGATATCACTACTCCATTCAAACCAGGAGCCATCATAAATTGACGACTCTATTCCCAGTTCTTTTAAGGAAAAATAAATAACAGCTGCTTCCTGACCCGCATTACAGTACAGTATTATATTTTTATCCTTAGGGATGACACTGAGTTTATCTTTTATGGTTTTAATGTCACTCATTCTTGAAACTCGATTAATCCGATCGTATTGATCAGCATTGTCACGATTATTGACTAATTCATACCAGGGCAGGTTTTTAGCATTAGGAATGTGGCCTTTCCTATTACTCAAAGAGGTTTCACCGTTATACTGATTTTCATCTCTCGCATCAACAATATAAAAATCCTTACTTTTTGATGCCATGAAAGTTTTAAATTTTGTAGATAAAATTTCAGGATGAATTTCAATGAGGTACTTTGATGACTTTAATTTTTTAGATGTTCGGGAAAGATCAGGAAAAAGTTTTTGCCAGGCCTGTATTCCACCATTTAAAACCCGTTTATCGGTATGTCCATAATAATCAAATACCCAATATGAACGCATAGATTCAAGAAATGACCAGTCACTATATAAAACCACTTTATGAATATTCTTAATCCCGGATGATTCCATCACATTTTTAAAATTATTAGGGGTTTCAATATATCCTGATATGCCATCTTTTTCTCTGGTCAATCTTTCAAAGGGAAGATTGATTGCGCCGGGAATATGGCCTGAGTCATAATCTTCTGTATTACGTAAATCAACGATTACCAAATCTGGATCATTGATATGTTGACCTAACCATTCCGCTGATACTAAATCTGATGCCTGAACAATTCCAGATATGAATACAAGGTAAAATGAGAGGCTGTAACCCCATAAAAACTTTATTTTTTCCATTGCTTTGTAGTTCCTAAAAACGACTAACCGTTTTTATAGATTATTTTTTTAAGTTTTCTGATAAAACTTTATCTCGGTTATACCGAAAATAATCATTACTATACTTATAGCTTATAAACTTTAGTTGATAAAGGGTAATTTTTTTAATCTTTAACAAATCAGCTAGCTGTATCAAACAAACATGATAAAATCAAAATAATGATTCAACTAAAGAATTCACTGAAAGCCTGGAATACGACTGAATTTAATCGCGTATTTAAGCTTGATGTCGAAAAACTAGGTCCAGAAATACTGCCCATACAACAGGCTCTTCAGTTTGGTAGTTTGGCTTTATTGGATAATTTTCAGTTAATGATAGTAAACACTTCAGAAAATACTGAACAACTTATTATTGAAGCAGGTGTTTTTTTCTCCAGTTTAATAGCTGGCTGCAATTGTTCAGACGATCAAACTCCTGCCGAGTTAACTAATGAATATTGCGAAATGAGATTCACGATTAATAAATCAAATGCTGAAACAACAATAAAAATCATTAATCAGTAAAAAATAATTCGATTCTCCAGTCGTGAAAATTAACTGTTAGAAGGAAGGTAGTTATTCACTGGATAATCGGCAAAAAGGGAAACAGGGGTTAAACCTGAATTCCGCAGTTGACTGCTCACAATAGTGGTTAACCCACTGTTTCATAAACCATGACAGTTGATGTGTATAATCACCAAATCGGTGCATCACGCTACGAACTAAATTGCGGATTTGAGGCGGCGTATCTCTTCGTTGTAACGCCCCGGAATAGCGGGCTAATGAGTGTGTTTTTGATTTTATCAGCTACATTAAGCTGATACCTGGACTTTCATGAATAACTGTTTTTTCCAGCTTCAACTCGTCCAACTGCAGATTACAGGTTAAACCTAGATTCCGCAGTTGACCGCTCGCAATAGAGATTAACCCACTGTTTCATATACGATTACAGTTGATATGTATAATCACCCAATCGGTGAATCCCGCTACGAACTGAATTGCACGTTTGAGGCGGTGTATCTCTTCGTTGTAACTCCTTGGAATAGCTCGCTATTCCGCGTCGCTACGCCTTGATCTACACCACCTCAAACGCACACTTCAGCTCGTCCAACTGCGGATTCTAGGTTAAACTAAGCCCTGATTAAAATAACCATTTAAAAAGTAAAACTGATAACTTTATTATGTCAAAACATGCTGTAATTATTGGAGCTGGTCATAATGGCCTTGTGTGCAGCGCGTATCTGGCGAGGGCCGGATTCAAGGTCACGATACTCGAGCGACGTCATATTGTAGGTGGTGCTGCAGTAACTGAAGAATTTCATGAAGGTTTTCGAAACTCAGTCGCTAGTTATACTGTCAGTCTGCTACACCCTCAAATAATCAAAGATTTACATTTATATGAACATGGTTTGCAGATACTTCCTCGTAGCATTAATAATTACCTGCCTTTTGCTGATGGACGTAGCTTCCTGAGCTATCCACAATTAGATAAAACCTGTAAAAGCCTGTCACAATTTTCGACCAGAGATGCTGAAAATTTACCCCTTTATTTTAACAGGCTCGATGAAATTGTTTCTGTAATCAAGGAAATCATGCTACTTACTCCACCCAATATAATAGAGAGTGGTTTAGGGGATCTTGTTAAAATCTTCAATCTCAGTCGCCTGTTTCGCCAACTGGGGAAAACTCAGAAGCGATTTTTACTGAGGTTATTTTCAATCAGTGCCGCTGAACTGTTAGATGACTTTTTTGAATCAGATGCTATTAAAGCTTTATTAGGATTTGATGCCATTGTCGGTCACTATGCCAGCCCTTACTCCCCCGGTTCAGCTTATGTCTTACTGCATCACCTGGTCGGAGAAGTTCACGGTATCAGTGGGGTATGGGGACATGCTGTAGGCGGCATGGGGGCAATTACTGAAGCAATGGCCAAAGAAGCAGGCAGGCTCGGTGTTACAATTAAAACTGAAGCTGAAGTAACACATATTGAGACTAGCAGCGGAAAAGCAAAAACCGTGTATTGTCAGGATGGCACTGTCATACCCGCAGATATTGTTATCGCCAATGTCAATCCAGAAGTTTTGTTTAAACAATTATTGAATAGCGATGATTTAAGTGAAGACCTGATAGCGGATATCGACCATTATAAATGCCAAAGCGGTACTTTCCGTATGAATGTAGCACTGGATAAGCTACCTCAGTTCAGTGCCGATATGCCTGACAACAGTCTGCAGGCAGGTATTATTATGGCATCTTCACTGGATTATATGGATCAGGCTTTTACCGATGCACGACGACATGGCTGGTCAAAAAAGCCGGTAGTTGAAATGCTTATTCCAAGCACCATAGATAGCACTCTGGCCCCACAGGGAAAACATGTTGCCAGTTTATTTTGCCAGCAATTCAATCCTCAATTAGGGGCTAAGTGGGATAATCACCGTGAAGAAGTTGCCGACCTCATCCTGCAAACTGTAGATGACTATGCTCCTGGATTTACGGATTCAATCATAGCGCGTCAAATTCATAGTCCTTGGGATCTGCAACAGAAATTTGCTTTAACAGGTGGTGATATTTTTCACGGAAGACTTAGTCTTGATCAGTTATTTTCAGCTCGCCCTTTAGCGGGTATGGCCCAATATCAGACTGAAATTAAAAATATATTCCTGTGTGGATCTGGTACTCATCCTGGAGGTGGAGTCAGTGGCATACCCGGTCACAATGCTGCCAGGGAAATTATTAAATCTGGAATCCGCCGTTGGACGAGTTGATTGTGCGTTTGAGGTGGTGTAGATCAAGGCGTTACAACGAACAAATACGCCGCCTCAAACCTGTAATTCAGTTCGTAGCGGAATGCACCAATTGGGTGATTATCCTGAAATAATCCTGGAAAAATCAGTTGAGCGTGAAAAAGATGCTAACAGATTGATGTGCCTGGTTTAAGCCAGGGATGGCTGTAGTTAGAGCAATGCAGGAGCAATTGCCGGAATTTCAAAAACACCGTAGTCAGCTGATTGGAGAAGACTGTGTTTTTGATTTTATCAGCTGCATTAAGCTGTTACGTAGACTTTCATGATTCAACTGATTTTTCCAGGATAATGGGATGTCAGTTAAATATGGCATCATCCAGCTTATCGGGAATAGCTTTATCTACTTCATCAAAGCGAAGTATTTTTACACCCTGATGATCTGCAAGAAACTCTTTTGCATCTTCAAGAGTAGCCAGTGGAATCAATTCATGCCCCATTGGCCCAAGCACATCAGAACCAATCACATAATAAGCTTTATGGGCATCAATAAGCGTTAAACCATAATACTCTGTCACACCTATTGAAGAAATATTTTTTAATTCATGACCCGGAGCCCATTTATCCAGATCATGTAAATATTTAAACATATCTTTAGCACCATCAAAATGATGTGCATGACCATTTTTATATAGCACAGTGGCAACCCATTCCGGATATTTAAAGACAAACATACCACAAACAGGACAGGTATCCTTCAGACCGGGCTTAGGTAAATCCAGCACCTCGGAATATGCAGTTTGAGAAAGGGGTATTAGCAGGCTTATAAGCAACCACGATATTTTCAAGGTTTTAAACATTTTGCAAATTTCTATTTCATTTCACTGTAAAAAATTTCACAGAGGGATGATACACCCTCTGTGAAATATGGCCCTGGATTACCCGTTTTTCTTCATTTTCATTTTCATCATTTTTTCGCGTTTCTCTGCACGGTTTTTCCTGATCATTTTAGTATTAGCAGCCATACCTAAATAGGCTTGAGTTAGTGCATCATCAAAATTAGTCAGCTCTCCACCATTAGTAGCCTGCGATTTTTTAGCTTCATCGAATGAGGCAAAAGCCATACTACTTTTCTTGCTCATCGTGCCTTTCAGTTTAGAACCAATCAGATAATCAGCTTTATCAACATTCACAAGTGGCTTAATTTTTTCCTTCGATCCAAAATCTGCTGCATAAATAGCTTTCGGACCACGATCAATATTCAAGGAAAGACTAATTGATAAACAGTGCAGTGAACAGGTTCCATCAGCAACACCATCATCATAATGAACCAGATGGCGACTATGATTGAACTTGGTACGATTCATACCACAATAAGGGCAAACCGGATATTTGCTCAGTTCATTCTCCAGCGGGTTAGCATCTGGAGCAGTCTTAGGAATAAACTGTAAAGGCGTTCCATCTCCATCACATTTTTGACCAGATGCCTTAACCCAGCCTTTTCCCGGAATCATTGCTCCAACATTTGAAGCTGCAAATGTATTCACTGTTAAGCCTCCCAGACCTAAAGCAGCCAGGGTTTTCATTGCTGCTCTTCGAGCATTACTATGCTTTTCACTCATAAGGGTTTCTCCTTTTTAGATTGTAAAAAATAAAAAAACATTATTTAAATTTTCAAATAATGTGGTTTTCCTAAAATAATATTCATAACAATTGCTTTATTATCTCCTCAAAAACTTCTGCAGGAGTCTCACCCAGAATTCGAGTATGTAATAAACCATCCCGGTCTACGATCAAAGCAGAAGGTAATGAAGTAACCGAATAGCGCCTGGCTAATACAGCTTTTTCGTCAAATAAAATTTCATACGATAGATTTAAATCATCAATAAAAGCCATAGCAACCTCTCTATTCTGGTCAATATTAATGGCCAGAATTTTTAGTCCCTTTTTATGATATTTCTGAAAGAGGGTTTCGAAGTCATGTAATTCTTTTTTACAGGCAGGACACCAGTCAGCCCAGAAACTGATTAAAACAACCTGATTTTTAAATTGCTGCGGAAATTGAACTTGTTGTTTCTGCAGGTTAAGTAAACTAAATTGAGGAACGGCTGCCCCCTTAACAAGCCTCGCAGTTTCACTGCTGCAGGCAATCAACTGAAAAGATAGAATCAATATAAATATCAAAAATGCCGGGGGCTTTC
The DNA here is from genome assembly GCA_050291745.1 of Gammaproteobacteria bacterium. Taxonomy (GTDB): domain Bacteria; phylum Pseudomonadota; class Gammaproteobacteria; genus JACNJF01. The sequence continues at coordinate 20,899 of JBNKKI010000168.1, read as the reverse complement.
TAAATAGGTTTACCACCACACAACCCCCATTTTTAATTGGGACTGTAAAACCCAATAGGTAGCCATAGCATAAAAAAGCACAAAACATGACAGTGCAATATAGGTAAATCTGGAGATAGACTGCTGCACAGATAAAGCAAGCCCGGTAATTTTACTCCAGGGTGAAACTGAACCAGTTGCCAGAGCCATAGCAGTCGCTAAAAAGAGCGGAATATATAAAGTATAACCAGCGTAATCATGCCCCGACTTTAATATACAAAATGGACAATGATGATGTGGATGCTCATAGATATAAAGAGAGATAAGGGAAACAATAGATACCATCGCAACGACAAATGCGATAATAGAAGATAGAGAAAATACTATACCTCCTTTATGACGGTACAGTGTAAAAGTACCTGAAAGCATGACTAAAAAACCACTCCCATAAAGCCCCACTATCGCTAGCTTAGGTGTCACACTGGATACTTCTGCAGCAACACCTTCTGCATCCGTAGTAAATAAAGAGCCACAGCAGGAAGTAATAACATCTGGATTTAATCCCAGGAAATAACTGGTCTGGACATAAAGTTCAGCAATCACGGCAGGTAAAATTAACAGTAACAATAGATACTTCACTCTAATCAATGGATAATCCCGCCCTTTATTATCCAGATAATTAAGGGCTAACCAGATACAACCACTAAAGAAGATAAATATTTTCAAAAAAAGCGTCGGCCATCCCCATGCATTTACATTTAACACGCCTGTAGCACACATCGCACCGACAAACTGCCCCGACATTGATTCAGCATTATAAACAAACAATAACAATGAAATGAGTTCAAAACTAAATGCCATGGCAAGTAAAGTAGATATCAGATAGGTTCGTCTCTCAAGACGTAACTGCAATTCACTACCACTATGAATATCCCATGACCTTAATAACTGAATGGCAAAGACGGTTGTAAATAGCATCATGACACTAATAACAACGGATACAATTAACAGAGCTAAAATGGCAGGATTAAGTAACATAGTCAGTTTGACACTACTGTCCCATCGCGCATTTCAATCACCGTATCAATAACAGCTGAATCATAAACAATAGCATCATGACTACTCATCAGAATAGTTTTGCCAGATTCTTTTAATTCATCCATTATTCCCATCAATTCAAGGGAAAGCTGAGAATCTAAATTAGCAGTAGGTTCATCAGCAATCACAATTTGCGGGTTATTGATTAAAGCTCTACAAATAGCTACTCGTTGTGACTCGCCACCGGAAAGCCACTCAACTGGATTATTCTTTACCCGTAGCAGATTGAATTGAGAAATAAGCTGTTCTGCAGTTTGTTTCAGTTCACTGTATTTCAACCCTAATGGGTAAGCCGGTAACATAATGTTTTCCAGCACCGTTAAACCCTGAACGAGATTGAATTTTTGAAAAATAAAGCCAAAGGTATGACGCCTGATATCGGTTAAAAACCTTTCAGGTAAGCCGGAGAGAATCTCCTGGTGTAGCATAACCCGACCGGATGTTGGACGGGACAGGCAACCAATCATGGATAATAGAGTTGTTTTTCCTGAACCACTTGCCCCCTTTAAGCAGGTAATTTTAGCGGCTTCTAATTGTAAGGAAAGATTTCGAATAGCATGAAATTCATTATGCCTGCCCTGATTAAAAACCTTATTGATGTCTTTTAATGTAATCAACATAACACTAGCGCATAATAGAATCAGGATCGGTTATAGAAGCTTTCCAGATGGGAATAATCGTTGCCACCACATACGGAAAAATAGTAAAGAAAAATAATGTCGCTATCTGTAAACCATCTATAAACGGCACCAGGCGAAATTGAGGGTAAAGGGTAGCCCAGCCTTTTAACACGGGTTCAAATATAACCGAATCACTATAAAAAACGTGTAAATAGGCAAGCAGATAACCAACCATAAACGCAGTCAGAGAGATAATAATACCCTCCCAGAACTTCATCCGTAGAACATCTCCTGTTTCCCAGCCTACTGCTTTTAAAATACCGATTTCACGTTTCTCTTCTGCACTTAACCCTGATGCCTTATCCCAGGCAAAAATCACAAATGCGAGTATCGAGCCAATCAATAATACAAATACAATACCCTGACGCCAGGAAAAAATACTATCATAGGTTCGCAGAATTTCTTCCCGTAAAACAGGACGCACATCGGGCAGTTTTTCAATTAATTTTTCTGCCACCTTACGCACTTCCCTCGGATTTCGTACAGATAATACAATATCAGTAAATTGCCCCTCAGCTATACCACTGATAACTCGAAAAGCCTTTCCAGAAATCAACACCATATCGGTAGTTAGCAATTCAGATTCCTGACTTAGTAATTCTTTTATTTGAAAAGAATAAGTATTGTTATTTGAACGAATGGTAAAATAATCGCCAACATCCACAGTCAGAGCTCTCGCAATACCTGCGCCAATAATCGCTTCTGTTGTCTTTAAGTCCCGTTGATCCGCAGCCATCACCATATAATTAGCTTTCACAACCGGATTATAGAAATAACCCCACAAACGGCCTTCTTTCGAAGTTACACCACGAAGACGACCAATTCCATCGATATATCGAGCAGGTATTAATGCCTGCCGCCCCGCTTCGATACGCTGAATTATTATTTCAGGTGATTGTTGTAAAACTATCCCTGCCTCTTTTTTTAACGCGTGAGTAAACAGCATGACTGTTGCCAGCATAAAAACAATCAGCGTATAAACCAGTAACAGGCCAAAATTCTTCCCTTTTCTTCGCATTAATGAAGAAAGCGTAAAATTAATCAGGTAAGCCTGCTTACGAATAAAAGTCATCATTGCTTTAGCTGCTCAGGAGGCAGATAAAATGAATCGGATGGAAAATGGTCAAAAGACGATGGGTGATCCTGAAATGCAGAATGACGATCTGCCAGTGATAAACTTCGTGTATAACGCGCTTCGGTAAAAAGCGCTAAATCAGATAAACCTAGCTCTTTAACCAGTTCGGCCCGACTGTTCAATCCATCCATAGCAGAATGCTGACGCATACTGGCATCGATAAATGTGAAAAAAATGGCCATAAAACCTGATAGAAAAAAAATTACAACGAAGGTGGGCTGACGCATAGCAGGGTTTAGCTCTTTCGTTTAAGACTACTTGAGGAGCTGAATAGTATTCCTTAACAACCTTATGAGAAGTGACAAATTGTCGCAGGCTAAAGACAATACATCGCTTAACTGGTACTTATTTGACCTTTGTCAAATTGCTCACACTGAAATTGGCCTGATTGATAAAAGTAGAAATTGATTAGCTGTAAAAATTTAGTACAAAACAACTTGAACATTGTATTATTTTAACCTGGAAAAATCAGTTAATCATGAAAGTCCAGGTAACAGCTTAATGCAGCTGATAAAATCAAAAATACGCTCATCACCAATCAGCTGACAACGGTGTTTTTGATTTCTCGGCAATTGCGCCTGCATTGCTCTAACTTCAGTCATCGCTGACTTAGACCAGGCACATCAATCTGTTACGCATCTTTTTCACGCTCAACTGATTTTTCTAGGTTCAACCAGTGGTAACCAGTGGACGATGGTGGCAATTGGATGGGAAATAATACCTTTCATATGGCCTGTGTTATTAATGGCTATGGTTGTTGCTAGCGCTTCGACATTTTTCATATTAAGACGTCTGAGCAGGAAATAAATAATAATGTCTCTCAACCTTATAGCTGAGTGAGATAATCAGTTAGCTTTTTCTGCAGTATTTAAAATTGCCGACAGCTGTCGATTATGCCATTTTTTTAATACCAGTAGAGCTGTAATTGAACCTATCAATGCTAATGCCATATCCGACTGAGTATCCCATACGTAGCCCTGTGTTCCCAGAAATGCCTCTGCTCCCTCACCAGTAGAAATAGCGACCCACCACTCAATGAGTTCATAAAATGCACTAAAACCTAAACAGAATGAAACGATAAAAAAGAATTGCCAGCCATTCCCATTTATTATTTTCTTTCGCAGAATAATTTCTCTAGCCACCATCGCTGGAATAAAACCCTGAGCAAAATGACCGACTTTGTCATAATTATTCCTGCCTGACCCCATTACTTCTTTTATGTAATCAAATAATGGAACTTCAGCATAAGTATAATGGCCACCCACCATGAGAATAATACAATGAATGAGAATCAACAGATATACAAGATTCGTAAAGCGAAATGACTTATAGGTAAAGACTAGCGCAATCGCGGCTATGATTGCAGGAATAACTTCCAGAAACCAGGTAAATTGATCTTTTGGATTAATACCTGACCAGACAAGTACGATCAGGTAAATTATTATTAAAACTGGAATGGTTAATTCTCCTCTTTACAAAAACTCTACACATTTTACCTGTTGAGATAAAATTTATCTTCTTCAAGTTAAATATTATTAATTTAACTGAGTTAAAATTACCCTTGCATCTGCTACTAATGGATGCGTTGGGTTTTCATCAATAAACTTTTTAATGGTCACTATAGCTTCAGAGTTTTTGCCCAGGCCAGCCAGACTGACCCCTTTAGCAATCAAAGCATTAGCCTTTAATTTACTCGATTTATATTGATTAATAAAATCATCAAATGCATTCACTGAAGCAGTTAAATCACCTTTATCCATCAAATGCTGCGCAAGCGTAAATTGTTTCAGCTCAGCCTGAAATTTTTTATCTTTAGTCAGATCATCTTTCCAGTAGGGTTGAATAAGCGTGTCCGTTGATTCAGCCCCCCTGATGCCAGCAGTATACACTGCAGTTGATTTTGCTGATTGGCGTTGATGAGGATTAAGAGCTCGTAATTTTGACCAGATAGAATAAAAAACACCTTTAAAAATATTATGGGTTTCAGTCTGTTTGATAATAACCTTTGCCTGATCCGGTGATTCATTTTGCGCCCAGGTAAGTGACGTGACAGGCAGTAAAAAAAATAATGTAAATACTAAAGTACGCATAATTCCCTCATCTACTTACTCAAAAGTTTACTATAAGCTGAATAACTGGATTTCAACTCTGGTGATAGGTTAACTGCCTGCTCATACTGAGTAGATGCAGCTTTTAAATCACCCTTGCGATAATTAGCCATTGATAAATTAATCCACAGACCACCATCTTTTTCATCCAGTGCTATAGCATCCTGATAATGACTGACTGCTTTATCAAACTGCCCCATTAACAAATGCAAATTACCGAGATTACAGTAAACCGCACTATTCTCTGGTGACAACTCCACTAACTCATCAAATGCCTGCTGCGCATCATCATATAATCCATAACGGCTATACAATATAGCTATTTGCATTCTGGCACTGGTATCAGTGGGATTATTTGCAATCATACTCTGATAGGGCAAGATCAAACGATTAATACTTTTAGATAATAATTCAGTCAGTGCCGTCCTGACTAATGCCTCTGCCCTATCTTTATCCGGAGTATCGATTGAAAATCGATTATTCTTTAAAGTAACCGGCGGGTAATGCTGCCAGGCCTCTTTTAAATCAATAATACTCAGATTATTTTCAGCTAAACCCTGATGGTATTTTCTGGCACCTTCAGCCCAGGCTTCATTGAAACTGGAACTTATCATAGTCGCCTCCAGAGGAATCCATACCTGATTATTCCTGATAGCCAGTAAATCTCTATCCTGACTGATTAAACTTGCCTCATCTTCGGATATCCCCGTATTAAACATAATAAAAAGATGACCGGGAATTTCTATAAAAGCTGTTTCTATACCGAGATTTTCCAGCCCGGCACTAAGCAATACAGATAAATCATCACAATCGCCACTTTTTAATTTCAGCGTTTCACGAGGAAACTGAACATAATCGACCTGATTATCTCTCAGGCTTGAATAAGGCGTATTGGGATCAACAATGTATTTAGTTCCTGCAGCTGTCAGGCTACTAAAATAAGTCATAGTGGACACCAGCTTATCATTGAGTGGCCCGATTGCCGGTTGATAATTATTGATAGAGGTACGCACGTAATCCCGCAAAGTATCATCCTTTGGTGTTACAAAAGACCCGACCATATTGGCATCACCCCAGATCATTGCATTCTTTCCATAGATAGTCATAGGCTGTATCAAGCGAATAGAGTCTTTGCGGCCATCTCTTATAAATTCCAGTTTTACTTCAACCTGAACCCCGATATCTTCATCGACATCCAGTATTTTATTATTGAAGGTCACCTTAAATGAGTATTGCTGCTGTTCATTCCCCTTGATTGAAGAGACTTTTTGCACCAGTGGAAAATCCATATATTCTTTTATTTGAAAAGATAATTCCATGTTGCCATACTCAGTAGCACCGACATTTTTCAATTTAACGCTACCCAATGATTGATTTGCGTATTTTTTATAAGCGGCAGAAAAAACATGCTTAATATTTAAATCCGATAACTGCAGTTGGGGGGCATAATTTTTAAACTCAAGTGATTCCTTTTTATCAGCAATAGCAGTATTTAATAGTGCCCGATTATTTTCAGAAGGATCTATCTCTAGCGCTTTTTCAAAATAGCCAACAGCATCATCAAATAGTCTTCTTTTGCTATAAAGTTTACCCAGAGAAATTAAAGGTTCAGCCCAGGAAGGATTGATCGAAGAAGCCTTCTGCAAATGCTGTGTAGACAGGTCATATAAATTAGCATTTAAATAAACCTGACCTAATTTATGCTGTAATTCAGCAGAACCCGGTTGTAAATCGATCGCAGTTTTCAGATATTCAATGGCAGAAGAAACCTTACCAAGCCGGTTGGATATATCTGCCTGCAGAGTTAAAACATCGATATCATTCGGGGCAATTTTTGCTGCCTTATTTGCATAAATAAAAGCACTGCGGTAATTCCTGGAAGCATATAATGTTTTCGCATAAAGGGTATTAGCCAGCAAAGAGCTGGCATTTAAATTTACAGCTTTATCGAGAAACTCAGTTGCATCATTATAATTTTCCTGCTGCAAAGACATTTGACCGGTAAGTAACTGTAGATCAAATGAATCCGGATTGGACTGGATACCCAGTTTCAAACCTTTCAATGCATCATCAGGTTTTTGCAACTCTTTATAAGCATTGGCCATAGATATCCAGGTATCTATATTCTCAGGTTTGAGTTTGGAAGCTCTGCTTAAACGCAACACGGCTTCCGCATATTTTTTCTGCTTAAGTGCAATTTTCCCTAGCACATAATATCCATCTGCTCTTGTTTCAGTTTTACCGGAAAGCTTAATTGCCAAAGCTTTAGCTTCATCAACTCTATCAAGCTTCAACAGACTGGTCGCCTTGCCTAAGATCGCCAAAGGAATAGATGGCTGTGCTTTTAAAACCAGGTCAAAATTTTCCAGTGCTTTCTCAAAAAGATTAAGATCAAGCAAATTACGGGCAATTTTCAATCGCATTGCATGATCATCAGGATGATTATCCAATATCGCCTGAAATTCAATTAAGCCCTGATCTTCAACACCGGCCAGGATATAAGCCTTAGCTAATAGATAACGTAAATTCACGTTATCGCTATAGCGTATCAAACCATCCTCAGCACAATTTACAGCACCAATAGCATCATTTAAACGAATACTTAAATCAGTACAATCCTCAAAAGTTTTCGCTTCTCTGGAATCAGCCTGTAATAGTTGATCAACCAGAGATTTTGCATCCAGATATTGTTCCAGTTGATAGTAAGCTTTAATTTGTTGATTGATTGCCAGCTTTTTATATTGATCAAACTGTTCCAGTTGCTGATAAGTGGATATTGCTTCTAATAGATAACCGGAAAGAAATTGACTATTGGCTTTTATTTCCAGAATATCTGCTTTTTCAGCCACCTTTTTCAACAGTCGATCTGCTAAATTAATCGCTTGCTGATAACTTTTAGCCTGCTGCAATTTCTGTAATTTAAAAAACTGATTTTCTCTGGCCACCGAAGGTTTTGCAGGTAATTTATAGCCACTAATTGAAACAACCCGAAACCAGGTCATATCTTTAACATCATCAGTAGAAACGGTTTTAGATAATTCCCTGGTCGATGCCACTCTGTGAAAGACACCATCTTCCTCCATACTTCCCTGAATTTCATACTCAGCGATGATGGGACTCAAACTACTGCTCCAGTCGAATTTTACCTGTTTCTTATTACCCGTGATATGTAAACTAAATGCAGGATCAGGATACTCCAGATAATCGAAGCGAAATTGCTTTTTCAAATCCGTATCATTCACCAGTACGCGAACTTTATCTGTGGAAGCAACTGACAGTGACTCAATCGTATCAAAATAGATATCCGTACCATTACTATCTGCAGAGCCAAACTCATCAATTTGTTTAAATTGATCAAAAATTCTGATGCTATAGTCAGTTTCATCAGAACTGACCAGCGCATATAAACGATCCTGTTGATCAATATCGATAGCATAGATTTTTTCAGCCGGAAATGAAAACCCCTGCTCACGACCGATCTCAGTAATGAATGAAAACTCATTATCAAAAACTCTGATTACCCCCTCTTTACTTAAATCGCTTACATATAATCGCTGCTGAGTATCTACTGCAATCGGGCCAATTTTATCGAAGCTGTCATCGGAAGCCTTAAATTGCTTAATAAATCGGCCATCTTCAGAAAAAATTTGAATTCTATTATTCCCTTCGTCAGTGACATAAACTCTATTGTTAGCGGAAAAGACATGCTTTGGCCCATCAAATCCTCCTTCTGAAATACCATATCGTCCTAAACTGTAAATTTTCCTGCCGTCATGGGTATAGGTATGGAGCATATTTTTTTCCAGTATGGCCACCATCTGACTTCCACTGTGCAAGGTCGTCGGTTTTTTTATTTCACTGGCAAAAACAGCTATTTGTTTTCCTTCAGGGGATAACACCACAATTCCATTATTACCTTTTTTGATACACAGGGTTTTATCATCGATAAAGGCATGTACAGATTTGCATTGACTATCGAGCTTGTCTGCAAATTTAATGATATTCGTCTTAACAGGCTGTTTAAATTTTTTATCATCCAGCTGATAAATTTCGACTTTTTTATTAATTTTATCCAGTACAGCAAACTGTCCCTTATCATTGACAGACAGAAAATCAATACTGCGATATTGCCCTCTGGATTGACCTAAAGTGCCAAGCTGATTCAGAATTTCATTTTTTCTCCAGTCATATATAAATATCTTTCTGGAATTATCATCTGCCAGATAAAGAGTACCATTCAAGTCTGCCGTCATCGCACTGAAATCAATCGAGCTACCAAATAGCTTTGCCAGCTGCTTAGCCTTCACTTGCTTAAGTAAAATACCTTTTGAAGTAAAAATAGAAACTCTGTTTTTATCTCCAGCTTCCAGCACATATACATTTTCGTCAGCATCCAGTGCAATATGAGTTGGATTGGAAAGCCTGGTACTGGAAGATCCCTGATTACCGATATGATAAAAAAACAGGCCCTGATCATTAAATACCGAAATTCGGTTATTTGAGCGCTCAACAACATAAATTTTATTATTTACAGAGACTGCTAACTCTCTAACACCTTTTATTTCTCCAGCATCTCCTCCTGATTTAGAAAATCGCCTGGATAAAGTTGTCGCAGTTTCATTTGTAATAGCAATTTTACTGCTATCAGAGTTTGCAATGACAAGCGATCCATCTGCCATCTGATCAATACCGGCCAGATCAGATTCCTTAAAAATGTCGGGGTTCAGTTTGGTATAGTTAAATTTATCGCCCTGCAGTGTTAGCAAGCTACCTTTCCTGGTAGATGTCACCAGCAACTTACCATCAGAGGTCATTAACAATCCTTGCGCATCCTCCAGAAAGTCAGCTGAATCTTTATCCTGTATAAACTGGGTTAACTGTAGTGCAAACAGATTGCCGGAAAAGACAAACAACAAGGCGGTGAGAAGTAATAATCGTTTTTGTATGCCTGACATTTCTAATTTTCCTTATAATAAATCCGATATCAAAAAGAATTTGAAATTAAAGAAGCTCTGATTAATTCAGGATAATGTCGATCAAGATAGAAATGTACTGATTTTTTCGAACTGAGCCACTCTGTTGCTGCTAGCTTCGGTCCGAATCAGGGCATTTTTAGCCAGTTTAAAAAATCATGCATTGATCAGAGTTACCTTAACTATAAGTATGCTCTTCTCGATAAACTCTTATATGATACTGATCACAAATTACCCATATTATCAGCCCGATCAAATTATTGGTAAACTTGTTGATCTGCAACACTTCCTGCAGCCCCGAATTCAGCCATCTGGAAAGGTAAATTTGCTAAAAGCATTATATTTTTTCCATGATTATACAATAATCCTTCAATTCAATTGCGATGCAATTATCTATACAGCTATAATTTAAGCTGTTATCGACATCAAAGCCATACTCATCCGCGTAATAATGGATATCAATAATTGAGCTTACACTGATAAATCGTTAAACCTGGAATCCGCAGTTGGACGAGTTGATTGTGGGTTTGAGGTGGTGTAGATCAAGGCGTAACGACGCGCAATAGCCCGCTATTCCAGGGCGTTACAACGAAGAGATACACAGTCTCAAACCTGTAATTCAGTTCGTGGCGGGATGCACCGATTGGGTGATTATACACAATCTACTGTCATACTTTATGAAACAGTGGGGTAACCTCTATTGCGAGCGGCCAACTGCGAAATCCAGGTTAAAGCAGGGTTAGCTCAGCTTTCATTATTCCCCCCTTTAAACCTAGAAAATAAAAGGCAACTTAATGACTAAAAACATCGGTATATTAACGGCAGGCGGTGATAGCCCGGGACTCAATGCAACCATAAGAGGGGTAGGAAAAACAGCACTAGGTGTTTATGGCATGCAAATGACAGGCTTTCTGGATGGATTTAAAGGATTAGTGGAAAACCGCTCTATGCCGCTGGAAAGTGCATTCTTTTCTGGCATTCTGACCCGTGGCGGAACCATATTAGGCACCAGTCGTGATAAACCCCATCGTATGATGATTGATGGTAAAAAACAGGATATGACAGATACCATTGTTAAGAATTATCACTTAAATAATCTGCATGCGCTGGTATGTATTGGAGGTGGAGGAACACAGAAAAATGCACTGGAGCTACACAAGAAAGGACTCAACATCATCACATTACCAAAAACCATTGATAATGACGTAGGTTTAACTGACACCACTTTCGGTTTTGATACCGCTCTTGGAATTGCGACAGAAGCCATCGACAGGCTACACAGTACTGCTCATAGCCACCATAGAATCATTGTCGTAGAAATAATGGGACATAGAGCTGGATGGTTAGCACTGGGTGCCGGTATTGCCGGAGGTGCTGATGTCATTCTATTACCTGAACTGCCCTACAGAATTGAAAATGTTGCTAATGCAATTATTGCGCGCGTAAAAAGTGGCAAAAAATTCAGTATCGTCGCAGTCGCAGAAGGCGCTTTACCGCATGATCAGGCAAAGTTAATGGCCCAGGCTAAAGCTGAAAAAGAACAGGCTCCAGATAAACAGTCCCGTAAAAAAGCTCGACAGAAAATATTTAAAATTGAAAAAAATAATGCGAATCATACTGCCAGTCTTGCCGCTCAACTGGAAATACTGACAGGTCTGGAATCCCGAGTAACTATTCTGGGTCATTTGCAAAGAGGTGGCATTCCATCGGCAGCCGACAGACTATTAGCGACTCGCCTGGGAACAGCCTGCGCTGAATCCATACACAAAGAACAGTTTGGCGTCATGATTGCTGCTCGTGGTGAAGAAGCAGTAGCCGTTCCGCTAACAGAGGTTGCAGGCAATAAAAAGCTGGTTCCGGTAGATCATCCCTGGGTGAAGGCAGCCATTAATGTAGGGACAAGTTTAGGAATTACCTGAAGCATGAACTCATAAATCGAATAAGCTAATTTAACTGATATTAACACTAGATTTATTCGAACATCACTTCATAAAATGCAACGCTACCAGTTAATGGAGAAATAAACAGATCGGCTACAAAACTAAATGGTAAATCCAATAAAGGGGATTCTGGTGGCTCAGTCTTAAATTTATTTAATGTCATTTTATTGTCCTGTAGAGCAGCTGCATTCAACCTGGTGCCGCTAAAAAATACCGGGGAGCCAGGGTTTGCACTATCAATTGAATTTATTGTTGCGCATCCATTTAAACTTAATAAAAGAATTACACTGGTAAATATTTTCATAACTCTACTCCTTTTCCATGTTTTCGATACTAATCGACTGACAATGGCACTGTCAATAAGCTCTCCTAACCCTGTCTGGTATAAAAAGAAAAATAATCAATCATCATCCTCATCACCATATCCCTCTGGTAATTAATGCGCTATACCCTTATGACAATCAATACGGCTTTTACCAGTTTTTTCACTGATAACTTTTTGTATCTTTTCTGCTGATCTGCGTCTTTATTTGTGTAAATTCATGCATTCAAATCATGTAGCGCAATACGTGATCCGTTGGCAAAGTTGGGTTGCATCAGGACTACAAGGCGATGGATTTAAGCCACTAATTGACGACGTCGCGCCAAACTTAATCCTGCTAAGCCTAAACCCATAAGAGCTAGTATCGAGGGTTCGGGTACATCCGTAACAGCCGCGTCCGCATATGAAACGTTAAAATGTGTAACGTATTGCTGATTATTGCTGCCGTAAGTTTGAATGTAAGCGAAGGTATCTTGAAGGTTGAAAACGAGGTCGTCCGCAGAGAGCCAACCGATCAAGTTACTTTGATATGAGTATACGGTACTGAGGTTGAAGCTTCGGGGATCATAGCCCCGCTCGGATGGTAACAACAAATCCGTTAATGACGACAACTGGAAATCAGCGTCTGAGACAAAATCAAATAGATGATCGTATTGGGTGCACTCTGGGCCTGTGTCCGTCGCTGTGCATGTGGTAGACGATAAGATGTCATCGCCGCCGCCAAACTCAGCTACGTTATTAGCACCATCAGAATACAGATGCATACGAGTAGATTCGTCATCAAAAATGCTAGTAATTGTAAAAACGGCGCCGACATTGAATTGCGCATGGTCTCCTGACGTAACAGTGAGATCATAAGTATGCTCGATAAGGGCTGCATTAATATTAGCGCTTATTATTAAGGCTGAAGCACCGACTAAAGTTGAAAGGTATTTCATAGCTTATATCCTTGCTGTGAATTGGTAAAATCTTAAATTGCCCTCACAAATAGAGCAAAAAACACACCAATTAGATTAAAACTAAGCTATAAAGCCATTTTAAGGGGTAAGTTAAAAATAATCAGAAACGAAGTGTTAAAAAAATTTTTACAGATTTAGGTAGTTAATATTTAGGAATGTAAAAAAAATTGACACTTCTGCTTTTAGCACTTCAACGACATTGGCCCTTTGCTCAAACTAATGACCGCATTTCAACACATCGGAGATTGAATCCCTGAATCTCATATTTCAATGAAATTGAATTGTCTAAGCCAGTTTTGTCAACTGGCAAGGTTAAGGGTATCCTGACACGCTTGCATTCTTGCAATGACAGTTCAAATTTGCAAGGTTATGGATTAATAAGAACCGGCAAAGACCGCGTGGTTAAAGGGGATTAAATTTTGATCAATCCATCTGCATTCAAGGCCTTCCGCGATGTAACTGTCCTGGCTTGATTCCATATCGTACTTCTATTGTCATGCGAAACCATCACCCTGGATTCCGCAGTTGACCGCTTGCAATAGCGGTTAACCCACTGTTTCATTAAGCATTACAGTTGATGTGTATAATCACTCAATCGATGCATCCCGCTACGAACTGAATTGCAGGTTTGAGGCAGCGTATCGCTTCGCTGTAACACCCTGGAATAGCTGGCTGTTACGCATCTTTTTCACGTTCAATTGATTTCTCCAGGTTTAACTCTATTCGAAATGATTTCCCACGATATTGTAATTAAAGGACACTGATTGCAACCAAACAGCGATGCCTTTGCCATTGTCGGCAAACGCTACTTTCGGTGTATAAACCGACCCAATGAAGGTATTGCCGGAAAAGCTATGCCTGATATGCCCGCTTGTTCCCCAGCTATTACTCGATGGCTGATAACGACTATAACGAATGGAACTGGCACCCGCTGTATAGACAGCCATAAAATTGTTGTTACCATCAAAAGCCAGGTCTTCGATAGTAATCTCAAAAGACGGGCTGCTGGTTATAACAGTCTCTGCCGAAGTCCAGGCATCATTTACGGTATCGAATTGACTACTATATAAATTATATTCGAATGTACTGGGATCTCGTTCTGTCCACAACAGCAATGCCGACGATTCATACATGGTCATTTTCATGGAAAGGTTGTCACCGCTAGCAACAGTTTTACCCGTCTCCCAACTGTTAGTCGCAGCAATAAATCGAGAGCTTCTGATACTGGTATCGCCATTGTTATCCAGTATCCAGCTTGCCATGCCGTTACCCTGAGCATCAATCGACACCTGGGCTTTTGTCGAATAGCCGGTGTCATTTTCTACCGCCTGATCAACTGACCAGCTATCGGATTGAGCATCGTAATATCGACCCCAGATTTCCCATTCATCACTGTCGTCATACTGTTGCCAAATAACCAGAATATCTCCATCCGGGTTTATCGCCAGCTGAGGGGCAGCGACCGTTTTCGTGCCTGAATTAACCTGCACCGGTGTTCCCCAGGCATTTGAGCTGTATTTATTGATCCATACCTTGTTGCCCTGCGATTCATTCCAGATTGCATAAATATTATTCGCCCCATCTATATCCAGGGTATTGAACTGCGCAGAAAAATAGGCCGACTCTGCCTGGCTTTCTATGGCCTGGGCGCTTGCCCAGGTTTTGCCGACGGCATCGAAACGATTGAAATAAACATCACCTCCCTGCCCCCATACAGCGATCGCGTTGCCACCGGCATCAACAACCAGTTGCAAATTATTGGTGCCGCTTGAACTATCATCGATCATTTCCGGCGTACCCCAATTTCCACTATCGGCATCGATACGATTACTCCAGACCCTTAAATTTTGCCCTGCAATCGCGGCTTGCAGCCATACGGCGACGACATTGCCATCCTTGTCCATCACCACCTGGGGCGAATAGGCATCGATATCCGCGCTTTCCACATATTCAGCCTGATCCCGCCATATGCCGTCACGCACGCTAAAACTCCAGTTGTTATCCATCGACAATGGATTGCCTGACAGATCCGTAATCGCTGTTGTGGCAGAAGCATGATACTGCCCCAGCAAGTCCAGTTCCGAGTCCGGAGTAAAACTGATGACTTTGTTTACTGCGTCAAAATTGAGCGTTCCGGACAGTGAAACATCATCGCTATTCTTGACATAAAAACTCTGGTCGTCGATAGAGGTATTTAAAAGATTTTTTACAAAAGTCGCTGTAACCAGGGTATCGGGTTCTGCATCGTCTGCATTGTTGGCAGGAGTAACGCTCGAAATATCCGCACTATAGACATGAATATCGACACTATCGGTAGCCGTAGCCCCGTCATCATCCGTAATCAATACTTCGAAACTCAGGGTTTCTGAAACCTCCGCAATCGCTGGTGCATTAAAGCTGGCACTAACGCTATCGGTATTAGCCAGAGTAGCGCTTGTGCCGGCTGTCTGGCTCCATTGGTAGCTAACGATATTGCCATCGCTATCGCTACTGCCAGCCGCATTTAAACTGACGCTGTCACCAACGTTCACGGTTTGTTCATTACCTGCTTCAGCGCTAGGAGAGACGTTGGCCGGGTTAATCGTGACCTGGGTAGTAGAAGATTCCGAGTCTCCATCGTCATCGGTAACTGTCAGTTGAAAAACCAGTGTTGCACTGGACACTAGGTTAGGCGCATTAAAACTGGCGGTGACAGAAGTTGAATTGTTGATGCTGACAACTGGAGAACCCGATATCTGCTCCCACAGATAGCTGCTTATGCTGCCATCGCTATCGCTACTGCCCGAACCATCCAGTGTGACAGTAGCCAGTACCGGAACCGACTGGTCAGAACCGGCGTCTGATGTAGGGCTGATATTCGCGGTAGGATTACCATTATTATCTGGCAAATCCTGCGACCCAGATTCACCGCCCCCACAGGCGCTCAGGACAAGAGTCAGGAATAGACCATGAAAAAGAAAAAAACGTTTGTTCATTATTGTTCTCCGTAGCAAGCTCTTAGGGGTCTAGCTTTTAGTCTCCTGTATAAATAAAGTGGGTCAGGTACAAGTTAAAAATCAGATGCAAGTTAAACCTGCTGTCGAGCTACTTAAAGTCGTATGAAGTTGTATGACCGCTTCGGATCGATTGTAAACATATTTGACGACTAGTGGAATAACTTGGCACTTCAGCATAATGATAAAAATCATGAACATCTGTAATTTGGCGCGAATTCAACTGATGGATTTATTTGTTGCCTGCCACTTAAACCATGTGAGATCGACTTTTTGACCTTTAAAATATTTCAACCTGGATTCCGTAGTTGACCGCTCGCAATAGCGGTTAACCCAGTATTTCATAAACCATGACAGTTGATGTGTATAATCACCCAATCGGTGCATCCCGCTACGAACTGAATTGCAGGTTTGAGGCGGCATATCTCTTCGTTGTAACGCCTTGATCTACACCACCTCAAACACACAATCAACTCGTCCAACAGCGAATTCCAGGCTCAACAGGATGATTCTATTCTCTAAACTATGTAATGGACAAAATTTAATTACTCCGCCCCTTTAAAAAAATAATTCTTCATTGGCCTCCAGGTAGTTGGTCGGGTGGCGGTGGTGTTAATGGGGTCACAATAGTGCGTGATGGCTGGTAGCCACCATCGGGTATGCTTGCCTGTCCGCCATCTCCACAGCCTTTAGCGGTCTCCCAGACATTGTCATCGTGACAGGTCAGGCCCCAGCCCGCGAAATTGACATCACGGTTGGGTGGGCCGTCACCGTTGCCACCGGACATGTCGGTGACGCTGGCGGAGACCAGAGCGAAACGGGTGACTTCCGCTGTCAGCGCATTGGAGGGTGCAATGGAAATACGCGCGGCATTATTAATGCTGTCGGGTGTACCCAGATAGACATCCCTGATAGAACTGTAGCGATCCTCATAGATATTTGCCCTGCCACCATCGGTGTCGGTGGAACTGCGCCTGATCCCCTCTAGTAGCATGTCAGTCGCTAAATAGCCTTCAGGTCTCAGGGTAATGCCATGCTTGTTGCCATTGCTGCCAATGTGGTCGCCAAGAATGTCGCTGTGCGTGATCACGACCCTTGAAGAACACTCCACCCTGAAGTTATGTTCGAAGGCAATACCTAGCGTGACATCAATCAGGCCGATATAACTGACACAGGCATAGGGCAAAAGCCCAACGTTAAGACCCGGTATCGTATGCCGTGAACCGATGATATCGATACTGGATAGATACAGACCTCGTGGCAGTGGTACATTGGCACAGTCCAGCTCATCACTGTTGGAGCAGTAATTGGCATTCTCCATGATGATCCGGCCACCGCCGCTGACGACGTTTTCGTAGTCCATATCCAGGTCATGCAAAGTCAGGTCGGCAAAGCTTATGCCCAGTCGAAGTTCTGGCAGGCGCAGTTCTGTCAGTGTGATATTGCGGTTCCAGTAAGGGGTGGAAATAGCCTGTGCCTGGCTATCATTAAGCAGTAAATCGTTGCAGTTGCTATCGCTACCAATAACAAACTGTGCCGAAAGTTCAGCCTTATCGTTTCCACTGCCATAGGCACCGATGTGGATGTTTTCGCGATCATAGGCAATGCAGATACGTGGCGGTTCGGCGCTGCCGAAAACCTCGCCACGCCGTAACAGGTAGCGCGTGTTGGAACTCCACTTGCTATGCAGCGGCAGGGTATTGCTGGTGATTTGTGTGGCACCATCAGGACAACCCGAGAAATTCCCGCTGCTCGAGTAGCAATAGGTATCTGTGGCGGAAAATGCATCGTCTAGCGCATGTACAGTGATGGTGGTAGTAGCTTTTACCCAGTCGCCAGCGGCATTTTGCAGACTCACCGCAGGGTTGAACTCACAGATACCGCTATCGCAGAAATAGGTATGCAGACCAAGTGGCGTATTGATGTCACGCGCGCGACTGGCGCCACTATCCGGGGTGCGACCTGCCAGAAAGTACTGCGCACCCTTTTCAAAGCGCCCGTTGCGCTGGTCGGCAGCGGCGTCATCGTAATCCCAGTAAATTCCGCTATCGGTAAACGGATTCACCGCGCTACTGTCCTGGACCGCATCCACGGAAAATATAACCGGGCAGGGTGAGGTGCATTCGTTACGCGATACCCTGAGCGTGTCCAGTTTCAGGCTGCCACCGCTGTTTGTTACAGGGTCGTCAGCAGACTCGGTTGGATAATTGTTGTCTGCATCATTGCTGCTACCGCAAGCAGTAAGCAGTAACAACAGTATTGAGATGAAGAATCTGATAGTCATAGAATACAGGTTGTTGTAACGAAAATGAACCTCTCCTGGCTTTCACCCTGCGCACTGCCTTGATTGCCACCACAGGCAGCAATAAACAAAGAAATTGTCGATAGCGCGAAATAAAGGATATCCTTTTTCATTTTATCAGATTGTGGTTGTTTTCGATTAAGTAGCAAAAAACTCAAAATCATCCAGTTCTATAGAGACCTGATGAAACCTGATCTATTTCCAAAATAGTAACTGGCGTAAGCCAGGAATAGGAAGTATAAAAGCCATGTTTTCATATTACAAGCTGTGAAATACCATGCAATAACCTCTCATTTACTTTGATCCTATAATCCGCAGTTGGACGAGTTGATTGTGCGTTTGAGGTGGTGTAAATCAAGCTGTAACGACGGGGAATAGCCTGCTATTCCAGGGCATTACATCGAAGAGATACGCCGCTTCAAACCTGCAATTCAGTTCGTAGCGGGATGCACCGATTGGGTGATTATCTGATGTTAGCCGAATAAGTTTGTTTGCAGAGGGTTCTGGCATAGCATCGGGAGGTAGTGGTAGCCTGTCCTTTTTCTTAAGATGGGTCAGAATCTTGTCAATGCCCCCCCTAATCCTGAGAGACATAAAAAGTAAAATATCAATCATCATCCTCATCACCATATCCCTCTGGTAATTGATGCGCTATACCCTTATGGCAATCAATACAGGTTTCACCGGTTTTATTATTGATAACTTTTTGCATCTTTTCGGCTGATCTGCGTCTTTGTTCGTGAAAATTCATGTATTCAAATGAATGGCAATTACGACACTCTCGTGAGTCAGTTTTCTTCATCGTTTCCCATACATGTTCAGCCAGCTCAAGACGCTTTGATTCAAATTTTTCAACTGTATCTATGGTCCCCATGAGTTTGTGATAAAGCTCATTACTTGCCTGAATTTTTCGTATCATTTTAGGCAACCATTCCCTGGGTACATGACAGTCAGAGCAGATAGCTCTTACACCGGCTGCATTTGTATAATGGATGCTTTTCTTATACTCCTGAAAAACAGTTTGTTCCATTTCATGACAGGAGATACAAAATTCCAGGCTATTAGTTTTTTCGACTACAGTATGAAAACCACCCCAGAATAGAATACCGAAAATAGTGCCCACTACAAATGTGTAGAAAACAGGTTTATTTATTTTCATTAGACTCACTCCAGCAAAACACCCCTGACTTATATCAGGGATGTCCAACTTTACTGTATTTGCCTACTTTTTAGGTAAGGTTTGAAGATATGACAAAATGTCTGCAGAGACCTGTATATCAAAAGCTCTCATGGCTGGCATTTTTTCATCCGGTTGACCATTTTGAATCTTTTGAATAATTTCCCAGGGATTATCATTAGACAGCTTGCCTAAAGGTTTCATATCCTCTGGCTGTCTTCCATCCTTACCGTGGCATCCTGCACACACAGTATTAAAGTAACGCTCACCCTGATCCCTGTTACCTTGAGCCAATTTTGTTTTACGATCAATGATGGCTTCCATATCAATTTGCCCCTTAGTGATAAAATTAGCAAGATCAGTGAGATCCTGCTGATTCATCTTGCCGGAAAAACCATGAGTGGCATCATTTATTGCTGATATCACTTTTGAATTTGCAGCCCCTTTCAGTTCTTTCAAACCTTTTATTCCGGTTTTATATGAACCTGTTGCATAAGCGCCATCTTTACCCATTAAATCCCAGCCATGACAGGCTTTGCATCTATGTGTGGCATTCCCCTTTTTCTTAGAATTTGAAGCAGGCCAGGCAGGATGTGTATTTTTGGGTTTTTCGGTCCCTGTCACCTTAAACCAGTTATCGTATAGTTTACCTCCTCTGGCAATTGAAGAAACTTCTTCAGCATATGTCATGCCGGTTAAAAACATGACTGAAACAGTCATAATAATTGTAATAAATAGTTTCATATTTAATACTCCCCCTATTATTTATTAGAAATAAAACTGATTTAACATTTTCACCCTTTTAATTTAATAATTTACAGAATAGTTTTTTATTATTTAATTCACATTAAAAGAACTCCTATTCATTGATTAATTATAAATTAAATCAATGATATTCCTATTTATACATTAACACGCACTTATTTATTAATAAGTATTGATACAGATCAAATTAACCGCATAGAAACCTGTTCAAAAAAAATTTTCAGGGAATGCTAATCATTAATCCTGTTTATCCATATGGTTTAGCAAGTGATTACGCTGATTCATTTCAGACATAAGATCCGCATAAAAACTGAAAGCTGAAAAAGGGTTCAACCTGGAAAAATCAGTTGAGCGTGAAAAAGATGCGTAACAGATTGATGTGCCTGGTCTAAGCCAGGGATGGCTGTAGTTAGAGCAATGCAGGAGCAATTGCCGGCAAATCAAAAACACCGTAGTCAGCTGATTGGT
>JBNKKI010000167.1:0-13216 GCA_050291745.1 Gammaproteobacteria bacterium | reverse complement strand
ACCCAACCTAATGATTTATTACCATTTGTAGGCTATCCTCGTAACAAGATGCCAAAAGGTTTACCCTTTCGTTACACTGATTACCTTGAGCTGGTGGAATGGACTGGACGTATTCTTAGAGATGATAAAAAGGGATACATTCCTGATCATCTGCCAGGCATACTGACCCGTCTGAATATTGATCCCAGACACTGGGTTTACCTGACAAAGGATTTTGAAAGTCCATTTAAATCACTGGTGGGTAGCGCATATAAAATCAAACAAACCTGTGAGCAAATGAGGAAAAACTGGGTACACGGTATGAAACGCTGCGCTGAAGTTTTTCCCGACACATAACCTTTACCTGCCCCCCCCTCAATCGAACCTAACTAAATTCAATCTGACATCACTGGTTACAGGGTCATTTTGTCCTGAGAAGCCGGCCAGAGAAAAAATATTCAATAAGGTTAAAAAAAAACCTATTTTTGACTTAATAACCCCTTCACTTAACTGAATCCATAGCTGAATAGCTGAAGCTTAATTTCCTTTTCAATCGCTGGGTGTCCATAATTGTTTATAATTGTTTCCCTAATGACTCAGAAGAATGGAAAGAGGTTTGCTGACCAAATGTTCGAGCTTCAGCTCCACGTAAAAACTTCCCTGGACTTCCTAGCAGAGGCCCTGAAACCGTGTCATGAGAATGAAGCCTACCCTCTAATCGGTTATGTCTAAAGAACCTTGATAAAGAAGAATCTGTTAAGGTCGAAGTATCAAAATTGTCGAGTTTTTCAAAAGCTGGCCTTGGAACCGAGAACTCCAGAACCTCTCCCCCAGGATGACGATCCTGAACCCACTTAAGCGCTTGGGCTTGATCCGTCGTGGTATAAAAACCTTGTCCGAAATCCGTCCCTGCTCTCGATTTGCTCAAATCGATTCCCGTTGAGCGAATTGAGGCAGCCGCTTCACTCGATGTACCTTGATAGAACGTTACAAAATCATCTGCTTTGTTTGGAACTACTGATTACATCGGGTTTGCTCTCAAGTAGTCAATAATCTCTTGCTTTTCAACCCCTGGATGACCGGAATCCAACCATTGGTCAAACTCCTTCGGATAAGCAAAATACTGCTTGCCCTTATCATTGACTTCACTCACATCTAAACCGTATTTGCTAACAAACTGTAGATGTTGGAGAGCCATTTGCCACTGCCTTTGCCCCACGTCAGTCATAGGCTCCTTTGAGGAAGAGGGTAAATTGAACTCAGTCATACCCATTAATATTTTAAGCAAATCACTTGCTCTTCCACCAGCAACCAATTCCTTAATAACTTCTGATACATCACCCATATAAAATCCTATCTGCTCCCGCGTAAAATCGGATTACCATTCTCATCGAACGTAACTCCCAGATTCTTGAAACCTAGATTTTGTCGTATCTTTGCTGCTGGAGTCTTAAGTACTGCCTCCAATGGCGACAAACCTTGCGCCACCCCAGAATCGAAAATTCTCCGATTATCAGCACCTAAGCGACCAACTATCGATTTAACATTTTGTGAACCAGCTGTCTCAACAGCTCGTGAAATCAATTCACTTCCTACGCCTTTACCCTTATTAAAAGTAAATACATAATCTACGTTTAAATCACCTGTAGTTGGGTTAAAGCGAGAATCAATTAAATTAAACGCTCCATTTGGATTTGGTCGACTCGGTACTGTAAGAGAACCATTGTTCAAAATAACCTGATTAGACTTCAATTTAATTTCTTGAAGGCCATTAGGTAACTCCCGAACAGAAGTATCGAAGTCTAACCCCGTCCTTTTAGCAGGATTAAACGTGTTTGGAACAACCTCATCCCCATTCTCACTCAAATTAGCTTCTTTATCAACAGTTTCAGTCTGTTCCGATTCTTCACTGGATGAAGCCTCATTTGACTTTTCCGGAGGTGGCCCAAGATCTGGAGCTTTATCAGCTCGCGGTTCAGGTGTTACCAGAGTGGAATCTGGCTTGACGACCTTAATAACCGGAGATATTGTGACAATAAGTTCTCCACTCACTAATGCATTGACTGTTGCTTCTTTGCTATCTGTTTTTGTATCTAGTTTCTGTTCTCTCAACAGGGCCGTCAGTTCTTCATCACTGGCTGCTGACTGTTCTATAAATTCCTGTGCCTGTTCTCGGGTTTTTATAGTTCTTATTTCTTTATATCGGTTCTCTAATAAATAACTAACAGGTTGTATCTTATACTCGTTTTTATCGTCGCTGGTGTAGCTTATTCTTTGAGTTTCTGTGTAAACCTGCTTTTCCTGCTTAAAAACCCGGATAACACCTCGATAAAGCATACAGGCTACTTCATTAATTAATTCATTATGCCGAACTTTAATCGTTTTTTCATAGGTACTTTCAAGATAGATACGATGCCAGAAATTGGGTGGCGTTTGCAGTTGATAAATAAAAGATTTTGCCTGAAATTCTGTTGCAAATGACTCTGGTCTAAGGGCAGAGTGAGGTTGACTTTGTCCAGGTGGTAAGAGCGTATATTGCTGACCAAAGTGATCGCAAACAGAGGGAAACAGTGGCATAACATCCTTGTATCGTTTTCAATACGATCATTGTACGAATATTTAATTGAGATTCCACTCCTGATTTTATAATGACCTTTAAAATTATTGATTTATATTAATTTTCTAAAGTTTAGAATCTAGAAATCCATTCAAACGGTATTCCTCAGGTTGATTTATCCTAGAACCCGCAGTTGGACGAGCTGATTGTGCGTTTGAGGTGGTGTAGATCAAGGCGTAACGACGCGGCGGAATAGCCTGCTATTCCAAGGAGTTACAACGAAGAGATAGGCCACCTCAAACGTGCAATTCAGTTCGTAGCGGGATTCACCAATTGGGTGATTATACACATCAACTGTAATCGTTTATGAAACAGTGGGTTAATCTCTATTGCGAGCGGTCAACTGCGGAATCCAGGTTTATACCAGCCACCTTTGTTTTCCGTTGTTTTATGCTACTTTGAGCGTACCTGATTCAGCATGTTCAGTTCCTCGCCAATTTGGCAATTCGAATTTTTTGTATTTACCATTTCATCATGCCCCTACATTAACATGGCGAAAAATCATCAATAGTCCTTTACGTATCGATCCGGCAGCGGATTCCAGGTTCATGGGTTGAAATTTTATTCATTCAATAAAAACTATGGCCAATATAACTACTGGAAGATTACCTGGTTATATTATTTTCCTGACATTATTAATCGGTTCACTGGAAATAGTATGGGCCAGCTTCTGGAAAAATACTTCTAATGGAAATTATCGTTCTAACTGAATGAATTTATCAATGCATCCAGCTTTTATCAGGTTGCCAGTCAGCGGCCCACAATGCAAATTCATTAGCAGGCATAGGCTGGGCAATACCATAACCTTGTGCCAACTCACAGTTCATTAGAATGAGTTGATTGCCCTGGCTTACGGTTTCTACTCCTTCTGCAATGACCTGCCGGTTGAAAGCAGCACCCAAACCAATTACACCTGTCACTATAGCTCTGTCACCAGAATCTTCCAGCATATTCATGACAAAACTCTGATCAACTTTCAACACATTAACAGGTAAACGTTTAAGATAAGTCAAAGATGAAAATCCTGTTCCAAAATCGTCTAGTGCAAAGCTAACGCCTAAATCCAGACAGGCATGCATAATGTGTGAAACTTCTGTCATATCATTTAATGCACTGGTTTCAAGTATTTCCAGTTCAAGATAACAGGGTTTAATATCAGTGTGTTTACTGAGCAGCATTGAAAGCCTATCAGCAAAATTATGTTGTTGTAATTGATGAGCACAAACATTAACGCTAACCGGAAAATCCAGATCATTTTTCTGCCATCTTCCTATCTGCTTTAATACGGTCTCTATTACCCACTCCCCTATTTCAATATTAATGGCATGATTAGAGATAACTGGTAAAAACTCAGCAGGTAATAACAATCCATGCTCAGGATGTTGCCAACGAATCAGGGCTTCGGCACCTATTATCTTACCGGTTTTCATATTCACTTTAGGTTGATAATAAAGTACAAATTCACGTCGCTCAAATGCAGCCTCGATATTTTCAATATTTTTTCTCTGAAATTGAATTGCCGCATCCTGATGAACATCAAATAAGTGAAAGCAATTCTTACCCTTTTGCTTGGCGATATACATAGCCTGATCCGCATGACGAATTAATTGATCAGCCTCCACCATATCCTGAGGATATAGTGTTACTCCAATACTTGTAGAAACCTGTTGAGTAATTTCTCCAATAATTACTGGCTCAGAACTAACTTTCAGCAGGCGTGATAGAACAGGTACACAATCTTCCATTCTCTCTATATCAACCAGAATTACTATAAATTCATCGCCACCTAAACGTGCCAGTGTATCTCCATCACGAAGAATTTCCTTCATTCTTTTTGAAATTTCTATCAGAAGTTCATCTCCTACATCATGCCCGTAAGTATCATTTACCGCTTTAAAACCATCAAGGTCAAGATAGGCGACTGCTAAAGATAACTTTCTTCGCTCACTTTGTTTCATGGAATATTGCAAACGTTCAGCCAGTAGAACACGATTAGGAAGGTTGGTAAGTGCATCATAATGGGCAATGTGTTCAAGCTGTTTCTGCTGCTCTTTAATTTCTGAAATATCAGTGAACAAAGATACATAATGTTTTATCTTATTATTCTCGTCACGTACTGCACTGATGGTCAGTAGCTCTGAATATAATTCCCCATTCTTGCGACGGTTAATAATTTCCCCGAACCAGTAATTTTTTTCTATCAGTGATTTCCACATATCCTGATAAAACTCTTTATCCTGAATGCCGGATTTCAGTATGCGGGGATTTTGCCCGAGCACTTCTTCTCGAGTATATCCGGTGATATTACAAAAAGTGTCATTTACCTGAATAATAGCTCCGGTCGCATTGGTAATCGCAATTGCTTCTCTGGCATGAGTGAAAACACTGGCGGAAAGTTTCAAATTTTCTTCAACTTTTTTACGTTCAGTTACATCTCTGATAACCCCTAAATATCCTAATAAAGATCCATCATCGCCATATACAATTGTGCCAAGAGTTTCACCTATAAAAATCTGACCATTTTTACGACGATATAATACTTCATAAGGCTCATTTTTTTCTTTAGCACTCTGATTAAAACGAATACGACCCTGATGTTCAAACTCTTCCTTTGAGTCATAAAGAATGACTGTTTCTTTTCCCACCAGATCATCATTACTGTAGCCAAAAGTTTTCAGCATACCTTGATTAGTAGCAACAATGCGACGCTTATGGTCAGTAAAAACGATTGCATCTGGAATACCATTAAAAATGAATTCAAACTTCAATGATAATCTTTCAGCATCCTCTTTTTTTAATTTCGCAGTCGGGCTGGTATGTTGAAATTTTTTTTTGAGGTCTTCAGATTTTTGAATTTTACGGGGAAAGCTATAACGAAATAGCTGGAAAAGCACTAAAATACCGGCTATTAAGTTCAGTATTTTAGGGACAATATGCAATGAAGGCTGGGCAAGAAAATCAAAAATATCACCGGGTATCAGACCAGTCAATGAGTTAAAAAACAGGCCAGAGTAAGTGCCATCAAAAACTGTTCTAAAAGCATCAATAGAAACAATAATAAGGAGTAAAACAATTGTTTTACTGGCGTTTTTTAAGTTTTTCAGTTTATTGAGGTAAATAAATAGTATAGCCAGCCATAGCGCAATCAATATCCAGTAAATAATGGGGGTAATTAGCTGAAACATTTGTAAATACAAATAATGCTCTTTCAGTTTTATTGGGTTAATTAAGAGTATAGACGATAATTTAACAATATTAAAATTATGGTTATTTTTAAATTCTGCATAAATAGGGCATTTTTATCTGGAAATCTCCGATTTATTGTGCGATTTCTTTTCTAATTTTATATCAATTGTATAGATTTATGCCGAATCAGGAGCTTCAGATTTAAGTCATTTCGGTCAATTTATAAATGTATCTGATTAAAATGTAGCAATTCAGAGTAAAATCCCGGTAAAAGGCCAGCCGTAACTACTTATTACGATCAAATCATTACATTTATATCCCAGTTAACAATCAACCAGCATTAATCAGAAGTTTTAAGTCTACTCTACACAAAATAATGAAATTATTTTTCCGTCTGCTCTACCCAGTCAATATTCTGCCAGCCTCTGGGTAGCTTTCGACCTCTTTTACCCCGTTCAATCACATAATCCTGCAATTCACGAAAATCCATGCTTTTGAATTTTTTGCCTACATGGACGGTAATTTTATCCTGCTCAGTGATGCAATGGATAGCGCCAACCACTTCTTCATTAGCTTTAAGTTTCTTAGGTGGTATGTTAATAATTTTATTACCTTTACCTTTGCTCAACATTGGTAACTCATTTAAATAAATAACCCCGATATAACCATCACTGGTTATTGCAACAATTTGCTGTGAATCCATATCCGAGATAGCGACTGGTGGTAAGAGTTCAGCTCCAGCAGGTATTGAAATCAATGCTTTACCATTTTTACTTTTGGTAATCATATCCGAAAATTTACAGATAAAACCATAACCGAAGGTTGTTGACAGTAGAAATAAATCATCCTCTCTACCCATCAATGTTGATAGAAACTCAACGCCAGCGGCCGGTTTAAAGCGACCGGTCAAAGGTTCACCCTGACCTCGTGCTGAAGGTAAAGTATGCGCAGAAGTTGAATAACTTCGACCACTGGAATCAATAAATACCACAAATTGATTACTTTTTCCCTGAGCTGAAGCCAGATAACTGTCACCTGATTTGTAATTCAGAGCAGCACCATCAACATCATGCCCTTTAGCAGCTCTTACCCAGCCTTTACTGGAAATAACGACAGTTAATGCTTCAGAAGGAACAAGATCTGTTTCATCCATCGCTTTGGCAGCTTCACGGCTTACAATGGGGGAGCTTCTATCGTCACCATAGGTTTCTGCATCTTCCATTATTTCATTTTTAATCAAGGTCTTCATACGACGTTCAGAACCCAGTATTTTTTCCAGACCTTCTTTTTCTTTCATCAATTCGTCCTGTTCTGCACGAATTTTCATTTCTTCAAGTTTGGCTAAATTACGTAATTTCGTTTCCAGTATCGCTTCAGCCTGAATTTCACTAATATTGAATGTTTTCATCAGAACCAGTTTTGGTTCATCTTCGTAACGTACGATACGAATCACTTCATCCAGATTCAGAAAAGCAATCAATAAACCTTCCAGAATATGTAAACGTTTATCTACCTTATCCAGTCGCCATTCAAGTCTCCTTCGTACAGTTGACATACGAAAGGCAATCCATTCCTGAAGAATTTGCTTTAAATTCTTAACCTGAGGACGACCATTAGTGCCTATCATATTCATATTCACTCGATAGGTTTTTTCAAGATCCGTCGAAGCAAATAAATGATTCATTAGCCCATGAATATCAATACGATTAGATCTTGGAACTATGACCAGACGAGTGGGATTTTCGTGATCGGACTCATCTCGTAAATCATCGACCATGGGTAATTTTTTAGCCTGCATCTGTTGAGCAATCTGCTCTAAAATTTTTGCTCCTGAAACCTGATGCGGTAAGGCAGTAATAATGATATCACCATCTTCTTTTTCATATACTGCTCGCATACGGATACTACCATGCCCGGTTTCATACATTAATTTCAAATCAGTGGCTGGTGTAATTATTTCAGCCTGAGTTGGATAATCCGGACCTTTTATATGTTCCAGTAACTCATCCATCGTGGTACGAGAGCTTTCCAGTAAACGAATACAGGCCGTGGCGACTTCACGCAGGTTGTGAGGTGGTAAATCTGTCGCCATACCAACCGCAATCCCGGTTGTACCATTTAATAAAATATGGGGTAGCCGAGCTGGAAGTAATGATGGTTCCTGCATGGTGCCATCGAAATTGGGTACCCAGTCCACAGTACCCTGTCCCAGTTCCTGTAATAATATTTTCGCTATTGGTGACAGGCGGGATTCTGTATAACGCATTGCAGCAAATGATTTAGGGTCATCAGGAGAACCGAAATTACCCTGGCCATCTATTAATGGGTATCGATAGGAAAATTTCTGCGCCATCAAAACCATCGCTTCATAACAGGCTGAATCGCCATGTGGATGGAACTTACCTAATACATCACCTACTGTTCTGGCTGATTTCTTGTGTTTGGAGCTGGCAGACAATCCAAGCTCGGACATGGCATAAATTATTCGACGCTGTACCGGTTTCAGACCATCACCAATATGCGGTAATGCACGGTCAAGAATGACGTACATGGAATAATCTAAATAAGCTTTTTCAGTAAATTTTCGCAGGGGTTCACGTTCCACCCCTTCGTAATTCAGGTCATCTGGCATAGTTGTTTTATTCAGGATAATTTAATCTGCGGTATTCTACCTGCTGATTATTTTTTTACTAATAGTTTTCGTCACTAAGCAAACAAAATGATAAACTGAGAAGATGATAAAAATTATTTCAATCCCGATTCTTATATACGCTCTGGTCTGCCTGTTTCTGTATATTAAACAGCGCAGTATTCTGTTTTTTCCTACGGCAGAAGTCACTGATATTGATACCGAAACACTGTGGCTAAAGATATCTTCAGGTAAATTGAAAATATGGAAATTGAATCAGGGAAAACCTGCCATCATTTATTTTGGCGGTAATTCAGAAGCTGTTGAAGCGAATATTGCTGATTATCAATCAATGTTCAGAAACCATACTGTTTATATCGTGAATTATCGTGGATTTGGAGGTAGTTCAGGATCACCGACAGAACAGGCTTTATTCGAGGATGCTTTAGCTATCTATGATCAATTAAAAACAAAACATGAAACCATCAGTGTTATTGGTCGAAGCCTTGGGTCAGGCGTAGCCAGTTACCTGGCTTCAAAACGGGATATATTGAAGCTGGCACTAATCACACCTTATGACAGCATTAGCAATGTTGCACAAACCCACTACCCTGCCTTCCCGGTAAAATGGCTAGTAAAAGATCCTTTTAATTCAATAAGTTACGCCCCGTTAATCCATAGTCAAATTCTGGTTTTATATGCAGAAAAGGATCTGGTTGTGCCGTTTAAACATACCAGAAATCTGTTAAACGTTTTACCTCAGGCAGATTCAAAAATGATCAGGGGCACAGCGCATAATGATATTTCTTCAAATCCTGTGTATCAGAAATTGCTTGCAGATTTTTTCAATCATAGCAATGACCAGTAACTGCTAACTTAAATCATATACCCAGAGATTCTAAAAAATTATATTCGCTTTAAAAAAGGGGCCATAAAATAAATCTGATCGGGAAAATTCAAGAAACAGGCTATCTACCTGATCATTAGATGTATCATTACCCTGACCAGCAGCAAGATAGTTACCATTGAGTTTATAACCGACAGCCGTTGAATAGCCGGCACCACCTAATGTTTTACTGCGTTTTTGCCATATATATCCAAACTCCAGCTCACCACCAATCGCGAAAAATAGCGGTAAACTAGCTACCTCAGTTTTTCCCGTTTTCTGTTTAGCATCATCTTCAAGCTGACTGGAAAGTGACGCCCACCCGAGACCCAGATTAATACCGCCTGCCCAGTACCAGCGAGAATAATTTGTTTCATAGCGCCTGGCATAAGCCAATGCATCATAACCTGTCACGAAGCGAATAGTGGAAAATTCAAAATCAGGATCATAGCCGCTATATGCAATAGCAGCTGTGTTATCACTAAAACCAACTGCACTTGGCATCGCATAATTCACATAATCTCCACCAAAATAGAATCCACGTTCCTGCATATTTAATAAACCGATTCGATCATATTGAGTTGTAAAACTGCTATAAATTTTATCCTGATTTAATTCATTCACCTCCGCAACACCTTTTGTTTTACCACGTTCTAACATTAATCTTAAACTAGATGATGCGCCCAGCATTCCCTGAAAATCGATTGTTGAAAACAGATAACTGGACGCTTCTTTAGTTAGAAACCGCGCCCCACTATGACTGACTGCATCATCAATTTCATCATCAGCTAATTGTTCAGCCCTGTTTTGCAGATAATTAATGGTCAGTGAAGTATCGCCTATTCTGGCTTCAAAATTGGCTGATAGAAATATTGAATCAGCAATAAGATAATCTACATCCGTATAAGTAATATCATTTTTTTCTACTTTAGACCTGGCCGCCCAGCCGACCTGACTTATACCGCCTCCCATCATAAAAGATCCCGCTTTCTCATTACCAAAGCCACTATTTAAGACATGTTCAGGTAATTCAGCCTGCAGACCGGATAAAAGCTTAGTTGGCAGAGGAAAATGAACATATTCATTTTCTTTAGAGCTATTCTTTGCGGAAACGATAACCTTGTTAGTCTTTTTATTGAAATAGATATCAGGATCAAAACCTATATTTCTATCTTCAGAGTTAAACAACCATCCCTGACTGTTAGTAGTTTTAGTATTCATATCATAATCGACAAGATACAAACCTTTATTATATTCATTGATGTACCGATATATTGCGATGAGTGCTTTATCCTGAGACTGAGGATAAATCGAAAGAATACCATTACGATCTCCATGAGCCGCTAAAATTAAATTTAAAAAACTCCAGCCAGTTTCATCAGCAAGCAGAACTTCCCCCTGATCGGTTACGGCTGTCGCCATCCACTGCCCGTCTATATTACTACCAATAATTCCATCAGTTATTTCAACGGGCGCTGGAATGGTTTTAATTCTGCCACTTCTAATATCCTGAATTTGTAAACCATAATGAGTTAAGGACATAAAATTACCATCCTTTAGTACTAAACTATCAAACATCCCCCCTTCAGTAATACTTTGCGTCTTGCTGATTTTAAAATCTGATCTGAATAGATAATTCTGGCGACAATTTTTTTTACATTCTTTCAACACACTTGTGACCAATAGCATCGCCTGTCCATCATAGCGACCTTCCCCCAGGCTGCTCACACTGTAATTATCGCTAAACTTTTTTAATACTCTGTTATTTCTATCGATAACTTCCGTCCAGTGTATTTTATTATTTTCACTGGATTTGCTGACCAGATATAACCTGGGAATTCCCAACTCATTAAGGTACTGCTGATATCCCTGATTACCAGCAGTAGCTGATACATAGGAATATTCTGTATTTTCATCAGCCTTTAAGTCGAAAGGTATTAAGATTACCAGAGTACAGGATAGTACCCATGCAGTTAGGTAGGTAAAAATTGCTTTCTCTTTCATTATCATTTTCTATTCCATTTTCCTGTTAGCAAAACTCAGAGAGAAAATTAAATTTTGCCGGTTTAATAATCATATCATTTAAATTGTAATGTTGCTTAAACTTGAAAAGCAATTTTGTTCTATACCAGACAGACAATCATAATTTACTGTTAACCTGGAAAAATCAATTGAGCGTGAAAAAGATGCGTAACAGATTGATGTGCCTGGTCTATCTAAGCCAGGGATGGCTGTAGTTAGAGCAATACAGGAGCAATTGCCGGCAAATCAAAAACACCTTAGTCAGCTGATTGGTGAAGACTGTGTTTTTGATTTTATCAGCTGCATTAAGGTGTCACGACTTTCATGATTAACTGATTTTTCCAGGGTTAAGGAAACCCTGATTTTTCCAGGTTCAAGAACAGGGTTCCCTTAATTCTTTAGACTATGACTATATCAATGTTAAGCATATTTATATCTATGGCTATTTTTGCTTTTATTGGCGCAGTGACACCGGGGCCGGTAAATATTATTGCTACCAGTGCTGGTGCCAGCCTTGGCTTTCGCCAGACATTTCCCTATGTAATGGGAGCGACTATATCTTATACACTAATCGTGATACTGATGACCTCCGGGCTAAGCAGTCTATTTCTACTGATCCCCGAGATTGCAATAATTATGCAATTTCTGGGCGCAGGATTTCTATTGTATATGGCTTATAAAATTGCCAGTTCACCTGTCACTGAACATGAATTCACCGCTAAACCACCCCCATCTGTATCTTTTATGCATGGTAGTCTTATACAATCACTGAATCCAAAAGCCTGGCTGGTTTCTATGTCTGGTGCCAGCCTGTTTGTGTCGGTGAATTCACCAGCTTTACTGTATAGCATGGCTTTTTGTATTATTTCATTCTTTGCCTGTCTGACAGGTGTATCAATCTGGGCAGCCAGTGGTCAGTACATTAGTCGATTTTTAAGCGGGTATAAACAGCAGACAGGGTTTAATATAGTCATGGGTTTGTTACTATCAGCTAGCGTAATATTTATGTTTATTTAATGTTTGTGATTAAATATGAAACCAGATAACACAGTTTTTTTTAAAAAACATCCACAACTGCCATTTATTGAAATGCGACAGGCTTCCGCTTCTTCAGCCTGTTATCATCCTCATATACATGAAGAATTTTCCTTTGGTGTAATAGATGCGGGTGAAGCAAAATATATAAATAGAGATACTCAGCATTCAATCAAAAAAGGAGATACTGTCACTATTAACCCAGACGAAGTCCATTCCTGCAATCCTCATCAGGGTAAATGGTCGTATCGCATGCTATTTATAAATAGTGAATGGATCAGGGAATTACAATGCGAAATACTCAATCAGAACCTGTCCCACTATCATGCTTTTTCGAATCACCTGGAAACTGATCCAGTCTTTTTCAATAGCTTTGATACACTTTTTAATCAGCTTATGAGTGAAAATAATTTATTACAGAGTGAAACTCTATTAATAGATTTTCTTGAGCGTTGCTTTCTAACAAGGAAATCTACACCACAGGAAATCAATGTATCTCACGATAAACAACGATTACAGCAAGTTAAAACATTAATTACAGAACAATTAAATCATCAGTTCTCTCTGCAATATCTGGCACAACAGGCAGGATTAAGCCGGTACCATTTTCTCAGATGTTTTAAACAGCAATATGGTCTATCACCACATGCTTTTTTACTGGACAAACGTATTGAAAAAGCAAAGAAAATTCTACAAACCGGTGAAACCATTTTAAATACTTCTCTAGTGTACTGTCCTAAACTGTATGTAGATTATAGAAGCCCCCAAATTTCCCAAGACAAGGCGCAGTTCGCAGGCAATGGCGCCTCCCTTGTCAAGAACTGCAACGCCGGATTGGGGGATTTGGGGGCTTCCCTTCGGG
>JBNKKI010000166.1:0-9402 GCA_050291745.1 Gammaproteobacteria bacterium | reverse complement strand
AAGTGCTCTTTTAATATTTGTTCTAGCGGCTTGTTCATACTTATTCTGAAAAAATTCTGTATTGTAAATAAATCTGGATTCCGCAGTTGACCGCTCGCAATAGAGCTTAACCCACTGTTTCATAAACCATGACAGTTGATGTGTACAATCACCCAATCGGTGCATCCCGCTACGAATTGAATCGCAGGTTTGAGGCGGCGTATCTCTTATTTGTCACCTGACTGGTGATGAGCGTTTTTTGATTTTATCAGCTGTATTAAGGTGTTACCTGGACTTTCATGATTAACTGATTTTTCCAACCCGTAACCCAGAATTGTAGGTTGGAAAAGGAGGAACGACGCCTTCGAACATTGACTTACTTTTAGTTTGGCAATGTGCTTGTATAGTTTATGTCGGATGGCGCTTTGCTTATCCGACCTACATGAAATAAATCCGGGTCAGAGAACAATATGCCCCAATATTAGAAAGTATTCCTCTCTGAGTCAGGTTTTCATCCACTGTGAAATATCGGTACAATTACGAATAGAGATCAATTCAGTCCCCATCGATTCTACTGGTTCTTTTACTTAGCACTCCCTGATGCCCACGGATTCTTAACCTTAACCTTGCCGCTCTTAACGTCTTCCCACATTTGCTTGAATTCGGGAATAAACGCTCGTTCATCCAGCATTTTTCGAACGATTTTCATCGCCTGGATACGCCGCTCATCTCCTTCTCGTTCATTTTCAAAGTGAAGAATGCAATAAAGTGCCCTTTGGTATTCTTTGACATTTACAGGCAGTTCTATACCTTCCAGAAAATAATTTTCTTTATCAACACTCAGTGTCGTCATACACCATTCCAGCACCTCTTCGTATTGGTACAAATTATTCTGCATGAGTGGGGAGTCCAGGTCTTGCATCAGCCAATTCCGCAGTTTAAAGAAATGGCCATACCCCAAAAACTCAAAAACATGCTGCATGTTTTTATCGGGTTTTTCACGTTTTCCCTCAAAGAGTTGAAGAACACCGTTTTTCGCGTAGTCAAGATCTCCGAATAAAATACGGAACAGGATGATGTTCTTGTTACCCATATAGGGAAAAATATATTCTTTTAGCGTCCAGTCGGCTGTAGCATTCATTAACTCGTTCTTTAGGAACCCACCATATCCTGCGACCACATCCACCGGGCGGATCAAGTCAGATTCCATGTAGAGCTTATACAATGGTGTCAGTACTTCGGGGTCATTACTGGGGTGTAGCCATAAAAACAGATTCAAAGTTAAATGCTGAATCATGTCCTCACTCGCGCCCCGGTATTTTTCCCAGTTCGGCATTTTACCTCGCAGGTAATACTGTTTGATTACCGTTACATCGCCTTTGCGCCGTTCCAGCCCGACCGCCTTTTCTATCGCTGGCCAGTTCGCATTGCGCTCAGCCATCCACGCTTTATCTTTGGTTAACCAGTAGCTGGTATCTATTTTTTCCAGTGTCATCGTCATGTCGTCAGTCCACTCCGGCTAATTCATTCATGATCGTCAGCGCAAAATCGCTGCCTATGGCCTGTAATACCTTGTTGAAATATGATCGTGTATTACGTAATGTGACTTGTTTACCTGCTTCGGCTTCACAGTCATTTTTAACCTTCCCTTCACTTTTAGCAGAAAAATAGTCTCTCGTTCCCATGCTCCGCGTGGGAATGCATATGAGTTCAAATTGAATACGAGAGATATGGATTCCCACGCAGAGCATGGGAACCAGAATAAAAATCCAGTGACTGGATATTACCAGTCAGTTAATCATAATTCAAAAAGTTGACACATTAAATCGATAGAGGTGGTATTGAAACACTTATGAATCTCTAGCATGATCTCACAGCAAATCAATACGATTGAAGCTGACAGAATTACTCTGGAACCATAAAAAATTACTGCCATCGTTAATTCAAATAAACGAACTCAGCTCAAGCTATTTACAATATAATATCCACTTCCGGGCTTACACCCAGGGGCAGGCTCCGCACTTCAACAATGGATTAAGTCGCGGCTAAGTGCGACCTATCCTTTTTTGTTATAGCTGGGCAGCACGCTCCAATTCGGACTTTGTGAACAACGACTTAAACTCTAGACCAAGAGCTTCTAGATTTTCTCGACCTGAACCTTCTCGGTCAATAACGCAAAGCACATGATTAACTTTTGCACCTTGATTACGTAACTCTGTTACTGCGTTTTCGATTGCTCCGCCAGAAGTAACCACATCTTCAATTATGACGAGTTCCCGACCTTCAACCTCCCCACCTTCGGCCATTTTACATGTGCCATATTCTTTAGCTTCTTTGCGAACAAACAATACCTGCTTGTTAACCGAGAGTGATAACGCTGTTGCTATTGGTATACCCCCCATCTCTAACCCTGCCAAAAAATCAAATTTTTGAGGTAATAACTCTTGAAGGTGTTTTGCAATTAACCTAAGAATTTTCGGGTCCGACTCGAAAAGGTATTTATCAAAATACTCAGTCGCCTTGATACCAGAGCGAAGTAAGAATTTACCCTTGATATTCGAAATATCATAAATTAATTTTGCCAGTTGATCTCTATTCATTACCCCTTTCTCTGGTTTAAAGCCAACACCTAAATCACAGGCTTAAAAAAGATTTGGGCTTTTTAAAAACCACGACTCACACAAACCTAATCCTATAATCCTCTCTTTTGTATATATCCTATCAAACGGGAGTTTGCCGTCTGCGCTGTATTTTTGGTAAAACTCGCGAGCATACCTGTTAGCAAACTCTTCTTTATCCCTAGCTGGTTTTGATCTGTACACTTCTGATATATATTCAGATTCATTTTCAGAATCTGTTTCTATTAAAGGCTTTAATGAATGTGTCAGGTAATCTACGGCATGACCTATTTCATGCGGCAACGTTCGGAAAAGCTGAGTGTTTCTAACAGTCTCAGGGGGCGTATGAATATCATATCCACGTTTCACTGTTTCAATTCTATGGCCATCTATTTCGAGAGCTTCCAACTCTTTTCTTTGAAATGGGGATAGCTTTTTTCCCCACTTGATTGTTGAATTTATTGCTACGGCTTCGATATATACACCTGACCCGGAATACTTGCCAATATCTGCGTAGTAAATAAACCTACCCCATACAGGATGTAATATTTCTTCCTTCTTCTTTGGCTGCCTGAAGACGACGAGATCTATTTCTTCCAGGTGTTCTATATCTATAAGAGATAATAATCTTTCTACATCATCTGGCGTACAGGCGTGGATATATCCGGGCCGCGTTGGTTCTACCAATAACGTAATATCATGTCCTTGAACTGAAAGTGGGCATGCAACTGGATTTTCCAGCCGTTCCCAGAAAACTCGGTAACCTGCCCATTTTTCGGGCACAACAAATTTATTATCATTGGAGTATCCGCTTTTTACGGTTCCAATATTTCTATTTCTCCGAACGGGATTCAAGGTACTTTTCTTCATATTTTTTACGTGAAGCTAATGTCGCCAACCACTGGAAAATTTAACTTGTACAACGCAGTGAAGCGGCTTAAATTTTTCCATGATAATGACCTGATCAACTGCATTACAGTATTTCATGAGTAAACTCCAAAAGATTAGAGTAACAGGCAGCTGCGTTGGGAGAGCTTGCACCACCCACCAAAACACAATCAATTCCAGCGGCCATAGCCCCTCCAAGATCCCTTCTTACTGAATCCCCAACAACTAAACATTCTTCCTTTCGAAGATTCAACTGACTAACAACAAGTTCAAATGGTTTATGCGATGGCTTCACCATTCCATGATCCGAGGAAAATGATGACGCTGAAAATAACTTATCAATACCGGCTTTTTCAAAAGCTTTAATCCATGGTTTTTTTGGCGACCAGATATCGATTACAACAGCTAACATAAAACGTTCTTTTAACTTGTGAAGGGCTGCAACAAATTCCTGTGGAATCCGGCCAAGCTCATGGAAAGCAAAAGTATCAATAATTTTTTCTTTTTCCTCCTCAGTTATTTCCACAGTATGAGATTTTTCAATTGCTTTTTTTAGAGAAGGAAAATTATGCCTGTATTTTTCATCCGGATATCTCATATCCAGATAATCATAAGCAGACATAATAATGTGGTTCAATTCTTTCTTTTTAAGAGAACCGCCAATCTTCTTATAATATATAGAGAAGTCTTCGTTTTCAGCAAACCGGTCCTCCCCAAACATAAATGTACTATTCATATCTAATAGAAGCGCTTTCTTTTCTTTTAACACAGTAACTTCCTTTAACCCTAGAAAAATCAATTGAACGTGAAAAAGATGCGTAGCAGATTGATGTGCCTGGTCTAAGCCAGGGATGGCTGTAGTTAGAACAATGCAGGAGCAATTGCCGAGAAGTCAAAAACACCGTAGTCACCTGATTGGTGAAGAGTGTGTTTTTGATTTTATCAGCTGCATTAAGGTATTACGTAGACTTTCATGATTCAACTGATTTTTCCAGGTTCATATTCGATTGAACCTGGATTCCGCAGTTGACCGCTCGCAATATAGGTCAACTACGGAATTCTGGTTTACTTTAAAGAAACAGTAAGACCCACGTTTACAAGAGTGATCAATTCACCATCCAGGTCATAACCATAAAAATTTACATTCAATTTTTTGTTTTGATCAAGGACTTTTTCTATTCCTGCACCAATTACTGCACTGCTACCACTCCCTGTTACAGTGTAACTGGCAGCTGTCGTTTCTAACTTGTATTTACTTCGCCAGTTAAATAAACCAGCACGTAATACGATAGCAGCCGATGATTCTATTGGATAACGGTAGTTTCCTGTCAACTGCCAGCCATGTGCAGTCAATGGATGAATATCACTTACTGTGGATAGAAGCGCATCGATATCAGCTGTTGAACCCTGTAGTTTTGTACTTACTTTCCCCAGGTCAACATAACCAAATTCCAAACCCCATTCAGGCGTATAATGATATCCGAGAAGCAATTGCCAGGCTGTACGATTCTGATTGCTGCTACTCGCAGTAACATTTAACCCCTGCTCAACAATTCGCTCATTCAGGTCACTCGTATTAACGTCTCCCACCGCTTTACCAATACTTCCACTGACTTCCCAGTTTTCAGCAAAAGCTGTATTCATAGATAATACAAACCCGATCATTACTATCACAAAGTATTTCATGATTGTGCTCCCTTTCTACTTTGAGATCTCAAACGGAAAGCACTCAATAATCCAAGAATAGCTAACCAGCCGGGATGCACGACTCCACCAGTACTACGAATGTCAATTTCGAAATCTTCAGCCAGTAGCTGCGCTACTCCACCTGGATCATCCACCCTGTTATTAGTCTCTCCATCTGAGTCATTTGGTCCACCATCCTCAATAGTCAGTTGAACACACCAGTGTCCTTCAGTTAATCCAGCTTGATAAACTGTATCACCGGGAGGCGGGCAGAACCCCTCTTCACCAGGGGCTGAGGAGACATTATTCCTCTCATCCTCAACAAAATCCTGCCAGCCTGAAGGCATTAGTTTGCGATAAACTGCATTTGACGGAATCTGTACTATCTGGACCACAACAATCTTAACGGATTGACCCGCAACCGGTAATTCAGAAACTGAAAATTCGAATACACCACCTGGATAATCATAATGAGATGGATTATCTCTGCGACCATCAAGTTCAACGATATCATCCATGCTCAGCTGTGACTGCCCCAAACCTTTTTGGAAAGCAATTTTACCTAAAGCCAGAGTCAAACCTGGTTCTGATTCAAGAAGAAAGCTAGTGCTTTCTCCCAGCTGTTCCTGTAATACATTTCGTTCTGGTATAGAATCAAGATAATCAGCGATTCCATCGCCATCTGCATCACCAAAACCTTCATCCTGATCATTACTTCCATCTCCATCCGTATCTTCTGTAGAGACCAGCTCAGGCGCTGCAGCCTGCACATTTAGCTGTATTTTAGCTTTATCTGAATCAACACCATCACTTACAGTCAAACGAACAGTATATAAACCTGGAGCCAGTTCTGAAGGATCAAAAGTAAAGCTATTATCTACGCTATCAATATCAATAAGGGCATTGTCTGAAGCACTCCAGTCGAAACTGTGGATATCTTGAAGATTTGGATCTTTTACATTACTAACTACCTGTACTTCACCACCATTTTGAACAATGGTACGTGTGGAGTTGGCACTGACTAACAGTTGATACGCATCCATCGAAACTGAAGGAGCGACATTACCTTCATAGATATCTACGCTATGAGTCGAGTGAGGCCCTTTGACAGCATTAACTATAGTACCCATGGTCAAGACTATATTTTCCAGTCCTTCTCCGACACCATCATCGATAGTGGTAAAACTTATAACCGTTTCAGTACCATCATCGATAGTCGCTGTGCCATCAGTCAAATCATGATCACTACCATCTACAGCTGCTGTACCGCTGACTGTATAAGATACCGTGACTGGATAGCTAACTGCTTCACCATTCAAGATCAATCTGAAATCCACGATACTACCTTCGGAGGTCGCCTGATCTTTACTGAAGCTGACCATTGGATTAACGTTTACAGTCTGGGTATCGGTTGTAGTATTGCCTGCTTCATCCGTCACACTCCAGGTCAACAAATGAACACCTGGAGCAAAGTGCGTTGGGTTTTCACTTAAAGCTATAGCATCAGCGCCATTACTGACTATCTCAGTCACTGTCGGTGTTAAGTCTCCATCAAGTCCATCTATAGCTGTAGCACTGCCAATAGAGACCCCTGTAAACAGACCAACAGCATCAACAGTAATATCATCCGGTAAACTAAGCTCAGGCGCATAATCATCCTCTGTAGGATCACTTCCCGAGGTAAATTCATCCAGATTACTAACACCATCTCCATCCAGATCTTCCAGGGCATCATCCGCATCTTTAGGATTCAGGCCATTTTCAAGTTCAAATTCATCAGTCATACCATCGTCATCATCATCCGGATCAACTGTATCGCCCAACCCATCCTGGTCATAATCACTATCAATAGCTGCCGTTGCTGCTGTAGTTACAGATGTTGAGCCTTCATGACCATCTGATGCTGTGATAACGGCTGTCATCACTTTACCCAGCTCATTACTGGTTAAGGTATAGCTATTGCTGGTCGCAGCAGAAATAACAGTGCCATCAGCTTTCCATTGATATGTATAACTGAGCGTATCAATATCACTATCAGTCCAGGTACCATTAGTAGTACTCAACACACTACCCACGGCAGCAGAGCCGCTAATAAGCGGTAGTACGCTATTCACTGGTAAACTATTAATCATCATAGTCACTGCTGAAGTCACTGGAGTCGTGCCACTATTACCATCATCAGCCGTTACGACAACAGTGATTGCTTTATGTGCCTCAGCAGTCGTGAGAGTGTAACTATTGGTGGTCGCACCAACAATATCGACACCACCGGCCTGCCATTGATAGCTATAGGTTGGTGTATCTCCATCCACATCAGTCCAACTACCTTCGGTGGTACTCAGGACATTACCAACACTCGCCGTTCCACTTATAACAGGAAGTACACTATTAACCGGGGCACTATTTGCAACAAAGGTACGAACACTGGTTGCAGATTGATCAGCACTGCCATTTCCATCATCAGCAGTTACCGTAACCTTCAAATACTTTTGTGTATCAGCTATGACGAGTGTATAACTGCTAGCTGTTGCACCAGCAATAAGCGATTCATTAGTACCACTGTCATCATCTGCCCTGTACCACCTGTAGCTATAACTGAGGGTATCGTTATCGGCATCTGTCCATATTCCTGCTGTACTACTCAGAACATTACCCACAGTTGCATTGCCACTGATGACAGGTACTGAGCTGTTGACTGGAACCGAGTTGCTCAGCGAACTACTACTTGAGATCGCTGCTGTATTACCGCCATTACCATCATCAGCGGTCACGACTACTGTAATCGCTTTGTGGGCCTCATTAGCTGTCAGAGTATAACTACTGGCTGTAGCACCAGAGATATCTGTACCATCAGCTTTCCATTGATAGCTGTAAGTTGGAACATCATTATTGACATCAGTCCAGCTGCCATTTGTCGTATTCAGGCTACTACCAACAGAAGCGGTGCCACTAATCACTGGCAGAACAGTATTAACCGGAGCCGTATTAGTGAAAGTGACATTACTGCCACTGGTAATGGCAGTTACCTGAGTACCACTATTGCCAGCACTATCAGTAAAATCAACAGTAAAAGTAACCACCGCACCAATCACATCAGTTGATATCATAGTGTAACTGGCTTCATAATTATTGCCGGATGTATTAGTCACCGTAACAGCATTTCCAGCAATCGTAGCCGTAGGCAACGAGCCAAGCGCTTCACTGGAAATAAAGCTGAGGGTAATCACATCACCCACCTGAGCAACTGCTGGAGTTGTATTATTACTTGCTATTGTGACTGATGATAATGAAGGCAATAAGGTATCAACCGACATTGTTAACTGAGTCGCTGCAGTATTATTATTACCGGATATATCAGTAAAACTATTTGCCAATACGTCAACCGTAGCACTGGCATTACTGGAAGACGCCGGTGTGAAATCGGCGGTGTAACTGCTACCGCTACCAGCAAAATTACTCAGTGTTCCACCACTAACGGTGATATCACCTATTACGAAATTATTGCTATTTTCAGTCAGAGTAAAAGTTAAGGTGGCAACATCCCCTATTTTCAGAGCACTGTCAGTCGTCGCAATGCTTATACCCGGTAATGCAGTATCTCCGGTCACAGTAAAATTACTGGTGGCAGTACTGGTATTACCAGCAGCATCAGTTTCTTTAACATTAAATTGATAGGTAACGCCATTGGCTATGGTTGCAGTATAATTCCAGCTCGTACCACTTACGGTCGCTGCTCCCAGTAATACCGCACCATTATAGACATTGACTGTCGAGCCACTCTCATTGCTGCCTGATAATACCAATGCCGTATCATCTGTGGTGTCTCCACTACTAAGTGTTCCGGTCACTGTACCGACATTATCTGTTGCAGCTGTAAAGTTAGCTGTTGGTGCTGCCGTATCTCCAGTTACTGTAAAGTTACTGGTGGCAGTACTGGTGTTACCGGCAAGGTCAGTTTCCTTAACATTAAACTGGTACGTGACTCCATTAGCCACGGTTGCTGTGTAACTCCAGCTCGTACCACTCACGGTCGCGGCACCTAATAGTATGGCACCATTATAAACATTCACGGTCGAACCCGATTCATTGCTACCTGATAATACCAAAGCCGTATCATCTGTGGTG
Source organism: Gammaproteobacteria bacterium (assembly GCA_050291745.1). Taxonomy (GTDB): domain Bacteria; phylum Pseudomonadota; class Gammaproteobacteria; genus JACNJF01. The sequence goes on along the minus strand of JBNKKI010000166.1, from coordinate 106 downwards.
TCTCCACTGCTAAGCGCTCCAGTCACTGTACCGACATTATCTGTTGCAGCTGCGAAATTAGCCGATGGTGCAGCCATATCTCCAATCACGGTAAAATTACTGGTGG
>JBNKKI010000165.1:0-22789 GCA_050291745.1 Gammaproteobacteria bacterium | reverse complement strand
TCATGTGCAACCAGGTGATCAACTACGCATCTATGCCATCAATCGAGCCACTGGGTACATGGGTCATGTCGATACTATTTATGATATCAGCGCTACAGACAGTGCACTGCTGGGCAGCAAAATAGAACCTATTATTATGGGTCCACCGAACTTGAGGATTCGAGTAGAACGTGGTTATAAAATAGCACAGGGCGCAACAGCTTCTACTGAGCTCACCAAAAAACTAATTGGTTTTGAAGGTGCCAGCCTGACCAGTGATACCACAGTCACGATAACTACCGAATGGCTGGATCATGATGGTCGACCGATGCCGGAATCCCTGCAGGGAGCTGGTTATACTGGTCGAATTGCAATCTTAAGTGCAAATAAAACCTTACCAGATGAAGATCAGGGAGTGTATTCATTCTCCATAGACCCAGGCCAACGATTACAGGTGTTGCAACTACCCAATGCGTTAAGTGACAGTGAACATTTTTATATCCATATCAATGGGCATCCACAAAGCGGACAGGCAATTTTTGCTGGCAGTACTGATAATACACGCTTAGGGGATGGAGTTGACTTCAAGTCGACAGGACAGAACGCTGGCGTTTTATCCAGTCGGCCGGATAAATATGTGCCATTTCTGGTACCAGTATTTGATGAGTTTGCCACTGAAGTGACCAAACAGGCCTATTTAAATATGCCACCAGATGAAGATGCTGAACCACCTGCACCGGTATATCGTTGGGTTTATCGTCCTGAAATGCAATTTACCAGCTATGACCTTGAGCTTAAAGAGATTAACCGATCCCATGATGACGATAACAGTGGCTCAATTGAAAGCGATGAAATCATTAATTTGCTGGGTGCGGATTCAACCCTGATTAGCTCTGATTCGATTGTCGATGCCTTATATGATTTAACGACAACCGATTTAACAGCACTTGACTATATCAATGCAGGTAGTGACAAGGAACTGATTTTATCAATAGGTGAGCAGGAAATTAAAGCTACTTTAGGTAGTGATCAGCAATTGCAATTTGATAATTTAAGTCACCTGGATTATCTGGACACTAATGATTTTATAACGCTTCGTTTATATGCGAATAATGATATTGGTAACACACTGTGGGAATACAAATCGCTCATCCGTCTCTTATCATCTAGAGATATATCGGTAAACCGTTCCTATTTTGATGCAGTGGCCAGAGATGAAACTCATCGTGATTATTTAGATAGTCACTTCAAGAAAAGTTTTATGCTGAGTAGGCAGGCGTCTGTTAGCCTGGTACTTAAGGATTCTTCAGGTGAAGAAGTAGCGACAATTATTCCATCAGTAAGTCTGCCCCCTTTTGTGGCGCATAACTTTGCAATGAGTTATGCAGATATAGACAATATAGCGGGTATAGCCCCATCAGCTGGTAGAGATGATTACAGTCTTGAATTAAAAGCAGTAGCAGATGAAGATGAAAGCATACATCAAACAGCCATATTCTCAGGAAATATAGAAAAAACGATTAAAGGATTAACGTTAGGCCAGATCATCCAGCATGATGTGCTTATTCAGAGTGGCTCACTAAGTATTAACCGGCAGGATCTGAACCTGCCGGGTCTGGGTCCCGACCTAAGTTTTAGTCGAAGTTACAGCAATCGCTCATCGCATAAAGGAGATATGGGTCAGGGGTGGTCCCATAATCTGGATATCGTGTTAAATAAAATCAATGTAGGAATATACAACAATCCCGGACATGTACCAGACTGGGTGGTCGATAATAGTGGGCAATTCTTTGATGGACCAACAGTGGTTCAGACTGAGTTTTCTCGCATGATAATTAGTAATGGAGGACAATTTGTAAAAGTAGGATCTACGTGGGTGCCGCAACGAGGATATCATGGCACTGTGACTGAGGCTGGAGATGGTTTTGATTATCGCTCAAAAGATGGTACCACCTATCACTTTACAAATTATCCCGGCAGTACGACGCTTTACGTCAGCAGCATAGAGGATAGAAATGGCAATACTCTCAATTATGAATATGAAACCATTATAGACCTGGATGGTGTTCGACAGCGTATCAGCAAAATTACTGATGCCATTGGTCGTTCATTAAGCTTTAACTACTCGACATTGACCTCAGGTTATGTGCGCCTGACTGGGGTAAGTGGCCCAGCAGGTATAGGGTTAAGTTTTGGCTATGATGAAAATGGCAATCTGGATCAAGTTGATCGTGTTGATATAAACGATTACCACGAGACATATGGTTATGAGATAGATCATCATGATGCTTCCTACAATTTGACCAGTGTAACCGACAGTAATAATCACACCATCAGCTACAGTTATTACGGTCAGAACGGATTATCCGATTCTGACTCTTTGAAAGCATTGATTCTTGGCTTTAACCCAGAAGATTTAGTCGAAACCGTCACCTACCCGGATTCAGCGCAACCCAGCTTTAGCTATTTAGCCAGTGGCGGGAATATCCGCCTGATTAAAGATGCAAAAGGAAACACGACCAAGTATGTGCTCACTGAGGTAGGTAATCCCCTACGAATAGAAGAACCCGGCAAGATCACCCAGATGAGCTGGTCTTTTGATCAGGGGTTACCAGATAATGTAATGACCTCGCGTACCGATGCTAAAGGTCGCCTGTGGACATATGAATACGATATCAATGGTAATGTGACGCTTGAAACAGGCCCAGATAATAAATCGACGAAAAGTACCTGGAATGAATTTAGCCAGCTACTGACGCGTATAGATCGAAACAATCACACGATTAGTAAAACCTACAATACATCAGGAGACCTGCTAACGGAAAAGGATGGCGAAGGTTATACAACCAGGCACACTTATTATGACAATGGATTACGCGAGAGCACAACAGATCCCCAAAACAATAAGATCAGTTATAGCTATGACGCAAATGGCTTTCTCGCCAGCGAAACCAGAGATGAAGGCAGTAAAACCCTGTTTGAATACGACCTGCGAGGTCGTCTGCTGTCTAAAACCGATCCCAATGGAAATCCCACCAGCTATGATTACGATAATCTGAACAGGCTGACATCACAAACTGACCCAGATTTAACCACGATCAGCTATCAGTACGACAACAAAGGTAATAAAACCCAGGAAGTGACTCGCGAGGGTATTACCATTGATTACACTTACGACACACGTGACCGTGTTGAAACAGTGCGCAGAACAGGGCCTCATATAACAACGGGTAATAAAACCTATGGCTACGATTTAAACGGTAACCTGACTTCAGAAACCGACTGGAAAGGGATTTCTAGCATGCACAGCTATGACGTCTTAAATAGACGGACCCAAACTACTAATCGTGACTTAAAGCCCATGACCTTCGGCTATGACGAGGTGGGTAATAAAACCTCTGAAATCGATTATGAAGGTCGTCCGACCAGCTTTATTTATGACGATTTTGATCGACTGACCCAAACCATCCAGGGTGATCGTATCAATAAGCAGGCCTATGATGCCGTCGGCAATGTGATAGCGACAACCGACGCCAATAACCATACAACCACCTACGAGTACGATAAGCGAAACCTACGTATCTTACAGACCCACCCTGATAATAAAACCATCCAGTGGGCCTATGACCCGGCAGGTAATCTGAGTAGCGAGACCAATGAAAATGGGGTGATTACCAGTTACAGCTATGATAAACAGAATCGTCGAGTGAGCATGACGCAGAATGATGGTGTTAACGCTGACTATGTTACAACTTATGCCTATGATTTTAATGGCAATCAAACCAGCATAACCGACCCCAGAAATCATACGCGCAGCACCAGCTACGACGAACTCAATCGTCCGCTGGTAGAAACCGATTTCGCAGGATTTAATACCAGCTACAGCTATAGCGATGCCGGTAACATCATTACCGTTACCGATGCACTCGGCCATGCAAGAACCACCACAACCGACGGTCTTGGTCACATCATTAGCCAGACCCAGGCTGATGGAGGCATCATCAATAGTGAATACGATGCCAACGGCAACAATACCAAAACAACAGATACGCGCAACACCGTGACCAGCACAACCTATGATGTACTGGATAGACCCATCACGATCAGCGTAGCAGGCAATTCAGCCACGCGCAGCATTAGCAAAGACTACGACAAAGTCGGCAACCTGGTCAGCGCCACCAATGGCCGCAACCTGGAGACTACCTTTGATTACAATGACTTTAATGAAATTATAGCTATTACCGATCCGGCACCGTTTAGCTACACACAAAGCTTCAGTTACGACAAAGTGGGTAATAAACTGACTGAAACAGATCGACGTCATAAAACTACCAGCTATGCCTATGACAACCGTAATCGTTTACTCAGCGTCACCGATGCACTCAACCAGGTACAAAGCTATACCTACGATGCCGTGGGCAACCGAATCACCGAAACCGATAAACGCCACACCACGACCACGCATAGCTATGATGACCTGAACCACCTCACGCAATCCAGCAAAGCAGGCATCACGCTGGTACGCAATGAATACGATGGTAATGGCAATATCATCAAGATAACCGATGCCAACGGCAACATCACCCAGCTCAGTTACACCGCCAGGAACGAGCTTGAAACCACTACCTATGAAGATACCACCACGGTATCGCAAAGCTATGATGAAGTCGGCAACCTGCTCAGCAAAACCGATGAAGCAGGGCAAGTCAGTAACTATACCTATGATGCCGAAAACCGTCTCGCCAGTGAAACCAATCCGGCTTCGGAAACCACTGCCTATACCTACGATACTAATGGCAATAAACTTACAACCAGCAAACCTGAAGGCAATGGCTGGAGCTACAGCTATGATGGTCTCAACCGATTATTAACTGCCAGTAATACACTCGGCCATAGCACCAGCTATGAATATGACGACAATGACAATTTAATTGCTCAAATCGATGCTGCAACGCATCGGGTCGAATACGGCTACGATGAACTGGATCGACGTATCAGCCATAAACAACTTAAAGGTAGTGGCGACTTAACCGTCAGCTACGCCTACGACGAAAACGGCAACATGACCTCCAGTACCGATGCCAAAGGCCAAACCATTACCTATGCCTACGACGATCTCAATCGGGAAACCAGTCGCATCTATCCAGCTGCAGATGGCCCATTCATCGATATTGAGAGTATCGTCAGCGCATACGATGCCAATAACAACCCCACCACCATCACTGAAACCAAGGATCAGAGTGGAACCACCATCACGGATGTCACCAGCAACAGCTATGACCTGCTGAATCGATTACTGACCAGCACTCAGCGTGGTAAAACCATCACCTATACCTACGACGATAATGGTAATCGAACCTCAGTCAGCACCGCAGCTGGCAGCACCAGTTACACCTTTGACTCTAGAAATAGAATAAAAACAGCTATTGCAGGTAGCGAGACCACCAGCTACAGCTACTACCCGGATGGTAAACAGAAACAGGTCAGCTACCCCAATGGAACGCAAACCCGTAAAGAATACGATGCGGCGGATCGGGTCAAAAACATCGTCACCGAAACCACGGCCGATGCCACGCTGCTCTCACAGTATGAGTATACCTATGACAGCAATGGCAACCGTTTAACCCAGCAGGAAACGCAAAACGGCCAGACCGACACCACCAGCTATAGCTATGATAGTGCGGATAGAATGGAAAGCTTTACCCTGGTCGATGGCAGCGATACCACGCTCACCGAATATACCCTCGACAGCGTGAGCAACCGCCTGACAGAAAAGGTCAGCTTAAATAGCGTTGTGATTACCGACAAAAGCTACGTCTATGATGAGACCTCATGGTTAGAGAAAATCACCGACAACCTGCAAAGCAAGGATATCGTATACAGCTACGACAATAACGGCAATACCATCCAAAAACTGGATAACACCGAAGTCAGTGCCGATAAATCCACCGTATTCACTTACAACAGCCGTAACCAACTGGTACAGACCAGACGCGGCGCTGATGGCAGTGAAACGACTACGCTGGGGCTGTATGACTACAACGCTCAGGGCTTAAGAGTCAGGCACTACAACTCCGAACGCGGCAATATCCACTACTACTACGATGACCAGTCCGTTATCGAAGAACGTACGGAAGCAGATAACCTGCTGGCGCATTATCGTTTTGCAGATAAGTTACTTAGCCTGCAAACGTCGACAGAAACCAACTTTTATCATCAGGATGCGTTGGGTAGTACAACTAACCTGACTGATGTTAGTGGTGCCGTGAAGGTGAGTTACAAGCTTGATCCCTGGGGACAGGTCAGGGAGCAAACCGGCAGCAGTGTTAACCGGCAGATCTTTACCGGGCAGGAAACGGATGAGAATACTGGGCTGATATATTTTGGGGCAAGGTTTTATGATCCGGATACTGGGCGGTTTATTACGCAGGACTCGTATTTGGGACGACCCACCGAGCCACCTAGTTTACACAGGTACCTCTATGCGGGAGCCCGACCTACTTTTTATGTCGATGAAGATGGGCGTTGCTTTGGGTTGTGTATTGGTGCAGCCGTTCTTATCGGCGGAGCGATCATTGATCATTTCTATGATATGGATGATGCTAGTAAAGATATAAATAATGCAATTCGTTCAACTGAACCAAGTAATCCCGTAACGATGGGACTAGCGGCTACAAGTGAAGCTGTAGTGACTGTTGGTACAGGAATACTTGGATTTCTTCCCACAACGGGTAAACAGATCGGTGAGTTTCTTGCCAATAAAGATAGGACATTAGCTGATGCACCAATACTAGGGCCTGTTGGTACCCATTTAGGTGAATCTTCAGCTGCTTTTGTAGAAAATCCTAACTTTGATAATGGTGTGCAAGCATTTGGTGCGGTAAGTGGTGCATTTTTAACTACTGTTGCACCTGTAAGTTCGAAAGGGGTTAGAGGGAAGGCTAAGATTACAGAGGAAACTAGAACTGGATCTCTAGAGCAACAAAGTGGTAATGTTGGGGATTCTGCTGGTGTTTCACCGAAAAAAGCTAACCATACACAAGCTTATAAAGATAAAGATGCTGCTTATCAAAAGTACTATGAACGTCAAATTAACCAAGGCAATACACCTGTAGGTAAACGCCAGTGGTCAAAAGATAGTAAATATGATGAAGGTATGGCACAGCACAAAGCTAATACAGCTTCTGAGCATGGCAACAGTTTAAATACCAAAAAACCAGCTGAGGGTTATACTCTACGTGATCGGGATACTGGAGAGATTTGTAAGTTCGGTGAGACAACGTGTGGTAAAAGCCGATACTCTCAAGAATTTTTAGATAAAGAAAATGTAGATATGAAGTTTGAAACCAAAGGAACGAAGAAAGAAGTTAAAAAGTGGGAAAATGAGAAAATTCTAAAATACAAAGAAGAGAATAACGGAAAAAGACCGCGATTAAATTTTAATGATCATTGATTTGGGGCAATTTATGAAGTTAGTTGTTGGGGGCGAGGTCGAGGGTGATGAGGCATACGAGTTTTTTTGTATGGCTAGAGCTCGGGTACAAGATAAGTTTAATTTTGTATTTGAGCAGGTGGACTATGGTCTACCTAAATTTCATTTCCTAGCAATAATTAGAGCGTTAGATGACAATGTTAGCTATCCAGAAGTTTTCAAATATTTCCCAAAGAAAAAGACATGTGATTATCGAGTTGCCATTAATAAGGCTGAGTTTTTGGTTGCTTCTGATAATGGAAGGTGTCGAATGCTTTCTAGAGCAATAGGTGCTGCTATTACAGATCTAGTGGAAAAGAAACCAGTAGACATTGATGTACATAAGTTACGTTGTGATTTCAATCGAGTAAGAAAAGATCAGGGGTGGGATTAATAATATGAATCTATTTTCTAGGAAATTTGATGAGTATAGTTATCTTTGGGATGCGAGCAGTGATTGGGTTATATACAAACAAATTCATATTTATAATTACCTTTTTCTAGATTCAACGAATGTAAAAGTGAAGGATTATGGCTTATGGGAAAAAGTAGATCCAAAATTACGAGGAAAGTCATTAGGTCAGATAAAAAAATATATTGAAAATATTACTGTTGCTTGGTATCGAGTTAGAACGATACCGGATGCCGAGGTTAATTTCTTTGAAGATGTCTGTACAAAGTATGGTTGTCGATGGAAAATAGAAGCGGAAACCGTGATCGATTTTGATATAGCGAATATTGAAACGGCTGAAAGTATTGAATGTCCTGATGAGATCTATGATGAGCTAGTTCAATATGCAATAAAAAAAGGTGTAAATGTTATAAATGTAGATAATTAGTCGTCCCTGAAAAAGTATTATGAGTGGGATCTTGGCGGAAAACGAAGAACAATAATAGACATATATTAATACTATCCGAAGCTATACAGGCAGGTCTTCCCGGGTTTAATCATGGTTATGTGTTTAGGATTTTTATGTGTATTACTTCAAAAATTGTTAATTTTTTGATTTAACTTTAATCTCTTATGCCACAGGCTTTTTCGTACATCTAAAGCTTTCAAAAATACATTCATGCTATCTGATATTCTTTAATCATTAGGCATACAGGAAACATAAATTAATTGGGTCAGAACATGGTATTCTGATGAAGTTCGCCTATGATCAATATACCGGTAATATTTGATGGTGTTGATATCTGCGTGTTTTGCTATTTTGCTTATGGGTCTAATTTGAACATGGTTTCACTTCGAGCGAAGGGCGTGGAACCCTTGACATCACAATCTGCGATTCTGCACGGTTGGCATCTACGCTTTAATGTACAGCATTTCTTCCGCCATGAGGGTGGAGTTGGCAACATCGAACGATCCCGGGAACCTGATACATATGTTCTCGGTGTGCTTTATGAATGTCCAGATGATGCACTTGCTCCCCTTGATGCCGTGGAGGCATACGGTTATGGCTATGATCGGATCAGTGTTGGTGTGGAGGCTGGCGATGAGCAGGTTTCTGCGCTTACTTATGTCGGTATGCCCGACTTTATTGACAATAACTGTTTACCGAGTCGTCGCTATCTCAATATTGTGGTTGATGGCGCTCAACAGGCAGGCCTGGACAATGACTATGTTGAGAGGCTCAGGTCTCAACCGGTTCTTCAATCTAGTGTATACTCACCATTCAATCCACCTGCGGGAGATTTTCCTCTGTTTGATTTAGAATCTCTTGCCCGGCATCCCTTTTATACGAGCTTGTATGGTGCGGTTTTTGATATGTCGCAGGCACGTCCCCTGCATGAATACCTGAAGAGTTACTTTGGCGGGCGTGACATGACCCTGTTCCACCTGAAACGACTGGACAGCAGCGACGGTAAAGAAAGTATGGATGATATACGGTATGGACGCCTTAACGAGGTCCAACTGCAATATCTCAACGGCTATCTCAATGAATACGCCAGTGAATATCGTTACGTGGGCCGTATCGACTATTTCAATACTTAGGAAATTCAGATTAATTCATGATTTTTTTATACTGCTTAGCAAGGCCCCGAATTGTCCCGAATATCTCAGCAATAGAGTGGTTCACTACCCATTTCGAATCAAATCGGAATATTTCTATCATCATCTAAAATCAATCAGACTTAATCAGAGATTCCCTTAAACTTAGGAGCATACTTATGAATCAGTTTCCCCCGGCACTTCAAAACGGAGCTATTGAAGAGGTCTTTCCAGATATCTTTTTCGTCAGCGGATCGATGGAGACCGTACTTCAGGATATGGACTGGAAGTTCAGTCGCAATATGGTCGTGGTTCGTGATGGAGATCGCTTGATCATCGTTAATAGTGTGCGCCTGAATGAAGAGGGGTTGGTCGAGTTAGACAAACTTGGCAAAGTCACCGATGTCGTTCGCCTCGGCTCTCTGCATGGTCGCGATGATCCATTCTATGTGGATCACTATGCAGCTAATTACTGGATGATGCCCAACATGCAACATGAGACCGGTCTGCAGGCTACGCACAGCTTAACCGTCGATGGTCCTTTACCGATTTCTGATGCTTCTTTGTTTGAATTTCAGACCACTAATATACCCGAGGGGATTATTCGTATTGACCGAGCAGGTGGCATTCTGATTGCCTGTGATGCATTGCAGAACTGGCTTGCACCGGACGAGTTTTTCTCTGAATCTTCGAGCGAATTGATGCAGAATATGGGATTCTTTACACCCGCGAATCTTGGTCCAGTCTGGGTTCAGAGGGCTGAGCCAGCAGCAGATGATTTTACCCGTCTCAAGCAGCTGCCATTCAAGCACGCCCTGTGTGGTCACGGTGCCCCACTGCGTGATACAGCAAAAGAAGACTATAGTGCCACCTTTAACCGAATGTTTGGCATCTAAAGCAGCGAATAACAGAACGTGAAAGAGGTGGGTTTACAATTACCTGGCTTCGAGGTGAACCAGGTTCTGTACCGGAGAGATAATCGTATCCTGTACCGTGCCAGCCGTTTGGCTGATGGTATGGGGGTCGCGATAGATACTCTTGACAACGAGTATCCAGAACGCCAGCTTGTTGCAGGGCTTCGACGTGAAGGGAATATTGCTCAACGCCTGGCTGAGGTTGATGGTGTACTTAAGGTGCATGCTGTGTTGCCCCATGGTAGTGGCAATCTGGCTCTGGTGACTGAACTATACGAGAGCAATCTCAGTTCCCATCTTAAACATTCAGGTAGTCATGGTCTACCACTGTCTGAGGTGCTGGAGATTGCTCTGCGTCTCGCCCGTACACTGGGCAGAGTTCACGCACATGATATTGTGCACAAGGCATTGGCTCCGCAGCATGTGCTTTACAATCCTTCAAATGGCAGCATTACTCTGGCCGGTTTTGGTATTGCCTCCGAGCTGGATCAGGAACGGCAGGCTGTACAGATGTCGCGACAGATAGAAGGTCCGCTACCTTACATTTCGCCAGAGCAAACAGGGCGCATGAACCGGGATCTGGATTACCGTTCTGATTATTATTCCTTCGGTGTGCTGCTATTCGAATTGTTGACCGGTACTCTGCCATTTCATGCTGATAACCTGTTGGAATGGGTCCATAGTCATATCAGCCGGTTACCACCCTCACCACGGGAAGTTTCGCCCGCAATACCTGAGGTCATATCGGACATAGTACTCAAGCTGCTGGCGAAGAGTCCGGAGGCTCGTTACCAGAGTGTTGAAGGATTGATCCATGACCTGACACATTGTGCCGATTTACTTGCAACAGGTCGTGAAATTGAAACCTTTAAACTGGGTGAAAAAGATGTGGTACAGAAATTCCTGGTGCCACAAAGACTGTATGGACGTGATCATGAATTAGCAGAATTGATCGGCCTGTTCGAAGCAGCTGTAGCTGGGCGAAATGAGTTCTGTCTGGTGCACGGTTACTCCGGTGTTGGCAAGTCTGCTCTCGTCAATGAAATTGATCGCCCTCTGGTACGTGAACGTGGATTTCTTGCTCAGGGCAAGTTTGACCAGTTCCAGCAAGGTGAAGCCTATACCGCTATTGCAGCCGCATTTCGTGGTCTGGTTCAGCAGGTACTGGCGGAACCGGAGGAAGCATTGTCGAAATGGCGCCAACGCTTACTGGATGCTTTGGCACCAAACACTCGACTGGTAGTCGATCTGGTACCGGAACTGGCATTAATCGTTGGCGATCAGCCTGCTGTGGCAGAGTTGCCTCCTGCTGAAGCGCGTAACCGACTGCGTATTGTACTAAGCAGCTTTGTTGGGGTGTTCGCCGGGGAAGGGCATCCGGTGGTACTGTTTCTTGATGATCTGCAGTGGAGTGATGTCCCAACTCTGAAACTATTGCGTCGTCTGGTAAGCTCAAGGGAATTGACTCACCTGTTATTGATTGGAGCTTATCGCAGCAATGAGGTGGGTGTTGGTCACCCTCTTAATCTGATGCTTGATGATCTTCAGGCACAAAAGAATATTCGACAGCTTCCCCTGAGTACACTGGATAGCGATTCGGTAGCACATATGGTGGCCGATGCCCTGCATCGTAAGCCAGAAGATGTGCGTCCTTTAAGTGACATGCTTTACGACAAGACTCAGGGTAATCCCTTTTTCACCAATGAATTATTACGACAACTGTATAAGCAGGGCGCTCTAATCCCTGATTCCGACAGTGGCTGCTGGAACTGGGATCTGGATGCTGTTCGATGGTCTGGTGTGAGCAATGACGTTGTTGAGTTTATGGTGGATAACCTGCGGCGACTGCAGCCTGAGACTCAACGAGTTCTACAGTTGGCTGCCTGTATTGGCGGTAGCTTCGACCTGCAAACACTGGCAACAATTTATCAGCATTCTATTGAAGAGACTGCATCTGCATTAATGTCGGCGTTAAAGCAGCACACGATTTTGCCGATGCATAGTGATTACCGTTTAGTAGCTGAGAATGGCGAGCAGCAGACGCTCAACCCTATCTACCGGTTCCAGCATGACCGTGTGCAGCAGGCTGCTTACGCCTTGATTGTCGCTCAAAGACTGGCTGAGGTGCATCTTTCTGTCGGCCACCTGATGTTACAGCATAATGGCGGTGATGTGCCGGATGAGCGCCTTATCGATATTGTCGGTCATCTTAATGAGGGTCGTTTGTTGATTGGTTCTGTTGATGAACGGATAAAGCTGGCTCAACTGAATTTGCGCGCGGCTAAACGCGCCAGACACTCCTCGGCTTATGAAGCAGCTCTTAACTATCTACAGGTGGCGCAAGAGCTATTACCGGGAAATCCCTGGCAGAAATTTCCAGAGCTGATGAAGCCGTTGGTGGAGGAGACCCAACAGTGTACCTATCTCACCGGTAGAACCGAAGAGGCCGAAAGCTGGATAGAAGTTATGCTGGAGCATGCAGACTCGGATCTTGAACGCAGCGATATTCTATCCACTCGCACTCGACAATATGCAACTTTAGGACGCATGGAAGATTCTTTACTTTCGACAATTCAGGGGCTGTCGCTACTGGGTCTGGAATTTAGAGAGCAACCTACACTGGAAGATATTACTCAGGAAAGGCAGCGAGTTTTACACAACCTGGGCAGTCGATCTATTGCCGAACTGGTGGACGCTAATCTGGTGGAAGATCGTACCACTTTGACTGCGATGCGACTGCTGATGGAGAGTTTCCCTGCTGCCTTTCTGTCCGGTAGTGGCAATCTGTTTCCTTATCTGGTTCTTAAGGCCGTCAACCTTTCGCTACGCCACGGTAATTGCCCTGAGTCTGCTTTTGCCTATGCGGCATACGGTATGCTGTTGTGTGGTGAGTTCGATGAACCGGCTCTTGGCTATCAGTATGGAAAGCTTGGTCTGGCTATTAACGAGCGACTCGACGACCTTGCATTGCGTGCACGAGTGATTTACGTCTATGCCATGTTTATACATCACTGGAGTAATCACTGGTCTACTTTGACACCTTGGTTTCGCAAGGGCATTGAAGCTGGTTACCAGACAGGTGATCTACTTTATCTGGCTTATAGTGCACAGGATTGTGTGATCTGGGATCCGGCTGTGGATCTGGAAACAGCCCAGCAGCAACACGCCGATAACATGGAAATCGTACGTGAATGCGCATATCAGGATTCGCTGGATTCAGGCACCTTATTTCTACAGTTACAGCGCAATCTGCTCGGTCTTACTGATAACCCCTTTAGTTTAAACGATGCTCATTTCGATGAAGAAAAGTGTCTGGATGGTATGCGCCAGCGCAAGTTCATGACCGGGATTGCCAATTATCACATCTATAAAGTTGAAATCTGTTTGCTTTACGGTGACTACGCACAGGCACTCGAACAGGTTCGTATACAGGATACGTTGATCAAGTCTGCCATGTCACTACCCCAGTTGGTGCGCTTTTATATCTCGGCGTTTTTGACTCTGGCATCCTGCTATCCTGAGATGAAAGCTGCGGAACAAAGCCAGACGCGACAAAGACTGGAGCTTGATCTAGTTCGTATGACAAGCTGGGCTGATAACTGTGCTGAAAACTTTCGGCATCTTCAGTATTTAATGGAAGCTGAATTAAGGCGACTAGATGGTGCTTACGAGTCCAGTCTTGAACGTTTCGACGCCGCCATTGATGCTGCAAGAGATAGTGGCTTTCTTCGAGATGAAGCCTGCGCCTGTGAACGTGCTGCACGTCATCTTCTGTCACAGGGACAGAAAAGGTCTGCAGAAGGCTATTTACGTGGTGCATACCATATTTATGCTCGTTGGGGAGCTCTGCGTAAGCTTACCTTGCTGGAAAAGGAGTTCCCTGTACTACGTGAGCTGACTGCAACTGCGAAAGTTTCTGATGGTCGGGGAGAAAACTGTGACCTGGATCTGGCCTCGGTAATGAAAGCATCGAGGGAGATTTCCAGTGAAATCGTACTGGATAGATTGCTCAAAACGACAATGAATATTCTGCTGGAAAATGCAGGTGGTCAGTGGGGCTGTCTGGTAGTTCGACGTGAGGGTCGTCTGGAGGTTGAGGCGGCCAGGCTACCTGATGAGGGCCTGTCAACCACTGATGTGCCTGCACACTCGTTAGTCGCAGCAACAGACGGAGGGCAGGTGCCACTACCCGTGGCTCTTATCAGTCAGGTGCTGTACCGTGGCGAAGCAGTGTTACTTCACGATGCAGTTCACGAGGGAGACTTTATGCAGGACCCCTATGTGCTAAAGTTTCAACCAACATCGGTATTCTGTGTACCCATCCAACGGGAGCGCTTCGAAGGAGCGGTATATATGGAGAATAATCTGACCAGTGGTGTGTTTACCAGAGAGCGGGTAGAGATCATACAGTTACTGGTAGCTCAGGCATCGGTTGCTATTGAGAATGCGCACCTTTATGAAAAGCTGCAGGATTACTCCCGTACCCTGGAAGAAAAGGTGGCAGAGCGAACCACTCGTCTTCAACAGCTTAATCAGGAGTTACAGAATCTGGCCGATTTTGACGGTTTAACTGGCGTCGCTAATCGACGTAGGTGTGACGCTTATCTGGCTGAAGTGTGGTCGCGTCTGCGGCGTGAAAAGAAACCACTATCAATCATTATGCTTGATATAGATTACTTCAAGTCTTTCAATGATAACTATGGTCACCAGATTGGTGATGAATGTCTTGTGGCTGTGGCCGATATGGTACGCCAACAATTATTTCGTCCTGCAGACCTGGTTGCTCGATATGGTGGAGAAGAATTTATACTTATCCTGCCCAACACCGATAGTGCAGGAGCGGCACAGGTCGGTGAGAATGTTCGCCAGGCTGTGGAAGCGATGGGGATAATACATGGTCACCCGGAGCCGGGAAGTAAAGTAACTATTAGCGTTGGTACTGCGACTATGGTACCCCGGAAGGAAAATGGAGGAGAGCAGTTACTCCGTGAAGCTGATATTGCTCTTTACCGGGCCAAACGGATGGGGCGCAATCAGGTGCAATCTGCACCGGAGATTCTGGCAGAGTAGATTGCTATGAAATGCTTTGGATTGTGGCAATGATCACAAATCTGAAACAGTGAATTTTTTATTAAAATAACTGAATCTTCATATTGCATAGTCTAAGAGTAAAAACGAATAAGAAGATTAGTGAAAATATCTTTAAGTTGAAGGTGATTTTAAATAAAATAGAAAACCCGATGATTTAAACATCGCATTGAACTGGGCCCTGATAGCTAATTTAGTATTATTTGCTCACAAAACTCTTAGATGAATTTATGAATAAATTGAACTTTGGCCTTATTTTTATTGTAGTAATTGTTTTATCAGTATTAGCACTTATTTTTCTTCCTCATTTTTCAAGACATGTTGATAAAATTACTGTATCAGAAAAGACAGTAAAGCGTTATGGTAGCGGAGATACGAGTCAGGAAAAGTATCTGGTTTTTACAACGGCTGGAAATGTTTTTGAAAATACAGATTCATTGCTGGAGTGGAAATTTGACTCGTCTAATATTTATGCCAAATTGATTCCCGGAAATACATATATCGTAAATTCCTATGGATGGAGAGTTCCATTTATTTCATCTTATAAAAATATTCTTGATGTTAAACTCATTAATGAAAAGCAGGCTATAAAACAAAAAAAGACTGATATCAAACAGGCTGATCTGATTGGAGGCCCGCAAAAAGAAGAGTTTGTGGATATTGATGGTAAAAGAGCCTTTTTCAAGATTGATGGACTTCCCGTTGATACTTATGTTAAAGAACGGGGCTTGAACCTGGATTCCGCAGTTGACCGCTCGCAATAGAACTTAACCCACTGTTTCTTAAACCATGACAGTTGATGTGTATAATCACCCAATCGGTGAATCCCGCTACGAACTGAATTGCAGGTTTGAGGCGGCGTATCTCTTCGTTGTAACTCCTTGGAATAGCTCGCTATTCCGCGTCGTTATGCCTTGATCTACACCACCTCAAACGCACAATCAGCTCGTTCAACTGCGGATTCTAGGATTATGCATTTATAGCTTCCATAAACCAGGCTAGTCCAATAAGTATCATCAATAGAGTAACCCCGGTCAGCATAATGACCTTAAACATTTGCTTGCCTGCTTTTGGCTTTAGCTGTTCTATATTATTTCGATATGCATCCATATCGATTTGATTTTTGACAACATGACTATCATCTTCTAGAAGTAATGCTGCATCACTAAATTGCTCCTCATGGACGACCAGTATTGCATATTTTCTGGCCGGCATAATCAACCCGAAATTCCTGCCTGAATCTTCATTTACAATATGTATTGGTATGCCATTTGACTCGAATAAAATCCTGATCCGGTTGAGTTCATTTATGTCCGCTGTTTCTGTTAATAGTTTCATTGCAGGAAGTCACTCATATAAAATGATTTAGAGAGAGGAACCCTGTCAAACTTTTCTAAAGAATTTACTGATTTTTCTAGGTTTAAAGCCATAACACTGGAATTTATAGCACTAAATTATAATGCTACCCTTTAAATATTGAACCGCACTTCCTGAAATCAAAACTCTATCTGCAGAAACTGTACAGTAGAGTACACCACCACGACTAGAAGCCTGGTATGCCACTAACTTTTGCTTGCCTAAACGCTTAGACCAAAATGGCGCTAAGCCGGTATGGATTGAACCGGTTACCGGATCTTCATCACCACCATTTGCAGGCCAGAAATACCTGGATATAAAATCGTACTGTTGTGATTCAGCCTGGCAGGTGACGACAATATCAAGTGGTTTGAGTTTTTTCAGGATTTCATTATCGCGAACCACAGATAAAACATTGGACTCCGATTCATAGACCACAAAGTATGCCTGAGCATTACAATAAACCTCTACAGGCTCGATAGAAAGGCCGGACTTCAGACTTTCAGGAATAGTGTCGAGTTTTTCTGGCATGGTATTAGGAAAATCCATCTGGATCTTGCCTGAATCATTTTTGATAACATACAATTCACCAACGGCTTTAGCTGAAAATGTTATGGACTTTAATTCAGAGTATTTATTAAATAAAACAAAAGCGGATGCCAATGTGGCGTGACCACAAAATGCAATTTCGGTTATAGGTGAAAACCAGCGGATTTGATATGTGCCTGGTGTCGACATCACTAAAAATGCCGTCTCAGAAAGATTATTCTCTGAAGCAATTGATTGCATTTGCTGGTCAGTAAGCCAGTTCTCTATAATGATTACCGCTGCCGGGTTACCGCCAAATACAGAGTCAGTGAATGCATCAATTACGTTTATTTCCAGTTCCATTTTATTCTCTTACTTTAAAATAATTTTTAACTTATGACTAACTGGTTCGGGAAACTGCATACGACGAAGTGGCAGGAACAGTGTCGCGAATCCTTTTAAGGTTTTAGTTATCACTGCTATAGCTCATGTTGTCTCAGAGTCTTGAAGCCGGGCTGATAGCCTCTTAAACCTGGATTCCGCAGTTGACCGCTCGCCATAGAGGTTAAAGGAACTAAAAAATACCGATGTAGAAAATAAAAGCAAGTCTTTTATTAGTGATATAGCTTCATTTGATGAATACCGGTATTTTTGAAACTATGGTTTCTGTATTTTTCTTTCTATCTTCAATACGATTAAACTTTTTCATCATAAGATGAAATGAAATGCTTTTTTATCAATTGTTTTCTTTACCATATATGGGGCACATTATTATGTGTTAGCTTAGTCAACCGTATAACATGAGTGAAGAAACTCCATAACTTCAGAAGCGTCTTTGCTATTATAGAAATTAATCATAACTTTATTAAATGTATCTTTTTTATTGCCAGGAATCGACAGGTAATTATATCCCTGACTCATTAACAACCCATTCATTGTCCAACGTGAAGTTCGTTTGTTTCCATCATAAAAAAATTGGTTGATAGATCCAAAACAGAAATAAACAAATGCTCTCTCAACTGGGTGAGATATTTTGTGAATAGCCTCTATCCCTTGATCAAATAGATTTTCAAGCTCTTCGGCTTCTGGTGGCTTATATTCCGTTCCGCTGATACGAACTGGTCCTTTCCTCAGGCACCCCCATTCTAGTGCTTCTTCTGCAGCAAGGAGATTATGAGCTTCAAGAATGGTTTTTTTTTCAAAGTTAAATTTATTATTTCGAATCAAATTTAAAAGGTACTGTAATGATTTATATTGATTGAGTACTTGCGTCTGCTCAGATAGGAAGTGACCTCCAATTGTGATTCCCTCTAATAGGGTTTGCACTTCGACAATGTCGTAGGGATTGTCTTCCAGGTGAGTGATATCCCATACAAACTCGGACATGAGCCTTTTAAGACGAAAATAGGAGATATCTTTTCCAACTAGAAGTGACTCCCAACCAATAGGGTTAAAAGTCCAGCTAAAATTTATTTCTCTTTGCATCGATAATTCTATTATTTAGTCAGGTTGGTGGTCTTTAGTGCTCAACTGATTTTTCCAGGTTGAAACTTTATTCCTCGTTTAACTCATACTGGCTTAAGTCCCGGCCTGGTGCAACTTTTCCTCTATATGTCATGCACTTACTTTCAATTTCCAGGCACAGACTCAATAAATTTAATATATTTCGATATATATTTATTCACCTGCGGCTTAAACTCTTCTGAATTTACAATTTCTTTTATTTCATCTCCATTTTTACCTATTAACGGGATCTGAAGAAAAATACTGCTTGAGAAATTCTCACTAACCGTGGATAAAACCCGTCTCAAACATGTTAAAACATCATCTCCCCGGTGAGAAGCATGTGCCAGAGCGATCGGTTTTTTAATGATTTCATCTCTTGAAACAAGCCAGTCTATGGTGTTTTTCAGGCCGCCAGGAATGCTTCTAATATATTCCGGACTTGAGATAATGATGCCGTTACAAAGCGATATTTTTTCACAGAGTGAAAGTACAGAAAGAGGCGTCTCATCTCCTTCCAGATCCTGGTTAAATATTGGAAGTTCATCATGTGAATTGAATATTTCGATATGGAAATTTTTTTTATTAGCTTCTGAGGATATGCAAGCTATTTCTTTCAGGAAATATGTATTGGTAGATTCTGATCGGGTACTTCCGGATATCGCTAAAATTTTCATTGATTGTTCTCCTGCTGACAGTAGCTGTAAGCATTTAAATTTAAAAAAACCTGTCAGCATGAAGTTAAAACTGTATATACATTCAGGTATTATTCGATATATATAACATTAACTGATTGAGTTTGTGACCCTGTGATTTTCATAACGGCTTGACTATATGACTGAAATGCCAGGTCATTACATCCTAATGTTGTTTTTTAACTAAGACAATACAGTGATCTGCTGCCAACCGCAGCCAGGGTTTGTTCCTGGCTGCACTCTGTCAGGTTTTGCTGATCTCATATCATTTACTCTTATCAGTTACGGTTCTTTCATTTTTTTTAACGCTATGAACAACTAATCGCCGAAGAATTCGATTCCCGGATAAAGCCAAACAACACCCTCTAATATTTCATCGGAATATCTCCAGATGAGATATAGGTTACCCCTGGAAAGCTTCAAAGTCATCTGTAACCGGTAATGTCACAGTTTATAGATTATTAAGGTACGCCTGACCTAGACGATCTTTAGTGACACCTGGTCTCAGAGCCTGGTGTCACAGCTCTTACCATAGTGGAACCGAAAGTTCCGCGAATCCTTTGGAGGATTTTATGCATTACCAGGTTACTCTTTCTGGACTGGTCATTTCTTGAAACTCTGGAGAAAGTTGGGAAACTAACTCCTGGTTTGCCAGGCTCTCACCTCGCATAGCGAGTAACTGTAAAAATGCTTTTGATCTACTAGTCCTGTCACCAAATATTAAATCCATTTTCTTGTTATTATTTTCTACGATGCGATATAGATACAAATATTTTTCATGAACACTTTTTGAAGAGCCCGCAATAATATCAGCATATTCAGAAAGACAGTTTTCACAATATTGATTTATTGCCTCTTCTTTTATTTTTTTAAATATTTTCCAGTCAGATTCTTTAATATTAGCCATCGTTGATTTACCCATTATTACTCAAGCATTTTCTTGTCGTGATTTCTTAAAGTTTCTTCGTATTGTTTCTTCAAATCGTACATTTCATATTTATAAATACGCCGATCATAAGTTTTTCCTTTTTTTATTTAACAACTAAGTATTTATGCACCAAGTGTAGCATGGTGTATAAGTGTCTATTGAACTATAGCTCCTTCAGTCTGGCTGACTTTACAGCGTATTCAACTATTGTTGAAAGTAAAACTAAAATCGTTAAAACCTGTTTCCAGAAAACCGTATTTATGTCCTTGCTGTGGCAATCCTAAGATTTTTTTATTGTCTAGTAAACAACCTGAACGCGGACTATTCCGATTAGGTGATTATACACTTCAACTGTAATGCTTTATGGAACAGTGGCTTAACCTCTACTGCGAGCGGTCAACTGCGGAATCCAGGATCAACTGGATCACTGGATACGGCGCAGAATCAGAATGGCTTATTGGCGACAGTGGCGCAAGCCGCGTACTAAAGTAAGAGGACTGTTGAAATTCGGGGTCAGAGTGCAATCAGCAGTTGTGTGTGGCATTACCAGCAAAGGCCCATGGCGTAGTTCCAAAACTCCCGGTATACAGCAGGCGTTATCTAATGCTTATCTTAAATCGGAAGGTCTGGTTTCTTTAGGTGATGGATGGATCAAGCTTCACTATGGCAAATGAAACGCCCTGTGCGGACCCGCATGCAGGGTGTTGTGGGGGCTGAGGGTTAGAGACCCTCGGCTACCCGATTAAGTTTCTTCTCAATGAAGCAGTTCATGAGTGAAACGATCTCGATTCTTCCAGTAGGGACATTGAGGGCATGATTCGCCTTCTGGATAATCGATACCTTCCTCGTGCGGGCAGCCCATGATTGACTCCGCCATTGCCACAGTAACTGCGCCATTTTCTTCGATGAATGAAAGCACCTGGCCGAGAATTGCCTCCGATTTCATGGCATCTGTTTTGGTAAACCATTTTTTTATTGGCGCAGGTTCGGCCCCTTCGCTTTCGAAGATGCTACAAACGACTTTCGAAGCACGAGTAATATCAGGGCCGTAAAAAGCTATCGTAGCAACCGGATAGCCTTTCTTCCCTTTACGTACTTTCTTCTGCAGCGCTTTCTTGAATTTACCTTGTGACATCTATACTGCTATTGCCTCTGCTTGTTTTTAAACATAACACCGCGCTCTGCGGCAAATTTGGAGCAAAGCGGAAAATTTGTCCGACAGCAGCGCTTTGTTAGCACTAGTACGGCGGGTAGAAAGACCATGGGCTTCTATGTCCACTCTGCATCTCCCATCGACAGTGCTCTAGAGTTTTATCTTTAAGCGAATCATATCGGTCTGATAATTGATGAATTACAATCAGAAGGACGAGATTCAAAAGTGTACCACCGATTGTTTGAAAGCTTGTTGATCCATGTAAGGACTGGTTTCTCCATTTATACACTACATCAAATGGATCTTCTGAGTTATCCAGAGTGGCAATATGATTTCTGAACTCATCTAAGGCATTTTTCAATTCATCATTTGCAACATTTAAATGGATAAGAAATAACAAATCTCTCAGGCTAGAGCATTGCTTTTGATTCCAGCGCCCATTTGGATCATATTCTCTTACTCCGCCTGCCTTATTTGGAACATCGAACTTAGCAGTGACTACCCCATCCATAGCAACATAAGAGCTGCAAACTTTCTTCGATACCGCCTCTAACAGTGGAAAGGCCAAATAGGCCAAGGTTAAAGACAACTCCTGAAGAAAGTATCTTGAGTTATGTGATAGCTGTTGATCTGTCTCCACCTGTTGTTGCCATTCTTCTTTAGTTGCGGCAGGCTTTCTACAATGGACAAGTGAAGATCGGATACACGTTTCAAATAATTTTATAAGTTCGTGCTCCTCGTTAGCAAAAAAGCCGGTTTCTCGGTAAAGAATAACTTCCGAGCACCAGGACCAAAGTCCAAAATGATCTTGATCGACGATTGTATTCAAACCGGGCAATAGCAGCACTTTGGTCAATCCATCTATTGTAGCTACTAGCTGATCGAAACCGAGCTCATGAAACTGAAGTCCATTCCTTAGCAGTCTATATTGCTCTGATTGCCCGCCGATTGCGATTCCACCACCAGGCTGTTGTACGGAATTGCACCAGCTATCACAAAGCTCCCTAATTTTTTGCGGTGAGATCATCGTGCTCTCCAAGGTGCTAACGTTTACCGTAACCGGCGTGCAAAAGTATAGCGAAGCGGCTCTTTTGCACGTCCGAGTTGATGACGTTGTTGAGCGTCATATATGCTTCAAAGAGCACGACCGTTGAAATGTTTAACGGGGAGAGATGAAAGCTCAA
>JBNKKI010000164.1:0-34709 GCA_050291745.1 Gammaproteobacteria bacterium | reverse complement strand
CCGTCTCGCCCGAAGGGAAGCCCCCCAAATCCCCCAATCCGGCGTTGCAGTTCTTGACAAGGGAGGCGCCATTGCCTGCGAACTGCGCCTTGTCTTGGGAAATTTGGGGGCTTCTATAATCTACATACAGTTTAGGACAGTACACTAGAATGGAGCGGTCAACTGATTTTTTTAGGATTATGGTAATTGACCAGCTTCGATCATTTTTGAAAAGAGTACATTAGGAGATATCCATTTCACCAAATCATCGAAGTTGGCACTTTGACCAGTTATTCTTTTAACAAAGACAGTATCTGTATCGATAAAGTAATCATTACCAGTTGGACCTGCAGTCTCACCCCAACCAGAAGCATTTACTATCTGGGTAGAGCCTCTATTTTCTAGTTCATCACCTGTAGGTGTTTGTGATCCGTTTTTTCCTAAAGAAAGCAGAACGACTGTGGCACCGGCATAAGCAGTGTAGTTGTTGGCATTATAATTCCCAGCTGCCGGGGGTGTAATATCCTGTACATCGCCAATTACTTGCTGATTAATATTATTACAACGATCAGTATTTCCACTAGCTCTATCGCAAATAATTAGATTTGGATCAAGGTCGATATACCCATCACTATCAATATCTGCATTTCCATCAGAATCCTCATCAATTGAAACATCTGATAAGCCGATATTTCTCATTTCTCCATTTCGAACAAAGTCATGGATATCGTTCCCATCTGCATCACCATCTCCATTTCCATCTAAATCATCATCCAAACTACCATCACTATCAGCATCCCCAAAAAAATCACTATTCGTAACATAGTATCGATAAGGGTTGCCCCAAGGGTCAAGTAATAAACTATCGCCGTTTATTTTACCATTCAGTCCTAGTGTATTGACCGGAACAAATCCACCATAACGATCACAATTAGCCTCGCCACCTCCAGACTCAATACCCACTGAGTCAGGTAATGCAGGACATGGCAGCCGACCATTGATTTGCGCAAAGCCAATTATAGACTGAAGAATTTCAGCCATTTCCTTCTCCGCAGTCCTATATTGCTTCAGTTCTTGTTGGACAGGAAATAATGCCAGTGTATAACCGAGCAAAATAGTAACTATCATCAGTACTATAGCGATTTCTATCAGAGTAAAGCCTTTATTTTTCATCATTGTATTCATGGCTTTATAATTACAACCCGATCATTACCATTAAGTTCTCTGTCAATGTATGTTTTGTCATCGTCTATGTTTTCTCCTTCGAAATAATCAATAATATTAGCCGAAGGTCTATCTTGATTAGATAACGCTAAACCCGATGCTAAAACGATAACTTCAGCATCAGTTCTAACTGATTTACTCAACCTGTCAGTCACAGAGATACAGTTATTACCAGATATACATGTAGCAGCACCCGAACCTGGCTGTTCACTAGCGATATACTCCATAATAATATATTTTTGCCAGAAATTTTTTGCAAACCAGTCTGCCTGCGGAAAATACCTTGTTTGTAAAATCAAATAGTCTGCAGGAGTTGCTGAATATATTATACTGGATGACAAATCAAGAGATGCAGTCTCTGATGCAGTGGTTTCCCCGATATCATCATATTGGATAATTTCCAGAGTAATTGGATATTTTTGACCAAGCAAAACTGAATCAATATCGCCATTTTCTATTTTTATATTGATTCTTGCCATATCAGTTAAACTGGCTTGCTCATAAGGTAAGGCTATAGGTAAAGCAGGTAAAACAGGGCTAATTGTGCTAGAGAAATCAATGTCATCAGTAGCAGTCAATGTATATTTGCGAACATCCTCACCACCAGTGAGTACACAAGTAGACCTCGTACTCGCATCACCTCCACAATCATCCCATATACCAGGACTCGTCTCTTCCTTCCATTTAATTAAAGTGATTGAGGTTGCACAGTTAACTTTATAATCATCTTGCCAGGTACATCTATCTGTTAAATAACTCGAAACAGGAAATACTTCATCAAATTCCTTTAAGTCAGTTGAATCAATTTCTGTAAAACCATTATCACTAACCGGGGTAGAATTTTGTAGTTTCCACTTAAATTGAAGCTCTGTACCAAAATCACCATTATCGATCAACATTGGAACCTGACCTTTCAATGTATTAACATTTGCTTCAACCTTATATAAATCCACTGATTCAGGATTAGAAAAATCAAAATCAGAATCATTATAGTCTCCTTCAAATAACCAGGGATATTGACCTGTTTTAGAAATAAAATCATCAAAGACAGTTTTAATTTCAACGACTGCTCGCTCAAAAGCGAAACTAGTTAATTCATCAGCCGTAATTACTACCATCTGATCATTTATAACATATGAATTGATATTCGGATCAAAAACTGGACCTATTATAAAACCATCATCATTTGAGTCACTTTCAGAATTGTTATAGACACTATTATCAAAACCATCAAACGTATCGAGATAATTTTTTGCGTCTTTCTGCTCATCTTCTGTACCTCTTTTTTGAGAGTACTCATAAACGCCATCATTATCTTCATCACGCTTGATAGGGGCTCCAGGCGCAATCACGATAGCAGCAACCCCCGCTACAGCACCATCATAAATAATACTTCCGGTTTGATCCACCAGGGTAATGGTCCCCCTGGTCTCAATATTTATAATATTGCCACCAGATACATTACTAGCAAAAGCAGGTGAAGCCACATACCACAGCCTCTCACCACTAGAATCTTTTAATTCCTGAGTCTTTAAATTAGGATCATCCCATGGAAAACGACCAATAGATATACAGTCACCAAATGATGAATTGGGTAACCCATTGTTATCAGTATCAGCACAGGGTAGACGACCCGGCCCATTTCCGTTTATTTCCGGATAATTATAGGCATATTGTAGTAAAGCTCTTTTTGCTTCTTCCAGAACTTCCTGACTTCCCTGGTATTGATTTTGTTTTACTTCTATTGCTATATCCTTCAAATAGCTCTTAACAACCAGCCCTCCCATGCCAATCAGTATTACCATAAATAATATTAAAGCAAAGCCAGATTGTTGCTGTCTTGCCAACATTATTGATCACCCTTCTACAGGTTTAAAGTAGGATAGATCTACAGGCTCGCCTGTTGTCACAGTATGATATTTACCATCCGGCGTTTTAATTTGTACCTGTGCATTTAGTTTGCCTGTGATGTAAATTTTTGAGCCATCATCCAGTTCACTGCCACTTTCATAGGGTTCTCCATTAATCCACGCAACATTCTGACCACTCTTCGCCAATGTAAAACCGGATAACTTAATCGATACCGTTACTTTTTCCTGTTCTACTTTATTAGCCTGATCAGTCTCTTTAGGAATATCGATTTTTGCTTCAACCACATCCTTTTTAATCTGATCAGTTTTGTATCGATTATTATTAATCAGTTCACGTTCCTGTTGCGTAGTAAACAGAGTGAACAATTCATCCGAACTAGTTTGCGCATAGCTCTGTATTGAAAACACTAAGCCAAAAGCAACTAAAAACCTGATTTGTTTATTAATTCTGCACATCGACTGTTATCCATCTCAATAGACAATTTGATGATAAGTTTGCATTTCTGGTGCTCAGAGGTGCATCTCCTTTTCCTAGTCTGGAAATTCTGCAGCTATCAATACTGAACAGGTTATCTATATTGCCCGCAACACCTTCAAATACGGCAAATAAATCTTCTTCGTGTAATAAATCAATACTTAAATTCATTGGTGTACTACCTAAAATAATATTCCGCTCTATCTTTAACCCGGGTCGAGTCAGACCTTCCTGTGGGGATAAAGTGTAGGTTAGCTTTGGCAGCTTTAGTACATCATTCACTGTTTCAAGTGTTTCAATCCAACTGAGTCTTCTTTCAGCCCCTATTAAGCCTGTTTTTTTATATTCTTTATAGGATTTTTTATACTGCTCAAGCAAGTCCAGATCTTCCACCAGTTTTTTATAAACACGATGAGATTGACTTAATGATGACTTAGCTTTGTTAAACGCTTCAAGTTTTGAATTTTCAAACTGTAATCCGGAAACTATCATTACAATGGATATAAGTAGTGATACAGTAAAAAAGATTAAAGCTTTTCTGAGGAACCGGAAGTCAATTTTATTTTCCATTTAAATTAACCTCTCTCACTACACGAAAAGAAAAATTTGCCGTCTTAGTTGTAGATTTCCTGTTAACTTTATTACTGACATCACCGGTTAAGCTTTCTTTTGAATCAATATTTAAAGGTCTTTCAGTTATCTCAACAAGATGATATTTATTGGAAACTTTCATGGTATCTTCAAAATCATTTATCAAACTTAAGGCATACCGATAATCACCATCAAAATGAAGTAATTCTCCACTGACTTCAAGTATTTCATATAATTTATTCTGTGCTGGATTAGCACGGCGTCTTCTGCGAGAGCGTCTATCCGGTTTTTTTTGAGCTTGCTGAGAGTCAGCTGTTGTCGCATCTGCAGAGCTGGCTATAAACCATTGTAATGTATTCACTCGCATTTCATTAAACAGGGCAATATCCTGACTTACCATCGCCATCATCTGGCGGGGTGAACGTAGATAAGTGCTTTTCAGTTTTTCAACGGTCTGCACCACATTCTTCATGTTGGTGGTACTGATATCCTCATCGACTTTCTGTTCATTAAGCTGGGTATATTTTGATTTATATTTTTGCTCAAGCTGTGCCATTTCTTTAACAGAAGATTCATATAAAAAGCCTTTTGCTAAAAATATAGCCAGTAACCCCAAACTAATTGCCAATAGAGAAACAGCGGTAAGTTTCGTTCCAAGAGATGCTATATGATGATAAAAATATCTCCTTTCCTGATGACGGGCATAATGATTAACAACTGTCTTTTTAGTTGCCTGGTGACAAAATAAAACGGAACTAAAATCCTGTTCATCATTTAATTTCAGTTTTTCCTGTTTTATAAAATCATTAACATCCTGTATGTTGTAGTCGAAAACGGGATCTTCTTCGGTTTTTGTTTTAAGTTCCTGTAAATGTCTTTCATTGCATAATATCTGTACCGAAATAATATCATTGCGGTCTATTATGCGCTGACTGACCAGGTAACGCTGTGTTCCTTCCACATCACGTATCACATCAGACGCATAATCACCCTGATAAAAACTGGCGATAGGCACCAGCCGACTGAGAATCAGTTTACCTTTAACAAATACCGACTGCCTGAGGTTACTTGGAACCTGTTGACTAACCAGAATCACGCAGTCATTGGGTGATTTGAAATCAGCAATCAAATCTTCACTGACCAGTGGTAAACTTAAAATACCTGATAAGGGAGTTCTTGTGCTATCAATAATTTCCAGCCAGGGTTTCAGTAATTCCTGATTAGTTAAGCCCATCAATAAAAGCTTTTCTTCTTTTCTACTTTTTTTGATCGTGCCCTGAGATATTGCACAGCGGTAACTTGAATTTCTAAAAAACTTGGCAAAGTTCCTGTCAATGACATCTTGCCGATCAGTACCTCTTAAGGCAGGAATAACTGCCTGACGAAATTCTTCTTCTATTAAGTCCAGTAATAATCGAACCGGGGCATTTTTTAATGACTTTAAATAAGCTTCAAACAGATCCAGTCCCTGTTCATCCGGTTCAAAATATACGCTACTATTCAGTTTACGGCCATCCCATTCCTGAGCGACCATTCTGTATCCAGTAAAGTAGAGTATTCTTTTCATATGACTAATAGTTTAGCTATAATTTAAGCGATTAAAATTCAATAGTACTGATCGTGTCGTACATGGGACCAAAAACCGACACTATTAACCATAATACAACCAGTCCAATTGTTACTAGCAAGGCTGTTTGTAGTACAGGCTCCATGGTATCCATTTTGTCATTAATGTCTCTTTCAAAAAAATAACTGACATTTTTTAATGATTGATCCATTCTTCCGGTGGATTCGCCAACTTTTAACATGCGAATAACCAAAGGTGGAAAAATACCAATATTATGAAAACTTTCACTAATACTGCCTCCTTCCGATATTTGAATCCATGCCCTGTCGATACCATCTTCCAGTACTCGATTACTGACCACACTTCGACTTAATTTAATGGCATCCAGTACAGTTATCCCGGAAGAAAACATTAATGCAAAATAACGCGTAAAACGGGAAATTTTAATTTTTTCACTGATTTCGCCGAACAACCAGATATCGAGAAATACACCATCCATTTTAAATTGAAATTTTTCATTAGCTTTATAAAAATAGCGTAGAATAAAAAACAGGATAATCGGTGTCATTATTACAGCCCACCAGTAGTTGACCAGAAACTGCGAGGTTGCCATCAATGCTCTTGAATGAAATGGTATCTCTCCCCCCAAACCTGCAATAGCACTCATAATATCAGGCACCACAAAGATCATTAAAAACATAATCACAGCAAAAATCAGGGTTCCTATAACCAGTGGGTAGGTGACAGCTTTTTTTGCTTTAGCAATAATTTCATCCTGCCATTTCAGGGTTTCTGTGATATCAACCAGTACAGTTGTCATTTGACCACTACGTTCCCCGACCTTGATTAAATTAACAAAAACATCATCAAACACTTTGGGATACATAGCAAGCGCCTGAGAAAAGGTGCTCCCACCCTGTATCGCTTCAATCACACTGGATATGACATCTCTAAAGCCGGGATTCTCTTCACCTTCTCTCAAATCAATCAGCCCTTCAATAATCGGTACGCCTGATCGAGATAACTGTTCTAAATGGAAACTGAAATTAATTAAGTCTCTACGGGTGATTTTATTGCGTCCAAATATATCTGCGCCTGGTTGCTTCAGCTTACTGGACACCAGATCAAGATTCATTTTCTCGAGGCGTAATTCCAGATCAGCAACATTACTTGCATCCAGGCTACCAAGAATAGCCTTCCCCGTTTTATCGACTGCTTTATATTTAAATAGCGCCATGATTAACTCATTCGCTCAGTCAGGTCAGTGACCCGGGCGATTTCTTTTATGTCGGTCACACCTTGTATCACATGACGCACACCATCATCGGCCAAAGTCAGAAAACCCTGTTTATAGGCTTCTTCTTTTATCTCTTTGGCTGTCGCTCCAGTAACCAGTAAATTATCCAGCTCGGAATTCATTTTTAAAATTTCCAGCAAGGCCATTCGACCTTTGTAGCCAGTGTTGTCACAGGCCTTACACCCCCTGGCCCTGAAAAGTTTAAGCGGCTTATCAGTCTGTTTATAATTTAACAGGCTTAAATCGTATTCATCAGGAATATAAGCTTCCTTACAGTATTTACAAAGCTTTCGGACTAATCGTTGTGCAATAATGCCAATAATATTGCCCGCCATAATTTCTGAAATAATACCGATGTCCCGTAACCGGGGTAAAGCACCTATAGCTGAATTGGTATGCAAAGTTGAGTAAACCTGATGACCGGTCATGGCAGCTCTAAAAGCCATTTCAGCAGTTTCTTCATCCCTGATTTCACCCACCAGAATAATATCCGGATCCTGCCTCATTAAGGATTTGATACCATTAGAAAAATCCATTCCAATCATATCGCTGACCGATGTTTGTCGAATTAACGGGAAGGGATATTCAACCGGATCTTCCAGTGTCATGATATTCACCTGCTCATTACTCACATGATTAAGCAAAGAATACAGGGTGGTTGTTTTACCACTACCAGTAGGACCGGTTACCAGTATCATACCTTCCGGCCTGGCCATCATTATCTTAAGCTTGCGCATAGAGTCTTCTGGTAATTCCATTTGCTCCAGAGGTATGACACCTTTTTCTCTATCCAGCACCCTTAAAACGATATTTTCACCATGTATGGTAGGCTGTGATGCAACACGAAAATCAATTTGTCTACCAATAATCAGTCGCGAAATACGACCATCCTGAGGGGATCTGGTTTCAGCTATATTCATGTCTGACATAACTTTCAAACGAACCGCAATAGCTGACCAGTATGTTTTATGTAAGCTTCTAATTTGCCTTAATACACCATCAATGCGATAACGAATGCGTAAAAAACCTTCTTCAGGTTCAAAGTGAATATCTGAAGCACCACGTTTAACAGAATCCGCCAGCATAACATCAACAAGTCGAACTAAAGGCTGACTATATTCTTCAATATCACCCTGGTAATTGGTGTAATCAGCTTCGCCTGTTTCTATTTCCCGTAATATTCCATCAATAGATAATTCATATCCATAAAACTGGTCGACAGCATTGGATATTTCAGTTTCACCGGCCAGTACAGGTTTTATTTCAATCTGCTGTCCAACCTGAATTCTGATTCGATCCAGTGTGAAAAGGTTAAATGTATCAGACATGGCAATGGTTAAGGTACCATTCTGTGCATTGTAATTGAGTGGAATTACCTTGTGTTTTCTTGCTGTATCAGAATCTATCAGTCTTATTGCTTCTGGATCGGGTACAACATTTTTTAAATCAACACTATCCTGTTCAAGCGCTTCACCAAGTGCAGAACGCATGATAGATTCAGTTGCAAAGCCGAGATTTACCAGTATTTTGCCGAGCGGAAGATCTACTTTCTTTTGTTCGGTTAAGCCTATATGCAACTGATCACGGGTTATAACACCTTCCTCTATAAGAAGCTCACCCAGTCTTTTGGGTTTATTATTTTTTTTGATGCTTCTCACTGAGTTAATACCTCAATCCGTTGCATGACTATTTGATTATCAAAAGTTACCAGTCCTCTGGAGCTATTTACCAGTGCTTTTTTATAAAAAGTGACCGCTGCAGAAGGTTTCCCTAAATGTTCCAGGCTAATGGCCATATTATAGGCATAATTGGCATTATCAGGAGTGCTTTGCAGGGCATTGAAATAGGATGCCTGTGCTTCACTCCAGCGATTCTGGCTACCATAGATATTGCCCAGTACAAAGTGGATAAAGGGTGAATCAGGATGCTCGTTTAATAAGGTTTTTAGCTGAGATTCAGCCGCTTCCGGTTGAATATTTGCAACAGAAATTAAGGATGTTATCGCCATGCTATCTTTCGGGTTTTCGACCAATACCTTTTGATAAAGATTAATAGCCTGTTGATATTCACTGTCCTGAATATGAATAGCAGCCCTGCCAAGAAGAGCATCTCTATTAACAGCATCTAAAACCAGCACTTTATTATAAAGTGATTTAGCTGTAAGCAGATCACCCTTTTCATAAGCATCATAAGCTTCATTCAATAATTGACTTTTTTCAGATAATTGACGACCACTGGAAATACTCAAAGTGGATGAACTGGATGCTGTTGAACTGGTTTTGGCCGCAGCTGCTTTTTTTGCGACAGAAACTTTTGCCGGTTTCAGCTCTGCTACTTTTTCAATAGATCCTGAAGTCTGTTGCTCATCAGTCTGCTTATCCACTTGCTCAACAATATCCTCACCCATAGTGGATTCTGCATTATTTTGCAGATCTTCCTCAGCTTGTTGATCCGTTCCATCAACTTGCTCTGCCCCCGATAGTTCGGCTGTCGCAATAATATCTGCCGCCTGATCGCCAGACACAGCAAATTCACCTGACTCAGGCACAAATAATCTTTCAGGTTCTTTTTCCTTCAGGGGTTTTATTATACCCGGCATAGGATCACGTTTAAGACTAACAAGACCATTATCCAGACTGGTAGACTCTTCCTGAAGTTGAAACAGGCCAAACATAACAACTGTCAATAATAACAGGATACCAACAATTGAATATATCTTGAAATAACGTGATTCAACTTTATTATATTTACTCAGGAATATACGCTTGGCATAATCCGGAGTCATCACCGTGTCAGAATTCGGGCTTAATCCTGGAAAGATATTAGAAACGTCTTTGTTTGACAGGTTTAACAGTGTTCTATCGTAATTATCCGGTGCATAGGGTCTGGAAGAGGTTCTATGCTCAACTGATATAGTTTCATTGGTTAGTTTATCGATGTCGACAGATGATGCTGTCGCGGTATTATCTCCTGCACCATTACGCTGCTGCGAACCCTCACCGTCGAAACTATAATTTGTCATAGATAAAACATGCTGATCGGTTACTGATTTACTATCAGCACTTACTTTATAACCATCAGTAATAGTATCATCAGCGAAATGAGCCGATGAAATACCATCTCCCATAAAATGGGTGACATCATCAGCTGTTAAGCTATCGCCAGCATCTTGCTGTTGCTGTTTATATCTCGCCTGGATCTCTTCAAAAGCCTGTTTAGCATTTAAAGTCTCTTCACTAATGACTGTATTATCAGAATCATAGTCAGCACCATCGATGATATATAGCGATCTATCTTCATCAGACAAACTGGATTGATCACGTAATAAAGTGTCATCTTTCATTACGGTACTATCTGAAATATCTTCATCATATTCAGTAGAATCCACGAATCTGTAATCATCAGCTAATTGAGTTGGATCATTATCTGACAAGTGCTTCCCGGTTAAAGAATCATCTTCGTTTTGATTAGCCAGAGCCTCTTCAATTTTTCGAATATCATCAAGAGTAATCGCCCCGATCTCCAGTGTTTTTTCTGCTGGAGGTTTTTGCTTTTTCTCAGGCTCCTCAATTCTGGATACTGAAGCCAGAGTCTCTTCGTAGAATGACATTGGATCTGACTGAGCTTCTTCAATATGGCTACGATCGTCCGAAGTGGAAACACTTAAAGAGGAATCATCCTCGACATCATCAACAGCAGTTGACTGATTTTGAGACGGCTGATCCTGGGTCGTTTTATCTTTAGTGGATTTGTCGATTTCTGTTTCATCAATAGTTGTACTATCGAGGATTGTTTTATCAATCGCCGTTTCATCGACTGACTTATGATCCAGAATCGTTTTATCTATAGAGGTTTTATCGATTTCTGTTGCATCAATAGTTGTGTTATCGAGAACGGTTTTATCTATTGCTGTTTCATCAACTGACGTATGATCCAGAGCCGTTTTATCGATAGAAGTTTTATCAATTTCTGTTGCATCAATAGTTGTACTATCAAGAACTGTTTTATCTATCGCCGTTTCATCGATTGACGTATGATCAAGTGCCATTTTATCGATAGAAGTTTTATCGATTTCTGTTGTATCGACAACAGTGGCTTCATGAGTAGTTAAACCTTCAGTCACTACCGTATCGGTCAGCTGATCAGAAACTTCAGCTTTTGCTATTTCTGAAGCATCCAGAGCACTGAGTTCCTGTAACTGCTCTCCATCTGCAGTATCATCAGGCACATGACTCCCTGCCCCACTCTTATCCTTATCTTTTTTTTGCTGGGCTGCTTTTTTTAATGCATCTAACAGTAAACTCATGGGATATCCCTGACTGAATTTATTCAGTTAACTGCTTAGGTTCAAGATACTGCTGATAATCCTTTAGATCAGTATTTAAACTCGCGTTATCGATAATTCGAGGCCGTAAAAAAATCACTAACTCGGTCTTACTTAACTGTCTCTGCTGAGTCCCAAAAAGAAACCCAAATCCATTGACATCATGCAAACCGGGGATTCCCTTACTATCTTTATTCGCTGTATCCTGCATCAATCCACCAATTACAGCCGTATCACCGTTTGATACTCTTAAGACTGACTCCATTTCACGAACCGATATTTCCGGAATTTGATTAGCAACACTATCACTTGAGAAAGTAGGGACATTAATATATTGTAAAATTCGCGATATTGTTGGCCGTATATTCAAAATAACTTCATTATTTTCAGTGATATAGGGCGTTACATTCATCACAAAACCAACCGGCACAGTATGAATCGTAGTGGTAAAAGTTTCCTTTCCCGGTGACGTACTGGTTGCGTCAGTCGTCTGTTTTTCAGTGGTAAAATAAACTCGGTTATCCACCACTTTAAGAATTGAAGTCTGATTATTAAGCGCCATAATTTTGGGGCTGGACATAACAGAAACATCACCAAAGGAATCTAATGCTTTTATAGTGGTAGAAATATCTCCATTTGACGAAGTATCAGAATAGGTAGCAGACAAAAATGGGGCAGCAAAATTACCACCAAGTATACTTTGTTCAAAATTCCAGCCATTGCCATTAGCTAAACTGGACCAGTCTACACCAGCCTGAAATTCATCATTCAGGGTCACTTCAACAACAGTTGCTTCTATCAGCACCTGTTTACGAATACTGGACATAACTTTATCAACAAACTTCTGGATTTCTTCATGCGCAGCAGAAGTCGCTGTCACTGATATAATGCCACTTTCTCTATTTGATATAACCGATCCTTTAGCTCCCCCCTCTGTTGCCATATTGAGTAGATTAGCTTCCAGTGTTCCCCAGAAATCATGACTGGCTGAATTTGCAATACTGGTACTTGAATTACTACCCCCAGACCCACCACCTTCTGCCGATGATCCAGTTGAGGCAATTTGTGTAGTTATCGAAACATCAGATGCGGTATCACGCTTCATATTCAGATAGTCAATATGATAAACACGGGTAAAAGGTAAATCTTTCTGGATAACCAGATTAGGCCCATCAATAAAATATCGCAGATTCACCTGACGGGATATTCGTTTCAAAATCTGTGGTAAGGTTTGATCAATAGCATTGATACTCACATTACCCTCGATTGCAGGATCTATATCCAGATTTAGCCGGGCATCTCTGGCAAGCGCAAATAGCAGTTCACTGGCTGGTAAATCAGTAGCGACCACGGTAAAAGTTTGTAACTTTTCGACCGGCTTGGGGACGGAAACTATCGGTAACTGGTTTACCACTGCAGGAATGGATTCAGCCTCTGTTTTTTCAGGAATAGCTTCATTCAGATGACCAGAGATTGCCATACGAGGATCTTTTTCAGGCAATGACTTCTGGCATGCAGATAGCCCAATTAGGGTAACTATTAAAAGTAAATATCTCATTATTTTTCCCAGTCTTACAATCTCTAAACCTGCTTTTATATCAGTACTATAATAACGCCTTTTGCATTCGGTATATAGAATGCAGATAGGGCGAATTCACACGTACTGATTCAGGCAGTTGCTTCATTTTAATCTGTCCTATTGTTATAGACGGATATTCATCATAAAACACCCTGTAAATCTTTTTTCCCTTCATTTCAACTTCATACAGATAAGTCTTCTTCAGATCGAGAGGCCAATCAGTGTTCAAAAACTCAACCAGATCCTTACCTGCTGACTTACTTCTCATTAAAACTTGAATAGAGACACTCTGCTTATTGGCATTTTTTAACCACTCTTTACTGGTCATAATCTTATTATCAAGCCATTGCTGGTAATCAGCATAGTTTTCACTAAAGCTTTCTTTCTCAAGCGCAGGGCTTTGCTCAACCTTTACCTGATTAAGATTAACAAGATTAGCAATAGATTGCTGGTTTTTCTTTGATTCAGTCAACACTTTTTGCCCAACTGACTTGACATCTTCGGCTGCATCGATGACTTTAAGCCTGATGCTTTCCTCTGCTTCAGCTGAATAATCGTCAATTGTCTTCGCTTTAGAGAGTTTTTTTTCAATCAAATCAACTTTTTTTTGTTGTTCCAGCTGTCTTGCAGCGGGTTTATTCGTATCATCAGCTTGCGCCTGCTGAATATCCGTAACCGTTGTTTGAGCAATCTTTTGAGTCATTTTTTTGTCTTCTGCTAGCTTTGCAACCACCACAGGCGACTCAATAGGATTATCTGTAACAGGTTGATTTATCACCAGCCCGGATAAAACCTGACTCTGCATGCCAGCATAAGCCAGGGCAATCAACAATAATACAACAACTATACTTATCCATACAGACTTACTGATAGCGGTTTTTCTGGTATTTGGCAGCTTACTAAATCCACTGTCATTCACTGCAGCTAACAGATGCTTTTTAGTCAGCGTATGGGTACCTTCTGCAAAAGCTGATAAAAGCATCTTGTCGGATAGAATATTAATTCTTCGTAACAGGCCTTCAGAATATTTTGCCATCTGTTCAGCCAGTTTTTTATTGATTAATTCCGGTCCGGTATAACCTACTTCACGCATTCTAAAATTAAGATACTGATGTACATCCACATCAGTTAAAGGCTTTAAATTAAAATCATGAGTAATCCTTTCACGTAATTGCCTGATGGAATTATTAGCCAGATTTTCATCCAGTTCAGGTTGTCCAAATAAAATGATTTGTAATAATTTATGCTGATCAGTCTCCAGATTAGATAACAGACGAATTTCTTCCAGTGTTTCTAATGGCATACCCTGAGCTTCTTCTACAAATAAAACAACCTGTTTATTATCTGCATGTTTTTGCAACAAATAATGATGCAGCATGCTGACTAATTCATGCTTTGTAGCATCTCGCTCAACTTTAAAGTTCAACTCACTGGCAATCACAAAAAGAATATCTTCAGGCGACACGCTGGGATTGGCAATATAAACTATTTCAATAGTTTCAGGGAGTTCGAGCTGTAGCATCCGGCATAGCATTGTTTTGCCACTACCAACTTCACCGACCACCTTGATAATTCCTTCTCCACGTAACACGGCATAAACCAGAGCGCCGAGAATATCCCCACGCTGTCCGCCATCATAAAAAAGCGAGGTATCCGGTGTGATTCGAAATGGCGAGCGTTTCAGCCCGAAGTATTCTTCATACATCAGCAATTACCCTGCATATTTTCTGTGCTGACATCATTCTTCTGCCTTACCCAGACGACCATACAATGTAGAACGGTTAACACCTAACATGGATGCGGCTTTACTCATATTATTTAAGCTCTCCTGCAAAGCGATGTTAATATACTCTTTTTCAATTCTTTTTAATTCATTATTCAATTGAA
This sequence comes from Gammaproteobacteria bacterium, assembly GCA_050291745.1. Taxonomy (GTDB): domain Bacteria; phylum Pseudomonadota; class Gammaproteobacteria; genus JACNJF01. Next base: position 19,915 of record JBNKKI010000164.1, on the reverse strand, counting down.
AATTCTCTGTTTTAAGGTTTTTCCGGAATACATCAATTTCATTCAAGTCACTCACTGGTGAAGAAAATCCCATCATTTCCTGTTCAAGTACCGCTCTTTTTATTTGCTGCCCGGGATATTTTGCTGACAGACGAATAATAATATTCCTCAATTCACGAACATTACCCGGAAAATCATAAGACATCCATAGCTCTCTGGACTCTTCATCTAACTCAAAACCGATTAACTGCTGATTCAATTGCTGCTGAAAATACTCAAGCAAAACAATTTTATCCTGCCCACGCTCAGCAACACCCGGTACGCGAATAGTGAGTACACTTAAGCGATGATACAGGTCTTCACGAAAAAGTCCTCTTTCAATTGCATCTATTAAATCTTTATTACTGGCTGCTAATATTCTGGCTTTTGCCTGCCGTGGCTTAGTCTCCCCTAACCGGTAATATTCGCCATTTTCCAGTACTCGCAGTAATTTAGCCTGTAAATCAATGGGTAAGTCAGCTATTTCATCAAGCAACAGGGTGCCTTCTCCAGCCTCTTCAAAAAAACCCCGTTTACTTTCTGTTGCCCCGGTAAAAGCCCCTCTAACATGACCAAATAATTGTGAAGCCAGCAATTCATCATTAAAAGCAGCACAATTCAAACTTAAAAACGGAAGATCTTTTCGTGTACTACAGCTATGTAAATTTTGCGCCGCTAATTCTTTACCGCTTCCGGATTCACCATGGATTAGTACCGGATAGGGGGAATCAGCTAATTGCTTTATCTGCATTCTCAGCAGCTCTATAGCAGGACTTTTGCCAACAATACCACTGATAGATTGCAATTCATGAGAGACTTCATCTGAAGTTTCAATCTGGCGCTTTAAACGTACTTTCAATTCAGCTATGTCACAGGGTTTTGCAATAAAATCAACAGCGCCTAGTTTTTTAGCTGCTTCGACATATTTCTGCTCATCCTGCCCGGATAGAACAATAATTTTTGTTGCAGGGAACTGATTACAGATATATTCAATAACAGCAAAACCTTCGTCAGGCTTATGGGTATCGGGTGGTAAGCCAAGATCTACCAGTACCACTTCGGGTGGAACCAGCATCAAACCTAATTGTTCTATACAGTTGGGGCGATCAAATGCGAGAGTGACATTATATTCATCGCTTAATACATATTTCAAACTTTCGGAGATAATAGAATCATCATCAACAAGCAACAGAGAGGGAAGTTGAGCAGAAGTCATGGCTCGCTTTTTTTACCCGAAAGGTTTAATTGGATAAGTATAGTGTTGAATTTTCGACATTACAATCTTTGTATTAATAATGTGATGAAAATTATTGATATTACTGAAGTTTTTAAGGAGGAGATTTTGAAACAGTCACCCTGATTTGTCTGGATACAAAATCTGGATTGGCATCGTTCGGACCAAGTTCGAAAGTACCATGAGTTGCCAGAGCTGTTATGTCATAAGTCGTAATGGTCTCTGTTGCTTCGATATGATCAGTACTGGAACAGCTCATAGTTACCGTAAAAGGTAAAAGCGCAGGTTCTGCTGCAGTAAAAGTCACCGTTCCGGGTGCTGCACACCAGGCAGCAGCACTGGCAGTAGTCGCCGCCGGTCGAAGTACCTGATAAATTCCAAATTCAATGCCGGATCGGGCAGCCTGCATTGCTCGAGCACCCTGTATACTCATCACCACGGTATTTTGTTGAAGTACTCGAATATTGATTATTGAAACCATAAGCACAGCCAATACAACCAGCAAAAAAATGGCTGTTATGAGAGAAAACCCAAACTGAGAATTGATTGATTTCATGGCACGTTATTTACATGCACCTGGTGCAAAAGGCGAACCGACTCATTTTTATCATCTGTCAACTTCAAATCGAGAGAGACCAGCCCACTTCTTTGTGAAACACCCGGTTGGTAGTTAATATGACAAGCCGCTATTTGAGTTGCGACTAAAGCTTGTTCAACACCACTCAGTGCAGCAAGATCAGCCACTGTTGTCAGTTGATTATTTTGATAGTCATAACTGGCAAAACGGGTTAAATGACCAGTTGTATTATCGCAGACATAACTAATTGGGCCATTCACAATAAACAGTCTTTGTGTTGGTGAGGGAGTGATAAACTTAAAAGCAGCCGGTAAGCTTATATGATGTTCATCATCAAATCCTGCTGCACTAACTGTTGTCAACCCGATTCCCGCAGGATAACTGATTAAGCCAGAAGCATCTGTAGTGACTGCATCGCTATAAATTGCCCCCGAAGTGGTATTATAAATGACTACTCTCATCGCATTGGGCAGTGTTGCTGAGTTCATCGAAGTAAGCTTGCCTAATAGATTAAACTGAGCATCCGCCGCACTAAAATCCAGAATATCATTTGCTGAAGTGTATCCAGTTGATCCAGGCTGCACCTGATCCCTGTATCTCGCTCCATCCAGTACATTAACCATTTCAATTGCCCAGCTATTCGGCATATTGGAGTCATCAATTCTTATACTATTCGGAAGTGCGCGTCGAATATCAATTTCAATTTTACGCACCGCCATTTCTGCAGAGTCGACCAGCTGTTGGCGACTTAGTTGATCTGAGTAGGCATCAATGGGTCTGGTAATCAACATACCTGCACCCACTGACATAATACCCAGTAGAACAATTACCACGATTAATTCCAGTAATGTAAAACCTCTTGAGAGTACAGGAACCATCAATGATTAACCCTGAAACCAGATAGTAAGATTGAACCAGAAACAGCGTGATTCACCGTGACATCTATACGTTTTGCATCAGCCGCTGGTATTCCACTCAAAGTCGAATTTACCACTGCAACAGAGACAGTGTAAGCTTCTAAACCTGTAATAACTGAATTATTCTGATCTCTGGCCCCCACATCGGTCAAACCATCATAATCATCCACATCATCGAAGCTTGATCTGCTCTCACCAGTTTCATCACCTGTCGGGTCAGCAAAATTTTTCCCCTGAATTTCTTCAAGATAAGCTTCTGCAATAGAAACAGCCTGTTGTTCGATAATTGGATCAGCACTGGTCTTAGCTGTGCTAACAAAAACAGACATAATTGCCGTGGCAGCAATACCTACGACCACAATGGTGATCAACACTTCGATCAGGGTAAACCCTGAAATACAGATTTTTCTGCTTTTATCGATAAGCATTGGATCAATTAACCTGGTTAATTAACATCGACTAATCCTGTTTTTTCATGAACAGTAAAAGAATAGCCACCTATAGTAAAGATATGTGGGGCAGCTGTCACAGGAGTAAAGCCGACTTCAGAAATAGCGCTAAAAATTAAAATTGATGCAGGGCTAATAGTCAAACCTTCAGGAAAGTTCATATTACTATAAGGTTTTCTATCAACAGGACTCAAAACATTACGATTATAGGTTGAAGAATTACAGTTACTACCCTGTTTTAAGCTATAAGAATTAGCCTGAAGTGATACCTCAACATTACAGCCCGTACTACGTGCCAGCTTTTGAGCATAACGAACCGCATTGGTAACTTCATCAAAAAATGCTTTTTCCTCGAAAACATTTAAATTACCAATTCGGGAGAAAGCCACCACAGATAAAATTCCCAACAGCACAATCACTGTTACCAGCTCAATTAAAGTGAAACCTTTCTCAAGTCTATCTTGCAAATGCACTGTCTTAGTCTATTATTTATTGAAAAATCACAAACTTATACCATAATACATATAGATTACATTAATATTTTAAATTATACCTTTTTATCTGCTTAATAATCTCTAAAGGAGAATTTACATAATGAATAAATCACAAAGTGGTTTCACACTGATTGAACTGGTTGTTGTCATCGTGTTACTGGGAATTCTTGGCGTTACCGCTTTGGGTAAATTTCAGGATTTATCATCCGAAGCATCTGCAGCCGCAGTTGAAGGTGTCGCTTCAGAAATTTCCGGGGCTGCCGCTGTTAACTATGCAAAAAGTATTGTTGGAACGCCTGCTGTTACCATTAACGCAACTGCTACAGGAGATAATGCAATACAGGCCGATGGAATCGTAAATGCCTGTGCAATTTCTGCAGGTACTGACACAGGATTACATAACTTATTGGGTGCAGATCAGTTTCCTGCCGGTTATACAACCACCGCTAACACCGCTGCTAATTGTACTGCCGCAGGCGATACATTCGAATGTATAATTAATGGGGAAAATGGCGCGACAGCTACAGCGACTTTAATTTGCACTGGTTGATAAAGACATATAAAGAATTAACAACTTTTATATTTTAAGGCCTCTATTAAGAGGCCTTTTTTATTAGACAGGGAAAATTTCCAGCACTTATAATTTTTTCAACCTGGAATCCGTAGTTGGACGAATTGATTGTGCGTTTGAGGTGGTGTAGATCAAGCTAATGGTTGATGAAACAGTGGGTTAACCTCTACTGCGAGCGGTCAACTGCGGAATCCAGGTTCAATAGCAACTGTCCGACTTCATCCTGGTTAGCCTGACTATAATTCACCATAAAAACATATTGCCGGGCAGCCCGATCAATATATATTGCCTGACTATACTTTTTTACAAAATACCATCCCGGTTCAGGGTTTTCGGGTAATTCCTGAAAAGCACCATAATAATTATCTGGTAATCCAGCATAAATCGCCAAAACCATAAATGGATTTTCATGATCAAACTTCTTTAAATCCTGCTGCTTTCCTTTAACTGTAAAATCATACAACATCATAGACAGTGAATAATTGATTTGATTAAGGACTCTTTGCCGGGAAATGCTCTCTGCTTTATCTGTTAAACCCTGGGTATAATTAAGAAATAAAACAATACATATCACAATAATAATAATGCTTGTCACTGATTTGAAAAGCGAAGACCCTGGAATAGAAGTATCAATATTTTTAATCACCAGTTGTCATGTCCCGCAATATTTGAATATGAAATAGAATGTTATAGCCTGAAACTATAATCCTAGAAAAATCAGTTCATCATGAAAGTCTACGTAACACCTTAATGCAGCTGATAAAATCAAAAACACGCTCTTCACCAATCAGGTGACTACGGTGTTTTTGATTTGCCGGCAATTGCTCCTGCATTGCTCTAACTACAGCCATCCCTGGCTTAGACCAGGCACATCAACCTGTTACGCATCTTTTTCACGCTGAACTGATTTTTCCAGGATAATTATCTACTTGCCAGCTGAGCTATATCCCACATAGGTACAAAGATACCCAAAGCCAGCACCAGCACCATTATGCCAACAAATACATAGATCACCGGTTCCATTTTATCAGCTAGAGTTTTGACATCATAATCAACTTCTTCTTCATAAAAATCGGCTATAAAGCTCATCATTTCATCCAGATTTCCAGCTTCCTCACCTACTGCAAACATTTGCATGACAACAGGCGTAAACATACCCGTACGATAGGCAGTGACGGTTAGTGCTTCCCCTCTTTCGATACCTTCCCTCATATCCGCTACATGTTTTGCGATATAATCATTACCGACCGAGCGTGATATAACGCCCATGCCCTGCACGATTGGCACTCCGGCTCCATAGGCCATGGCAAAAGATCGTGCGAAGCGAGCCAGATAAGCGCGTAAAAGAATATTACCAATAACCGGTATTTTAAGAATAAAATGATGCCAGTTATAACGCCCTTTAACGGTTGAGATATATCGTTTAAAAGAGACATAAAGCATTACCAGCACAACCAGCACAAAATACCAGTTATTAACAAAGAAATTAGACATGTTTAATAACAAAACTGTCTGCCAGGGTAATTCAAGATTATTTGCTTCAAAGAAAGAGGCAAACTTGGGAATTACAAATAAATTCACTATTGCCATTGCGATAGTGATCGCAATAATAACCGTGGTCGGATAGCGTAAAGCAGCCGAAATGTTATTACTCATCTTTCTATTGCGATCAATATAATTCGCCATCATGGTAAAAGCTTCATCCAGTCGCCCTGTATTTTCACCAACCTGAATCATACTAATATAAAGATTTGAAAACACACGAGGATGACGTGCAAAGGCTATGGATAAACTGCGCCCGGATTCAAGTTGCTCTAAAGTATCCTTAAGGGATTTGATCATCAAAGGGTTCTGCACCGATTCTACAATTCCGGCAATAGCACGGGTTACGGGAATACCCGCTTTTGACAAAGCACTCATCTGACGGGTAAACATCAGCAATTCTTCAATGCTGACTTTATAAAGATCCAGCTTCTGATTGATTTGATCAATAATATCAACCTGTTGCTTTATTTCTGATATCTGTAATGGTGTTATGCCCTTTTCCAGCAAAATACTGGCAAGCGCACTACTGCTGGAGGAATCCATTTCCCCCTCAGTCAATTCACCATTTCTGGTACGACCTTTATAGCTATAGGCGGGCATTTTTAACTCTGTCGGTTTCGTTCAAACACATTAAACTTCAGGCTCCAGCTCTAAAATCTCCAGTTCTTCTTCTATCAACTCAGTTCTTGATTCACCAGCCAGTTTGAGAACCTGATCTATTGTTGTCAAACCTTTCACAGCATAATCATGAGCGACATGTACCAGAGGTTGATATCCCGGTGCACGCGCTGCCGCTTCGATAAAACCCTGAGTATCATCTCTTCTTAGGGTTTCTGCCAGTTCCGCATTCATATCAAGTAATTCATATACACCCATACGCCCAGAATAACCGGTAAAACCACAATGCAAACAACCTTTTCCACTTTTATATTGATGTTTACTGGCATCAATTTGCAACTGCTCTCTGATCCAGGTTGATTCAAATGCATCAGGGCTATAATCTTCTGCACAATTGCTACAGACTCTTCTTATCAGGCGCTGGGCAATAATAGAACGTAAAGTTGTTGCCAGCAAATACCCTTCAACGCCCATATCCAGTAAGCGAGTCGCTGTAGAGACGGTATCATTAGTATGCAAAGTAGATAAAACGAGGTGCCCGGTCATCGCAGCACTGACCCCTATTTCAACCGTTTCAGCATCACGCATTTCACCAATCATAATAATATCCGGATCCTGACGTAAGGCAGCACGCAGAACTGAGGCAAAATTTAAACCAATTTTTGGATGAACCTGCACCTGATTTATTCTAGTCAATTGATATTCAACTGGATCTTCAACAGTAATGATTTTTGATTCAGCCTTATTAAGCTCCTGTAATGCCGCATACAATGTAGTCGTTTTACCGCTTCCAGTTGGACCAGTCACCAGAATCATACCATGAGGTAAATGGAAATTTTTTCTAAAGCGTTTTAACAGGGCATCCGGCATACCGAGCATTTCTATATTCAGTGCACCTTTTGTTTGATCCAGTAAACGCATAACAATGGATTCACCATATTGCACCGGCATGGTGGATAATCGCACATCAATTTCTCGGCCACTGACGACCATACTGAAACGACCATCCTGAGGTAAGCGCTTTTCAGAAATATTTAAATCAGCCATCAACTTTAAACGTACTACGACAGCTGGAGCAATTTGAACTTCTTTCATGACCTGCTCATGTAATACACCATCAATACGCTGCCTGATTCTAATGACTTTTTTATCAGGCTCTATATGAATATCTGAAGCACCGACCTGTACCGCATCTTCAAAGATAGACTGCAATAATTTTGCTACTGGAGCTTCAGTCATTTCTCCCTGTAATAACTGCGATAATTCTTCACTTCCTTCCGATAATTCGAGACCCAGCTCTTCAGCCAAAGCACTGATTTCTTCTGTACGGCGATAAACCCTGTCGAAGGTTTTTAATAAATCATTTTCACGAACTATCGCCTGACTGACCGGCTTGGAAAGTTTAGCCTGAATTTCATCAACAGCATACAGATCAGTAGGATCAGCCATGGCAACCAGGTAATCAGTCGCCCTGTCTTCCAGCACTATGGCACGATATCTTCTGGCAATGCTTTCTGAAAGTATTCTGACAACTTCTTCGTTATATACGTAATTCGTTAAATCTATTAAAGGAATACTTAGCTGGGCTGATAGTAAGTTCAGAATACTATCCTCATCAATCATACCCAGCTCAACAAGTGTCGAGCCGAGTTTTCGACCCAGTTTTTTTTGTTCCTGCAAAGCAAGTTGTAATTGATCAGCAGTTATTAAACCTTTATCTACCAGTAAATCACCCAGTCGTATTTTTTTCCTGAAAGCCATGATCTATTACCTAAATTTAATTCTTGCTAACACTTAATTGCTGCAATCTTTGTTGAATAAAAGTTTGCAAGCGGTTATTCAATCTCCCACTATTTAGAGCAATTTTATATGATTCCCTTGCCCTATCAAATTGTGAAAGATGTTCTTGAGAAATCGCCAGACTTATCCATTTCCTTGGTTGCTGTGTATCCAGTTTTAAAGACTTCTGATAATACTCTATTGCATTTTCATGTTGCTCAGTCCGTTGAAAAGCAGCAGCAACATAATTAATAATATTTTTATTCTGTAATTGATTTCGGTAACGTTTAAGTAATGTAAAATATTGTTTTTCAGAAAACAGTAATTCAGCATCAATAATAGAAAAATCAGTATCTTCAGGATATAGCGTCTGACTTTTTGATAATAGAGCTTCCATTTCAGACTTATTAGCTTGCTGCCGGTATACAGTTAATAGCATTAATCTGACTTTCTTATCAAGCCTGGAGCCAAGTAAAGCATTCAACTGCCTTTGCGCATTAAACCAGTCTTTTTGCCGATAGGCTGTTTGGGCTGTATTAAAAAGCGCTTCATCAGATTGCCTCGATATAACCGGTTTTATTTCCAGTTTTACATTTTGTTGTATATCAGAATCAGTCACCGCTTGACTGCTTTTATTATCCTTATCAATTTCCGGCACTTCATCATGTGCTAACTGCTGTTGAAGCGGTTCTAAAGTGGATTGAGTGGTAAGCGCAATAGTAGAATCATTACGCTCAGGAGTTTCACTTAATACTGATTTCTTTAATCTGATATTCCAGAAATAGTTATTTTCTTTTTCAGTATGATGGGTTTCCACCATTACTTTATCCATTGTCAGGAACTGAATTTCCAGGCCTTCTTTTGTTTTTTCAACACTGATACTTTTCAACCAGTCATTATCTTTAATCTGTGGAATAATGATTTTGCTTGAAGCGTTGGAAATTAAAAACACATACCGGTTTAGGCTACTTTGTTTCAGGAAGCTCTGAGCCCCTAAAGGTAACCGGAGTGTTAATTCAAAAAAATCTTTCGTTTCATTAATCTGTAGCCCGGTTATTTCTGTTTTATCAATTTCCTTACTGACCGGAGTAACAGGAGATGTATTCTGGCCGACTGTTGTATCAAGCATTTCTTTATCTGGAGTTGCATCAACCGGTTGAGCTAAAAGCTTGAGTGTTGCGGGTACTTCCTCTGGCAACTTAAAATAAAAATAGAAAGAACTCAGGATGACTACAAATAACAGTATGAGAGATAATACAGCTACTATAGACTTCTGTTTTTTTACAGTACCGGATACATCAGCCAATTCCAGCGGTGTAAAAGCCGACGGCTTATTTTCAAGATCTTTTAAAACATTATTGATGACGCTCATAATAAGGGAAAATGGGGTTGAGCCAATAATGTAATAACAATACTGAAAATTGCTATAGATCCGCTTAGTGATATTTTTTGAAGTACAGCATTGTTAACCTGTTTGCTATCACTAACCGCCATTCTAATATGCTTATCCGACACATAAAATTTTCCTGATGCATATGCAATCATCAGTGATTTATCACACAGTAAATTAATCAGCCGGGGGACACCTCTGGTTTTCTGAAAAAGATATTTTATCGCTGCTTCAGTAAAAATCTGTGGCCCAAAATAACCAGCCTGCTCTAATCTGTGCTCTATATAACGAGCCAGAGCGTCCAGAGTTAAATTACTTAAATGACTGGCGTGAACAATACGTTGCTGTAATTGCCTTATACTATTTTGCTGTAATTTATTATCTAATTCAGGCTGTCCGAATAAGACAATCTGTATCAATTTTTTCTTTTCAGTTTCAAGATTACTGAGAAGTCGTAAAGCTTCCAGACTTTCTACAGGTAATGACTGGGCTTCGTCGAGTAAAATTACTGTTTGTTTATTCTGACGGGCATTTTCGATTAATTTATGGTTTATACAGGATAAAAAATTATTATCTATAAGACTATCCAGCAAACCCATTTCTTCAACTATAGCCTTAAGTAATGAGTCACAACTCATATAGGGATTGGGAATATAAATAGTCTCGAAAGTATCGTCCAGTAAATCGAGACATTTACGACACAATAAAGTCTTACCAGTACCAACTTCCCCTGTTAGTTTTATAAAACCATCGCCACTTTTTATCGCTATCAGTAACACATTAAGTGCTTCCTGATGCGTTATACTCTGATAATAAAAATCAGTATCAGGAGTCAGGTTAAATGGTTTTTCAGAAAGACCGTAATACTGTTCATACATTATTTATTCTCTTGTTGAGATTGTTGAACTTTCTGTAAGTTTTCTATTCTTTGCTGACTTTGCTGGATATAATTTTTCCAGGTTCGATCATTTTCAACCACAATCGGTTTTAATAATATGATTAATTCGCTTCGAATATTCTGATTTCGTTTCTGTTTAAATAAGTTACCCAGTACAGGCACTTCACTTAACAGCGGCACACCACCATCTTCATTTGAAGTACGATTTTGCATTAAACCGCCAATAACCACAATTTGACCACTTCTTGCTTTTATCACGGAATCAGATTCACGAACCGTACTTAATGCCAGAGGTAATTGCTGAGTTTGACCACCAAGCGTAATATTTTTGGTCTGATCATTCACTTCACTTACACTGGGATGGACATGTAAAATAACTTCGCCTTGCGGGCTGATTTGTGGTGTCACATCAAGAGCAATACCTGAAAAAAATGGAGTCAGAGTAATATCTGGGGTTGTAATCGTAGAAGCAGCTCCAGCCGAAGTGGTTGAAGAGACTTCAGTGACAAAAAACTCATCAGAGCCGACTTTAATTACTGCTTTTTGATTATTCAATGTCGAAACCCGGGGGCTGGATAGTACCTGCACTTCACCCTGTGAAGAAAGCAGTCTCAGTAATGCGGAAAAATCTTCGGTTGCTCCACCAATAGCAAACAGATTGCCAAAACCGGATACATTCAATCCAGACAAATTATCTGCAGAATTATACTGACCGTTTATATCGAATAAAACACCATTACCATTTTCTAAACCGGACTGCCCAAGAAAAGCACTATCGGTGACAGACTCCTGCGATAAAGCAGCCCAGTCGACACCTGACTGAAAACTATCATTCAATTGCACTTCAATAATTTTGGCTTCCAGAATAACCTGTCTTTGCAAATTCAATTGTGCACTGGAAAGATAATTTTCAACATCACGTAATTCTCCTGGCATAGCTCTCACTATAACCAGTCCGGCATGTTGATCAATGACGACAGAGCGACCTGCTTCATTACCGACAATTGAACTGATGGTTAAATGCAACTTTTCCCAGAAATTAGCATTACTGGTAGTTTTAATACTACTTGATTTTGTCGTCCCTGCTGATGAATCACTGGAACTGGAACTGGAAGATGAATTAGAGTTATTTGATGAATTGGCTGTATCAGATGAAGCTATTTGACCCGAACTAACCGTCATACTCGATTCACCATCACGATTAACATTCAAATAGTTAACCTGAAATATTTTTGATTGAATTCTGGCTGGTAACACAATATAACCGTTATCCGTTTTTTTATATTCATAACCATAAACTTCTCGAGTCAAATCCATCACTTCATCAATACTGACTTTTTTGAGATCAAGACTAATGGTTCCGGATACACTGGGATGCACGATCATATTTTTGTCAGTACCAGCAACCAGGCTCATAAAAAAAACATTGGCAGATGCATTTGCAACTGATATATCAAAACGAGGTTCTGGCTCTGTTTCATCAAGCCCCGCAATTGGCACTCCGACTGATGGACTTAATTCATCCATGATTTCAGCAGATGGATTGACTGGTTGCTGAACTGTGCTCACACTGGATTGCTCCATTTCATCTCGTATTGAGTCTCTTGTTTGCTGCCCAAGATCTCCCATCCGAGCGCTGGAACAGGCTGACAACAACACTAAAATTACACCTGGGAATAACGCTGACTTCATCATAATTTATTCTCAATAAGAGACTTTTTTATCGATTTAAAATTCTTATCCGGCTCATAAATTCTTAACTTTATGACTTTCCCTTTAGATAACAATTGGACACTATCAGGATTCAGGGCTATCAATTTAGCACCACTAATGGTATCGCCTTTTTTTACTAATTTATTATTGATAATGGCATGCTGCCTCTGACTGGAAAAAAGAATGGAATTCAATACCCAGCTTTCTTTTTTGACTGGTTTTACTGGCGGGCTAATAACTGCTACTTTATTTTTTAATTTAGCCAGTCTAAGTTTTTCAAGTGCATAGGCCGGTGGGCGCATAGGATCATTAAATTCAGCCACTGCGCTCTGCGCTAACACTAAACCACAAAAAATAAATAACCAGAGTTTCACTTATAAACCTACCCAGTTTTTATTATCACTAAAAGTAGATATCTCAATATCAACTTTAATTATAGGATATTCAGCCATTTTCAGGGTTATCCTGTCCCAGATTAACTGCCATTGAAGCGCTTCAAGTTTTTGAATATATTGCAGGATGTCTTTAAAGCGCCCTTCAAAGCTGAGTCGCAATACATGTCTATATATCTCTGGCTGAGAATCTTTCCCATCAGTTGAGTTAGAGACAAGTGCCGGTTGTACCTCCTTACGCTTCATTGCCGTTAACTTTAATTTCGATTCCGCAAAAATTAATTGCTGCATTAATTCGAACATTTCATCCGGTTCAATTAATGTATTGGTTTTTTCCTCTAATAAAGCACTCACTCGATCGAATTCTTTTTTAAGAAAATCCAGCTTTTGCTGTTTATCCTTATGCACACCATCCTGAATACGTTTCTGGATGGCTGCTGAAGTTAATTCAAGCGTGTCTATTTCAGACTGCAATGCGGTATTTTGCTTTTCAAAAAGTTTCGTTTTCTGCAACGTAGCACTACCGGAAAAAGCCCACCAGGAGTAAACCGGCAAAACTATCAATGTAATCAGAATTAGCGCACGTTCTCTAAGCGAGAGTGCATCTACCTGTTTAATGTATTGAGTAAATTGCTTATTCATCTGTATCTGCCTGGCTGGCAATCAGAAAATCTACCTTCCAATCCTGTTGAGAATTTCGTTTCAATTCAAAGTCTTCAAAAACTAAACCTTCAAAAAGATCTCGCGCTCTGAATAAGTTGAAATATTCAGGTATTTTTTCTGCCTTTAACGAACTTCCAGTTAATTTGACATAATCTTCAGCTAAAGATATTTCATTTAACCAGACATTGTTAACCTTGATTTCAGACAAACCTTCCAGCTCACTGGAAAATCCTTTTCCAGAGCCGAACTGATTAGTTGAAACAAACTTGATCACCCTCTTGAGGGACGAAATTTTATTGTTCATTTCTATAATTTCATCGTCTAGCTGATGATTAGCGAGTAAATTTTCCATTTCTTTTCGTAGAGACTCCAGCTTTACAGTAGCGGCTTCTTTACTACTTTGTAGAAACTTATTTTGTGACTCAACCGTTGCAAGCTGCTGCTTATACCAATAGCTGGAAAAAACGAGAAACAATATACTTAGCCCGACAAGCAGCAGTATGTGCATTGACGACAGCCATATTTTTTTTTCTTTAAAGCGATCCTGATATAAATTGATCTCCTGTACTATCATGCTTTTATACCACGCAAAGCAGCACAATATGCAGGAAAGCAATGCTTATTAATTTGCGCCATCTCGCCATTTTTTTGCTCATTAACTTCAGCAAAATCCAGTTCATAGGCGACATAATTTTGCACATAGTTAGCCATACGCATAGTGCCTGGCGTCTGCGGAAAAATAATCATTTTCTGAACCATGGCAAGACCAAAAGTGCTTTCAAAATAATCCATGGAGCGCTGCAGCTCCAGCAATAAAGAATCATAAATCGTCTCGTCACTACCTAAAGAAGCTTCAATATCCAGCAAACCTATTTTAAAATCACGTGCTACATACAAATCCTGTTCATAATAAATAGTAACCAAACCGGAGTTATCCGATAATTGCAAAACTGCCATTGCTTTATCATTTTCATCTAAAGTCTTGCAATAATTTTTTGTAACCAGTTCATGCACATCTATGGCCTTAAGCGCTAACTCAGATTGCTTGATACTTTCAACATACCCACCCACCACAATTTCATTGGCAACCACGGCATTAATATAATTGACAGGACTTTTGGGGGATGGAGGTAGTTGAAACACATCAACAACTGCAGTTTCTACATCGTAATTGATTAAATCATTAATTTTCCAGCTGACTGCCTGTAATAACTCTTCATCACTAACTGCAGGTTTTTCCAGTTGAAAAAGCTGCACATCATGATTCGCTATTAAACTATTGCAAGCAGCATTTTGTAATTTATTTTTGATTACCCAGTTATGCAATGCTTTAGTTTGCTCGATACTACCAACAGAAGGAAGAAAATCACTTTGTTTAACTAACCCGCGACTTTTACTTTCAATGCTCACCTCAACCACTGCTACACCAGTCGGCATAAAGTCTACGCCGACTTGAGATCGATTATTTTTTGCAGAAAAAAAGCCGGGCATTTAACAATCTCACTTATTATAGTGTTTTCAGGAGATGATTCTTATTATTCCGGAAGTCTGTCAGGATTAGGTGAAACTAACGAGGAAATGATACTAAGTCAGATTATTTGATCATTTAAGGCAAATAGCGAGCCTGTTCAACAAAAATGATCGGAAAATCTGGCCAAAATGCCATTTCCACCGTTGATACATCCTAAATTCGACAGGTTCCTAGAGTTAACATAAACAAATTCAGATAACTTATTGTCATTTATACAAATACTAGTCTTAAATTCAGATATATCAAGGTTAAAACAGTGATTACAGGGGGTTCAGACAAAATTAATCTTGAAAAACTAAATCCCGCCTGAAAAATTAAGTTGCCTCCAGGCTTCATAACTAATAATTGCCACTGAATTAGATAAATTTAAACTCCTGTTTGAGGGTTTCATTGGTATTCTTATTTTATGTTTCAGGGGTATCTGTGCATGGACTTCTTCAGATAGACCGGAGATCTCCGATCCAAACAGTAAAACATCAGTTGATTGAAATTTTATTCTGTCATAAGCGATTTCACCGCGCGTAGTACAGGCCAAAATTCTGTTTCCTGCCATTGCAGCAGAAAATTCAGCATAATTTTTATAACGGGTTACATTAGCCAAATCATGATAGTCCAGCCCGGCTCGACGCAATTGTTTGTCTTCCAGCTCAAAACCTAATGGTTCAATCAAGTGTAACTGACAGCCATTGTTTGCCACTAATCTAATGATATTACCAGTATTAGGGGCAATACAGGGTTCAAATAGCGCTATATGAAACATAACAGGATGATATCAGGATGGTTCAAATTCTGATTTCTGTTCTCTGCTTTCCAGCTCTGATACTGCTTCCACTGGTTTTTTTCCTTCATATAAAACTTTATAGACCTGTCCCATAATGGGTAATGAAACCCCACTTTTTTGAGCCATAAAGTAAATAGCTTTTGCGGCCCGATAACCTTCAACAGTTTGACCAACTGACTTTATTGCCTTATCAACATCCCCACCCTGAGCTAACGCCAGACCAAATCTTCTATTTCGACTTTGATTATCTGTACTGGTTAATATCAGATCACCCAATC
Organism: Gammaproteobacteria bacterium; assembly: GCA_050291745.1. Taxonomy (GTDB): domain Bacteria; phylum Pseudomonadota; class Gammaproteobacteria; genus JACNJF01. Next base: position 4,067 of record JBNKKI010000164.1, on the reverse strand, counting down.
CGGCCAGCCCCATCAGGGTTTCCTTTTTAGCCCCCATAGTTTCCCCAAAGCGCATCACTTCTGCTAAACCACGAGTAATCAAGGCCGCACGGGTATTGGCACCGAAACCAAGTCCATCAGCCGCACCTACTGCTATCGCCAGCACATTTTTTAATGCTCCGCCTACCTCTACACCTATAACATCATTTGAGGTATAGCAACGAAAATGAGCGCCGTGTAACATATCAGCAAATTCCTGAGTAGAATCAGCCATATTACCGGCACAGGTGACAGAAGCCGGTAAATTCTTTGCCACCTCAGTGGCAAAGGTCGGGCCGGATATGACACCGTAATGCTTTATATTCAGCTCTTCAATAACCAGTTCATGTAGAAATTTTCCGCTTTCAATTTCAAAACCTTTACTGGCCCAGAAAACTCTCGAATCTGTATTTATTAAGGGTTTGAGTCGTGTTAAAAAATCGCGATACGCCTTGCTCGGAATAACAATCAGGATATGCTGTAAATCCTGAACTGCCTCACTTAGAGAAGCAGTGGGTTTAATATTCTCAGGAAAGGGTATATCCGGCAGGAATTCACTATTTTGTTTATCGACAAGAAGGCGCTTAATATGGTTTTCTTCATGCCCCCATAAATTAACCTGAAGGCCATTTCTGGCCAGCTGAAGAGCAAGAGCCGTACCCCAGGATCCGGCTCCAATAACAGCTACTTTATCAATTTTTGACATACAGAAAACAATTTAGTGCTTTACTTCTTCTTTAGCAGCTTCTGCTTCCTGTTGTTGTTTTTGAAGAGCCTGGGCATATAAAGCATCAAAATTGACAGGATTAAGTAATAAAGGAGGAAAACCACCTCGGCTTGTTAAATCTGATATCACTTCACGAGCATAAGGAAACAGAATATTCATACATTGAGAGCCAAGAATATACTTAAGATCATTATCATTAAAACCACTAACATTAAAAATCCCAGCTTGATGCACTTCAACCAGAAAAGAGGTTTTATCGTTATTTTTTACTGTTGAAGTAACACTAAGCACAACTTCATATATCCCTTCAGAAACTTTTTTATTGGTATTATTTAAATTTAATTCAATCTGAGGTTCCCATTTTTCAAAAGCAAACACAGAAGGAGTGTCGGGTGATTCAAACGAGATATCTTTTACATAAAGTTTCTGGATTGAAAACTGGTTTTCAGGTGCAGGTTTATCAGTCATATTTCTTTCTTATATCAATAGTGAGTGGAGAACTTACTGTTCTATCTTTAACAGCGTACGAAGATTAACAGAAAAATAATGAAGTTGTTAGCTTAACCGGGCAATTTCAGCAACCTCGATAAAGGTTGAATAGATATTCTAATATGCTGGACAGGAATCTATAGCTTCAAGGTGGAGTTCAGGTTCATAAGCCAGGTTTTATCAGGGAAGCAACCGCTTTTTCATAAAAGCTGACATAATGACACAATCAGAGATTGCGTTACTCTTCTTCCTGTAAAAGTGTGTCCAGCGTTCCCTGTTGATCGAGTTTGACCAGATCTGTATATCCACCTACATGCAATGTCCCGATAAATATCTGGGGAACAGTCATTTGACCATCGCTTTTAGACAGCATATCCTGTTGAGCACCTTCTACCTGATCAATTCGTATTTCACGGTATTCAGCATTTTTACTCTCAAGCAATTTCTTTGCCCAGGTACAATATGGACAAAAACCGCTGCTATAGATAATTATGTCAGGCATAAGTCCTTATTTCTTTCTCTTTCTGGATTTTTCGTTTTTTGAAATCGGTAAATGGGCATCTTCCCAGGCCATAATACCACCAGCCAGATTATATACCTTTTCAAAACCACGCCCACTCAGATTTCGACACACAGAACCGGAACGATTACCACTTCTACAATAAACCAGAACCGGATTGCTTTTATATTTATCCAGTTCTGATATACGTTCATTGATCGCACTTAATGGAATATGAATAGCATTATTCAACATGCCACTGGATATTTCATTCTGTTCTCTGACATCCAGTAACACCGAATCATCATTATTGATAACAGCAATAGCCGCCGTAGGACCCACCGTTAAGAATTTTGATGTAAGATTACGAAATTCAGTGAATACTATGAGTCCAGCTAAGGCAATAAAAGATGGTACCAATACAGGATGATTGGTAGAAAACTCAATAATTTGTTCGAACATAAAACTAACTAGTACAGAAAACGTCTTGCATCATACTTATTAAGCGTAATGTACGAGCATCACCCACCCGATAATAAACTCGATTAGCATCTTTTCTAGATGCCAATATGCCTTTATCTCGTAAAATGGCCAAATGCTGGGATATATTACTTTGTGAAGTTCCAACATTTTCCACAATACCCTGAACACTCACCTCCTGGTCACCTAGTGTACATAAAATTTTCAACCGGAGAGGGTGTGACATGGCTTTAAGCGATCGTGAAGCTCTTTCAATATCTTCATCGCGAGTTAATAGCTGGGGCGTACCACCTGGAAGTATTGTATCTAATCTCATCAACATAATCATTTGCTAATATTAGTGTACCATTATGGGTTATAAAAGGCGCTTTGTCTACAGTTGCTATCGCCTTAATCAAGTAATTGAAGTATTATCTTAAAAGAATGGGATAAATCACCCATATTTATGAAAACAATCTTTAAATAGCTTTTAAAATCAATCAATTATATTTTATCTCAATAACCGAATGCGCGTCACATTTTTGCTTTTTTTATGTTTTATTTTTATTACTAACACATCTGGCTTCGCCGATGACAAAGCAAAGAAACAAAAACAGTTGACCCAGCTCAAATCAAAAATTGAAAAATTACGCAAAACCATTGAAGTAAAAGAAAATAGTAAATCCAGCTATAACCGCAAATTAAGAGAAATTGAAAAGAAGATTGGCAAGCTCAGTAGTAAAATCAGAGATTCCCGACAAGCCATTAAGATAAAAAAGCATTCATTAAACGATTTAAACAAACAGAAAAAGGATATTCAAAAGGATATCGCCAACCATAACAAACAATTATCAGAGCAAATTCATACTGCCTATACACTGGGAAATCAGGAACAGATTAAATTACTATTTTCCCAAAAAAACGCAATGAATTTACAACGTAATTTAACCTACTACGAATATTTTTCTAATTACAGACTAAAACAGATTGATAATTCACAAAAAACTATAGAAAGCTTAATTCAGAATGAAAAGAAAATCCTTGCTGCAAAAAAAGACCTTGAAAATACATTACATTCCCAGCAGGCTCTCAAATCAAGTTTAAATAATGACAAAACTGAACGAAAAAAAATAATCATCAATCTACAAAGAGAGCTAAAAAAGCAGGGGAAACATCTGACAAAACTTGAAGATGAGGCCGAAGATCTCAAACAGTTAATCGGCTCCCTCTCTCAAATCCTGATAGACAGTCCTGAGCCCAGAAACATACAAAAATTTTCTGAACTTAAGGGAAAACTCTCCTGGCCGGTTAAAGGTAATGTCAAAAAATTATTCGGACATATCAAACCGCCTTCAAATCTTCGCTGGCAAGGCGTTGTAATAAACTCAACCAGAGGCAATAATGTAAGAGCTGTCTCACATGGAAGAGTCGCCTTCTCTGACTGGTTAAGGGGTATGGGAAATCTCATTATCATTGATCACGGAGATGGTTATCTCTCATTATATGGACACAACGAATCTTTATATAAAACGACTGGAGACTGGGTAGACGCTGGAGATATTATAGGTAGCATTGGTAACAGTGGAGGTCAAAGCAATGATGGCGTTTATTTTGAAATCCGCCGTAAAGGAAAACCTCAGAATCCGTCACTCTGGTGTAATATGAAAAACTGGTTTACAACTATTTAATTGCCAACAAGACAATTACATTTTAACCTGGAAAAGTCAGTTGGGCGTGAAAAAGATGCGTAACAGATTGATGTGCCTGGTCTAAGCCAGGGATGGCTGTAGTTAGAGCAATGCAGGAGCAATTGCCGGCAAATCAAAAACACCGTAGTCACCTGATTGGTGAAGAGTGTGTTTTTGATTTTATCAG
>JBNKKI010000163.1:0-4478 GCA_050291745.1 Gammaproteobacteria bacterium | reverse complement strand
CGCCCGAAGGGAAGCCCCCAAATCCCCCAATCCGGCGTTGCAGTTCTTGACAAGGGAGGCACCATTGCCTGCGAACTGCGCCTTGTCTTGGGAAATTTGGGGGCTTCTATAATCTACATACAGTTTAGGACAGTACACTAGTAGCTATAATTAATCACTTTGTTTTTAACCTAGATTCCGCAGTTGACCGCTCGCAATAGAGATTAACCCACTGTTTCATAAATCATTACAGTTGATGTGTATAATCACCCAATCGGTGAATCCCGCTACGAACTGAATTGCACGTTTGAGGCGGCGTAACTCTTCGTTGTAACTCCTTGGAATAGCTCGCTATTCCGCGTCGTTACGCCTTGATCTACACCACCTCAAACGCACAATCAACTCGTCCAACTGCGGATTCCAAGTTTAAGGATTCAAATGAGTTTTTTAAGATTCATTTCTGGAAATATTAACTGTCTTTGTCATACTATTTAATTTTACAGTTTAAGCTGCAGTACTTATTGGTCAATACTAATTTCATAGCTATCAATTATCATGCATAAAATGCGCTTTCATCTACATATTACTCCCCAACAATATCAGACTTATTATCAGGGAGTTGCCAAATTTGTTAATGTAAGAACCGAAGATGGGCGTAACCTGAAATTCCCCGCCTCTGAATTACAGAGATATGTCACTCATAATGGCATTCAGGGCAGGTTTGAAATTATCTTTAACGAACAGCATAAACTCATCGACTTAATTCGGCTATCCAGTTAAATCCTATAAACCTTCTATCCAAAGGGTTAGTTTGCAATTGAAACAGATACGCTAAACAGTTTCAAAATAATATATAAGCGACTATAGTGATGAATAAAATGAGTAATGAAGTTAATACCTTAACCACTGGCAAATAATACTTTCAATCAAAATACCCGCAAAACTGCTATCTGCATATACATGAACTCGATCTCACAAAATATTTATATTACTGGTGCCGAACAGGGCAGTGGTAAGTCCGTCATTATGCTGGCCATGATGGAAATGCTCTCCGGGCAATCTGAAAAACTGGGATTTTTTCGACCCATTATATTTGCCAATGAAGAAAAAGATAATTTAATCCAGCTGATTACCTATCGATATCAATTGAAATGGGACTACCAGTCCATGTATGGCTGTACAGATGAAGAGGCGCGTCGATTAACATCTGAAGGACGTTACGAAGAGTTATTGAAAATAATTCTGGGTAAATATTTAAACTTAAAAAAGCAATGTGACCATGTACTCTGCGTAGGATCAGATTATATTGGCGGCGATTCAATATTTGAGTTTGATTTTAATGCGGAAGTGGCCAACAATCTTGATTGTTTACTCATGCCGATCAGTCAGGGAGCAGAGCGTAATATTGAACAAATTTGTGATTCCATTACCAGTATTAGTCATAATATTGAAGAAAACCACTCTGACACTTTAGCTATTGTTATTAATGGCATAGCAACTTCTCAGTTAGAATCACTACGCTCCAGTTTATCCCAAAAAGCCTTAACTAACTTCCCGGTTTACCTGGTTCCATCTGACCCTTCACTGGAAAAACCCAGTATTGGCGATATTTTAAGATCACTTAATGCAAAGTTTATTTCCAATAATGATGAAACGCTCAATAACGATGTACATAATTATAAAGTGGCCGCTATGCAGGTCCCGGACTTTCTCAAATATATAGAGAAGGGTGATTTAATTATCACCCCGGGAGACCGTTCAGATATCATTCTAGCCTGTTTAATGGCCTATCATTCAAGCAACTTTCCACAAATATCCGGATTACTGCTAACCGGCAAAGAAGACCCTGATGAACAGGTAAAATTATTGCTGGAAGGCCTGGGAGCACCACCATTTGCGATTTTACAGGTTGCTACCGATACCTTTACTTCAGCATTAAATGTAACTCGTGTTCAAGCTCAATTAAATGCACAAAATGAACGAAAAATAGCTACGGCACTGAGTCTGGTAGAAGACAATATCGATATGCCTGAATTAAGACAACGTATTCAGGCACCCAAAGCACCCCGAGTAACACCTATCATGTTTGAATATGATTTGTTACAGCGTTCACGTTCAAATCCAAAGCACATTGTTTTACCAGAAGGCACTGAAGAGCGAATATTAAGAGCTGCAGAAATTTTAAATCGCCGTGGAGCGGCTAAACTGACATTGCTAGGCAATAAGGAGAAAATTCTTCACAAAATTAAAGCACTTTCATTACAACTGGATGATATCAATATTATCGATCCGATGATCTCTGACCTACGTGACGGTTTTGCTGAAACTTTTTACCAGCTTAGAAAACACAAAGGTGTTGTTTATAATACAGCTTATGACCTGATGACCGATGTCAGTCATTTTGGCACAATGATGGTTCACCTGGGATATGCAGATGGTATGGTCTCAGGAGCTGTACATACAACTCAGCATACGATAAAGCCGGCCTTTCAGGTGATCAAAAGTAAGCCGGGAGTATCTATTGTTTCAAGTGTATTCTTTATGTGTCTGGAAGATAGAGTTCTGGTGTATGGTGATTGCGCGATCAATCCCAACCCTAGCGCTCAACAACTGGCTGATATTGCCATTAGTTCAGCTTTTACTGCCAGTATGTTTAATATCTCTCCACGCATTGCCATGCTTTCATATTCGACTGGAGAATCCGGTAAAGGGGAGTCTGTAGATAAAGTCAGAGAGGCAGCAAAACTGGCTCGAGCCTTAAAACCGGAACTGACACTGGAAGGACCGATGCAATATGATGCTGCAGTAGACTATAGCGTGTCAAAAACTAAATTACCCGAAAGTCTTGTAGCCGGTCAGGCGAATGTTCTCATTTTTCCGGATCTGAATACCGGTAATAATACTTATAAGGCTGTTCAACGCTCATCTGGAGCGGTCGCTATTGGTCCGGTATTACAGGGCTTAAATAAACCGGTTAATGACTTAAGCCGGGGTTGTACGGTTACAGATATTGTGAATACTGTAGCTATAACCGTTATACAGGCACAGGAAACTGAATGAAAACCCTGGTTCTAAATTCAGGTAGTTCTTCTATCAAATACTGTCTGTATGAGATGACAGATCAGTCTGTCATAGCTTCTGGCGCTATAGAAAAAATAGGTGAAGTCGATAGCCTGCATAAATATAAAATATCTGCGAAAGACCCGACAGAACAGAAGAACGTTCAAACAATAGAAAATCATCAACAGGGTTTGCAATTAATTTTTGATTGCCTGTTAGAATCATCTGTTTTAAAAAATCAGTCAGAACTCTTTTGCATCGGTCACCGGGTTGTACATGGTGGTGAAGATTTTTCACAGCCTGTCATTATCAATGATGCTGTTATCGATAAAATTAATAATGTATCCGCACTGGCACCTTTACATAATCCTGCAAACTTGCTTGGTATAAAGCTGGCAATAAAACAACTTGGTAATGTACCGCAGGTCGCCGTATTTGACACTGCTTTTCATCAAACAATCCCTCAACAGGCATATCACTATGCCGTACCAGAAGAATGGTACAATAAATATCACATTCGCCGTTATGGATTTCATGGCACATCACATCAATTTGTTGCAAAACAGGCGGCAAAATATTTGGATCGACCATTAAAAGAACTCAACCTGATTAGTTTTCATCTTGGTAATGGAGCCAGTGTGGCAGCTATTCAACAGGGAAAGAGTATCGATACATCAATGGGTATGACACCTTTAGAAGGTCTTATGATGGGCACTCGAAGCGGTGATATCGATCCCGCAATAATATTTTATCTTAGTCGGGTTAGCACTATGGACAATACTGCAATAAAGTCTGCATTAAATAATCAAAGCGGGCTAAAAGGTATCTGTGGAGAGAATGACATGCGTACAGTTCACAGGCTCAGTGAGAATGGAGATAAACAGGCTCAACTTGGACTACAGATGTATGCATACCGTATAAAGAAATATCTTGGTTCATATTTTGCTGTATTAGGACATGTCGATGCTATCATTTTCACAGGTGGTATCGGTGAAAATGATAGCTGGCTAAGAGAACAATGCTGCAGCAATCTGGATTCTTTAGGTATTGCAATTGACAGTTCAAAAAATATCTCAAGCGATAAAAATTGTTTTAGCATAAGCCAGCAACAGAAAGCAGTTGAAGTACTGGTCATTAAAACCAGTGAAGAACTTGAAATCGCCATTCAATCAGTTGCCTGTGTACAGTCAACTACACAGGCCTGAGCTAATAGAAAGCAATTATCCTGGAAAAATCAATTGAACGTGAAAAAGATGCGTAACCCTAGAATCCGCAGTTGGACGAGCTGATTGTGCGCTTGAGGTGGTGTAGATCAAGGCGTAACGACGCGGAATAGCGAGCTATTCCAAGGAGTTACAACGAAGAGATACGCCGCCTCAAACCTGCAATTCAGTTCGTAGCGGGATTCACCAATTGGGTGATTATACTCATCAACTGTA
>JBNKKI010000162.1:0-6796 GCA_050291745.1 Gammaproteobacteria bacterium | reverse complement strand
CTTCGGGCGAGACGGGAAACAGCCATCTGCTGCGTTGTCATCCTTGAAAAGGGCATGCCATTCCCTGCGGATGACGCCTTGCATATGACTATTTCCCGTCTCGCTATAACCTGCATACAGTTTAGGACAGTACACTAGAATGACCAGAGAGAAGATCCCCCTTGTTACCTGTTGAAGAATTTATTCCTCAAATAAAAAATTGTCTGGCCAGTAATAATAATCTTGTTTTACAGGCTGAACCCGGTGCCGGAAAGTCAACTGTATTACCATTGCGTTTGCTTGAATCTAACTGGCTTAAGGGTAGAAAGATAATTATGCTTGAGCCACGGCGCGTTGCGGTGAAAACAATCGCTTATTATCTGGCAAAACAATTAGGTGAACCGGTAGGCCGACGTATTGGTTATCAGATAAAAAATGATCGTAAAGTTTCTAATGAGACTGTTCTGGAAATTGTCACCGAGGGAATATTAACTCGAAGGTTACAAAATGATCCCGAATTACCAGATATTGCATTAATAATATTTGATGAATTTCATGAACGCTCTATACAGGCAGATTTATCATTAATGTTTGCTCTGGAAATACAGTCCACCATTCGAGATGATTTAAAACTGCTGGTGATGTCTGCCACCATAAACACGACAATGATGTCTAAATATATGCGTAACGCTAATATTATTGAATGTCCTGGCAGAGTGTTTCCCGTATCAGTCAGCTATATCAATCCGGATAAAACACCGATAAGTAAACAGATAGTTAAAGTGTTGCGGCATGTGTTAGCCCCTGAAAATGATGGAAATACACTCGTATTTCTTGCTGGACAGGCGGATATAAAAAAATGTATTGCCGAATCATTAATCGCATTCAGTTCTAGAACAGACTTAATCTTTCTGCCTCTTTTTGGTGCCTTACCCATTCAGCAACAGGAAAAGGCATTAGTTGCAGATGCCAATGGTAAAAGACGGATTATTTTCGCAACTAATATTGCTGAAACCAGTTTAACTATAGAGGGTGTTACCTGTGTTATTGATACTGGTCAGGAAAAAGTGCTGGTTTATGATCCGTCAAGCTGTATGACCCGACTGGAGACAGCGCATATCTCTAAAGCTTCAGCACAGCAACGAAAAGGAAGAGCGGGTCGTACACAGGCGGGTTGTTGTTTCAGATTATGGGATAAATTGAAGCAACAGAAACTTAAGAATTTTCAGGAGGAGGAAATTCTTTCTGCTGATTTAACCGGGCTTGTACTGGAGTTATTTCTCTGGGGTGAAACTAACTTTGATGAAATTAACTGGTTGACGCCTCCCCCCATATTTAATTTTGAATCGGCTCGGTCAACTCTGGTTTCATTAGGCTTAATTAATTCATTAAATCAACTCACTTATTTAGGTAAAAAAGCCTCGAATTCTGGATTAAGCCCAAGGTTAGCAGCTATGTTATTTCGGGCGAAAGATGACATTGAAAAAGGAATAGCCTGTGAACTGGCAGCCCTTTTATCTGAAAGAGATATTTTTTCTCAAAATAGTGGCGTCGATATTGTTGATCGGATGCTTGCAATTCAGGATTATAAAAAAAATCAAGGTTTAGCCCTGAAAACTTACCCTGTTACACGGTCATCCTTAGAGCAATTGCTTAATACCTCGAGATCTTTAAGGAGGTCTCTTGGAATTGAGCGGGCATTACCTGTTTTCAATCTGGCTCAATGTCAAGGCTCGACTGGAAAATTATTACTCTATGCTTACCCTGACAGACTTGCCAGGAGGCGGTCATCCAACTCTACACGATACCTGCTTGCTAATGGTAAAGGTGTTTTTCTACCTGATGGAGATCCACTGTCGGGAAGTGAATGGCTGGTAGCCGCTAATTGTGATGCACAAATGAAAGAGGGTCGGGTTTTTGCGGCGGCATCAATTAATTATGAGGATTTATTAGTAGATACTGGAAACCTTCTCAGCCATCAGGATGAATTTTACTTTGATCAGAAAAAACAGAAAGTTTGTGGACGCTCAGTCTCCAGATATGGTGCTATACAGCTAGAATCCGCTGTAATTACAGTGATTCCAGCTGATAAATTTCAGCAGTGTTTACTTCAAGTATTCGAACAGGAGGGAATGGCTATTCTAAACTGGACCAGCAAATGTGAATCCTGGTTGTCCAGGGTGAACTGGTTGGGGTCTTATTTAGAAAATTTTCCCCAGCTTTCAAAAGAGTCACTTTTAAAAGATATTAATAACTGGTTACTTCCATATGTGGGCCATGTTAAAACGATTGCTGATCTGAAGAAAGTTGATATATATAGTCTTATGATCAGTATTTTATCCTGGCAGGAGCAACAGCTGCTTGATCGGGAAGCACCTGTTTATTACATCACTCCGGGAAATAAGTCTATTCCCGTGAATTATGATAGTAAGCAAGGCCCTATTGTATCGGTAGTGCTACAGGAAATGTTTGGTGAAACTACCTCCCCTACACTGGGTGGAGGTAGAGTGCCTTTAAGATTTGAGTTACTTTCCCCTGCGCATAGACCTATACAAACCACAAGTGATTTGGCGAATTTCTGGAATACATCATACTTCGATGTCGTCAGGGAAATGAAAGGCCGATATCCCAGGCATCGATGGCCAGATCAACCTCTTCTGGAAAAACCAGGAAGGTCAATTAAAAGATAAGTAAATATAATTAATTTACTTATTTGTTTCGCGGTTATGGCTAACAGTTTGTTTTGACCTGGGCTTTCCATCAATTGCGTGTGTTACATATGAAAAAGTGATTTTTTTGTATTCTAAAGAGATGGTTTCCAGTGGGTCTGCTTCTGGCTCGGTAGATAAGGCATATTCAGAAATATATACATCAGATAATTCATATTCCATATAGGTTTTAATCTTGGATCCAATATCTCTGGTGAACTTAAACTTGGCAGTTTTAATGAGATCACCTTTTATTGAAGCCTGCATTAGACCTGTTGAGGCAACATCGATATATTTTGAAAAAACAATCGAACTCATATTCGTTGATACGGTGCCCTGCGCGGCCTGATGCTGCCAGTCTTTTTTGTTACTAAACCCAAGAGTCTCTACCCGTAAATGATCCTCATATCCTTTGGCAGTGACTTCTCCTTTAATATCTACGTCTTTCAGTTCTAGATAAATACTCATTTTATAATCCATATAGTTAAAATTTAGCTCGTAACATTAGGCTGATCCGGATTTAATTTCAAGGAAGTTTTTCATCAATTGATCAATAAAGTAAAAAAATTGACAGTTTTTCCGGTGGTAGTGGTCAGAACCTTAAGTATTAGATTGTAGATGACTGAGTTAGGAGGAAAAAAATGAAGTTTGATAGGTGCTTAATTGCTTAATGTTTAAAATATTGAGTAATGTGAATACTTCTGCAGCGTAAATTTTCCACGATGATTTCTGTCAGCGAAATAATTTGAACTATTTAACAGTTAATTTTTATATTATTTAACTAATAAACAATGATTTAGGTTATCATCTCCTGCGCTACGGTTAAGAGATAATAAACGATTTTATCGTGGCCAAATTTTCAAATTCAAACATGTATTATCGTTTTGCCATAAGAGTAAAGGTAAGGATGCTATTTAATTTCACCGCCAATAGATTTCGAAGGAATCGATTATTTAATAATCGAACAAACTATCACTTCAAAAACCTCATTCTGTTTCTTATAGCGCTGATTCTGTCATCCTGTGGAGAAGATGATCCAGTATCTGTAGCAGCTCAAAATCTGCGGCCGTTAGCATTTGCGGGAGAAGATATCAGTGTTAAAGAACAAACGGAAGTAACCATTACCGGTCTTGCAGCGGATCGGGATGGCTATATTTCAGATATAAGCTGGTCTCAAATCGATATCGTACAGAATACAGATGTTACTATCCATGAACAGCATTCATCCTCAATCACTTTTACGACGCCTCCAGTTAGCTCGCCAGTATTACTCAGGTTTCAAATTACCGTAACAGATAATAAAGGGGGTACACAGCAAGATGATGTTGTGATCACGGTAAAGCCTGCGCATCTTGCTCCTGTCGCTATAGCCAAAGCCGAAGGTTTCATTGGCAATCATATTACGGTGTATGAGCAAACTGATATTACTTTAGATGGTAGTCTATCAAGTGATTCTGAAGATGGTAAAAATGACGATTTAAAGTATCAATGGACACAGTCAAGTGGCGATCCATACATAGTATCACTTGCCAATGCATCAACGGTCAAACCAGTGTTTAAAAGTCCTGCTTTGAATACAGAAGCAAATTTAAATTTCTTTTTAAAGGTGACAGACAGTAAAGGTGAAACTTCACTGGATACCGATGGTAGTGTCATAACTGTCACTGTAAAACCAAATATTTTGCCCGTTTCTAGTGATTCATACTTTGTGACATCCACTGATTCAGCCGTTATTCGTAATAAACTCTCAGCTAATGATGAAGATGGACATAGTCTGGAGTATGAGATAGTAGATAGCCCGCAACTTGGCTCTATCTCGCTTGATGAAATAACGGCTGTGTTTTCATATACACCTACAGGTACAGCAGGCATAGATACATTTACTTTCAGGGCTAAAGATTATTTAGGATATTCTCAGGTATCAACGGTGACTATAGAGGTCAAATCTATCAATCCTGACAATATTCTACCACTTGCTTTAGTCGGAGAAGATATTACGGTATTTGAGCAAACCGAAGTCATTTTAGATGGTAGTGGTTCAAGTGATGCTGATGGTGATGTTGTACAATATCACTGGATTCAAACAGACGATTCAGTCGTACCACTTATCAACGCATTTTCCGATGAACTAACTTTTATGAGTCCTGATGTAGCGATAGAAACCGACTTGGCTTTTACTTTAAAAGTGACTGATAATGAAGGTGCTAGTTCACTAGAAACCGCAGCTAGTAACATCATAGTAACTGTAAAACAAAATACGCCACCAGACACTAGTGATTTCCAGATCGAGTCACCCATTGATGTAGATGTCATTGAAGAGAAACTGTCTGCTAATGATGCAGATGGGCATCTTGTAACTTATGAAATAGTTGATTCGCCTCAGGCAGGTTCTATTACTTCTTTTGATTCTTTAACAGGTGAGTTTTCATACCTACCTCCTTCAGCTACGTCTGGTACATATAAATTTACCTACCGGGCCAAAGATTATTTAGATTATTCTGAGATTTCAACTGTGACCATTAAGGTTGGCTCAGGTAATTTACCGCCTGTTGCCATTGCCGGAGCAGAAGGTTTTACAGGTAATGATATTACGGTGTTAGAGCAAACTGAAATCACTCTGGATGGTAGTGGCTCTAGTGATGATGCTATCGCTTATTCCTGGGAGCAAATCAAACTACTGGATAGTGATCCGGACATATCACTTATCGGTGCATCTTCGGTTTCTCCAGGCTTTACAAGTCCGCATGTGACATCAGATACAACCTTAATATTTTATTTAGAAGTGACTGATACGGAAGGTGATATTTCTTCTTCAGAAGCTCAGGCAAGTTACATAAGAGTCTTAGTCAAACCAAATACTTTGCCAGTCGCTAATGATTTGAATGTTGATACATTTATTAATACAGATGAAATTCAAGGCCAGCTAACTGCTACCGATCCAGATATCGAAAATTACGGTCAATCTATGACTTATGAGCTCAATGCTAGTAATTTGCTTTATGGCAATATCAGTTATTTTAATCCGGCAACAGGAGAATTTATTTACAAACCTTCCGGTACAGCTGGTGTAGATCATTTTACCTTTGTAGCTAACGATGGTTTAGCAAAATCTACACTTCACGGAAATGTCACTATTGACATTAGTTCTACAATTTCTGTTGCTTCTGACTCTCCTGTTACTAAAGCGTTGGAAAGTGAAGATGTTCATCAATTGTTTAGCTTTACGGCAAATACGACTGGAGTTGCAGTTTTTAAGGTTGATGTGCCGGAATCTTGCGCTAGTGATTGCTTTATAGTGACAATCGATGGCAGTGATTACCATACTGGAAATGATCTTGTTATTTCACAGGAAGCTATAGAGGGACAAGTGTTTGATGTTCAAATTACCAGTGGGGCTAATTTTGACTCGAATGAATATAGTTTAACCATTGAAAATTATGTGCCTATCTCAGCCACGCTAACCTGGGTTAGGCCTGAGAAAAATGAAGATGAATCAGATTTGACTGATCTGGATCACTATCATATCTATTATGGTGATGGCACAGGTGAGTTTGATCAAAAAATTATTGTCGATGCCAAAGATGGTGATGAGTATGTCGAACAATATAAATTTGAGCTCTTAAGACCCGATACTTCATATGAATTTAGAATGACAGCAATAAATTCGCTAGGAATTGAGAGTGACTATTCTGGTGAAGTCCACTTCCCGCCTGATTGACCATAAGTTTGAATGATCTAGAGAGTAATTGTTCTGAAACTATCGAGGGTTCATTATTGTCTTTGCTTTATAGTGAATCCCATTAGTAATCTCTGATTTAGATCGAAGTATAATCCTGGAAAAATCAGTTGAATCATGAAAGTCTACGTAAAACCTTAATGCAGCTGATAAAATCAAAAACACAGTCTTCACCAATCAGCTGACTACGGTGTTTTTGATTTCTCGGCAATTGCTCCTGCATTGCTCTAATTACAGTCATCCCTGGCTTAGATCAGGCACATCAATCTGTTAGGCATCTTTTTCGCTCTCAACTGATTTTTCCAGGATAAACTGAAATTAACAAACTATAATTCAAATTAATATCCTTTTTGATTTTAAGAAAGAGATAACA
>JBNKKI010000161.1:0-32699 GCA_050291745.1 Gammaproteobacteria bacterium | reverse complement strand
CTACGTAACAGCTTAATGCAGCTGATAAAATCAAAAACACAGTCTTCACCAATCAGCTGACTACGGTGTTTTTGATTTGATCAGGCACATCAATCTGTTACGCATCTTTTTCACGCTCAACTGATTTTTCCAGGATGAGTTTATCAGAGTTTCCTTAAGTTTTAGATTCACTTCTGGTCACAAAAATAACTCCGGCAATGATTAGCATTATGCCAATTGATTTATTGATGGAAACTGTTTCATTAAGCTGAGGGATTGCAACGGCACCTATATAAACCAGTATATAGCTAATACTTAACATCGGGTAAGCAAAGCTAAGTTCATAGTTTGCCAGAGCCATCATCCATATCAGCATCGATACAGCATATCCTGCCAGACCTGAAACTATCCAGAATAATGAAGCCCAGGGAATATCCATAGAACTGTTTAAATCGGACGGCAGGATATTCATACCCAGTTTAATCATCAACTGGGCAGCACTGCCTAATAAAATACTGCTGAATAACAATAGTATTCCGTACTTGTTGATACCTGTCTTATTTTGTTCAGGCAATGGATAAGACTCCTATTCCACAGATAATTAACAGTACGCCAAACCACCTGCTTTTACTGATTTTTTCATTCATCCAGACACGTGAGGCGATTAAGACCATGGCGTAACCGAAACCTAAGTATGGATATGCCTGGCTGACTTCCACTCTGTACAAAACGGCTAGCCAGAAAGCCATACCTAAGCCCATACAGGTTATTGCCCACCAGGTTGCAGGTTGATAAATTAAACTGCGAATAAAACTTTCATCAATTTTTTTAGATGCTTTATCAGCGGCAATTTTTTGTAATATTTGCCCTGATGTGATTAATAGCAAAGTAATGATAATTAATAATGCATCCATTTATCTGATCAATCTAAATTCAAAAGAACCAAAGGTTTTTAAAGTAACATCAGCAGGCAACATTTTAAGCAGATAATCGGGGCAGTCACGATGACAGAATATGGCAACAGGGTGTTCAGATTTTTCCTGGATCATTTGTTTCAATGTTGTCGCTGTCATAAAGCGATAAGATGAATCCGGGTAATTCAAACCATACTCAACTTCATTTTTTGTGAGTAAATAAACATCCTGACGTTTTAAATACCAGTTGACGGCTCTAAACATCGAGCCAGCACTGATCACTATCGTTTTATTATCGATTAATGGCGCTGCCTCTAATATCAATTGCGACGGTGCTTTTTTGGCGATTATTTTATAGGGGGTGGAAACCGTCATGAAAGCGATAACCGGGAGTAGAAATCCGAATGTTAAAACCATTTTTTTAGCTCCCCCTGTTTTCCTGATAATCAGCCAGCCACTGATTAAAGCAAGTATAATACTGAATACCAGTACACTGAGCTGAAAGCTTTCATTGCTTTCAAAGGGTGAGCGGGAGTCATTTTTTAATTGAAAAAATACTATGATGATTAGCAGTAGCATCATCACCAGTGTATTGATGGCAGTACCCCATTTAAATAAGCGATACGAGCCTTTCTCCTGAAAATAACGGTATAAACCCTGAGATATTAATATAGCCAGGGGAGGAAAGCAGGGTAGTATATAAGTGGCTAATTTGCCGCTGGACATAGAAAAAAAGATAAAAGGCAGTAACAGCCAGAGCCATAGTAACTGGTTGATCCCCGGGGTACCCTGTTGAGGTGAATTCTTTAGACCGGAAAGAGCGGCAGGTAGCAGGCTAAACCAGGGAAAAGCCAGTAAAGGCAGGTATATTATGAAATAATAAAAAGGTTCCTGGTGCTGAGCATCTTTTGCGGTAAATCTTTCAATATGTTCTACCCAGAAAAAATAATTCCAGAAGTCCGACTCCTGCTGATGTATGAGTAGGGCCCAGGGTAATGCAGTCAATATTGCTATTAAGATAACCAGCCAGCCTTTGAGTAGAAGAGCCTTCCAGTGATGCCGCCATAACAACCAGGGTACCAGCACGATAACGGGTACAGCGAAAGCTAAAAAGCCTTTGGTCAAAAAAGCGAGACCGAGAGATAAACCACATAATATCCAGTATAACCAGGCTCTGCCAGAGTGAGGTTCCAGTGTTGCAAGAACATAACTCATAATACCGGTGGTAAGAAACAGGGTTAATAAAGCATCCAGAGTGGCATGAGTTCCTAACAGGTAAACGCCTAGAAATGATAGATAGGTAAATGCGCTTAATAATGCACTCTTTCGATCGGCAAAAAACTTTAAGCTGAAGAAGTAAATGAATAAAGCAGTTAAACCGGTTGCGATTGCTGTTGTAAAGCGAACGGCTAAATTACTTTCACCTATAGTAGAAATTGAGATGGCATTTAACCAGTATCCGAGAGGTGGTTTTTCAAAGTATCTCAAGCCGTTTAGTCTGGGCGTTACCCAATCACCACTGACTAACATTTCATAAGGAATTTCTGCATACCGGGTTTCATCTGGAATAGCCAGAGGACGTAGATTGAGAGGAAGAATATAGAAAATGAAATAACAAAAAATGAGAGTGCTTGATATTAAGGCACTCTTTTTAATAATTTCCTGCTGACTGTTATTCATCATAAATTTATTAGCCTGATATTTTTTTTCCTTGATAACATAATGTTCCCTCTCTTCCCGGCAGGGATTTTAATTCAATCGTATGATGAGGTAATTCAGACTGATTTTCAGGTAGTAACTTATTGAGAGAAGTGAAAATTATTCCCTGTTGTTTGGCTAAATCCAGAAATCTTTCAAATAGTTTTCTCCTGCTGATACCTTCAACCTCAGCATGAATCGTTAACACATTCAGCTGATCTGGTTTTATCAGTGATAGCATATGTTCATTGTAATTTTGATCGTTAATGCCATCCTGACCGATAATTTCATCATAAGTGGGTAGTGTAACCGGAATTTGAGGCGTACTCAGAGGCTGACCATTGACCACAGGGATAAATATCGAGTCACCCCGGCAATCACTGTTATATGAAAAATTATAGTGCTGCTTTTCGAGTAAAATAGTCTCTGTACATTTCCAGCCGGCAACGGCTGAACAGTGCACAGGTCTGGAAGCAATAGACTGTAGACTGGAATATCCCAGATCCAGTTGTTGTGCGGCCTCTTTAGCCGTCATGAAATCAGCTTTTTGTTGCCATAAATGATGATCCCAGGCATGTAACCCAATCTCCTGACCTGCATCACAGGCAGCTTTTATTTCTGCCCCGGCATTTTTTGCAATATTTCTTCCGGGCCAGAAAGTTCCCTGCAACAGAATAGACCAGCCATATAATCCGGGCGCATTCGAGCGCAACATTTTAATTAAAAATGCAGGCTTGAGAAGACGCCACAGGTGTCTTCCCATATTATCCGGGCCTACAGAAAAAAATATGCTACTCAGTATTTTATGTTTCTCAAATACATCCAGTAAATATGGAATACCTTCCTGAGTTCCTTTCAGAGTATCCACGTCGACCCTCAAACCAACGTAAATGGGGTCACTGTTGATACGCATCGATCAGAAAGCCTGGTTATTTAGAGTCATAAGCTAGTTGTTAGTTACAGATTATTTTCTTCAGCATATTCGCGTAAGAAATAATCTAATGTTTCCTTTATAGAGCTTTCGAGCATAATTTCAGGATTCCAGTCTAATAACTGCCTGGCATTTTCAATACTGGGTTTTCTATGCTGAACATCCTGATAACCATCACCATAATAAGACTGGCTTTCTGTTTTATGCATACCGACCAGTGGGGGGAAATGCTTTCGTAATGGATGAGATTCAAACTCTTTAACCAGCATTTCTGCCATCTGTTTAATACTGCTTTCATTATCAGGATTACCGATATTAATAATCTGGCTATCGCAAACCCCATTTCTGTTTTCAATGATTCTGAACAGGCATTCAACACCTTCTGAAACATCGGTAAAGCAGCGTTTTTGTTCACCACCATCAATTAATTGTATCGGTGTACCTTCGACCAGATTTAATATTAACTGAGTGATTGCACGTGAACTGCCAATGCGAGCCGAATTGAGCGAGTCAAGTCTTGGGCCAATCCAGTTAAAAGGTCTGAATAGTGTAAATTTAAGACCTTCTGATTTGCCATAAGCCCAGATAACACGATCCAGTAACTGTTTACTTGCCGAGTAAATCCAGCGTTGTTTATTGATCGGTCCCAGTATCAGGTTAGAGTTATCTTCATCGAAATTATTATCCTGACACATACCATATACTTCGGAAGTAGAAGGAAAGATAATGCGTTTATTGTATTTGGCGCAATAGCGCACAATTCTCAGGTTTTCTTCAAAGTCCAGCTCAAAAACTTTTAATGGATTTCGGGTATATTCAATCGGAGTGGCTATGGCTACCAACGGTAGAATAACATCACATTTTTTAACATGAAATTCTATCCATTCACGATGTATAGAGATATCGCCTTCATGATAGTAAAAATCGGGTTCATCAAGAAAACGGGTAATGGCATTATTGTTTAAATCCATACCGTGGATTTCATAGTTTCCATCTTTCAGTAAGCGTTCAGTTAGCGCGTTTCCTATGAAACCATTTACTCCAAGAATTAAAATTTTTGTCTTGCGGGTTTTACTGATAGTTAATGCAGGGTCGTTTTGAAAACGCATACCAACAACCAGATTTAACTGGCTGGCAAGCTGTTCGCCGGATAAATAAATGTCATTTTCATTCTGTGCAAAAGATATTTCCAGCAGGCCATCGGCACAAGCTACCTGCAGTGGACTGATTGAAGTGATTGTACCTGGAATGGCATTATGACCTGTGCCGGGGATTGATTTTGCCGACCATACCATGATTTTGCTCTGTCCCCTAAAGGTAAAGGCGCCCGGGTAAGGATGAGTAACAGCGCGAACCAGGTTATAAACTTCCTGACTGGATTTATTCCAGTCGATGGCACCGTCTGCCGGTGTTCTTCCGCCATAATAGCTGGCCTGACTATTATCCTGTGCAACAGCAGTGAAACTATGATCCAGGATTTTTGGCAGACATTCATCCAGTAATAGTTGAGCCTCTGAAACGGCTTTTTTATTTAAATCCAGTGCTGTATCGGTATCAAGAATAGTAATCTTGCGTTGAGCAATAATGTCGCCATTATCAGGTGAAGCAGTCATTTCGTGTAATGTAACACCTGTTTCAGTTTCGCCATTGACCAGTGCCCAGTTTAATGGTGCTCTTCCACGATATTTAGGTAACAGAGAACCATGCAGGTTAAAACATCCTGATGCAGGAATAGAGAGGATTTCTTCGCTCAGCAGATCACGATAATAAAATGAAAAAATGACATCCGGCTGGTAAGCACGAATTTTTTCTACCCAGATGGGGTGGTTAATATCATCCGGAGCAAAAACTGGTAGATTATTCTTTGCTGCAAGTTCAGCAACAGAACTGAACCAGCTACCTTCCGCTTTATCATCAAGGTGTGTAAAAATGGCTTCAATTTCAAAACCATGTTTCATTAAGGCTTCCAGTCCGGCACAACCCATATTGTGGTAAGCAACAACAACTGCTTTCATAGTATCTCCAGTAAATCAGTAAAGGTATTTAAAAAATCCTGTATTAGCAGGACAAAAAGGGAAGCGTTTGAATGAATAAACGCTTCCTTCTTCAATCAATTTCGATCATATGGGCGGTGTCTGTATCGGTAGCACCGGTTCCAACCACTTCCTGTATAAAATAGCTGGGTCGATCACGCACATCATTATAGATTCGACCAATATATTCACCCACCAGACCCATAGCCAGTAATTGCATGCCGACAAAGATAAATAATACAGCAAACACGGTGAATACTCCTTGAGCCGCCCATTCAGCACCGTAAGCAAATCGCATAACCAGTAACAAAATACTGAACATAAAACCAAGCAGTGCGATGCCTCCACCCATAATACTCAACAGGCGTAAAGGGAAAGTTGTCATACTGGTTAACAGATCAAACTGAAGGTTTATCAGTTTCCAGATATCATATTTTGAATCATCATTGCTGCGTTCGGCATGAGCGACCTTAACTTCATCTGTTTTATTGGCAAAACTATTCGCCAGTACAGGAATGAAAGTACTGTGTTCACGACATTGCAGCATAGCATTCACAATCGGTCGTCTATAAGCTCGTAACATGCATCCGTAATCACTCATCATAACGCCTGTTGCTTTCTGGACTGTCTTGTTAATAAGACGTGAAGACAGGCGGCGAAAGCGGCTGTCCTGACGATTCATGCGAATGCTACCAACTACGTCACAGCCCTGTTCAATCGGGGGAAGTAATTTGGGAATTTCTTCTGGTGGGTTTTGCAGATCGGCATCCAGAGTAACGATTACATCTCCTGTAGAATGCGAGAATCCAGCCATAACGGCAGAATGCTGACCATAATTTCTGTTTAAGAAAACACCGGCGATTTTTGTTTTATGCTTCTCTGCAGCCTGTCGAATAATATCTTTCGAAGCATCTTTACTGCCATCATCCACAAGAATGATTTCAAAAGATTTATCCAGTTTTTCACAAACCGCTAAACAGCGCTCAATGAGTTCATGTAAATTAGCTTCTTCATTAAAAACCGGTATCACTATGGATAACCACGGTCGATTCAAAGAAGGCGATGGAATATCAATTACAGGTTCTGATTTCATTTTTTATGACCAGATAAGATCGATTTAATGGTGTCCACTACTCTATAAACATCCTCTATTTTCATATCTGGAAACAGTGGTAAAGATAATATTCGTCCACTATTCCATTCAGTCTCAGGCAGTTCAGACATTCGGGCTAGCGGATTTTCCCGATAATACTTTTGCAGATGCGCTGCATGAAAATGTAAACCGCTGCCTATACCGCGTTCCTTGAGAGCAGTCATAAACGCTTCCCGTGATAATCCACTTGCTTCAACGTCCAGTCTTACAATAAAGAGATGCCAGGCGTGTTTATGTTCAAACTGAGGTATGGATAAAGGTGATATTTCATCGATTTCAAGGAATAGTTCCAGGTATTTTTTTGCTAACAATTGACGTTTTTGATTAAACTCAGCAAGTCGGTTCATCTGCACTACGCCCAGTGCCGCATTCATATCTGGCAGATTGTATTTAAAACCAGGCTCTATGACTTCGGCCTGGGGGGCACGGCCCTGAGTTTCGCGGGCAAAGGCATCAACGCCTAATCCATGAAATTTCAGACGGCGTATTCTTTCAGCAAGTGCATCATTATCTGTACAGAACATGCCACCTTCACCGGTCGTCATGTTTTTAATCGGATGCATGGAGAAAATTGCACTTCCTGATTTGCCTACTGGCTGTGATTTATACTCTGTACCAATCGCATGTGCTGCATCTTCAAGCAGAGGAATATTATTTTTTGTGGACAGGTTTCGAAGTTCATCCATATCGAGAGGTGCTCCAGCATAATGCACTGGAATAATGAGTCTGGTACGCTCTGACAGCATTGGTTCGATGTGTTCTGCCCTGGTCATCAGGCTATCTCTGTCGATATCCACAAAAACAGGGGTGGCACCGGATAACACGATTAGATTGATCGTAGAAACCCAGGTCATAGACGGAGTAATGACTTCATCCCCCGGTTTGATATCCATCGTCTGTAACATCAGGTGCATCCCCGCTGTGGCTGAAGACAGGGCTATAGCGTGTTTACAACCCGTTTGCTCGCAGTACAGGGACTCCAGTTCATTCGCTTTAGAACCCGTTGTGATCCAGCCAGACTGCAATACATTGGAGACTGCTTCGATTTCTAACTCACCTATGGAAGGTGCTGAAAAAGGGAGGAATGGATCTTTATTTTTCATCATTAGAAGTATAAAAATGAGAGCACTTGAAGCCTGACTTTAAGGTTTTCACGAATGACTGACCGGTTGGTTTAACTGCCGAGTTTTAAATAAGGACATGATGAAGCGCCAAAGTCATTATTAAAACAGGAGAGTGAACTCTAAAAAAGGCGGCATTATACACGGAATATATAGCTTCGTCATAGTACATAAGAATAAATATCGCTTAGAATTATCTGATTACAGGAGGCTGTAACGGTGAATTGTATGATTCACTGATTTTTCCAGGATAATAGCCAAATAGAGTTAACGCCTAGATCATCCAATTTGCGAAAAAAAATATATAAGCCTGGAAGCATCCTATATCATAAAAATATTCATAAATTTCAGGAACTGCTCATGATTAAGCTAATAACAAAAGAAGCCCTTACAAAATTAAGCAATGAGGCCAGAGAATCAGACCGTAAGCGGGCAAACATCAATGTACATGAGTCGCCTGATGCCTCAGTTCAAAGATTATTTATTAGCACTAATCCTGATACTTACATCCGGCCTCATAGACATTCTCAGCCATATAAATGGGAGTTTTTTACAGTTTTAGATGGCGAAATGGATTTATTGATATTCGATCATAATGGAAATATATTGCAACGAATTGAATTATCAGAAAATGCGGTGAGATCTGTAGAAATTCCCCCGAATATCTGGCATTCCTATGTTTGCAAAAAAACGGGAACATTAGCGCTTGAAGTTAAAGAAGGTGCCTATATTCCGAATTTAGAAGAGGATTTATATCCGTTTTCACCAGCAGAAAATACAGCTGAAGTAAATGACTATCTAGAATGGATGCGAACAGCATCTGCTTTAGAGTCGTGAAAAATCAGCTGAGTGTGAAAAAAGCTGATAACCCCAGACTCCGCGAGATCAGTTAAAACAGATTCCAGAGATTGTGCGGGAAACGATTCTGGAGCAGGAAAAGGTTCGCTTTGACCGTTCCCACTTTCAGGGCTATGGTGATTACGCGCTCAATTTCGAAACGGTGTATTACGTGCTAGGCCCCGATTACAACCTGTACATGGATATTCAGCAGTCCATTATCCTGCGTATCCATGAACGCTTCGAGCAGGAAGGCATCGAATTTGCCTATCCTACGCAGACTGTCTATGTTAAACAGGCAGCCCCCCACCAGGCTGGCTAAATCTGATTAGAAACAACACCGATATCAGTAATATTAAGCAATAAAAAAATTAAGTTTTTGCTGGTTCAACTATGGCTGAATTGTCTGGGCTATTTCGAAAAAGATGAAATAGACGATACATTGATGGAACCAGTATTAAGGTGACTAGCATTGAAAAACTTAATCCGGATACAATCACTACTGCAAGTGGTTGTAACATTTCGGAACCTTCTCCAAAACCTATGGCTAAAGGAGTCATTCCTACCACTGTTGTCAGTGTCGTCATCAGAATGGGGCGTAAGCGCAGTTTTGCTCCTTGTACTATGGCGTCTATCATTTGCATCCCCTGATCTCTCTCGATTTCAATCTGTTCTACCATCACAATAGCATTATTAACGACAATACCTGCCAGCATAATTAAACCCAGCCAGACGGGCATAGAGATAGGGGTGGCAGTCAAATCTATACCTGCCGCAACACCGATCACAGTAAAAGGAACGCTGAGTAAAATGACTAATGGGTTAACCAGTGATTCGTACTGTACAGCCATAACAACAAAAACAAGGAAAAGTGCCAGAGACAATAATATAACGCCCATTTTTCTGCCTTGTTGCAAGGTTTTTAGTTCTCCGCCGTTATAACGACTATAGCCATCAGGTAAAGGAAAATCAGCTAATTTATTATCAATCTGCTGCATGATTTGCTCGATACTTTTATCTCCAGTTAGCGATGCCGTGATTTCGACAATTCTCAATTGATTATCCCGTAAAATACTGGCCGGTGCCGGATTGAAACTGACACTGGCTACTTCGCGCAGACGTATGGGTTGACCCTGATTTATACCTACCAGGATATTACCCAGATCATCAGGTGAGCGGAATCCCATTCTAGGTAAACGAAGTCGAATATCAACCTGACGATCTTCTTCGATAAAATTGGAGACAACCAGGCCATCCAGTGCAGCACGTAATCCTAATCCTATATCGTCGATACGAACACCCTGTTCTGCCGCTCGTTGACGATCGATATTCACCGAGACTTCGTTACGCACTTCTTCATAGCTGTGTTTTAAATTTTTTAATCCATTAATATCACCTAATCGACTGACTATTTCTTCCCCCAGTTCAGTCAGTACTTCGGTATTATTACCCTGAACCCGAATACTTAAGTCATCGTCACCAGAACTAACTCTTACCCCGCGCACACCGCGAATTCTCATGCGTATTTTTTGCCCGGTTAATTGCAGGTCTGCAATTTTTTTCTGCATATCCCTGACCCATTGTTCACTACTACGATCGCGCTGCTTTAATGGAACAAGCTTAATATCCAGTGAACCGGTATTACCAGCCTGTCGTTCAGAGCGGCCGTATACACGGCCACCTGAAGAAGTAAAAACAGTTAATACATCAGCTTGAGCAAGAAAAAGATTTTCCAGCTGAATCATGTAATCATCAGTTTCATCCAGTCGAGTACCTGCTTCGCCGGTTAATCTGACTGAAATCTCTCCTTCATCCATGCTGGGTAGGAAAATCTGCTTACCTTCTATTAGCACTGGTATAGCCAGATACATCAATGGTAATAATATAAGAAAAGGTAGCCAGGGTAGTTGCAGGATTAAACGGGTCAGACTGGAATAGGCTGACTGCATTGCCTGAATAATGCTGTTCATGAATGTTTGTAACAGATTTCGTCTGGATTGATGTACTCTTGCACCTAAAGCTGGAACCAGTGTTAATGCTACAATCAAAGAACCAACAATCGCGGCAGAAATAGTAATAATCAGTTCGCTAAACAATAATCCGACCAGTCCACCAATAAATAAAAATGGCAGTACAGCGGCAAGATTTGTAGAGGTTGATGCCACAATAGCGCTATTGACTTCTGATGCCGCAGTGACCTGAGTCTCCAGATCTGTTTCACCTAAACGTTGATGGCGAGATATATTCTCCAGCATGACGATCGTGTTATCCACCAGTAAGCCTATGCCAAGAGCCAGTCCTCCCAGGGTCATAATATTTAAACTTAGTCCACCCATATCCATAATCACAAATGTCACCAGAATCGCCAGTGGAATAGCGGTGCCAATAATCAGAGTTCGTCTCAGGCTACCCAGAAACAGGAATACAACCAGCATGGCCAGTGCTGCCCCGGAGAATGCAGCCATGGCTGCATTACGTAATGCATGGCGTATATATGTTGATTGATCACCCACCGGATCGAGGTGAATATCGGGCGGGATTAAATTTTGATCCCGTAGCCATTGTAAACGTTCTTTAACCGCATCAACAACCGCTACTGAATTAGCAGCAGGTTGTTTTTGAATCGACAATTTAATGCCTGGTATACCGTTAAGCCGGATACGCAGTTTTTCATCTGCATTCTTGTCAATGACTCGCGCCACATCCTGCAAACGCAAACCGCCATCTTGTTGATTATTATTCCAGAGTGGTAAAGCAGAGACATCTTCAACACTTTTAAATCTCCCCAGAGTGCGAGCACTAAGCTCACGACTTCCTGTTTGCAGGTTACCACCGGGAGCATCCTTGTTTTCATTTTTTAACAGAGTCGAAATATCTTCAATGGTAAATCCAAAAGCACTCAGTCTATCCTGATCGACTATAACCTGAATTTCACGGGTTAGACCACCACCCACTTCTGCTGCAGCAACACCGGGTAGATTTAAAAACCATTTGGCGAAAGTGTAATCGACCCAGTTGCGTAGAGCGATAGAGTCTCTATCGGTTGAACTGATTACCATTTCCAGCACGGGAATTTGAGAAGGATCCCGTTTATAAATGACCGGTGGTTCAATGCTATCCGGTAAAAACCGTTTTGCTCGATCAAGACGCGTGCTGGCGTCCCGTAAGGCCAGATCAATATCATGACCATAGGGGAAGCTTAAATCAACGGAACTTTGCCCTTCAGTCGAATTTGACTGTACCTGAATAGCGCCTTCCGTGATTGCCAGCTGTTCTTCAAGTTGACGGGTTACCCGGTCTTCCATAATTCTTGCTGGTACACCGGGGTCCGAGATTCGTACTCTGACTTCAGGGTAAATTAAATCTGGTAGCAGGTTGATACCGAGTCTTTGTAAAGAACCCACGCCCAGAACAACCACCGTTAATGCCAGCATGATGACACCAATCGGGTGGCGTATTGACCATGCGGCTAGTCCACCTTGTCTGAATCGCTGTTTCATAGCGACTTCAAATCCTTCATTTGAGTAGATTGATCTGGGGTACTGGAAGTGACTGGTACGGGATTCACGACTCTTATAGTTGTACCTGATTTTAGTCCCAGAAAGCCCTGAGAGACAATTCGCCTGTTTTCAGTAATACCATCGATAATTTCTATTGATTCATCAAATTGCAGACCGGTAACAACTGAAGTACGTTGAGCTTTAGAATTTTCATCTATGCTATAGACATAGCTGCCACGAGCATCAAATTGCAATGATTTTAGAGGGATTAACAGACGGTCTGTATTCGCTGTTTGTATAGTAACTCGACATAATTGACCCGGACGTGCGCCAGTGGGAACGGGTTGTAATAATATTTCAACAGTGCCCTGTCTGGTAGCCTCATCCAGAATTGGATGAATACGTAAAACCCTGGCCTCAAAACTGTAGTCCCCCAGGCTGTCTATCCTGATTTGTACCGGATCATTGACTGCAACTCGACTGTGTAACTGTTCAGGTAACTGTACGGATGCGGTCATTATTTTGGGGTCAAATAATGTCAATATATGATCATTTAAGGCTACCACATCACCGGGCTCTTTTAAGCGCTCACTAATAACACCGCTAAAAGGCGCTTTAATGACTGTGCGGGAAAGTAGTATTTTTTGCAGGGATTCTTCAGCCTTAGCCAGTTCTACTTCAGTAATAGCTCGAGCTACTTCATCTTCAGTCGTTAATTTGCTCGGTAAAAGTTTTTGCAGGCGCTTCAAATTTACTTCTGTCTGTTTCCGTGACGCGATGACTTTTGCATAACTGGCACGAAGCAGAGCATCATCCAGCCGGGCCAATATACTAGCTGCCTTTACATGATCACCCTCATAAAATGGTAGCTCGATAATTCGACCAGATTGTTCGCTATGGACATGCACAATTCGCGGAGCTTCCAGAGTGCCGGTTAAGGTTCTTTTTATGCTAATTGCCTTTCTTTCTACTGTTACTACTTCCACTGCATGGGCGGGACGTTTCGATGGCTTATTGGCTTGTTGCTGTGCTGATTGAGTCTGACCGGGTAATTGTTCACAAGCATTTAATCCAGCTAATAATGGGAGAATAATGATGAGTTTACAGAGCTTGATTTTCAATGAAATGAACCGGAATGAATAAACAAAATACTTTACCTATCAGGTGGTTGGTAGACAAGTTTTATTTAGTTGTGTGTCAATATAAATGGGTACGGACTAACAGCTGATTGCTGATGGTTTATGACTGAAGGTTGACAGCAAAACAAAATGGCAAAACTCAAAAAACAATCTATGCTCAATCAACACAAGATAATTCTTTCATCAAGTTTTGAAATTTTGTTTCCAATTGGAAACAGAAGTGATTAAAATAGTTCAATATGACGTTTTTGACTGTGAGTACTATGATAAAGCCATGAAAAATGACGATGTGTTCCAGCCTTTAAAACTTGGTGAAAAAGTCCGTGAAATTAGATTAAGGCATAAATGGACGCTGGAGGAAGCAGGAAAGCGGACTGGTCTGGCCAAGTCCACGCTGTCAAAAATTGAAAATGAGCAGGTATCGCCAAGCTTTGATGTCGTGCAAAAGCTGGCTGCGGGACTGGGAATAGATGTGCCTCAATTATTTGTCTCCAGTGATGAACCTCTGGTCTCCGGGCGCAGGTCTTTCACTGCTAAAGGGCAGGGAAGAATGCAACCGACACGAACCTATAATCATGAGTTACTGGCAAGTGAGTTAAGTCATAAAAAAATGGTGCCCTTTAAATCAGTGGTCCATGCGCGTTGTTTTGAGGATTTTAAAGATTGGGTGCGACATTCAGGTGAAGAGTTTCTACTGGTTTTATCAGGAGAAATTACTTTTTTCAGTGAATTTTATGAACCGATAAGATTACAGGAAGGAGACTCTATTTATTATGATGCCGGTATGGGACATGTCTGTGTATCGGAAAGTGAGCAGGATGCTGAGATTTTATGGGTATGTACGCCATCGCAGGATTTGTCGATATAAAAATAGAGTTTTTAAATCTATAATACGGCCTTGACTGACATAATAATAATGTTAAATTTAGCCGTGTTTCCAATAAGAAACAAAATTGCCTAAACCAGAGGAATTCATTATGAATGACGCTAACGAAAATTTACTACAGACTGCGCTGTATGACCTTCACATAGAGCTGGAAGCCAGGATGGTTCCTTTTGCCGGCTATTCGATGCCGGTTCAATACCCTTTAGGGCTGGTAAGAGAGCATGAGCATACTCGAACACTGGCGGGTTTATTTGATGTTTCTCATATGGGACAATTGAAATTAAAGGGTGAAAATGCAGCAATTGCACTGGAGAAACTGGTGCCGGTAGATATCGTAGATCTTGAACCGATGAAACAGCGTTATGCCTTATTCACCAATGAGAAAGGCGGGGTAATGGATGACCTGATGGTAACCAATGCCGGTGATCACCTGTTTCTGGTCGTTAATGCCGCCTGTAAAGAACAGGATATTAAGCATTTGCAAGATCAAATTGGTGATGAATGCGAAATAGAAATACTTGATGATTATTCATTACTGGCATTGCAGGGCCCACAGTCTGGTGCTGTTATGTCCCGTTTGACCGATGGGGAAAGCGATAAACTGGTATTTATGACGGCTGCTCAGTTTGAAATAGATGGTATGAATTGCTTCGTGACCCGCTCAGGTTATTCCGGTGAAGATGGTTTTGAAATATCTGTTCACAATGATCATGCCATGCAGTTGGCCAGAACTTTATTAGCTCAGACTGAAGTGAAACCGGTTGGACTGGGTGCACGTGATTCTCTCAGACTGGAGTGTGGTCTTTGTCTGTATGGACATGACCTGGATAAAGAAACAACACCAGTTGAATCCAGTTTATTATGGGCACTTTCTAAATCACGTCGTGCGGATGGTGCCAGACCGGGTGGATATCCTGGCGCAGAGATTATCATGCAACAAATAGCTAATGGTGTGACAAAAAAACGAGTGGGTATTCTAGCTGAAGGACGTATACCGGTTCGTGATGAAGCCATTTTATTCGATGCAGATGATAATGAAGTAGGAATTGTCACCAGTGGTGGTTTTGGCCCTACCGTCAATGGGCCAGTAGCAATGGGCTACGTAAAGAAAGAATACTCAGCAATTGATACTGCATTATTTGCACTGGTTCGTGACAGAAAAATACCGGTTAACATTGTGAAATTACCCTTTGTTAAGCAAAACTATTATCGAGGCTAAATAAAATCTGTAATCACAGGTTCGGGTTTAAATAAAGATTAAACTTCTTTATTTTCATTTAAGTACGCGAAGTTAGGAATAAGATACATAGCCGGGATTACTAATTTCCTTCGTACTCTTTGGGCAATTTGTTTTTTTATTTTTTGAGGAAAAAAAAGTGACTATATTAAAATTTTCAGAAGATCATGAATGGATTTTAACTGCAGATGACGGAACAGCATTAGTCGGGATTACCGATTTTGCTCAGGAGCAACTTGGTGAACTGGTGTTTATTGAGTTACCCCAGGTGGGTGATGAAGTTGAAAGAGGGGATGCGGTAGCTGTTATTGAATCTGTAAAATCAGCCAGCGATTTATTAATGCCTGTTTCCGGTGAAATTCTGGAAATTAATGAAGAGTTAGATGCTGACCCGGGCATAGTTAATGAAGATGCAATGGGTGCAGGCTGGTTTATTAAGGTAAAACTTTATGATGAATCAGAACTTGATGACTTGATGGATGAAGATAAATACATGGAACGTCTGGAAGATGCCGAGTAAATCAGAATGAGTAATACTCCCATGTTGAATGAACAGTTATCTATCGATCAGCTGCAGCAGAATGATGACTTTAAAAGTCGTCATATTGGCCCCGACAGTGTTGAACAAAAAGCAATGCTGGAATTACTTGGTCTGGATTCACTGGATTCATTGATAGATAAAATAGTACCAAAGTCAATTCGTCGTCATGATGATATGACTATTCAAAGCGGACTGACAGAGCAGCAGTCATTGGATACTTTGAAAACTATGGCTGCTAAGAACCGCATTTTGAAAAGCTGTATTGGCATGGGTTATTACAATACATTTACTCCTCCGACTATTCAGCGAAATATTTTAGAAAACCCGGCCTGGTATACGGCCTACACACCTTATCAGGCAGAAATATCTCAGGGCCGTATGGAAGCCATGTTGAATTTTCAAACCATGGTTGCCGATCTTACCGGACTGGAGCTGGCAAATGCCTCAATGCTGGATGAAGCTACTGCCTGTGCCGAGGCTATGACATTGTGCCAACGCATGAGTAAAAATAAGGGTAAAGTATTTTTTGTTGCAGAAGACTGTCATCCTCAAAATATTGATGTCGTAAAAACTAGAGCGGAAACGCTTGATATTCAACTGGTTATTGGTGACCCTTTGCAGGGGTTTGACGAGCTGGATATTTTTGGTGTTTTGCTGCAATACCCCAATACTACCGGAGATATAAAAAATTATTCAGAAGTCTGTGAGCAGGCTCATCAGAAAAAAGCGCTTGTTGCTGTAGCTGCTGATTTATTGAGTTTGACTTTATTAACGCCTCCGGGTGATTTTGGCGCAGATGTCGCAGTCGGTAATACGCAGCGTTTTGGCGTGCCATTAGGGTATGGTGGTCCGCATGCTGCCTATATGGCGACACGTGATGCGTTTAAACGCTCAATGCCTGGAAGATTAATTGGCCTGTCTATAGATAGCCATGGGAACCCTGCTTATCGGCTAGCTTTACAAACTCGTGAGCAACATATTCGTCGTGAAAAAGCGACCAGTAATATTTGTACCGCTCAGGCATTACTCGCTGTTATGGCCAGTATGTATGCAGTTTATCATGGCCCGCAAGGTTTAAAGAAAATTGCCCGGCGTGTTCATCGCTTAACAGTTATTCTGGCAAGTGGTCTGCAGCAGTCAGGGTTTAACATTCGAAGCGAAAATTACTTTGATACCATTACTATTGAAACTGCTGGTGATACCGACAAATTTATGCAGCTCGCCGTTGAGCAGGGTTATAATTTACGTAAGCTTAATGATGAATTAATTTCCATTGCTGTGGATGAAACAATAGCAATTTCGGATATAGAAGCTTTATGGCAGGTTTTCGCTGGTCAGGATTGCCCGCTTAAAGTTGCTGATCTGGATAAAACTGTTGATGACAGTTTGCCTGAAGAATTTGTTCGAACTAGTGCCTATCTGACCAATCAGGTATTCAATGCCTATCATTCAGAAACTGAAATGATGCGTTATATGCGCTATTTAGCTGATAAGGATCTTGCTCTTGATCGGGCTATGATTCCTCTGGGCTCCTGTACTATGAAGTTAAATGCTGCTTCTGAATTAATGCCCATCAGCTGGCCTGAATTTGCCGGCTTACATCCCTACGCTCCAATAGATCAGGCACAGGGTTATCAACAATTGACTTCAGAACTGGAGCAAATGCTCTGTACTGCAACAGGTTATGATGCTGTTTCTCTGCAACCCAACTCAGGTGCTCAGGGTGAATACTCAGGTTTACTGGCTATCCGTGCTTATCATGAAAGTCGTGATGAAGCTTACAGGGATATTTGTCTGATACCCGCATCTGCACATGGTACTAATCCTGCTTCAGCTCATATGGCTGGTATGAAAGTGATCGTGGTTGCTACCGATGATCATGGCAACATCAGTCTGTCTGATTTAAAAGCCAAGCTTGAAAAACATGGTGAAAATCTGGCGGCAATTATGATTACCTATCCTTCGACCCATGGTGTATTTGAAGCCAGTGTGGTTGAGGTTTGTGAGCTGGTGCATCAACATGGTGGACAGGTGTATATCGATGGCGCCAATATGAATGCGATGGTGGGTGTCTGTTCACCGGGTAAATTTGGTGGCGATGTCTCACATCTTAACTTACATAAAACCTTCGCTATACCACATGGTGGTGGCGGCCCGGGAGTGGGTCCTATCGGTGTTGCTGAGCATTTAAAACCTTTTCTTCCCGGTTATTCGGTATTAAAAAATGGACCTGAGCACGTAGGTCCCGTTTCCGGCGCACCGTGGGGAAGTGCTGGTATATTACCGATAAGCTGGGCTTATATCTCGATGATGGGAAGAGAAGGTTTATTGCAGGCAACTCAGGTAGCGATTTTGAATGCTAATTATCTTGCTCAGAGATTGAAGGCCTATTATCCGATTCTGTATACAGATCCAAACGGTATGGTTGCTCATGAATGTATTATCGATGTACGCCCAATTAAGGATAAGACAGGGATAACCGTCGATGATATTGCCAAGCGCCTGATCGATTATGGTTTTCATGCGCCAACAATGTCATTTCCTGTACCGGGTACCTTAATGATTGAGCCTACTGAGAGTGAGTCAAAATTCGAAATTGATCGTTTTTGTGATGCCATGATTGCGATTAAAAAGGAAATTGATGATATTGAATCCGGAAAGCTGGATAAAGATGATAACCCCTTAAAACATGCTCCTCATACCGTTGTATCTGTGTCTGCTAGTGAGTGGAGTCATACCTATGACCGTGAACTGGCTGCTTATCCGGTTGACTCATTAAAGAAATCCAAATACTGGCCTCCAGTTGGTCGAGTGGACAATGTGTATGGTGATAAAAACCTGGTTTGTTCCTGTCCTTCAATTAGTGAATACGAGGAGTAGCTTAAATGACAAAATCTCTAGTGATTACATTTGTTGGTGATGACCGTCGGGGTATCGTAGAGTCAATTTCCAAGATTATCGTTGAATTCGATGGTGAATGGGTTGAAAGTCGAATGGCGAATTTATCAGGAAAATTTGCCGGTGTATTAAGGGCTAATATTCCGGTAGATCAATGCGATGCTTTTTCTGAAACACTTAAATCAACGGTTAAAGACTTACATATCAATATCGAACCAGTCGATAAAGCTCAGGATATGAGCAACCAGAATCAGTGCATTAAGCTTGAACTGGTTGGACAGGATAGACCCGGAATTATTCACCGCATATCTACTTTACTGGTTAATAATGGTGCAACTGTCGAAGATATGGAAAGTGAAGTCATAGAAGCTTCTATGTCAGGAGAAAAGCTCTTTAAAGCCAGTATTACATTATGTCTGGCTGAAGGTTATAGCGTAGAAAAATTAAGCGAGGTACTGGAAGACCTGGCAAATGAGTTGATTGTTGATATCGAACTGGGATAATACCCGCAAAATTTCAGTGAGCGTAATCCACGAAGCTCGACTCTGGTCGCTGCAGATCTCAGGATCTTCATACCAGTAAGCTTCATGGTATCGGCTTTTCCAGACATACATATATTTAGGTGATAAACATGTTTAGTAAGAATGATCGAATTAAAGGTTATGATGATGAACTTTGGGCGGCAATTGAGTCTGAAAATCAACGTCAGGAAGAGCATATAGAATTAATTGCTTCGGAAAATTATACCAGTCCACGTGTGATGGAAGCGCAGGGTTCTCAACTCACCAATAAATATGCAGAAGGTTATCCGTCTAAACGTTACTACGGTGGTTGTGAGTTTGTTGACAATGCTGAAACACTGGCGATCAATCGCGCTAAGGAATTATTCGGTGCAGATTATGCTAATGTTCAACCTCATTCTGGTTCACAGGCTAATACCGCTGTCTATATGGCGCTTGTTCAACCGGGTGATACCGTTCTGGGTATGAGTCTGGCTCATGGAGGCCATTTAACCCATGGTGCAAAACCAAATTTTTCCGGAAAAATTTATAATGCTATTCAGTATGGTCTGGATGAAGCGACCGGTGAAATTGATTATGATCAGGTAGAAGCTTTAGCCAAAGAACATCAGCCTAAAATGATTGTTGCCGGTTTTTCGGCTTATTCCAGAATTATTGACTGGCAGCGTTTCCGTGATATTGCTGACTCAGTTGGTGCTTATCTATTTGTTGATATGGCTCATGTTGCTGGATTAGTCGCAGCCGGTGTATACCCGAGTCCGGTTCCCATTGCTGATGTTGTAACCACCACAACGCATAAAACATTGAGAGGGCCACGTGGTGGACTCATTCTCTGCAAAGCCAATGAAGAGCTACAAAAGAAATTCAACTCGATTGTATTTCCTGGTATACAGGGTGGCCCATTAATGCATGTGATTGCAGCTAAAGCGGTCGCTTTTAAAGAAGCACTTGAACCTGAATTTAAAGCTTATCAGCAACAGGTTGTTGATAATGCAAGAGCCATGGTTTCTGTTTTCCTTGATCGTGGATTTGATATTGTATCCGGTGGTACTGATGACCACTTATTTCTGGTCGACTTTATTAAACGTGGAATCACCGGAAAGGCTGCGGATGCTGCTTTAGGTGCTGCCAATATTACAGTTAATATGAATGCAGTGCCAAATGATCCACAATCTCCATTTGTAACCAGCGGTATTCGGGTTGGTACTCCTGCTATTACAACTCGCGGAATGGGACTGGATGAATCTACTCAACTCGCTGGCTGGATGTGTGATGTGCTGGATGATATGGAGAACCAGCAGGTGATTGATGAAGTCAAAGCCAAAGTGCTGGATCTTTGTAAGCGATTCCCGGTTTATCAGTAATTTGAATGGATAAGATCAGTGGCTATCAGTGTCTTTGATCTTTTCAAAATCGGTATAGGCCCTTCCAGTTCTCATACGGTCGGGCCTATGCGTGCAGCAGGGAAGTTTGCTCTGGCTCTGCAAAAGCAGCAAAAACTACAACAGACTTCCTGCATTAAAATTGAGCTATTTGGCTCTTTAGGTGCAACTGGAAAAGGACATGGTAGCGACAAGGCTGTTTTACTGGGGCTTCAAGGAGAAAGCCCGGAGACTGTTGATACTACTACCATTGATCAGCGTCTTACTGTCATAAGATCCACACAATCTCTCGATTTATTGAAACAGCATGCTATCCGCTTTATCGAATCGGATCACCTCATCATGCATCAAAAAAAATGTCTTGCCTATCATTCTAATGGAATGCAATTAACTGCATTTGATTCAGATGGAAACGAATTGTTTAGTAATACCTATTATTCAGTAGGTGGTGGATTTGTCGTTGAAGAAAAAGCGGCTCAGCAGGATATTATTCATGCTGATGACGAGACGGTGTTACCTTTTACTTTTAAAAGTATGGCTGAACTGCTCAAATTTTGTCAGCACAACAATGCTTCTATCAGTCAATTGATGATGGAAAATGAAAAATGCTGGCGCAGTGAGGACGAAGTAAAACAGGGCTTACTCGATATCTGGCAGGTTATGCAGGATTGTATTAAAGCGGGTTGTCAGCATGAAGGCGTATTACCGGGGGGATTAAATGTCAAACGTCGTGCTCCCGGTCTTTATCAGAAACTATGTAATCAGCAGGAAGAAGCCCTGCGAGATCCTTTAACTACGATAGACTGGGTAAACCTGTATGCTATTGCAGTGAATGAAGAAAATGCAGCAGGAGGCCGTGTGGTAACCGCACCGACCAATGGAGCGGCAGGGATTATACCAGCGGTACTTAAATATTATGATCGATTTTCTAGCAATGCCAGTGAAGAAGATATAGTCCGCTTTTTGTTAACAGCGGGGGCTATAGGCATTTTATATAAGGAAAATGCCTCTATTTCAGGTGCCGAGGTGGGTTGCCAGGGAGAGGTAGGATCAGCCTGTTCGATGGCAGCCGCCGGTTTGACAGAAGTATCAGGTGGTACACCCGAGCAGGTGGAAAATGCAGCTGAAATAGCGATGGAGCATAATTTAGGATTAACCTGTGATCCGGTTCATGGGCTGGTGCAGGTACCCTGTATAGAACGTAATGCAATGGCTGCCATTAAAGCTATCAATGCCAAACGTATGGCGATGAATGGTGATGGTAAGCACTTTATTACGCTGGATAAAGTGATAGCGACCATGCGTGAAACCGGTAAAGATATGAAAAAGAAATATAAGGAAACTTCGCGAGGTGGTCTCGCGGTTAATGTAACTGAGTGCTAGGTGCCAGGATAACCCGATTTCGTCCCATTTGTTTTGCCAGATATAAGGCGATATCTGCTTCTTCTACCAGTTTCTGAATTATATGATAAGGGTTGTTATTATCATTATTAATTAAGTTTTTGGTGCTTGCCAGGCCAAAAGATGCTTCAATTTTTATGCTTTTATCATCGGAAATTCTGAATTCATTTTGCTCGATTGTCTGGCGTAATGAATCCAGCAAAATCTTTGCATCTGTGTCTATGGTGTCTGGTAATACAATTAAAAATTCTTCACCACCATAACGCCCGATAAAGTCAGTATTTCTAATATTTTGATCTAGTAAATTAGCAATTTCTCTCAGTACCAGGTCACCTGCTGCATGACCATACTGGTCATTAATATTTTTGAAATGATCCAGATCTACCAGGCAGATGGAAATTTCCTTACTGGTCTTTAAATATCGGACAAACTCGACATACAGTTTTTCCATAATAGCTTCTCTACGAAGAATATTGGTTAAACCATCGATGATTGCCAGTTGTCTCATCTGGTTGAGGAAAACTATTTCAGCCAGTTCGTCTGCAAAAATACTAAGAGATTTTCTGGTTATTAAATGCTCATCTACACTTTGAGCTAAGGCAATGCCACCATAAATGTTTTCCCTGTAGGTTAAAGGTAAAACAAGAGTTCCTCCTTTATCAAACAAGGATGAATCAGAAGAGGTGGGCGCAACTGTATAGTCCTTCTGGTTTCCGTAAAGTGAAAGCGTTAATTCATTTTCAATTTCATTTTCATTGACCAGCTTATCGCTATTTTGAATAAAATAAAAAAAGGGTTTGTCATTATTGTTATATATCGAAATAGCAACCCAGTCAGTATTTATACAGGCACTTAAAAGGCGAGGGAGGTTTTCAGCAATCCGATGATTATTGCTATAAGTCAGAGTATTATCCAGTACCTTATGCAACTCTTTCTGGTTGGAATCAGCATCATTATGCCAGGAATGAGATGCCCAGTATTGTAAAAGGTGTGCAATTGGAATCCATAGCATTCCAATGAAAAAACTTCCTATGGCGAAAAACAGGGAATTTGTAAGATTGATATTTTCTTTAGTTAAATATTGTTCATAGATATTTTCCAGAATGAAAATAATGAATAAAGCCGAAATAGCTTTAAATACAAGAGGTCGTTGGATATCTCGACCGATATCAGCCAGGTCGTAACGTTTGATGACAATTAAAAAGCTGATAGCAATTGAAAAACTGGCGAAAATTTCTAAAGGTTCCTGCCAGGCCTGTTCTTCGATATCAGCCACAAAAGTAAAATCTAAAAAGAGTACTGAAGCAATATAAGGTATTAATCCTGAAAATAAAATTATAATCAGGTTCTTCCCCCTTCTTGAAGAAGTGCTGATATATTGAATAAACAGGATAAGCAGGATAAGAATGACCCAGATAATATCGACCATAACCCAGGCATAGAGGGAGACTAAATAATTATATACACCTTTAATTTCGAAACGAAAATAACTTAAAAGAAGTACGACCATACAAAAAATGGCAAGTGAATATATTGTTGATAATATTAATTTTTTTCTATTGGTGAACCAGGCTTGTGGTTTTGGTGTGATACAGAGAATGTGCAATTGAAAACCGAGGGTTAAGCCTCCAACAATCGCACATAATATCGTATTTGGATAAGTGATCCAGAGCGGGACTTCATGCGTAAATACATCGATAAAGCGCAGCGGTAAAAGTGAGTATTCCAGCCCCATACTTAAAAACAAATAGGTTATTAATGTATTCCTGGTAGTCCTCGGGTTGCCTTTATTGGGTATGGATATGTAAGCCAGCATTAATAATAAAGTACTGATGATGGTAATTTTTAACATCATCAGTAGTTCAGGCTTCATGCCCTTATTGACAATATGACTGCTAAGCGCCCCATGATTTTCAATGACAAAAACCAGGTTTCTGTTTTTAGAAGTGAGAAGATTTAAATATTGGTCAGCGCTGTGAACTGGTTCGTTATCAATAGAGATAATGATTGAATCTATTCTTATACCTGCAAGCCAGGCAGGGCTATTCTCTCTTACTTCGGTAACAACGACTTTACCCTGTTCAATTTCATAATTGATACCATCCCTGTTTTGTGCCTGAACAACTTCATTATGAGTAGTATATACACCTATACCCACGCAAATAAAAAGGACTACGCTAAAGAGTACATAGTCAATTGAATAGCGTGAAAATAAATTAAAAGCATCAGTTTTGAGCTGTTGACTTGTCACCGTAGTTATTATTATTTCTCCATTTAAACTGGATCATAGCAAAGTTTTCGTGGAAATGTCGAATCATCTATTACATAGTTGTGATCTCTATTCCAATAAATTATGAATATAATATATTTTCCTGAAAGACAATGAGTAAGCGGATTTATCTATGAAATATAAAGGCTTGCGCTAAACCAGTTCGGCACTTTTTCTCGACCATTTGATAGTGTTCTGTCATGAGTTTTGAAGTTTGCGCAGCATCTTTCCACCAGGGCCCAGAAATTTTCAGAATGATTCATAAATCGAGTATGACATAACTCGTGAATCATTAAATATCTAACCGTTTCTTCAGGCATAAATAAGAGTTGATCATTTAAACTGATTGTTCCGGCACTTGAACAGCTACCCCAACGACTCTTCTGGCTACGAATACCGACTTTTTTATAGTCAAAATTGAACTCACAGGCTATTTGATCGAGCATTGGCGGTAAGAGATCAATGGCTTTGCTGCGTATCCATTTTCTGAGCAGTTTAATCGCCTGCTGTTCAGTCTGATAAATGATATGCAGAGCATAATCTGATTCATCTAGACTCGCTTTTGCTCCCGGCTCATAGGAAATTAATAAATTCGTGCTGGTCAGATTAATTAACAGATTATCCGGTAATTCAATTTTTTGCAGGGTTTGATGATGTTTTTCCAGTTGTTTTATGATCCAGGCTTCATGTTGTTGTAGAATGCGCGGTATTTGCTTTTTAGGAAATCTTTTCGGAATAACAATTTCCAGACCCTGATAAGGTTTAACTGACAGTCGTACATGTCGACTGCGGGCTGAGACTCTCAGTGAATAATTGAATGGTTTGGAAGCTTGATTCAAAATATCTAATTTTTATCACTAATGAAACTGCCAGATTACATCTTACTTTCTATAAAAGGTATCTCCTTACCCCCATTTCTGCCGATGAGCGAATTAAATGAGTCAAAATAATTTCAATCAGCAGATTTTTCAGCAATGTGCAATTTCTGATCGTGTCAGCCTGTTAAGATTACAGCGTCAGCTGAAAAATAAAAAACAGGCTGCAGCGAAAAAGTTGCAATTACAGCAAGCCATCGATGAATCTATTCAGAAAGTAAGTCAACGCCGTCAGAATCGTCCCGTCGTTTCGTTAAATAAAGAATTACCATTTTATGATAAACGAGAGGAAATTAAAAAGGTTATCAGTGAAAATCAGGTAATCATTATCTGCGGTGAAACAGGCTCAGGTAAAACCACGCAATTACCTCAGATATGTTTAGATCTTGGACTTGCTGATAAAGGAAAAATTGGTCATACCCAGCCTCGTAGACTGGCTGCTAGATCGGTGACTAGCCGGATTGCTCAGGAATTGAATACACAACCTGGTGAAGCAGTTGGCTATAAAGTTCGTTTTACCGATACAACCAGCCCAGATAGTTATATTAAGTTAATGACCGATGGGATCTTACTGGCTGAAATCAACAATGATCGATGGCTGAATGAATATCAGACTCTGATAATTGATGAGGCACATGAACGCAGTTTAAATATAGATTTAATTCTGGGGTTTGTAAAAACGCTGTTACCCCGAAGACCGGATCTTAAGTTGATTATCACTTCCGCAACCATTGATCCTGAACGATTTTCAAGATATTTCGACAATGCCCCTATGGTGATGGTATCCGGGCGAACCTATCCGGTAGAAATACGATACCGGCCAATTATAGATGAAGAGCAAAAAGATCGGGATCGCAGTGAAGCAGTCATGGATGCTCTGGAAGAATTATTTAAAATCAGTCCTCAGGACACACTAATCTTTTTTTCCGGTGAACGCCAGATACGTGAAGCTGCCGATAAAATTTCTAAACGGTTTCAGCAATATGAAGTATTACCACTTTATGCGCGCTTAACAAATGAACAGCAACAGCGTATTTTCAAAAAAAGCCAGCGCCGTAAAATTATTTTATCGACTAATGTGGCGGAAACTTCACTCACAGTGCCAGGTATTCGCTATGTTATAGATACAGGTCTTGCCCGTATTTCAAGATATTCATGGCGAGCCAAAGTACAGCGTTTACCTATCGAAAAAATTTCTCAGGCATCAGCCAATCAGCGGGCAGGACGCTGTGGTCGTGTTGCTCCGGGAATATGTATTCGATTGTATGATGAAGAAGATTTCAATAATCGGACTGAATTTACCGAGCCTGAAATTCTTCGTACCAATCTTGCTTCGGTCATTTTACAAATGGATAGTTTAAGAGTTGGGCATATTCGGGATTTCGATTTTATAGAACCACCTGATTCCCGCTTAATTTCTGATGGTTATAGATTATTAAATGAATTGCAGGCTGTTAAAGCAGATGACCAGGTCACGCGTCTGGGTAAAACTATTGGTCGTTTGCCGATAGACCCCAGGTTAGCCCGTATGTTAATCAGTGCCAGTCAAAATGCTTGTGTCGCTGAAGTATTAATCATCGTGTCTGTATTATCTGTGCAGGACCCGCGAGACCAGTCTCAGGAAAACCGTCAGGCGTCGAATGAAAAATTTAAACTTTGGCAGGATGATAAGTCAGACTTTTTAGGATGGCTAAAATTATGGGATGAAATCAATCAGCAAAAAAAGGATTTAAGCAATAATCAATTTGCTAAATGGTGTAAGAAAAATTACCTGTCCTGGTTAAGAGTCAGAGAGTGGCAGGATATTTATAAGCAGATAAAAGAACAGTTAAAAGAACTTAAAATTACCCTCAATACAACAAAAGCCGGTAGCGAACAGATTCATCGAAGCATATTATCTGGCATACCCAGTCATATCGCAGCATTTGACCAGGATAAGGAATACCAGACAACCAGAGGGCGCAAAACAGCAATTTTTCCAGCATCCGTACTATCCGGTAAAACACCCAAATGGATTATGGCTTTTTCTTTACTCGATACCAGCAGGCTCTATGCACATGTTGTGAGTGGTATGAACCCGCAATGGGCTGTGGCTGACTTACAGCATTTACATCAGTATGAATATTACGAACCGCACTGGCAGGAAAAGCAGGGAAGGGTAGCTGCCTTTAGAAATACGCGTCTGTATGGCTTGCTTATTGAAGCAGCAAAACGTGTAAATTATGCCAGCGTTAACAAAAAAGAATCGCGCGAAATATTTATTCGTGAAGCTTTAGTGGAAGGCAATTATCAGACTAAAGTGAATTTTATCAAGGCTAATCGAAAGTTAATCAATTTTTATCGTGAACAGGAAGAACGTG
This sequence comes from Gammaproteobacteria bacterium, assembly GCA_050291745.1. GTDB lineage: Bacteria > Pseudomonadota > Gammaproteobacteria > JACNJF01. Next base: position 5,024 of record JBNKKI010000161.1, on the reverse strand, counting down.
AAAGACGGCGTGATTTATTGATTGCTGATGATCAGGTTTACGCATTTTATGACCGGCAATTACCGGAAACTATTGTGGATGGAGTCAGTTTTGAAAGCTGGGCAAAAAAGCTTGATGCTTCGCAAATTAAAAGTCTAACCCTGTTTGATCAGGATGTATTACAGACTGACCATGAAAAAGATACCAATACTTATCCTGAAACCCTGTCCATAAAAAATCAGGTTTTAAAATTAAGTTATGTATTTGATCCATCAGATGAAGCTGATGGAGTCAGTGTGGACATCCCCATAGCGGTATTAAATCAGTTTGAAGATGCGGATTTTGATTATCTGGTACCGGGATTACTGGAACAGAAAATACAGGCATTAATAAAAAGCTTACCTAAAATGCTACGCAAAAATTTTATTCCTGTGCCTGATTTCACCAGAGCCTGTATGGAATCATTAGATCCGCAAAAACCTTTGTATGAGCAGTTATCCGACAAGTTACAAAGAATGACCGGCATCAGAGTCGAAAAAGAGCAATGGAAACCTGAGAATATTGAAAGCCATTTTTTGATGCGTTACTGCTTAATCGAGGATGGTGTTTGCAAGGTAAGTTCACGTTCGCTGGCCGAACTTAAAGCAGAATATTCAGGCGTCGCAAATCAGCAATTTGAAAAACAGGTGCAGAATGATGACAGTATTACTCGCAAAGGATTGAAAAGTTGGGATTTTGATCAATTACCACAACAGCTTCAACTGAATAAAAAAGGTAGCTTAATTACCGCTTTTCCAGCATTGGTTGATTATCGGGATTATGTCGCGATAGAACTGTTTGAAACCGAAGCTGATGCCGCTTTTTATCATGCGACCGGTATCTCCCGTTTAATCATGTTTGAATTAAAAGATACGCTAAAGTATTTGCAGAAAAACTTACCACAGGTTGAACAGTCAGCATTAATGTATATTTCAGTAGCACCAAAAAACGAATTGATTGAAGATATTTTAATGTCCAGTGTTGAAGATTGTTTTCTGGCGAAAGGCTTACCGGAAAATAGAGATCAATTTCAAAAGCTTATCGATCAATATAAACAGAATTTTATCAATACGGCCAATGCAAAAGCTGAAACAGTATTTAAGGTTTTAAAAAATTATCGTGAAGCCAGAAATCAACTACAGGCATCACGCCTGCCTAAACAACATCTGGATGACTGCTGGCAGCAGTGCGAGAATTTGATTTATGATGGCTTTATCAGAGATACTCAAACGCAATATTTAAATCGAATACCGGTTTATTTTCAGGCAATGATGAAAAGACTGGAGAAAATTCAGCAGGATTCAACTTCAGCGGATAGAAACCTGCCTTTGATAATCAGTCTATCCAGTGACTATCAAAAATTATTGGCGAATGAAAATTCAAATACGACAAATAATGCCGCTAAACTTGAGCAATGCCGCTGGATGATAGAAGAATTTAGAATTAACTGTTTTGCACAACCCATGAAAACCAGAGTGCCGGTATCTGAGAATAAAATTAGAAAATTAATGGCTGAAATACAATGATTTCAACCTGGAATCCGCAGTTGGACGAGTTGAACCCGGATTCAGGTTTAAGATAATTTTATTCCACCAACCCGGCTTCTTTTTCCAGCTTTTTAAGTAAAATGCCCTCGCTGCCACAGCAACTGGCTGAACATACGTTTTTCTGAGGCACTTCATTTTCTGTTTTACCCAGCCAGTCATTCACTGTGGCATTTTCAGAAGCACAATCACAACTGATATCGGTATGAGCATAAACATATTTCAAGCCCAGTGTTTTAGCCTGGTCTGCAGCAGTTTGAATGATTTCATCTGGTGTCTCAGGAATATGAGAGAGTTGATAGGCAGGAAAAAATTTAGTCACATGCCATGGACTGTTTTCACTTAAATTTTCCAGTATCCACTCAGCTATTCGCTTTAACTCAGCAGGATCATCATTTTTACCGGGAATAATATTAGTTCGAGTTTCAACATGAATTCCCAGCTCATGAGCCTTTTTTATCGATGCCAGAACCAGATCAACCGAACTGGTTGGACAAATATCTTTATAGAATTCATTAGACAGGCTTTTAATATCTGAACATAACACATCGATATAAGGGGCTACCTCTTCCAGGGCATCATCGGTAACAAAACTATTGGAAACATACACAGTATATAATCCTGCCTCTTTCGCCAGTTTGCTCACATCAATAACATACTCAAGCCACACAGCTGGCTCAGAATAAGTGAAAGCGATTCCATCCACACCCTGTTTTTTAGCCAGTTCAATAATTTCTTCAGGCCTGACCCAGGCATCGGTCGATTCACCTCGAGCCAGTTTATCCAGCGCACTGACACCCCAGGAAATTTCCAGATTATGACAACCCTTACAGCGGAAGTTACAGCCATAACTACCAATCGACATCACTTTAGTACCGGGTTGGAAATGGTATACAGGCTTTTTCTCGATGGCTTCAACATCGATGGCAGAAATAATACCGTAGGAAAGATTATAAAGAGTCCCGTGACGATTCACATGAGCCTGACAAAACCCTCTTTGACCATGTCTTAAGCGGCAACGCCAAAGGCAAAGGTTACAAACCGTATCGCCATTTTCCAGAGGTGTTTGTAAGCGAGTTTCAACCAACTGGTAACTATCCAACATAAGAGAAGTCCTCTGAAAATCATTCGTTTATCGGTTTAACCTGGAAAAATCAGTTGAGCGTGAAAAAGATGCGTAACAGATTGATGTGCATGGTCAAATCAAAAACACCGTAGTCACCTGATTGGTGAAGACTGTGTTTTTGATTTTATCAGGTGCATTAAGGTGTTACGTAGACTTTCATGATTCAACTGATTTTTCTAGGTTTAAGTATACTGACCGTAATTATAAAACTATTTTAAAGGTCGTAATTTTAGTCGATAATAACCAGCCTAAACCACTAATTAATCATATTTATAAAGAGGTCATATGAAAAAAATACTATTTACCAGCCTGTTTTTACTTGGATTTAGTTTAAATACACAGGCAATGGAAATGTTTGAGTTATCTGAAGAATGTTCAGAAGACGTCATGAATATGATCAAATGCAAGGTTGTAGAAGATGTTTCAGCCGATGATGCCATCGAATCCATGAAATTACGGGCAAATTTCCTGAATTTTAAATTAGTCGGCCACATGCCATTGTCAGAACAGGTGAAAGCCAATGGAGGAGAATCCAACAGAATGGAAATTTTTCAATTCTGTGATGCCAATATTGCAGCAAAAATGGTTAAGCACAGCATGGCGTTCGCTGGATATCTGCCCTGTAGAATATCATTGGTACTGGATGATGCAGGGCAAGCCTGGCTAATAACCTTAAATATGGACAAAACAATGGGTGATGCCGCGTTACCGAAAGCACTACAAGGATTAGGTATGACAGTAAGAAATAACATTTACTCCATTATATCTGCTGGTGCAGAGGGTGATTTGTAAGACTTTTCAAAACTTTTTATGACTCTGGGCAATTCATACTTGACTCGAGCCGTTCAAATCTATTTAATACGCGTCTCGCAAAACTGATCATTCAGATCAGACGGTATGCCCAGGTAGCTCAGTCGGTAGAGCAGAGGACTGAAAATCCTCGTGTCGGTGGTTCGATTCCGCCCCTGGGCACCATTCTAATTGTTTATCCCTGAAATTTTGTAGCCACGCTATTGACCGAGATCCGTTTGGAATCGAACAGCATAATTGTCGGTGGTTAGATTGTATGTCTCATCCCTGAGACATATCCTGCGGACTCGCTATCGCTCACGTTAGCCTGTTCCGGACAGGCTAATCCGCCCCTGGGCACCATTTTAATACCACCACGTTTCCCAAAAAAAACTGCTTAGCCGAATATCGTGCTTGGAATCGAACAGCATTTTTGTCGGTGGTTAGATTGTATGTCTCATCCCTGAGACATATCCTGCGGACTCGCTATCGCTCACGTTAGCCTGTTCCAGACAGGCTAATCCGCCCCTGGGCACTATTTTAATACCACCACGTTTCCCAAATGTAAATTCACCCATATAATGACCGTTTTGCCAGATTATGGTAAAAAACTGTCGGTCCACTTTATGGTAAAACGCAATTTCTGCCAAAAAACAATCTTTCTCACATGTTCATGCCACCATAGTCTGGCCGTAATTTGCTTGCATAGTTTGGCCACTATAATATATCCCATATATATCAATTACTTGCGGTTTACTGGCACCCACGGCTACACCGAAATCGTCTTCGCGCTGAGCTATATTGATGTGGAATTACTTCTTGCTGCGAATCCGCAACCCTAACATGAAGTGACGGGCTAATTTCTCCTTGCTTTACACCGGGGGAATATTTGTTGGTATACACGTTGGATACACGCTATAATCTATACAGTAGATACATCATATAGGAGATGCCGTCATGGCCATATCAGTCCCGATCAACATGAAAGCCGAGCCGAAGGTACGCAGCCTCATCGACCGCGCTGCCAAGATCGCCCACCGCAACCGCACTGAGTTCGTACTGGAAGCGGCGATCCAACGTGCCGAGGAAGTGATCCTTGACCAGCGGCTTATTACCGTCGACGAAAAGCGCTTTGAGCGCTTTGTCGCCGCACTGGATGCCCCGCCTGCCAGCAATCCCCGCTTGCAGCGCCTTATGGAACGCAAGGCTCCGTGGGAGTGATCACCGCTCCCGCCCCCCTGGGGGCGGAACACGACCTCCAGAACTTCGATTGCGGCAGACCGAGCCTCAACGACTGGCTTCAGAAGAAGGCGGCAAAGGCCCAGCAGGTAGGCGGCTCTGCCAGAACCTATGTTGCCTGCTCGCCAGAGGGCCGCGTTGTAGGCTACTACGCTTTGGCAACAGGGTCGGTCAATCGGGAAGATGCCCCAGGGAAGATCAAGAAAAACATGCCAGACCCGATCCCCGTGATTCTGATAGGCAGGCTGGCCGTCGATCACTCTTTCAAGGGGAAAGGTTTGGGGTATGGTTTGTTGAAGGATGCTCTG